>NZ_CALYLP010000011.1:0-835 GCF_944896145.1 Bartonella sp. B1098 | reverse complement strand
ATTTTTGACTGTACATCACCCTCATTAGACACAATACACCTAAGTACAGTAATGTCATTAAATACGATTTGCTACACTTTGTCAACATAAAAATAACACGTATTGATACAATTATAGAATCAATATAGAGATGTGAAATTTTCAATTTTCCCTAACACAAAGAGAAAAGATGTTTTTAGTAATATTACTAGTTTGGTATTTCGATATCATCAATTTATGGACTGCTTTTATAATAGCAATTATTGCTCTTGCTTATTATGAATATAGTCTTTTACAAGCAAAGAATGAACTTAGAATGTTAAAAAATGATTCAGAATATCAAATTGGGGGATTAAAAGATGTAATTTATAATTCAGAAGCTGAAATTGAAAAGCTAAAAGATGAAATTTATGATTCAGAAGCTGAAATTGAAAAGCTAAAAGATGAAATTAAGGAGGCAAAAAATACAATTAACTATTTAAGATCTGCAATATATTTTTCAGAAGAAAAATATAAAAAATATGAAGAAGATTAGAATCTGATTGCCAGTAAACCTAACGATCAAAATGTTTCTGAAGCGCATTAAGAGCCACCCTTAGTGAGCTTATAAGATGCGGTAATTCTTGATCTTCTATAACAATGTACTGTAGCGCAGCATAGATATTGTATTGTCTATAGAGATGTTGCGCTTCTTTTATTGCCTCTTGCATATTTAAAAACTGCTCTGTCGCAAATTTTACCCATTTGTCCCTTGCTGCCTCATCAGAAGATGACGGCATTTCATCATAAATCGCGCTTGGAAAGCCTTTTGCACAAAGGTAATTATTTCTTATCTGTAGATACTGTTGCGCGGTGT
>NZ_CALYLP010000010.1:0-965 GCF_944896145.1 Bartonella sp. B1098 | reverse complement strand
CAAAACCCAACATCACGACGTCGATAAGTAACATTGCAATAATTGTTATTGATAAAATCTCTGATAAAATTTCATTTAAAATCATTCTGATCTCCTTAAGGCTGCAAAGTATCGCCGGTGTTCTCAATACAGCAGCTCTTGCAAATTTTCGTAATTGGGGGGCGCTGCTCTTGCATTAATGTCTGCAAGCGCTCGGGATAAAAAAAATCATCAGGACGTAAATCTATCCCATGTTCACGCGCGTAATTTAATAATTGTGCTTGATAAATCGAAGGGAATAATCCGTTAGCGCCACCTCTTTCCTTAGAATAAGTGAGACGATAAACAGCACCCTTACATTTCTGTAAAATGCGCGAAACATTAACAGCTCCCCCTAAATATTTTATTATGGTATACGCAGGTTCTTTTTTCATAACGATAAAATTTCATATTTTCTGAATTTTATCAAGATAAAATTTCATATTTTTTTTGTTGATTTTTCATTTAATATGAAAGAGCTTGCATTTTATGGAATCAGATCAATTAAAGTTATGGCTTAATACGCAATTAGCTAAAAATGGTCATGGTAGTAAGAAAATGCTAGCCAAGCATTTGGGAGTGTTGCCATCTACCTTAACTAGTATGTTGGGTGATTCAGCTACAAAAAGATCAATAAAAGCAAGTGAATTAATAGAAATTATTGATTTTTTTGGTGAAATCCCCCCTTTTCTGATCAAAGAATCTGAACAGTTTATTCAATTATATTATCAAGCAAAGCCAGAAGTTCAGGAAGCTGTTCTAACGATTCTTCAGAACTCTTGTTCTTTAGACAAAAAATAATAGCAGCTCTAACTTTTTTATCTCCACAATTCCAAAGTTTTTCTAACGTTAGTCTATCCATAATTAACCTACACTTTATTTAAATTTCATATTTTCTGAATTTTATTATTGATATTTTTCATAAATAATGAAATATACCCCATATC
>NZ_CALYLP010000009.1:0-1345 GCF_944896145.1 Bartonella sp. B1098 | reverse complement strand
GTTTTATGGAGAAAAATTTATGAAAAGTTATACTTTATCAGATGTTGCACAATTAGTTGATATGCATAGTTATGTTATTAATTTTGGTACTCAAGATAATGCCCCTGATGATGTACGGATTAAAACAGCTGAGAACACTCTGGATTTACAATTTACCTCTTCCTACAAGAGTTTTTTAAAAAATTATGGAGATGGAGAAATTGGAGGTGAAGAAATATTCAGTATTTATGAAATCTGTTCTGGTATTCCTGCTGGTGATATTGTTTACCGAAATTTGCTCGATAGAAGAGATGGTTTTACGAACCCCAAACAGTACTTTGATTATAGTCAGTTTCAGGATGGTGAATGTCCGCTCTATCTTAAGTTTCCATCTAGTGATCCTCAGTATTACGCGAGTAATTTTTATGAATTCCTTTGCAAAAGAATTAAGGACCATGCAGGGGAAGTTTCATGAAAACCTATACCTTAGATGATGTTATACAACCAGTTGATAAGTAGAATAATTGCGATTTATTGCTTTTTATGAAAACATTGAAAGAGAAACTGATAACTATAGAGATGAGCAAAATCCCTTTTAATAGACTTTTGTTAGTGTTGTCAGTTTTGTCAGTTAACTCTAGACCCTATATTATTTTTTTTAAATAAGAGAAAATTAAAAACAATATATTTCAATATGTTAATATTTTAATGATACAACCTATATCGACAATACAACTATAAATTCAACTCATAATATATATGTGTCAGTTATCTGTCAGTAAATTGAACTGACAAAATGATTATTTTAGTGAGTGATTAAAACATGTCCTATGAAAGCATGTGATCTTTTAAAGCCTTTTAAAAGACAGTTTATAATCATAAGACATGCTATCAAGATCATTATAATTATGAGTTTTGAAGGGGTTTTGAGTTTTGACGGTTGCTGCTTTTAGATAAAAAAATGGTAAAAAATAAAAACATTATATTTCAAGTGGTTAGTATTTTACAAATCTAAAAAAACAACCCCTATCAACAATACAACCTATGAATTCAACTAATGATATAGGTTTCGAGGGGGTTTTGACAATTTTTGCATCGTCAAAACCTATAAGCCAAATGAATATATGTAACTCTTTTTAAACAGCGTTTTTAAAAACAATAAAGCTATCGTTTGAGATTACGGTATAATCTTTTAAAGACAATCCAAATAAGGGTGTTTAAAAGTGCAAAACTTTTTTTTAGAAGAACGCATATAAACACTTCTTTTAAGATTGTATCTAATCAACTTAACAAAGAGGTATAGATTATAATAGCTATATCCTATACCCCTTATGAGTTATAAGGTCTTATAAGCTTATTCAGTTTC
>NZ_CALYLP010000008.1:0-22858 GCF_944896145.1 Bartonella sp. B1098 | reverse complement strand
AAAGCTAAAATAAACACTGTGGGCAACTATCATCATGGCGCCTACACCCCGATGGCTTCGAGGGATAAGGTTGAAGATGTTTCGCACCTTCTTTATTAGATTCTTATTGGGGAGCTATCATCTTTTTTAAGATCAACCAGCCGATCATAATCTTCTCCTAAAAACACCTGCTTTAAGGGCTTCAGTGCGCAAAGTTGTATCATTTTTATGCGCTGCTTTGGCAATTCTAGCTACTTTTTCATAGCCAATTTCTGGTGCAAGAGTTCCTTTGGACCAGAACTAAAATGGAGATGAAAGCTAAAATAAACACTGTGGGCAACTATCATCATGGCGCCTACACCCCGATGGCTTCGAGGGATAAGGTTGAAGATGTTTCGCACCTTCTTTATTAGATTCTTATTGGGGAGCTATCATCTTTTTTAAGATCAACCAGCCGATCATAATCTTCTCCTAAAAACACCTGCTTTAAGGGCTTCAGTGCGCAAAGTTGTATCATTTTTATGCGCTGCTTTGGCAATTCTAGCTACTTTTTCATAGCCAATTTCTGGTGCAAGAGTTCCTTTGGACCAGAACTAAAATGGAGATGAAAGCTAAAATAAACACTGTGGGCAACTATCATCATGGCGCCTACACCCCGATGGCTTCGAGGGATAAGGTTGAAGATGTTTCGCACCTTCTTTATTAGATTCTTATTGGGGAGCTATCATCTTTTTGGGATCAACCAGCCGATCATAATCTTCTCCAGAAACACCTGCTTTAAGGGCTTCAGTGCGCAAAGTTGTATCATTTTTATGCGCTGCTTTGGCAATTTCAGCGGCTTTTTCATAGCCAATTTCTGGAGCAAGAGCTGTGACCAACATCAGTGAACGCTCCATGAGGGCGTGAATATGAACGCGATTGGCGCGTAATCCTTGAATGCAGTGCATATCAAAGGAGCGCATGCAATCCCCAAGAAGGGTAATCGATTGTAAAACGTTATAGCCAATAACAGGTTTATAGACGTTGAGTTCAAAATGCCCTTGACTGGCGGCAAAGGTAACGGTGGTATGGTTGCCAAAAACTTGGGCTGCAACCATGGTCATGGCTTCGCATTGGGTGGGGTTAACCTTGCCGGGCATAATAGAGGAGCCGGGTTCATTTTCAGGCAAGTTGAGTTCGCCTAAACCAGAACGGGGACCAGAACCTAAAAACCGGATGTCATTGGCAATTTTAAAGAGATCAGCGGCTAAGGCATTTAAGCTGCCATGGAAATGCGCAAGAGCACCATGATGAGCCAGCGCCTCAAATTTATTGTGTGCCGTCTTAAAGGATATTCCTGTGAGGGCGCTGATGTTTTGAGCAAAGGCAACGTCAAAGCCTTTCGGGGCGTTGAGCCCTGTTCCCACAGCTGTTCCGCCCTGAGCAAGCATTTGAACATCAGCAAGGGCTGTTTCAATCCGATGAAGATTGGCTTCCAGCGCGACCCGATAGCCTGAAAATTCTTGGGCAAGCGTTAAGGGTGTGGCATCTTGTGTATGGGTACGTCCAATCTTGATGATGTCGGCAAATTCTTCTTCTTTTTTCTTGAAAGTGGTAATGAGCGCTTCAAGAATAGGAAAAAGATGTTGGCGTGTTTGCAGCGTGGTGGCAATGTGAAGCGCCGTGGGAAAGGAATCGTTGGAGGATTGACTCATATTGACATGGTCATTGGGATGAACAGGCTTTTTGCTGCCCAGTTTGCCCCCCAAAAGCATGCTAGCATGGTTGGCGATCACTTCATTGACATTCATATTGCTTTGGGTCCCTGAGCCTGTTTGCCAAACAGAAAGGGGAAAATGTTCATCGAAAGCGCCAGAGAGAACAGCATCAGCCGCTGTGACAATCGCTTTGCCAATCTTGGGAGAAAGTTTGCCTTTGTCCATATTGACAAGGGCAGCCGCTTTTTTCACAAGGCTTAGGGCATAAATGATGGTGAGAGGCTGCTTTTCACTGCCAATATTAAAATTATGCAGAGAACGTTCAGTTTGTGCTCCCCAATAACGATCTTGGCGTACCGAAATCGTTCCAAAGCTATCCGTTTCCTGACGTGTTTCAACCATGATAAGATCCTTTATTTGTTCACGGGTTCTTAAAAAAGCTAGATAACGCGAAAGTGCAAGAAGAAGCAAGACGTGGAAGCTTTATTTATAGAGAAATTATAGAGAGAAATTATTTTATGGCTATCCTTGACATTGAGAAAAGCCGATTTTATATCTTGGGGAGTGTTAGCACTCACTCTTCGAGAGTGCTAGCAAGAACTTTCTAAGATTAATGCAATTATGTTCAGTTTTAAGGATTTAAAACATGGCTAATATACAATTCCGCCCACTTCACGACCGTGTCGTTGTTCGTCGGGTTGAATCTGAAAATAAAACCGCTGGTGGAATTATCATTCCTGATACAGCAAAAGAAAAACCACAAGAAGGCGAAGTGATTGCTGTTGGCAATGGCGCTCTGGATAATAACGGAAAGCGCGTGCCTTTAGAAGTCAAAACAGGGGACCGTATTTTATTTGGAAAATGGTCTGGAACTGAAGTCAAGATTAATGGGGAAGACCTCTTAATCATGAAAGAATCTGACATTATGGGAATTATGGGCTAATTCAAAAGCGCTCAATTTTTCATTGTGTACTATTTTGAAAAAACTCCAAGGAGAAATTAAATGGCTGCTAAAGAAGTCAAATTTGGCCGTGAAGCGCGTGAGCGTTTGTTGCGCGGTGTCGATATCCTTGCTAATGCGGTTAAGGTGACACTCGGCCCTAAAGGGCGCAATGTGGTGATTGATAAATCATTTGGTGCGCCACGCATCACAAAAGATGGTGTATCCGTTGCAAAGGAAATCGAACTGGACGATAAGTTCGAAAATATGGGTGCGCAAATGTTGCGCGAGGTTGCTTCTAAAACCAACGATATTGCTGGGGATGGAACAACAACGGCAACGGTGTTGGGACAAGCAATTGTGCAAGAAGGTGTTAAGGCTGTTGCTGCGGGCATGAATCCTATGGATCTTAAACGCGGGATTGATGCCGCTGTAGATGAAGTGGTGGCTAATCTTTTCAAAAAAGCCAAAAAAATCCAAACTTCAGCAGAAATTGCACAAGTAGGGACCATTTCTGCCAATGGTGCTGAAGAAATTGGTAAAATGATTGCAAATGCCATGGAAAAAGTGGGCAATGAGGGCGTCATTACCGTGGAAGAAGCTAAAACCGCTGAAACCGAATTGGAAGTTGTGGAAGGAATGCAGTTTGATCGTGGCTATCTTTCCCCTTACTTTGTTACCAATGCTGAAAAAATGGTGGCGGATCTTGATGATCCTTACATTCTTATTCACGAAAAGAAATTGTCTAATTTGCAATCCTTACTCCCAGTTTTGGAAGCGGTTGTGCAGTCTGGTAAACCTCTTCTCATTATCGCTGAAGATGTGGAAGGCGAAGCTTTGGCAACGCTCGTGGTGAACAAGTTGCGCGGTGGTTTGAAAATTGCTGCTGTAAAAGCACCTGGATTTGGTGATCGCCGTAAAGCAATGCTTGAAGATATCGCTATCTTGACATCGGGTCAGGTGATTTCTGAAGATGTGGGCATTAAGCTTGAAAATGTCACTTTGGATATGCTTGGTCGTGCTAAGAAAGTGAATATTTCTAAAGAAAACACCACCATTATTGATGGTGCTGGACAAAAGGCTGAAATTACTGCACGCGTTAATCAGATTAAAGCGCAGATTGAAGAAACAACTTCTGACTATGACCGTGAGAAATTGCAAGAAAGATTGGCTAAACTCGCTGGTGGTGTTGCTGTTATCCGTGTGGGTGGGGCAACAGAAGTTGAAGTGAAAGAAAAGAAAGACCGTGTAGATGATGCCTTGAATGCAACACGCGCCGCTGTGGAAGAAGGTATTGTTGCTGGTGGTGGTACCGCATTGTTACGTGCAGCAAGTGCGTTGAGCGTTAAGGGAAGTAATCCTGACCAAGAAGCGGGGATCAATATTGTTCGTCGTGCTCTTCAAGCACCTGCGCGTCAAATTGCAACCAATGCCGGTGAAGAAGCGGCTATCATCGTTGGCAAGGTGTTGGAAAATAATACTGACACATTTGGTTACAACACCGCAACGGGTGAATTTGGTGATTTGATTGCTTTGGGAATTGTTGATCCTGTGAAGGTGGTTCGTTCTGCGCTTCAGAATGCAGCTTCAATTGCAAGCCTTCTGATTACAACAGAAGCAATGGTTGCTGAAATGCCAAAGAAAGAGGCTCCAATGCCTCCAATGCCAGCTGGTGGAATGGGCGGAATGGGCGGAATGGATTTCTAAGCTCTTTTCCCTAGAAATAATAAAGAAACGGGTCTTTTTGACCCGTTTTTTTGTTTATTTCTTTTCTTCTTCACGTTCTTGGGGGTGGCTTCCTTCACGTGGAAAAGAAGACTCTACACGTCCTATCTCTCATGGTCTTTCTTATGGTCCCCAATATTATATCTATATCACAGTCCTAATGGCTCCATGAGCAGCATGCCATCTTTCATCCCTTTCATTCTGTGTCTTTTTTCCCGATCCTCTTTGCCACACCCGTTATTCTTTTTACAAAACATATATTCTTACTATTTTTACAGTCCTACATTTTTACGATTTTAATTATTTACAGAAAACAGTAGGAGGCTGATAATCATCATTCCAGTCTTCACTGCTCTCAAAGCCTATTGATTTGCCTCAGCTCCTTCAAACAATGATAGGTATAAAATGACGATAAGAAATATATTATAGCCTCTATGGCTCTCAATATACCACGGCTCTGATGTCCCCATGAGTAGTACGCCATCTTTCATTCCTTTCATTTGTGCCTTTTCCCCGATCTTCTTTCCCACAGCCGTCATTTTTCTTACAAAACAGATATTCTTACTGTTTTTTTACAGTTATACGTTTTTACGATTTTAATTATTTACAGAAAACAGTAGGAGGCTGATAATCATCATTCCAGTCTTCACTGCTCTCAAAGCCTATTGATTTGCCTCAGCTCCTTCAAACAATGACAGGCGTAAAATGAGGTAAGAAAGACAATATACTACGGCTCTTAATCATTTATCCTTATCGACCATATTCACGAATTTCTTTTAAAGAGACATTGCGTTTTCAAGCACATTTCGCGATGGGGCTGGTGCCGTGGTACGAGGGTTGCTGCGTGATGGGGGCTGGTGCCGTGGTACGAGGGTTGCTACGTGATGTGGGGCTGGTGCCGTGGTACGAGGGTTGCTACGTGATGTGGGGTTGGTGCCGTGGTACGAGGGTTGCTGCGTGATGTGGGGCTGGTGCCGTGGTACGAGGGTTGCTGCGTGATGGGGGTTGGTGCCGTGGTACGAGGGTTGCTACGTGATGTGGGGTTGGTGCCGTGGTACGAGGGTTGCTGCGTGATGTGGGGTTGGTGCCGTGGTGCGGGGGTTGCTGCGTGATGTGGGGTTGGTGCCGTGGTACGAGGGTTGCTGCGTGATGTGGGGTTGGTGCCGTGGTGCGGGGGTGGTGCGTGATGTGGGGGAAGTTGGGAAAGGGGGATTAAATCAATAGTCTTGAAATGTTCATCGGCTCTCTACTGTTATTCTATGAATAAGCAAAATTGTAAAAACGTGAAACTGTAAAGGCAAAGGATGTGTGCTTTGTCAAGAGCATGAGGGTTTGCGGATGATTGGATGAAGAGAGGGGTGAACGGAAGTGTAGAGGTTGGAAAGTTGTGTGGAAGAGTGAGATTTGAAGAAGGTGTGAGGGGCGCTGAAGAAATAAGGTAAGGGGTATATGCGGTACTGTCTGCTTTTTACCATAAGGTGGTTAGGTGGCAATGAGATGCAGCAATGAAAAAACGCGTATTGTTCTCGTTATGAGGGGAGGCATTATTTTAGATCATGCCATTGCTTCACAGTTTTGAGAGGGGCGTAGGGGGTATGGTGCGTTGTTTCTTTTATTTTACGTTTGCCTTTGTTTGAAGGGGGATTAAATCAATAGTCTTGAAATGTTCATCGGCTCTCTACGGATTTCTGTGAATAAGTAAAATCGTAAAAACGCGAAACTGTAAGCTAAGGGGGTGTCGTATGTGGTTGGTGCCGTGGTGTGGGGGGACGCGAGGGGTGTGGTATAATGCTGCTATGAAGTGTATGAAACTGGGATGACCTTTAGGCTTCATAAAAGATGGAAGGGGAGATCCTTTAGTATAATATGATTTCTGTTGCTCACGGATGCGGTTATTGAAAAGAAAACTTTTTGAATGGTTTTAAAATGCTTCGCGATGGTACGAATAATTCTCTGTCCATCAATACGTTAATTTAAAAGGTTCCCGTTGGTATGTTCGTTTTCCAAGAATAATTTTCTTGAGAAAGCTTAAGTTTCTTCCTCATGCGCTTTTTAAAAAAATCTCTTTTTATGCCGGTGAATTTTTCATGCCGGTAGAATTAATGTCGCTATAATGTCCGAAAATTCATGGCAGAATAGCGTTTGTGAAGCGTGTAAACTTTTCATGAGACGTGAAAATCATCTATAAAATCTTCCCGTGTTTTCAAAATAACGGATGTTTTTTTAAGATTGAACACGTCTCATGTTTCATTGTTCATTTTAGAGCTGAATATTCGATTTTTGTGTAAAAATACTTGCCAAGGCATCCATGATCCGTGAAAAATCAAGTGCTAAGAGGAAAATGATGAATATAATCCACTTCGTATAGCGTGACATCACTTTTATACTTTTATAAGTCATGATGATTTCTTGGAGAATTTCTTTTTCCTTTTCTGTAAGCTCTGTTTTTTTTCTAGCCATGTTTCCACCCACACAAACCTTCCCCTTGTTTGTTATGCTTTAAAATTTCTCTGGCGAGATTTGAACTGATGTTCGTGAGATCTTTTTTCTCTAAATAAATGGGCATCCAACCCATGCAGGATGAAGGCTCATGGATTGTTTTTATCGCGCAACCAGTGAATAAGAGCAGTGCGCACATCAGCATCACTTTTTTGATTAATTTCATTTTCCACCTCAAGCCGTGTTGTTGATGACTTTAGCATTCTTTCTGTTTGCTTTTGCTGTTCAAGCTTTTTTCCAAGCCTAAAAGCTTTTGCTAAAGCGATAAAAAAAGCGGTTAGAACCGCTCCTGTGATCATAAAATTTTTTTTCAGCCATTCCATCATAAGCGCTGCTCCTGAAAACGTTTTGCTACAAAGAAAATGCCAACACAGGCGGCTAAAACCATGATGGTTGCCAAAGCCCATTGGATGGGACCATTGCCTGCTAATAAGCCTCCAAGTCCAGAAAAAGAACCAATAATGGGGGTGAGTGCTTCGGCTTTGAGAAAACCCATGGTTTTTTTTGTTTCAACCGTTTGATAATTGGGAGAAACATAAGCCCCTTTTGCCCATAATCCCGCTTCTGCTGCACGACGGTGCACAAGACCATAAAGACGTTTCCCGCCTGCTTTGGTCCACTTTTGTAATTCAGAAGGAACAGCTTCATATTCGCCCTTATTAAGTTTTTTGAGTAGAGTCGACTTGCAAAAAGCTGCTATTCCTACATTATAGCAAAACGATACGAGCGCGGCGAATTGTTCATCTGTTAAGGAAACCGTCACATTTTTTTCAACGGCATTCTCAAATTGTCTTAAATCGTGAGAAAGAATTTCTTCGGCTTGTTTTTCTGTGATGATCATGCCCTTGTGAACAAACGGTTTGCCAGCCGTGCTGGTATGACCATAGCCGATTGTCCATACCCCAATGGCATCTTTATAAGCCTTTAAATGTAATCCTTCCCATTGTTTAATGAGTGAAAGCCCTTTTGGTGATATTTTTCTCATTTGCTTCTCCATAAAATAAAGCCTCACAATCATGTGAGGCTGGTTGACAGATTAAAAATGATTTTTTTCACGCTTCAAGAATAGAAGAGACGTAAAACTTGAATGAAATCAAAAGGTTGGTGATGGTATTCCCCTTTGAGGATACCAAGGGGAATGTGGGGAGCTTTGCCTTTGGCTGATGGTCGGGGGGTGGTTTTGAGATTTCCTCCGTGTGCTGGTTTTTTGAGGGAGTCTGGTTGGGGGGCTGTTGGTTGAGGTATGATAAGTATACTCCATTGCGGTTGTTTGATCCGATGGCATGAAGGCGCTTGAGATAAAGTGACACGCTCAGAAAAATAAGTGTGGGTATAGACTTTGATTGAAGACGAAAGCATTCAATATTTTACTCGTTCAGCATTCTGTCTATCTACATAAGGATCATGGTGGACAAGAGCTTTGGGCGAATAAGAGCTTTGGAATTTTGATACAGTTTTAAAAGGGGTTGGTTTTGAGAGAACATTTGATAGGATAACAGCCTTTTGCTCTTAACAGACAAGTTGCTTGCTATTTTTGTTTTACGAACGCAAAAGCCCCTTTGCTTATCGCAATCTTAGCTATAAAGAAGCAGTGCTTTGTGCTTGATGAAGAGGAAAGAGGGGAAAACGTCAATGACAATTACAATGACAATTACATTGTCAAAGCTTTGTATTCCGTGGCTCTTTTTCTATGTTGTGAAACAGAAACAGTTTTTCCCCCTTCTTCTTTTAAGTTTTTTTCAAATCTCTCGGTGACAGTTTCCCCTTTTTTGTTGACTTTTTCATGGGCTGCTTCTGGATTGGTTTTGAGATAGTGTTCGAGGCGTCTTCGCCCTTGCGCATGTTTATATAAACTGACGGGAAGATAAGAATCTAACTTTTCAGGAGATAGAGGTGTATCTGGTTCGCATAATACACCTTGAACATTATCCTTATGCAGTCTTTCTAATTTTTGAGATTCAAGGTAAAGCTTTTTGGCGAGCGCTAAACTAAACATTCCACATTCAGAGGAGCTTCGTTGAATATCCATTTCTGCTATAGCAAAAGAACAGTTGGACAATTCATGCGCTTTAATGGCCAATTGTGTTCTTAATGCTAGCACCGCTGGTTTCATATTGTTAAGTGTTGTCGGTTCAAAAAATACCACGGACGTTTTGTCATCGATGGTTTGGTGATCAATGACTGAAAAATGGATACCTCTATCCTTTGTGTAAATGATAAATCTAGAAGATTGAATGCCGTTTTCGAGTGTGTCTTTTAGTGCAAGGGCAAAGTGGTGAGATGACGTTACCAGTTGGAGATGCATTTCGGGATACTTGCTATTTGCTTGTTCTACCAAGGCTGGCATCAGTTGAAGATCTGTACTGGCATAATCAGCTGTAAACCAACGGCCAGTTAAGATGTCATCTTCTAAGCCCGCAATAATAGCTTTTAACTTTTTACGATCGAAAGGGATATTTTTTCCTTTGGCGCTGTTAGGGTGTTCTAAAGGTGTTGCAAGATTTTCCGTAGGATCATTAGAACTTGCCCCTTCTGGTGTTGGTGAGGAACGAGGGGGGGATGAATCTTGTGGTTTCATACCATTAACCTTTATATTGATGATCGATAGGCAATATTATTTTCTTACATTTTGACCAAATGATGTTTTGAAAGAAAGCCTTTGTCGCTTGAGGGTTACGGAAAAAATCATCTTTCAGTTGTTTTTATCAAACAGTGCGGACGAGTTCTTTTCAAAATTCTTGCGTGCTTTTTATTTCTTCAAAATATTTAAAATACAGGCTTGAAAATGGACTGAATAATAACCGGTTTGTCTTTCAAAGACCGTTGCTTTTCGTGTGCATCTTTCTTGCTTACAAATGCAAAAGCCGCTTTGCTTATCGCAATCTTAGCTATAAAGAACTAGCGCTTTGTGCTTGATGAAGGGGAAAGAGGGAAAAAGACTTAAATTACATCATTAAAGCTTTGTATTCCGTAATCCTTTTTTTGTGGGGGATATAGAGACGGCTTTTCCCTCTTTTTCGTTTAAGTTTTTTTCAAACCTCTCAGTGACAGTTTCCCCTTTTTTGTTGACTTTTTCATGGGCTGCTTCTGGATTGGTTTTGAGATAGTGTTCGAGGCGTCTTCGCCCTTGCGCATGTTTATATAAACTGACGGGAAGATAAGAATCTAACTTTTCAGCTGGTAAAGGTGTACCTGGTTCACATAATACGCCCTGAACATTATTCTTGTGTAGTCTTGTTAATTGATCAGATTCAAGATAAAGCTTTTTGGCGAAGCTTAAACTGAACATCCCGCATTCAGAAGAGCTTCGTTGAATATCCATTTCCGCCATGGCAAAATGACAGTGAGGCAATTGTATATCTTGGAGGGCTTGATTGATTTTTATCCCTAGTCTCCCAGCAGCGATATTATTGAACGTTGTCGGTTCAAACATGATCAAAGAGATTTTGTCATCAACAATTTTATAATCCATCGCCGCAAAATGGATTCTGCTCCCCGTATTGACGACAAATCAAGAAGATTTTACGCCGCTCTCAATTGTTTCTTTGAGCGTATGGGCAAATTCTTCTGCTGTAAGAGCCAATTTAAGATTCATTTCTGGATATTTGCGATTGGCTTGTTCCACGAGAGCCGGCATCAGTTTAAGATCTGTATCTGCGTAATAAGCATTGATCCAACGACCTGCAGCGAGATCATCTTCTAAGCCTGTAATGATATCTTTTAATTCTGCACGATTGAAGGGCGTATTGTGTATTTTTGCAATGTTAAGCTGTTCTAAATGGGTCGCAAGATTTTCTAAGGATGCATCTGCGCTCGGAACCTCTTGTGTGCTTGCCCCTTCTGGTGTTGGTGAGGAACGAGGGGAGACCTCTTGTGAAGCTTGTGGTTTCATACTATTAACCTTTCTCTTGAGGAGAGAGAGGCAATATTATTGAGGAGCGAGAGGCAATATTATTTTCTTATATTTTGACAAAATGATGTTTTTTAAAAAAAACTTCGTCTTTTGAAAATTAAGGAAAAAATCATCTTTGCGATTTTTTTTATAAGAAGGCTTTTAAAATCAGAAGCTTTCTTCATTTTCAAAAAATCCGCATGTTTTTTACAGCTGTAAAATCTGTAAAAATTGGAGGGAATTGGCGGGTGTTTACAATATTATCTTTATATTTTAAGTTTTTTTGATCCCATAGCTTAATTTCAATGAAGAGAGGATAGCCTTTTTCCAACAGTTCTCCCTGTGAAAAAATGATATTATCCGCAAGAGCCGTTTCGCTAACACTGCCTATTTTTTTTAATATTCTTTTGGATTTTTTTCCCAAAAAAGCCCTAAAAAGATCGTCTTCATCTTCTGTGATCAAATGATCCTGCTATGCCCTAAAATACTTCTCCTTTGAGGGCGTATGTTTCTGGGATCGATTGTGATGTGTTTTTAGGGCGTAGGGGATTTTTTTAAGCTTGTTTATTGCTGGCGGGTTTTTAAGGTTTGCAAATCGGATGAAAGGGTAAGCGCGCTCTGTGAATTTCAAGTGTTCAGGTTGTCGCACACCATCAACAGTGGGGCAACAGTAGGAGCAAGGTGTATGAGGGGAGTGGTTTTTAAAACAGAGGGGTGACTGAAGAGGGGGACTGGTTTGTTATGTTCTAAAACTCTGTTCTTTGAAAGGGTTTGCCTCTTTGACAGGTGGATGTGTTTTTAGGGCGTAGGGGATTTTTTAAGCTTGTTTATTGCTGGCGGGTTTTTAAGGTTTGCAAATCGGATGAAAGGGTAAGCGCGCTCTGTGAATTTCAAGTGTTCAGGTTGTCGCACACCATCAACAGTGGGGCAACAGTAGGAGCAAGGTGTATGAGGGGAGTGGTTTTTAAAACAGAGGGGTGACTGAAGAGGGGGACTGGTTTGTTATGTTCTAAAACTCTGTTCTTTGAAAGGGTTTGCCTCTTTGACAGGTGGATGTGTTTTTAGGGCGTAGGGGATTTTTTAAGCTTGTTTATTGCTGGCGGGTTTTTAAGGTTTGCAAATCGGATGAAAGGGTAAGCGCGCTCTGTGAATTTCAAGTGTTCAGGTTGTCGCACACCATCAACAGTGGGGCAACAGTAGGAGCAAGGTGTATGAGGGGAGTGGTTTTTAAAACAGAGGGGTGACTGAAGAGGGGGACTGGTTTGTTATGTTCTAAAACTCTGTTCTTTGAAAGGGTTTGCCTCTTTGACAGGTGGATGTGTTTTTAGGGCGCAGGGGATTTTTTAAGCTTGTTTATGGTGCTTTATAGAAAAATTTTAAGGGGAAAGGGTTATGGATTTCAAGTGCACCTTGGCGTGAAAGGCGTCGTTTTTTTATAAAGCAACGGGAGTGATCTTCAGCCTTTGTGGTGTGAGGCTTTGCAGTGTGGGGCGGCTCAAAATGTACTGTGCATCAACAGAGATCGCTGTGTTCATCTGCTTGCTGTTTGTGTTATTGCTCAGCGTTGCTGTGATCTCTTGCATCGGTGCTTTAAGGGGGGATGGGTGGTGTTTTATAGGGGGAAGGCGGTGTTTTGTTGCGGGCGCTTTATGAGAAGGGGTGTGGTGTCAGTTTTCTCTCTCCTGCTTTTGGTGAGGCAAAACAAAGACCATAAAAAAGCTGGAAGTTAAAAAAGGACGAAAGACACCGTCAAACAATCAATTTTTGCAGCAAACTTTTGAACTTCTTAAACAGTAAAATCTCATACAACTTTACACATTGTTACAACTTTACACATTGTTACAAAACACACTGTTTTAGAACAGATTTTACAACAGTCTCTCACAATTTCTCACAACACAAAGATGAATGGTGATTTAATGATGAAATTAAGACGCAAATAACCCTCTACCGCACCTGTCATTAAATACGATTTTTCATCTTCTGTCAACAGAAAAACCATGATTTGTCCTTTTTTATCGTGGAAAAAAGCGAAAGAAAAAAGCGCATTTATAGGGTGTCTTAACAAAATATGTTGTCTTACATGGGAATTTTTATGGAGAGATTTTTTTTGATGAAGCTTTTTGGTGGGGCAAAGAACATTTTTTAAGAAAGGAAGGGGGAGGTGGAGAGCTTGTTGATGGTGATGTTGGGAGGGGAAATTCTATCGGCTGGTGGTTTATGGAGGAAATGGAACCTTTGATTGGTTGGTGTTGGAGAGAAGAGGAGTGTGTGAGCGATTGAGACAGGGGTGGCTGTTGTATTCGCTGGGAGTGGAGGGACGCGGCTTATTCCAACAAAAGAGTATGAGGGAACTGTCTTGTTCTACCGTAAAATATTGTCCTTTGAGAGTGTCTGTTTCTTGGGGTGCGGCTGTAATTTTTTAAAGGTGTGGGGGCGCTTTTGAGGCTTGTTTGTTGTGCTTTAAGCTCCGCAAATTCGATGTAAGAAGCTCTCTCATGTTCTCAAATGCTTCTTGGACGAAGAGGAGGCTTTACAAACGAGGCGTAGGGTTTTAGACGCTTTAACCTTTGAGGGGGAGACGACAGTGGTGTTTTTTAGCGAATGCTCTTTTGGTTGGAACAGTCAAAATGTTTATCAAGGGCATCAAGAATAAGGCGCAGTGAGCCAACAAGCGTTGGCAATGGTTGATCTTCACTAACAAGATATTGTAATGCCGCATGAAAGTTGTGTTGACGATGCAGATTTTGTGCTTCTTTTATCGCTTCTTGCATCGCTTCATAACGTTGTGTTGCTCTTTCAACCCATTGCTTTTTTGCTTTCTCATCAGAAACACTATGCTTAAAGCCGTCATAATAGCCGTTTGGCAAACCTTTGGCACATAAATAGTCGTTTCTGATTTGCAAGTATTGTTGCGCCGTGTCATATTGCTCTTGACTGATGCCTGATGAATCCCCTTTATAGCTCAGCAAACAAAGACGCCCAATATAAGTCCCCACAAGCGGATTTTTTGCTTCTTCAAGGCTTAAACCAAAGTGTTTTGCACGCATTTCAATGGCTACTTGGAGCGCTGATTGAGATGCCAATTTGCTGGGGTCTTTGGCACGTGAAATACGGCCATTGGGCTCTCTTTGTTTGCTGGTTATTCTCGGTCTACCGCGTTTTTTACTTATTTTCATGAATTTATCATTTGAATGAAAAAGAAATTGTCTGTTGCGGGGGACAGGAATTATAAAAAGCACTTTAAGAAAATATTGGGGGGGAAGAAAATACAAAAGAAAAAATGCGAGGGGGGGGGAGAAAATACCGGGGGATATGAGCCGTTGCAAAGCCAAAAAAGAACCAAGTCTTTAAGGATAAAGAACAGCAACCTTGTAGGGCAAAAAATCATCGCTAAGGTGTTTCCTCCCATTTTTACTCCACCCCCATCATGCTTATCTTTATCTTTTTAGCAGCGATCGCGGATGATTTGCTTTCTACAGATTTTTCAACGACTCTGGAAGAAGTGAAAAAATTTTTGTCACATGTAAATGTTTGTTACATGTGAATGAAAAAATAAAGTTCCATGGGGCTCCTCCTTATTTTTTCACATAAGTTTTTTGTCTCTTCTCATAGGCGTATTGAGGGATTATAAGGCTTTTATCTTTGAACGCTGAACCCAGAAGCTTGATCTCCATCACGCTGTTTAAGCCCTTATTCTTTCATAGAGTCCTCTTATAAAGATAGTCCTCTATAGAGGAGCTTTGCCGGAGGGTGAAGGGACAGAGAACGCTATAAAACAACCTTATTCATATTCGTCATTATAACATAAGATGCCCTCTATTTTCAAATAAATAATCATTTATCGACTCAAAATAAATACTCAAGGATCAAGCGATTGGGTTTGGCGATGTTCTTTGTATATCCTTTATAGAAGCCAAAGTTTTCTTTTGCTGTTTTAATGGATCTCATCATGAGAAGGGGATTGTCGTTTAAAGCGTGCGATGCCCTTATCCAAAAAAGCTGTATGAAAAGATCCTTGAAGATAAAGTGGTCTTTAAGAGAAAAGAGCCGTCTATGAGAGCCGTCTATGAAGAGAGGCTTTTATAAAGCTGGAGGCTTATGAGAGACAAAACCTTTCTTGTTAATGTTATAAAGAGAGGCTTTTTCATTTAAGAAATTTTAAAATGAGAATGGAAAAATTTTAAGGATGCTATCGCAGCATTTTAGGTCATCGGTTGTTTTTTCACCAGTGGGGTATTATAGAAGGAGGGTGTTCTCAAAACAGTGTCCTTTAGGGGAAGGCTCTCTGGGCTTGTGTGATCGATCAAGAGGGAAAAAGGCACGTTTATAAGGGTTGAGAGAGTGTCTGTTGTTAGGTGTTCAAGGAATTTAAAAAAAAGACTGAAAAGAAACTGTTCGTGCTTGCTTCATGATGAGAAGAGTGCTAAGCAACTCCGTCGCGCTGTTTCTTGTGTTATCAGATATTAAAGCGTGGGTATTTTAGACGTGGGGGATTATTCCTATGATCAAAGATCAATCACAACGGCCATCTGCCTGTGAGGAGAAGGCTTTTGTCTCACAATCCGAATTGGATCAATCGGCCGAGTTGGATCAATCGGCTGCTTTTAAAAAAGCGATGGTTCTCTCAACAAAAGATTATGTCATCATTTGTTGCTTGGCTATCCTCTTGTTGGTGCTTTTGGTTGCGGTTGTCTCTATGAAGCCTTGGGAAGTTTTTCAAATTTCTAAAGAACAACTGCAAGCAATGAAGCCGCAAAATTTTCAAGAAGCGATGCAAGAAAGTTTTCAAAACCCTTTTAAAAATTCTATCATCGAACATTTGCGTGATGCGGGGTGGAAGAGTGTTTGGGCTTTTGTATGTTTTGTACCGCAGATCATTTTGGGCGTTCTTTTGGTATTCTTTCCACTCTTTTCTATCTTTCACGCCATCTTTAAACGGGACGTGAAGGAAATGATGCAGCTTTGCAAAATATTGCCAAAACAGCAACGGCCAGATGGTAACCATTCTCTCAACAGAATGCAATAGGGGGGAAAATGACTGCTTTGTTAATAACTCTATTATTGATTGCCTTAGTGACGACTATCTTTATTTATTCTGCATGGATCATGGTACTCTTTTCTACCGTGAAGATCGTTTTGGCACTTTATTATTCTTTGATAAAACGGACAATCGTGTTAGTTAAGATGCGGTGCAAATTAAAAAAGGGGCCAGCGCAGAATTTGAGGTATTATCAGGTAGAGGATAGAGAACAGAATACAGTTCTTGCAACACAGTTTAGCGCTCGTTCTTTTGAAAAATCTTTGGAACTTTCAAGAAAAGATTATAAAATAATCTCTTGTATAGCTTTCATTGTGGTTGTGCTTCTCGCATGTGCTTCGCTTTTTTTATCTCTTCTCATAAAATATACGGCTGTTCCCCACAGTGATGCATTGGCCTTGTTTTTTCTTGGTGCACTGCCGTTTTTGTTTATTTTGGTATGTAGCACTTTCACTTTACCTGTCATTTTAATTCTCCATAGTTTCCTTTATTATGGCGTGAAAAAAACAGTGAAGAAATTAGAAACATTTGCTTGAGCAGAGAATAAAAATGATGATTTCATCTCAAGGCGATAGAGAAAAAAAGGGAGCGTTATGATAGAATATTTAGCTTTTTTAGGCGGCATCATTATTGTTATTTTGATGTTTATGGTCATTGTTAGGCCTCCTTACCTGTTGGTTAAGCATATGAAGTTGTCCTTTAAACTCGCTCAAGAACTGAAAAAGAATACGACGCAACAAAAGCAAGCCATACAACACTTGTGTAATGATCCGGAAGAAATGAGAAGACAGAATCTCACGCATAAGACCCTTGAGGCAAAAATGCGTTTGCTTAATTTCAAAGAATCTCTGCCTCTTTATGCAAAAGAATGTAAAATAATCTTTTTTATCTTTATTCTCTTTTCTCTTCTAGAATCTGCTTTTTCTATCGCAAAATTGGTATGGTGGAACGATAGGATGGTTAGCTTTATAATGCCGTTTTCAAGAATTAGTATTATTTATAGCCTTACATGGGTGGGAATTTTTCTCGTTTTTCCGATCATTGCAATAATGTGCATAAAATTAACCAGAAAATTAAGAGAAACGCTTTTAAAATTGGACGAAGCGATCGAACAGCGCGATCAGGAAATTTGTATGCAGAATGCGCAAAATGAAAAATAGCAAGGGGGAACAAAATGTCCGGTAGTCTTATAACATTAGCAGCATGTTCTATTCTGTTATATACGCTCTTAAATGTCTTAATATGGGTGCCCATTGTTGTCATTTATTATCTGTTTATCAAGCGTGCGCGGCTCTATTGTCGTGTGAAAAAAGAGTTGAAAGAGGTGCTCAATGAGCGCTATAGTGCCTTGGAACAGATCGTCCAAAAATGAGAAAATGAAAAGCAGCAGCCTGTTTGATCAAAAACAGCTTTCGCTTGTTTGGGCTGACTATAAAAAAATATTCTATCTATCTTTTAACCGTTATGGTGACACTTCCAACAGTTATCACTGTTATCGTTAAGATATGGAGAAGGAAGGATTCTTTTCTGCGGCTCTCTTAGAGCCATTGGCATGGATTCTTGCCTGTGTTTTTTTATTCTTACCCATTGTTTTTATGATGCTTTTTATCGTAACCCGTCAATTGAAGAAAATGATCCGACAACTGGAAGAAGAGGTTGAGCAGAAAAAAGCATCGATGATCCTCTATCGTGAACTCTATTATGAAATCGAGGGGGAAAAGTGAAGAAAAAGGAGAAAATAAAGCATTCTATTCTACGCCCATCTTGGGGGCTTTCGCGCTTTAAGGGGCGGTGGTGAGATCCTTTGAGCACAAAAGCTTTAGGGGCGGTGAGAGGTTTAAGCTTTGAAACAAGCATAAAATCCATTTCCACTATGCTTTGAGGATGGCTCAAGGCTAGGCTTTGGTGATGGCTTGATGACTCAAGTTGTTTTCAAGACAAAGAGACGCACAGATGATTTTCTTGAACGAGGTTTGCTTCTCTTGTAAAAGGGACTTCTCTTGAGAAAAAACACCTCTCAGAATTTTAGAGCCAGAGACTGAACAAGTGTGCAAGAGTAAAGAAGGAAGTGTACAATCGTTCAATAGGGATGGCGTTCAATAGGGATGGCGTTCAATAGGGATGGCGTTCAATAGGGATGGCGTTCAATAGAGATGGCGTTTAATAGAGATGGCGTTTAATAGGGATGGCGTTCAATAGGGATGGCGTTTAATAGGGATGGCGTTTAATAGAGATGGCGTTTAATAGAGATGGCGTTTAATAGAGATGGCGTTTAATAGAGATGGCGTTTAATAGAGATGGCGTTTAATAGAGATGGCGTGCAATAGAGATGGCGTGCAATAGAGATGGCGTGCAATAGAGATGGCGTTTAATAGAGATGGCGTTTAATAGAGATGGCGTTTAATAGAGATGGCGTGCAATAGAGATGGCTTTTATAAAAGGTGGGTTGAGGAGAAAAACAGACATTCAGACAACGAGGAGATAAGACAAACGAGAAGATCCGTCTGCGGTGGGAAAACATGCCCTTTGAAGTCAAAGAAAAAATGCTTCTCCCGATATTGTTTTTATAAAAGATGAGAAAAGACAAGGATTAAAAAAAACAAGCAATTGAACTAAAAGCCATGGATGGTGATGAATGGCATTCATGATCAGGAACAACGTTTTGATTCATGAACTTAATGTTTTAGATAAATGAGGGAGAAAAAATGAAGCGCAATGGGGAGAATTTAATATCGAATAGGGGGAAAAATTCAAGATCAGATCAGAAACCATCAAATCAGGAACTACGGGCTTTTTCTTTGGCAGAAACATTTCTGACACGCAAAAATTATAAAGTTATCTTTTGCCTTGCTTTTATTCTTGAGGCTTTTAAAGTGGCACTTGCACTGGTATTTGAGTGGGATTTGACAGGGTGGTGGAATTATAGTCTCTTCATTCTCATATTAATATTGGTTGTTCTATCCGTGTTGCTTTTTTTATTGATCCCTGTTGTCTTTTTCGTCCGTCTTACTTTTACGCGGTTGTTGAAAAAAAAGATTGCTCAGTTGGAGCAAGCAATTGGCCAAGCGGAGAAAAATTCCTTCTTACACAAAATAAGCGTGTAAAGAGGAGGGCAAAATGAATATACGGATTTTTTTATCTTTTTATGCTTTGTCGGAGCGCTTTTATGGGCGTGATGTTTGACCAAGGGAAAAAATGTGCGGTTTATCTAAACGCGGTTGATCGTGGTAAATTGAATTCATTGTAAGGACAAAAGCGTCTTTTCATGAAAATAGCTTTTTAGACAAATAAGGGATAAAAATGAGACACCATGAAAAAAATGCAGCATTGGATGGGACCCCACGGTTTTTTTCTTTGGAAGAAGCTTTTCTGACACGTAAAAATTATAAAGTCATCTTTTGCATGACTTTCACTCTTTCAGCTTTGAGAACGGCTCTCTTCTTACCAGCATTGCTTGGGGTGAAGTTGACAGAGTGGGAAGCCAATGTCGCGGCTCTTCTCTTGCTTATCATGCTGTTTATATTAGATTTAGTTTTTATATTGATCCCTGTTGCTTTTGGGGTTCGTGTTACTTTTACGTATTTGTTGAAAAAAAAGATTGCTCAGTTGGAGCAAGCAATTGACCAAGCGGATAGCGGCTACATATCGGCAAATAAGCGTGTGAAGGGGAGGGGAAAATAAGAGATATGGATATCGTTGTCCTATTTTCATGGGGTGTGGGCGTGACGCTTTTTACACTGCTTTCTGCTGTGGTCATGATGTTTATTTGGGCATTGTATTATTCTGCTTTCAAGCGGGTGAGATTATATTGCCAAGTGACAAAAGAATTAAGACGTGTGCTTAAACAACCGGTTGCTTTTGAGCCTTTCAGTGGGGGAACACCGATGATGAAGCCATCATTTGAGGAAAAAGAATTCAAAGCATTTTCTCTTGCTGATGAAGAAATTCTTACAATGGAAAATGCAACGGCGCTTTTAAAGAGTTTGGCGGGAAGGATAGAAATTGAAGAAAAAGGGGATCATTTGGCAACCTTCTTTTTACCAGATCGTGAAGTGCAGTTTCTTTATAATGCTGAGAAGGGGTATCCGCAATTTGATTGTGCCATTGCGGTGGTCTCTGGTATCCATGCGGCAGCTTGCCAAACGATCGATCCTTATAATTCTGGAGGCTTGATTGCTCTTGAATTGAGTTTTGATCTGAAGGGATTAGAAATTTTTGAAGAAAAGGTAAGCGCGGGACGTTTGCGCCATGCGCTTGAGAAAGCTTTAGAAAAGGCTATGGACGAGGTTGATCTTGGTAACATACTCCGCTCTCAATATCGCACCCTTCCTTGGGAAAACAAAATTGTGGTCCCTCAGTTGACGCCTTATGCGCTGCGTTATCTTGCGGCTTTAGCCTTGGTAGGGGATGTTGAAACTTTAGACTCCTATCACAAAAGCTTTATGGAAGGTGAAAGACTGGGCTTTGGGACAAGCATTAAAGAAGAGCATCTGGAACGCGCGATAGCGATTGCTAAGGCGGTAGAAGAGACAAAACAGCTCAGTTATGATCTGCTTCAACAGACGGCAAAGAGTTTTTCTATGGAGGTGGAGAGTTATGACTATTTTAGAGCTACAGATCCAAATTTGTGCAATAGAAGACGTTCTGTTTACGAAAATTTGCTCGAGGAAAAAAGAGAAGAATTGAGGCAACAGGGATATACGGTTTACGAAAAGGACACGATTTGTGAGATTGATGGGAAAAAAGCTTGTCCCCATATTCTTTATATGAAGGATGGGGAAGTAAAATATATGGATGTAAAAATTGAGATTAATGAAAAAAATTATTGAGAAAAATAAAGCAGTTAGGTAAATTAAATAAAACTTAAAATGGCGCGTCAAAATGAGAAAAACAGAGGGGATCAATGCAGGAGAAAAACGCAACATTTGAAGAGTCTTTCTTTTCATGCAAAAAATTGACAGTATCTTTAGTGGCAAGCTGTAAGGGGGTGGAAAGAGATCAAATGATCGGGCGCTCCTTTTTCATCATGTTTTGCACAATGTTTTATACGGGGTTTTATACGGGGGTTTATACGGGCCTTATCATGATGGTTTTAGAAGTTCCTGCGGGTGCGAAGCCTCTGTTAGAGCCAGAGCCGTGGGTAAGATGGGAGGGAATAGGATCTCTTATTTTTCTCTTGCCGGTGTTGATTTGGTTTTGTCTTCTCACCCCTCTTCCAATCCTTTGGGGGGTTGATCGTTTTAAAGAGCGCAAATTGAAAAAAATAAGGCAAAAATTAGAAGAAGAAACAAAGCTGTCAAAGATCAGTCGATGAGACGATCGCTATGAAGAGTGAGGTCGCGCTTTTTATTTTTTTCTGCCATTTGGCTGTTTTCTTCTCGAGACTGTGACGGTTTTTGCTCTTTTTGTTACGATGATCATTGTGACGCCTTATTGTTCTTTCATAAAGCGTTTGAGGCTCTCTTTCAGAGTGAAAAAATAAACAGGTTTGATGAAAGAACCGCCGCAGCATTTTTGTTTCTCTAAAAAAAAGCCGTAAAGCGATCGTGCAGCAAAACTTAGCACTGAACACAGAAATAAGTTCCCATGCGTTTAAAAAAATAGCTCTTTTTTTCCGATAAAGATTATGTCATCTACGCATGCCTCTCTTTTATCGTTATGGTTTTCGAAGTTTATGTCTATGTGACGTTCTATACAGAGGTGAATTTTTTGAACGATGAGAAGAGATTTAGCTCTATGAACATTTTCTTTTTTTACTTTGTTGTTTTCTCGGCATGTCTTTTGGCAACGGTTCCTGTTATTATAATCCTTCGTGAAATTTTAACCTCTCGGCTAAAAAAGAAGATTTAGCAATTGGAAGAAGTGACTAAAGTCCCCCAATCAATTATAAAGGGGAGGGGCAATTTATAAACGGGAGAGGGTAAAATGCATTACGAGATGCTGGAAGCTGCTACGGTGGTTTTGATGGTTCTGTTGGGGGCTTTTGGATTTGTTCTTAACGGTACTCATTGTGGCACTGTATATTTCTTTTATCAAGCGTTTTTTGTTATAAGTTCACGTGGCAATTAGACGCAGTACTGAAAAAGCGCATGTAGTCTTCATGGCGTGAGGAGGCATCCTTTTAGATCATGCCCTTGCTTTACAGCTTTGAGGGGCATGGAGAGGCTATGGTGCACACCGTTGTTTTTTTCATTTTACATTTTCCTTTTCCTTTGTTTGAAGGGAACTGATGATCAATTGACTTGGGGTAGTATTGGCTCTTTCCTGTTTTCTGTGAAAGAGCAAAATCGTAAAAACGTGTAACTGTAATTCCAAGGGTGTGCGCTGTTCAAGAGTATGAGGGGGGGATGATTGGGTGAAGAGGGAGGCGAATGGAGAAGGCGGAAGAGCATAGGGCAGGAACGGTTGAAATGGTGGGGAATTGGGGGAAGGGGAGATGATCAGTCGTCTTGGGATGGTATTGAATTTCTACAGTTATTCTGTGAAAGAGCAAAATCGTAAAAACGTGTAACTGTAATTCCAAGGGTGTGCGCTGTTCAAGAGTATGAGGGGGGGATGATTGGGTGAAGAGGGAGGCGAATGGAGAAGGCGGAAGAGCATAGGGCAGGAACGGTTGAAATGGTGGGGAATTGGGGGAAGGGGAGATGATCAGTCGTCTTGGGATGGTATTGGCTCTCTCCTGTTTTCTGTGAAAGAGCAAAATCGTAAAAACGTGTAACTGTAATTCCAAGGGTGTGCGCTGTTCAAGAGTATGAGGGGGGGATGATTGGGTGTAAAGGGGGCGAATGGAGAAGGCGGAAGAGCATAGGGCAGGAACGGTTGAAATGGTGGGGAATTGGGGGAAGGGGAGATGATCAGTCGTCTTGGGATGGTATTGAATTTCTACAGTTATTCTGTGAAAGAGCAAAATCGTAAAAACGTGTAACTGTAATTCCAAGGGTGTGCGCTGTTCAAGAGTATGAGGGGGGGATGATTGGGTGAAGAGGGAGGCGAATGGAGAAGGCGGAAGAGCATAGGGCAGGAACGGTTGAAATGGTGGGGAATTGGGGGAAGGGGAGATGATCAGTCGTCTTGGGATGGTATTG
>NZ_CALYLP010000007.1:0-2124 GCF_944896145.1 Bartonella sp. B1098 | reverse complement strand
TACCATTGACGATATAGTTATAAGCCTCTAGAGGGATATCTGTCATAATGATATTGCTATTATAAATAACCGTTGTTTTATCCTTTTCCTTACTATTCTTAACTTTTGCGAATTTCATTTCTGTAACATAGTAAAATTTCTCAAGATTAGAGATATCAGTTAATTTTGGATTGCCTTTTTTAAATGTGACTGGATAAGGTTTCACATCTTCATAATTCACGTGTAAATGACCTAATTCACGTCCTGCTGTAACAAATTTCCAAAAGTCCTCAACAGTTTTTACACAAGGGATACGAGGCAATTCTTTAGAGAGGTTATCAGCATAACGGGCGCGATAATCTTCTGAATGTAAAATCCCATAAACATAATAGAATAGATCATCTTTCGTGATTTTTTCATTCGGATAAGCAGCTTGAAAATGGGCTAGCCCTTCATCCGTAATGGCATCACGTTGTTGTAAACCAGCTGTTTTGTTTTGCTCTGTAGCATTTGCAAATAAATGAGTTTGTTTTTTATTTTTACTTTTCAAGGATTCAATATCTTCATAAAAATACCTTGGAAAGCATTGACTATTCTCCATTACTTGAAATTCAGGCACAGTTTTAGTCATAATAACAGAAAAATCTTTCTTTGCTCCCGTACCTGTAATTTGTATCACTTTATTTTCAATTGCTTTACCCATCGGAAATATACATGGAATTTGAGAAACCATTTCATTAAAAGCACGATTATAATAGAGCCACTGTTGTGTAAAAGGACGATAAGAACTTTTGGTAAGGCAATTTTCTTCAAATTCGAAAACCTTTCCTTTCGTTAAATGTTTTTTAAGATTAAGACTCCAACTAACTTTGCTTTCATCAGCATTAACAAAATTGTCTACAGTTTTGGTACGTGTTTTGAGATCAGAAAGTGGATAAGTATTATTAAACCGTTCTACTTCGCTGTTATAAAAAGTAATCATATTACTCATGTTTTCAGCTAAAACTTCACGGCTTGAGTTATAAGCCCAAGAGTCACGATTGGTTTTTAGACCACAAGAATAAATCTCAAAAAGTTTTTTATCATGACTTTTCTTATCACCTGTAGTTTTATCACCTATGACTAAAAATGATTTGAATCTGTCATCACGTTGATCAAGCCAATCATTATGCCTATCCGGTTTTATTATTTGCCAACCTTGTTTACTTCGTGTAATGCCATCAATGCTCCTAAGGGATTCAATTATCGTAAGCTTTTCTTTTCTACTTAGATAATCCCCAATATCACGGAAATATATTTTACCACGCTTTTCAGATTCTGGATTTTTTACGAGAATAGAGATAGCGATAGGCGCCCGAGAGCCTTCTCCAAAAATCTTCCCACCTTCTTTTCGAGAAAGTTCTCCAGAAGTTCGTTGATTACCCCGTAAATGGAAAATATAAAGGCTGCTAAATTCTTCAACAAAGCATTTGCGTAAGCCATTTAAAGAACATGCATTGATAAAACTCGCGTTTGTAACAAAACCAATAACCCCACAGTCTTTTATACGGTCGCTAGCCCAACGAATGGCACGAATATAACTATCGTAAAGTGCTTGCATATTGATTGATTCAGATTGAGCAGCATAAGTTTCACTGATCCGTTTATCTAATATGGGATAAGCAGTGTTCTTTGCATTGTCATTAGCACTTTTTTGACCTGTTGAATAAGGGGGATTGCCAAAAATAACTTTAATATCCAGTTTCTTTTGATGTTCTAAATATTCACTGTTCTCTTTAAATAATTTTTGCAGCAGACTTTTCTCTTCAAGCATTCGAAACGTATCAGTTAAACCAATATGCTTGAATGGGATATAATCACCTTTCATAAGACTATGATAAGTCGATTCAATGTTAATCGCTGCTATGTAATAGGCGAGTAAAACAATCTCATTGGCATGAATATCATGACGGAATTTATATTCCATGTCTTCTGGTTTTATGAGATCTGATTGTAACAACCGTGTGATAAAGGTTCCTGTACCTGTAAAAGGGTCGAGAATAGAAACACCCCGTGATCCTAGACTTTTACCAAATTCATTGCGTAAAACATCATCAACAGAGTGAATGATAAAATCCACAACCTCAACGGGGGTATAAACAATCC
>NZ_CALYLP010000006.1:0-20888 GCF_944896145.1 Bartonella sp. B1098 | reverse complement strand
TTGATTAAAGAACGTCTCAAGTTAGCAGAACAATTAGAAGGAAATTAAAATGGTCAATGTTTTTCACGGTACTTCCAATGTCTATGCGGATCTTGGCTTTTCAGATTCTAGAGAGATGCTAATTAAAGCGCAACTTGCACATAAGATTAGTCAAATTCTTAAAGAAAAAAACTTAACACAAAAGCAAGCTAGTCAACTTTTAAAAATGACGCAACCAAAATTGTCTAAACTTTTAAGTGGAGAATTTCGAGGGATAAGTGAAATGAAAATGCTTGAGTGTTTGGCAAAATTGGGAAATGATATCAAGATTGTTGTGAGTTCGGAAAAAGTTAAAACGTTTGAAGGACGGTTTGAAGTTGTTTTTACCTCTTAAGCCTCTTTATGATTTGCTTTTTATGCTCTATTCATACGTGACAATCTTATATAAAAAATGGTCAAAAATATTTTGAATCACGTATAAAAGTGTGGATTCAGAGGTGGATTCAAAAGAAGTTAGTTAACCTAATATTTTGATTTTTTTGTATTTTTAGGCATAATATCTTTCCTAGATTACTATCCTAAATAAGAGTTTTGCGTATATTCCATATATTAGCTATATGTTATAGATGAATTATGAATATGGCATAGTATCAAATGCTCAATCTGCGATAGAAAATACTGAATAGGTCGCTAACGATATTATAACAGCACGATAAGTTCCTTGAATATCACGTTCGATAATTTCTAGAACATTGGTAGATTCAAATCCCTTGAGAACTTTAACATTTTCTCCTTTATCTCCTATCTGAGCAAGATAAAGAGCATAACCAATCCTTTGTTGAATAAGATTCGCAAAACTTTTTATATCTTTTCGTGAAGATCCAAGCCATATGATACGTTTTATTTTACTCATAATTATTAATATATCCATATGGATATAATTTCAAATGCTTATTTAATAATATGAAAATTAGGAATTCTTTATTCTAAAATAATGAGTTCGAATTTAAGCTGGTTAATTTGCAAAGAAATTAGGTTTGAATGCAAAATTAAAATACACTTATGAGAACCTCTTTAAATGAATGCTTAAACGTTTGAAACATAAAATGAGATCTTTATAAGAAACGTTTAAAACCTCTTTTTATAACAGCTATAATTTAGTTATCATTTGCTCTTAAAAACGTTTCAGTTATCAAAAAGCAAAGATCTAGATTTCACAGCAGAGAAAATCTTAAAAAACTTACATTTGATAAAAGCGTTTGTTTATTTGTCTTATGAAAAGCTGCTTTAAAAGCTAACGCTCGTAAATGGTGTTATAGACACTCACTTAATACACATTTGCTTTTGATTGGTTTGATAAACCTACAAAGCATTTTAATACGTTTTTATTTTAGAATGTCAGTTATTTGAATTCACTCAACTCAATTTTGAGCTTAGTATTTTAAAACATTTTAAAGAAGCATTTTGATTATGTGCTTTATTTCAAATGAATCTCTTTAAAGAAAAGGCGTTATTCTTAAGACATTTGATAGCAATAACAAGCGTTTATATTTTCTCTCATTCAAATGAATGCTATCAAGATTATACCTATCCTTTACGTTCCTTTTGATAAGTTTTCATATCTCTAATAGAGCGCTTGCAATATAATACGTTTTGTATATATGCATTCATTACTCCGTTGCGAGTGATTAATTTTTAATCATTAGAATCAGAATTAGAAAGCCGCGTCATATTAATGGCACGGCTTTCTTTTTGAATTCTCTCTTTTATGATACGTTTTAAACAATGCTTATAATGCATTTATAGCCATAAAGAAGGCACTCACACACTATTATTTGTTTTATTTCTCAATCTTTACAACCTCATCGCTTTTATAGACCTCATAATTATCAGGAACCAATTTTATCTTACTTTGTGTATCTATTTTTGCTCTTCCATAGGCACGACCCCAAACCTTGACATAACCAGAGATTTTCGCATTGCCATAAACAGAGCCATAAACCGCGGCACGACCACTCACTATAGCATTGCCATAGACCTTGCCATAAATCTTTGCAAAGCCTTTGATTGCAGCTTGTCCATAAATTTTTGCACTGCTGTAAATACAAGCAGACCCAGAAACCTTTGAATGACCATAGATCCTTGCATGATCATAAATTTTTGCATATCGAGTGATTACAGCCTTGCCATAAACCTCAGCATTGCCATAGACACGCCCCCGCACATGAGAAAGATGCCTTACTTTAGCATGATCAGAAACATGAGCATAGCCATAGACAAGAGCCTCATCATAAACCCAGCAATTGCCATAGTGTGATAAGTTGCTTTCATTTTCGATATAGCCACCTAAAGTACCTGCTTTGATATCAGCAAAATCTCTAATGGCTTTAATGCGGTGTAAAGTATGACCAGCCACGCAACGTGTTTCATTCGTAAATTCGTATTTTTTTGCAGGCTCTTGTTTATTATTAGAAATAACGGGGGTGTTTTTTGATATATTTGTCATATTTAAATCCTACATGTTTATATATTTGTTATTGACACCCTATAAAGGCGCCGGGCGCTAACAAACACGGCATGTAGTCCGTTGTTACACTTTTCCCATAAGGGTATTGTATGGTGTAACTACACCCGACAAAATCATTGTATGCTATTTAGAGCATAAAAGACAGCCAGTATTTTAAAGAAATGGGAGAGGTTGTTTCGTAACCTATCCGCTACATGTTCAGTGTTTGTTAATCACTTGAGTATTTATATAACAAAATACGTATTTATTGTCAAATAATATTTTATCTTTTTTGATATTTTTTATGATTTTTTTAAATGCATTGTGTGTATATATTTATCATATGCTTATTAATTGCTTCTTTTGTATTATGTGCTTTTAAAGCTATATTATGGGCTTTCTTAAACGATTGCGTTATTTTTTGAATCTATACATTTATAACATTTAGAAACGCTCTCATCATGCGTATTTTTAACTTTATAACGTATTCGTTTTTTTACTAAATGGTTTTAAAGATTTCTGTTAATTTCTTTTAATGACACATTTGCAACTTAACAGCCTTTTATAGGAACTATCTTTATAACCAATGCTTTCATTTGCATTTTGATTATAAAAAACTGCTTTTTTCACGGGTGTTTTATAGCTGTTATCTTCTTTATAGCCACCGCATCATTTTTCATTTTTATAAGAGAAATGATAATTGTGATTTATTGCTTCTTATAAAAACATCTCTAAAGAGAGATTGATAACTATAGAGATGAGCAAAATCCCTTTTAATAAACTAGAGAATGATTAAAACACGTCTTAAAAAAACATGTGATCTTTTAAAGCCTTAAAAAGACAGTTTATAATCATAAGAAATGCTATCAAGATCATTATTGGTTATGAGTTTTGAAGGTTTTGAAGGTTCCTTTTAGGATTCTTTTATTTATTTTGTAAATCGAAAATAAAAGTTATTATATTCCAATGTGTTAATTTTTATTAAGTTTAAAAATAACAACCTATAGTGATATTATGAAGCTATAGATGCAACTAACAATATGTTTTGAAGGTATTTTGAAGGTGTTAGGAACCTTCAAAACCTATCAAGATAAATATACATATTTTAGCTTGTGTATTTTCTCTTGTTTTTACTTTTCATAAAATTAAACGCGCCTCTTTTGTTTTATAAAGAGAGGGTGTTTTTATAGAAGGGCTTTTAATGATTTTGGTTATTTCTATTTACAATGGTTTATAATTTAGAGGGCATTTAAACAGCCTTATGATACATAACCTTATAACCAATGCTTTCATTTGCAATGTAATTATGAAAACCTGCTTTTTTACACGTGCTTTATAGCTGTTATCTTCTTTACAGCCACCGCATCATTTTTCATTTTCATAAGATAAATGATAATTGTGGTTTATTGCTTTTTATGAAAACATCTAAAAAGAGAATGATAATTACAGAGATTAGAAAAATATCTTTAAGGTATTTTTATCAATTCACTTTAATAGATAAATTTATGATTTTAGTTAGTGGTTTAAACACATCTTATGAAAAGCATATGATCCTTTAAAGCATTTCAAAAAAAAGATTTATAGTTATGAGAAATGTTATTAAGACGTATTTATAGAGGTATTTTTAAAAATAATGAGAGTAAGCAGTTATTTAAAAACCATATTAAGTGAATTTTCAAAAAATAACTTATATTAATAACATCTATAAATACCATTAATGATATATGTTATTCAGTTTCATTAAATAGTGAATAATTTAAACGAGCTTATGAAAACAATAAAGCTATCATTTGAGATGACGGTATAACCTTTTAAAGGTAATCCAAAAGAAGCGTATTCTATTTAAGAATGGATTTCTTATAAGTCTTAAAGCAATCCAAATAAGGGTGTTTAAAAGTGCAAATGATTTCTTTTTAGAAGAACACATATAAACACTCCTTTTAAGATTGTATCTAATTAACTTAATAAAAGAGGTATAGATTATGATTATAAGACTCTATACCCCTTATAAGATAGCATACCCATTATATGAGCATACCTTAATAAGCTTATTCAGTTTCTTTAATTTCTAATTTTGGTAAGTTCTTAACGATTTTCATTGTCTCTAAACTTACGGTAATAACCCTTTGAAACAATTCTAGAGGGTATGCAGGGTTTCCAACGGTCTCAACAGCATAGCGATTGGCATCATTCACAATACCACTCTTTTTATCAGTCTTTACACATTGACGCCCCATAACCCATTCAAGAGCAGGTCTACCATTGACGATATAGTTATAAGCCTCTAGAGGGATATCTGTCATAATGATATTGCTATTATAAATAACCGTTGTTTTATCCTTTTCCTTACTATTCTTAACTTTTGCGAATTTCATTTCTGTAACATAGTAAAATTTCTCAAGATTAGAGATATCAGTTAATTTTGGATTGCCTTTTTTAAATGTGACTGGATAAGGTTTCACATCTTCATAATTCACGTGTAAATGACCTAATTCACGTCCTGCTGTAACAAATTTCCAAAAGTCCTCAACAGTTTTTACACAAGGGATACGAGGCAATTCTTTAGAGAGGTTATCAGCATAACGGGCGCGATAATCTTCTGAATGTAAAATCCCATAAACATAATAGAATAGATCATCTTTCGTGATTTTTTCATTCGGATAAGCAGCTTGAAAATGGGCTAGCCCTTCATCCGTAATGGCATCACGTTGTTGTAAACCAGCTGTTTTGTTTTGCTCTGTAGCATTTGCAAATAAATGAGTTTGTTTTTTATTTTTACTTTTCAAGGATTCAATATCTTCATAAAAATACCTTGGAAAGCATTGACTATTCTCCATTACTTGAAATTCAGGCACAGTTTTAGTCATAATAACAGAAAAATCTTTCTTTGCTCCCGTACCTGTAATTTGTATCACTTTATTTTCAATTGCTTTACCCATCGGAAATATACATGGAATTTGAGAAACCATTTCATTAAAAGCACGATTATAATAGAGCCACTGTTGTGTAAAAGGACGATAAGAACTTTTGGTAAGGCAATTTTCTTCAAATTCGAAAACCTTTCCTTTCGTTAAATGTTTTTTAAGATTAAGACTCCAACTAACTTTGCTTTCATCAGCATTAACAAAATTGTCTACAGTTTTGGTACGTGTTTTGAGATCAGAAAGTGGATAAGTATTATTAAACCGTTCTACTTCGCTGTTATAAAAAGTAATCATATTACTCATGTTTTCAGCTAAAACTTCACGGCTTGAGTTATAAGCCCAAGAGTCACGATTGGTTTTTAGACCACAAGAATAAATCTCAAAAAGTTTTTTATCATGACTTTTCTTATCACCTGTAGTTTTATCACCTATGACTAAAAATGATTTGAATCTGTCATCACGTTGATCAAGCCAATCATTATGCCTATCCGGTTTTATTATTTGCCAACCTTGTTTACTTCGTGTAATGCCATCAATGCTCCTAAGGGATTCAATTATCGTAAGCTTTTCTTTTCTACTTAGATAATCCCCAATATCACGGAAATATATTTTACCACGCTTTTCAGATTCTGGATTTTTTACGAGAATAGAGATAGCGATAGGCGCCCGAGAGCCTTCTCCAAAAATCTTCCCACCTTCTTTTCGAGAAAGTTCTCCAGAAGTTCGTTGATTACCCCGTAAATGGAAAATATAAAGGCTGCTAAATTCTTCAACAAAGCATTTGCGTAAGCCATTTAAAGAACATGCATTGATAAAACTCGCGTTTGTAACAAAACCAATAACCCCACAGTCTTTTATACGGTCGCTAGCCCAACGAATGGCACGAATATAACTATCGTAAAGTGCTTGCATATTGATTGATTCAGATTGAGCAGCATAAGTTTCACTGATCCGTTTATCTAATATGGGATAAGCAGTGTTCTTTGCATTGTCATTAGCACTTTTTTGACCTGTTGAATAAGGGGGATTGCCAAAAATAACTTTAATATCCAGTTTCTTTTGATGTTCTAAATATTCACTGTTCTCTTTAAATAATTTTTGCAGCAGACTTTTCTCTTCAAGCATTCGAAACGTATCAGTTAAACCAATATGCTTGAATGGGATATAATCACCTTTCATAAGACTATGATAAGTCGATTCAATGTTAATCGCTGCTATGTAATAGGCGAGTAAAACAATCTCATTGGCATGAATATCATGACGGAATTTATATTCCATGTCTTCTGGTTTTATGAGATCTGATTGTAACAACCGTGTGATAAAGGTTCCTGTACCTGTAAAAGGGTCGAGAATAGAAACACCCCGTGATCCTAGACTTTTACCAAATTCATTGCGTAAAACATCATCAACAGAGTGAATGATAAAATCCACAACCTCAACGGGGGTATAAACAATCCCAAGCCTATCCGTGGTTTTCTTAAATGCCTTGGTAAAAAAATCTTCATAAAGCTTGATAATAAGGTTCTGTCTTGCTTGGGGGGTTGTAATTCCAGAGGCACGGAATTTTACGCTGTCATAAAACTCTTGTAATTCTTTAGAGACTTGCTTGATATTGGTTTTATCCAATTCAGCTAAAATCTTTTCCATCGCTTGTGAAATGGCATTGTTTTGCACAAATTCATTTCCATCAAACAAGGCCTCAAACACGGGACGCGTTACAAGATGTTGTCCTAACATCTCTAGAGCTTCTTCTTGTTTGATGTCGCTGTTTAAGTTGTTTTTTAGTTCTTTATGAAAGCTCTCAAAAGCATGATAGGCTTCACTGGTTTCATCGGATAGGATATCTTTAAGATGATTGATATAATTTTGCGCAATCTCAGCAACATTGCCAGCCCAGATGCCCCAATAATCCGCAAGGGTAAATTTCTTAGCCAGAAGAGTTTTAAGGGCATTAGGAAACTCTTTATAAAAGGGTAATCTTCCTGTTACGCTATGAATGTATTTTTGTGGTTCATAGGCTGCTTTTCCAATATCAAGACCCGTGCTTTCTGGTTTCTCATAAACATGGAGTTTATCTTCAACCGTCGTCATACTCTTTAAGGCAGCAATCTCTAAAGTATGACTAACATCTTGACCTAAAATCATCTGGTTAAGGGTTACTTCAAAGTTCTCATCATGGGAAAGCAACGCATTGATCACTTGCCAGACAACACTGTATCTCTTGTTGTATTTTAAAACCTCTTCAGCAGAAACCCCAGCAGGTACCCCAACGGGTAAAATGATATAACCTCTCTTCTTGCCCTTGGAACGACGCATGATACGCCCCACCGCCTGTATCACATCCACTTGGCTTTTGCGCGGGTGTAAAAACATAATCGCATCAAGAGCAGGAACATCAACACCTTCAGACAAACAACGCACATTGGTCAACACACGACACGTATGCTCCCCCGCATCTTCCTTTAACCAATCAAGAGCTTCGTTACGTTTCTTGGCACTTTGTGTTCCATCAATATGCGCAAAGGTACACTGAAGAGGCGGCGTTTCTTTATAGAGCTTATGAAGATTAGACAATTCTTTCTGGATTTCTTGAGAGTTAAATGTATCACGGATACGTTCAGAGGTCTTAATATCTTTACAAAAAGCCAAAGCCCGCCGCATAGGCTTGGGGTCATCACTCAAATCAACTTTCAAATCTATTTTACTCAGAGCTTGATAACAGCCTATAATCTTAGTCTTATCATCAAGGATAAGTTCATAATTCTCATCGGTCATCAGATGTTGAATGGATTCACTGATTTCCCCCTCATCAACACCCAAGATAATAATCTTATAAGGAACTAAGAGTTCATTCTGGACGGCTTTTGAGAATGTATAGGTGTAAAGCTCTTTTCCATAAAGCGCTTCATCATCCATAGACGCCAGAATGCCATTCATTTCATGAGCTTGTTTTTTAGCATTGTCAGCAAAGATCTTAGGCGTTGCTGTCATATATAGACGTTTTTTGCCGCCAATGATGCTGTTGTCATGAACCTTGATAAATTCAGATTCATGCTTGTCTGTTCCCAATACAACCCCCGTCGTCCTATGAGCTTCATCGCAAATAATCAGATCAAACTCGGGTAACCCATAATCCTTTTGTGCATCCGAAATCACTTGAATGGAATGATAGGTTGAAAAGATGACTGTCATCACATCAAGAGAGGTTTTATTGGCTTTACGTGCAAGCTCTTGTGAATCCGTGGTAGCGGGTAAAACAAGATCAGAAGCATCGAGACCAGATTCATCATCATGTTTCCCTTTACGACGTTTTCCTACTTGTGTATCCGAACACACCGCAAAAGAACGTAAAGGAATTTCTGTATCAAGGGTCCATTCACGGATTGTTTGTGACATCAAAGCAAGAGAAGGGACTAAAAACAACACACGCTTGCCTTTTCCCGCCATGGTCTCTGCTATCTTAAGGCTTGTGAAAGTCTTGCCCGTCCCACATGCCATAATAAGCTTGCCACGGTCTGCTTCTTGTAAACCTTCACAGACTTTCTCAAGAGCTTCTTTTTGATGATCTAAAAGCTTTTTTTTCGGTTGCTCTTTAAGGACGGCTTGTCCTCTTTCTTTATAAGCCCCCCAATCAATTTGGCTGTTTTCTAAATCAAACAGATTAATCTGTTGAATACGAACTTCTTGACCATCACATGTGTTGTTCGCATTATCACTCCAATTGCTTTCAGTGCTATCAACCAATATGCGACGTGTGAATATTTTCTTCCCAGAGGCAGCGATAAAACTATCAATATCTTCTTTTTTAATGATGTGAGAAGCATCATAGCATTTACATTGAATAGCCGCATAGCCGCCGTCATCACGGATTGTAGCGACCAGATCAATGCCAATATCACGCCCATCTTCATCATGCTCTTGAGCCCATTCCAAATAAGTTTGAACCTTTTCGTATTCTTGCTTTTGCAAGGGGTCTTCAGACAGATAATCCTTTACAAGATTTTCAAACAGAGTTCCCAATTCACGGGGTGATTTAGCCTTTTCACGGTAGAATTCTAAGAGAGAGCGTAAAGTGACATGTTTATTATCAGACTTAACAGATTGCAGCATATTACAACAGAGCTCCATTTTGATATGAGAGGGTTAATTCTTTTCAAAAGAATCAAAATGAAGCTTATTAAATCCATTTTGAATGGATAGCGATAACAAAATACAGAAAATACTAAACCTCTAAATAGGAAGTAATAATAAGACGCATACGAAAATAATCGCTGTTATAATTACAATAATACCAATAATTTCAATAATGTAAGATAATTTTCTATACATTTTACACCCATACATTACTATTATTTGTTCATTTAACTTAGTAAAAACAATTAACACAATATGTATTTAATTATTAAAAATAAATGTTCTTATACGTTTTCTAATTATGACTCTTTTGAATGAATGGTAAAAAAAGCGGATCATTTTTTTAAAAAGGCTTTTAAAGGTTGTTTATTCGTAGACTATGACACATGGTTAAATCAGCAAAATAGTGAAATTTACTGATCGTTTGACGTGTCAATTAAGACAAATGAAGTATGTACTTTTAAAAATCAGAATGATTATTTTGATAGGTTTTGAAGGTTCCTAACACCTTCAAAATACCTTCAAAACATATTGTTAGTTGCATCTATAGCTTCATAATATCACTATAGGTTGTTATTTTTAAACTTGGTAAAAATTAACACATTGAAATATAATAACTTTTATTTTTTGATTTTTAAAAATATATAAGGGGGGTAAAAAGAACCTTCAAAACCTTCAAAACTCATAGATGGGGAATGTTTCGAAGGTTTTCTTCTATAATGCAAGGCTATAAAGTTTAGTGTTTTATAAGATATCCAGATTGTCTTATTATGGTGTCTTATAACTTTTGACTAAAGGATTCCATTCATAGCGTATGGTAGGTCGACCGCCTTTAGAGTTATTATCACTTGCTATTTCACGAATATAGTTACAACGGCATAAAAGCTCTAAAGCTTGTTTAATAGCTTCTATATCTTTTAAACCCGTCCAGTCACGTTGATGAATATCACGTAAAGTAAAAACATCGGGTAAATAATCACAGCGTTCAACAATTAATTTTGCACGCTCTGCGGTTAATGTATCCCCCGCCGCATAAATACGTTTTGCGTGACTTATCAGATATTTTTCCCAATACAAAGCTCTCTCAAGGGCATCTCTATTGATTTCAAAACGCCCCCCTTCGCACAGTTCAAAAATCAACGCAAGGGTTGGTATGGTTTTATCCATTTTCAAAAGATATGATTGTAAACTTGTAGAGAATTTTCCCCCTTTGATCGTTCTTTGAAAATTTTCCCACCATTCACGAAACATCTCTTGAGCTTCAGCAGAAAAACGTATGGTAATGGGGTGTTTTGGTGATCCTAATGGTTTATCATAAAGAGAACGAAAGACCCCTTGATAGTTTTCCCATGCATTTTGCTTGGGTGGTCTATCAACCCAGTTACGCTCTTTTCGTTCATCGGGAAGGACCAGCATTTGAAATCGTTGTAATAAACCGTCATCGTTTATTCCACGGTGCATGGCTTGAATGAGTGGAATAATTCGTGAAGGTTGAATGCCCCCAATGACAGAAAGGGTTGCATTGGGAATAAAAATGGTTCCACGCTCGATACGGTCATAGGTAAATTGATCATCTCCATTAAAAGATGTTAAATAGAAAGAACGGCCTGTTTGATATTCCTTCCGTTCCAAATCGGATAAAAAACCAGATAATTCATCACGAACCAACAACAAACCACGGGGGTTTTCTTTTAACAATTCCCCAAGCTTTTCGACCGTGACATCGTTGACAATAAGACGTCGTTTATTAAGCGTGTCATCATCATCACTTTCTTTGTATTCAAGAGCTTGAGAAAGAAGAGCAAGGGCTTGTTCCTCATCTTGATCTTTGAGTGCTTTGTAGGCTTGTTTTTTCTTTTCTTTTTTGTCTAATTCAATCAGAATATCTTTTGTTTCTTGCTGTTTTTTCTGCTTTACCCATTCTTGATGCCATTCCTCTTGAAAAGCATAGAGAGGGGCTAAAGCAGCTTTCAAGGTAGGTGTTTTCATGGTTGAAGGTTGCCCCACAATGGCGCCCCAGAGATTAGGAACAATTTCCCAATTGGCATATTGTTTTGGAGCGATACGCACGCCATTTCCAATAACAGCAGCCAAACCGCATAAAGCAGAGATAGCAACAAAGTCGATAGAAGATTGTTGCATATCAGAAACGTCATAAACATAGTCTATCAATGGTGTTGGGAGCAGATATACTTTAAAAGGCTCGACGGGTAAAAGAGCTTTATCAATAGACTGTAATTCCCCCCAACCGTTTTGTTGCAAGGCTTGTTCATAAGGAATAGCTTTTAAACAAGTATTATCATTTAAAAAGGCATGATCCTTATCATTAACGGGAGCAGTTTTATTATTGTGTTGTAAATTACTATTTTTCATATTTTCCTTTCTCTAGAAACTAATACGTTATTAAAGTCCATTCCTTTTGGGGCTTGCATCATAAAGACCTCAAAGCCTTGTCTATAAGCACGATTTGCTAGGGTAAAACCTGCTTTACGACCCGCATCATCGCCATCCATTGCGATTGTCAGACGCCCTTTTATCGGGGGTAAATTCACACGCATCATGCCATTGGTGGAAAGAGACGACCATAAATTCACGGGCTCTGATAACAATCCAGACAGCAGAGACAGCCCCGTTTCAATGCCTTCACAAATAACCAAATGTTTTGGATTGTCTTGACTTAAATGCACAGCACCGCCCATGACAGAACCCAACATGGCTTTGGCTGGTTTCTGATCTGTTTTGCAGCCATTGGCTTTTAAAAAGGTCCTATGAATGGCAAAAGAGCCAGCCCCCTTAACAAGAGCCACCAACGCGGGCAGTGTCATTCCTAATGGATGTGGACATTTGTCGTGAAAGCGTAAATAAGCAGGTAATTCACATGTGATCCCCCGCATGCGTAAATAGGTTTCTGCTAAAGTATTTTTGATCGGTTGACTTTGTTGCCAAATCTTTTTTGCTCTTTCTGCTTTCTGTTTTGCTCTTTTGAAATCAGCACAAAACTGTTTTGAGAAAGAAAGCGTATGATCATAAGTTTTATCAAAAAAGGCTTGTTTCTCCAGCAAGCCAATTCTTCTAAGCGCTTGTATGATCTCTCTAAAAGAGCAACCGGCATAACAATAGAGTAAAAGACGCCCATCAAGTCCATTGGTAATGGATAAACTAGGCAATTGATCATCATGGGCTGGACAACGGGCAAGTCCATAACGCCCATGCCAAACTCCACGTAATGCACAAGTAATTTTTCGAGCTGTTGTATGCAATGCATAAGCATTGCTTGTTGTAGCATTTGTAAAATGCATAAAATCCCTTCATGCTACTTGCATTACAGGACAGTTTCTGTTATTTCGAGATTTGTAGTTGTCGAAATACTTTGTCTGTCTTATAAGGCGAAGTTTTCTTTAAGCGGTGTTGTTGTATATTGGTTTTTTACCTTCTTAATAAGCGAACGGTAATTCTGGATATTTATACCGTCTTATTAGCAACACGCCGCTAAATTACTTAAAAGATTATACAAAATGGTATAAAACTTTTAATAGTGATAAGAGTTAATAGTTCATTAGTGAATCCCCATTTTTATTTAAAGAGATGAAATAGAATCATCTATTATTAACCATATTTTAATAACAACTCTAAAAAAAAATCTAGTATAAAAAACGTTTCCCAACTTATTAAGACAACATTTTGTATTTTTTATTCATGAAAAGCAATATGGGTATTCATAATGGATAAAACAAGTTGTTCTAAATGGTATATACAATGATAGACACACTCTTTAGAAGAAAAGATTATTGGGTCATAGATCTACACCAATAGCTTTGGCTTGCATCTTTTCGTAGAGTTTTTGCATTGCCTTGATATTTTCTTTCCGCACATCAATAATCGATTTTTCAATGGATGTTAAACGAGATTTATCAAGATTCTCCAGCCGCGTATAATGGGATGACATTGCTTGTCTCGCTTCGTCATAAGGTAAACCACCTTTACGATTTTTGGATAAACTATAAGCCTCGTTTATCACTTTATATTGTACAGAATCACCAACAAGCACAACGTGCTTCTTAATAACATCTATTTCCATTAATGCTGTTTTAAGACTACTAATCATAGCCTTACTATTGGCATATCTTAGCAAATCATTTTTTACAAGACTACGTTCAGTATCAATAAGTAACGAAAAATCACCACTCTTTCCAATGTTACAAATATGATTACATAAATCATTCCGTACACTATGTAATTTCTTGATGATCAATACTTTTTCAAGACTTTGCACATAACTATCTTCTTGTGATAAGATCCAATCTAATGCTTCAAATTCTTTAGAAATGATGACCTCCTATCACAACACCTTTGTCTAGCCAGTCTGGACCATATTCTTTATCAGCATTCTTGGTAAGAAAACCCATATCACGAATAAATTGTGCACCACGCCTATTTTTAAGAAATAAAAGTGTGTGAGCAGGTAATTCAACCATTGCTAACCATTCCCATACTGCTCGGCTGTCATTTGCTTTAGCCGCTGCTTCTGATTCAGCAGTATAAATACAGTCTTGATCTAACCCGCCTGCTCGTAACTCTTCACGTTCAGCATCGGTCATGTAACTTTTGGGTAATTTCTTTTGCATAGGAAATTCCTTTCTGTAATCTGTCTTAAAATATTAATCTAATGGTTAAATCTGATCAATCAAATTTCTTATTTTATCTTTGATAAATTTTCTTTTTTATCAATAAAAACCATCGTTTTTTCTGGTATAAAATAATGTATTTATTTGACATTTTTTTTGAATAAAAATATATCAATTTAAATCTAAGTTGACGTTTTTATTGAATATGGCAAAATTTTACGCTTATTTACGCGTTTCTCGTGACAAACAAGGTACAGAAAATCAAAAATTTGGCTTGTTAGAATATGCTAACAAACATGGCTTGGCTCCACTCCATATTGAAGAGGAAGTTGCAAGCAGAGGACAAGATTGGCGCAAGCGTAAACTTGGAACATTAATTGAAAAAGCAGAACGAGGAGATGTGTTGTTAACACCAGAATTTTCTCGTATCGCAGGTTCTTCTCTCGCTGTCTTAGAAATTCTCAAAGCTGCTAGTGAACGGGGGTTGATTGTTCATGTGACAAAACAAAACCTTATCATGGACGGAAGCTTACAGAGCGATATCATAGCAACCATTTTAGGTATGGTAGCGCAAATTGAAAGACATTTAATTCAAGAGCGCACAAAAGAAGCTTTAAATGTTGCACGTCAACGAGGGATAAAACTAGGACGTCCAAAGGGAAGTATTGCTACACAATTAAAGCTGGACAATCACATTGATGAAATTCAAGCATTTACAAATGTTGGTTTATCACAGAGCCGTATTGCTAAAACATTAGGCGTTAGTGTGAATACCTTGCGCTTATTTATTGAACGCAAAAATATCAAGCCTACAAAAATTAAACCACTCATTACCATGCCAAGAGCATAGGAGAATTAAGGTAAACTAAGCTGGTAAAATATCTGTTTGCATATCAGAATATATACCTAATTATACCCTATTGCGATTAACTGTACGTACATAATAAATATTTATTACGTACATATAAAATATGTAATATTTTTTTTATAATTAATAAATATGTAATAAATATATGTTATTTATTTAGTGTTTATTCACTAAATAAGGAATGTCTTAATGCCAGTCATTACTATGTGTTCCACAAAAGGTGGTGTTGGAAAATCAACAATGGCATTAGTGTTAGCTAACGTTTTTGCTAAAGCCGGATCTAAAGTGAAATTAATTGATGCAGACCCAAATCAACCACTCGTGACATGGATGGAAAGATCTGTAGATACAATGCCCCAAAATATAGAAGTTTCTGGAAATATTACAGAACAGAATATTGTTTCTTGCATTGATGATGCTGTAGAAAAATTTCCATTCGTTATTGTTGATCTTGAAGGCTCTGCTAATCTTGCTGCTTCTTTTGCTATAGGGAGAGCTGATTTAGTTTTAATTCCTATGAGAAAAAAACAACTTGATGGAGATCAGATAGGAAAGATCATTGCTTTAATAAAGCAACAGAGTCAGTTTTTCAAAAGAGAAATACCTTTTCGTATCGTATTTTCTATGACCAATACCCTAAACAGTCGCGAAGGACAGCATATAGAGAAAACGTTAGAAAAAGCTAATCTTCCTATTTTGCCTGCTTCATTAACTGAAAGAGGAGCTTTCAGTGCTCTTTTTCAGATAGGGGGGTCACTCTTTGATTTAACATCTGCCGATGTGAGTAATCCTCAAACAGCACAAGAAAATGCTACAGTTTTTGCTAACGCTGTTGTGAAAGTATTGGATAATGAAAATTTATTAAAGGACAAAGTAGTATGACAAAAAGAGCGGAAATTCCATTACCAAATTTTGAAAATTTACAACCGTTTACAAAGGCACAAAGAGTAAATGAACAAGAGTTAGACAAAATAGGTCAACAAAATGGTTTTACGACGCGTCATAGCGTAGAGAAAACACATACTAGTGGGAGTGGTCGTAGACGGCGTAGCTTAAAAACCGCACGATTAACACTTGCGCTTGAACCAACAGTAAAAGATAAATTTTGGTCTTTAGCCGATGATCTTAATGAAGATGGTGGTAATTTTCTTAATCGTCTTATTGAAAATTATATAAATAATAATTACACACAAAATAAATAATGATTATTTATTATGTATGTACAAAATACGTAGTAAATATTTAAACTTTTTTGTAATTAAAGGATTATTTATCCAATGGTTAAAGTGTCATATACATTTAAAAACTTTTTCATACGGCAATTAGTAATAAGCTGAAACAAGTTAAACAAAAAGGAAATTACAGAATGAGTACAAAAATAAAATCATTAGATTTTTCAGAACCAGATGAATCACAAATAAATATCAAAACCAGCATTGCTATAATTAATCGTTTTAAATCTATGGCTAAACAAGAGCGCTATCGCCATGGTGATTTTTAGAGATATTAATGAATGCTTATGAAAAAGACGATTAGCTATCGCCATGAACGCTTTTAAAATTCCTAGAGCATAAAAATTAAGGTAAACTATACCAAGTTGATCGCCCTCCTCCATAACGTATCAAAAGACCTTTTTCAACGAGTGATGTAAAGGTTGCTTTAAGCGTATTGGGATTTGCTCCAATTTGTATGGTACTTGAGAGGATACGTGGTCAATAATGATCAATGGGATTTTTGAAGATATAGTCCAAAAAACATCCCGTACAGGTTTATTTTATTGTAATAAAAACGTAAAATGATAAAATAATCCCGAAAGGGATTATTATGATTAGAACCAGAATAAAAATATTAGGGTTGATTGTTAGAAATACACGCAAAAAACAAGGATTAACACAAGAACAGTTAGCAGCTACATCAGGAGTTGGTGTGCGATTTGTACGTGATTTAGAAAAAGGTAAAGAATCTTGTCAGGTTGGAAAAACCATACATGTTCTTGCGATGCTAGGTCTCGAAATCAAAATTGAAAATGAAAAATTATGACTCAGACACTTGACGTTTATTTGCACACAAACCTAATCGGCCAATTGCATCAAGAGACGAGCGGAGATCTCACATTTCTCTACGATAGAGACTATTTACAGCAAGATTTACAAGGCATCTCTGTCTCTCTTCCCCCTCGTATTGAAGCTTATAAAGGTCAATCCGTAAAGGCTTTTTTTTCCGGTCTTTTACCTGATGACAATGTAAGATATCGTTTAGCAACCTACTTAGGTCTCTCTGAACGAAATGCTTTTGCTTTGCTTGAAGTTGTTGGGGGAGATTGTGCTGGAGCTCTCGCTTTATATCCACATGGACAAGTTCCAAATTTGCCAACTAATGATGTAGAAACTCTTGATGATACTCAATTGAAAGAACTTCTTGAGTGTATTAAACGTCGTCCAATGCTTGCTGGTGAAGATGGCTACAGATTATCTCTTGCAGGAGCACAAGATAAATTAGCGGTTGGCTTTAAAGACAATCGTGTTCAACTCATTAAAGGAGGCGCACCGACCACTCATATTTTGAAACCTCTCATTGAACGTATTAATGATAGTGCGCATAATGAACTTTTCTGTATGAAATTGGCAAAACTTGTAGGTATTAATGTGCCCGAAGTGTACTTACATTTTGTGAATAATACACCTTATTATCTTATCACTCGATATGACCGTCAAATATCTTCTAACGGAGAGGTTTTGCGTATTCATCAAGAGGATTTTTGTCAAGCCCTTAGTATTGCTCCAGAATTTAAATATGAATGTGAAGGAGGACCTAGTATTGCTGCGTGTCAAACCATTATTTTTCAGCATACGTTGCGTCCTGCTGTTGATCAACTGAATTTCCTTAATATAATTATTTTTAATTATTTAATTGGTAATGCTGACGCACATGGCAAAAACTTTTCACTACTCTACCAACAGAAAAAACCAGAACTTGCTCCTGCATATGATTTGTTAAGCACAGCTATTTATTCAGATTTATCTCAAAAAATGGCTATGAAAATAGGAGGAGAATATATGCCTAAAAATATATATTTGCGTCATTTTTTTAAAATGGTTGCGGATACTAAAGCTGCTCAATTGTCCTTAAAAAAGCAAATAGAAAGAATGACTTGTTTGATCAATGATAAGGCAGTAAAATTAAAAAAAGAACTTGAATGTGAAGGTTTGTATTCTAAAGTTTTTGATGCAATCATCAATGTTATTCAAAAACGTTCTCAACATTTAAAACTTTAATCTTCCTTCTTCAGCTCTTCATTAGAACGTAACATATTTTCGATTTTTATCTACTTTTTCCTTAAGCTCATAGTACCGAATAATAAAATGTGCAAATCAATGCCCCTTGTTGAGGAAGTATATCGATCGTTTTCATCTATATGTTGGCAACCAAAATATCCAAAATCCCATATTACAATCAGCCCATGAGCATAAAGACGCGAAAGTAATATACTAACACGTCCTGGGCTACGAGTCATAAAGCCAATATCTCGATTGCTTTTAAAAATAATAGGAACGCCACCTTTTTTAAATGCTTTATCAGGTGTTATTTGTAATAAAGTAGAAAGAATAGAAGCTTCTGATTCAGAAATTAAACCAATAAAAGGTAATCGGTAAGCTAGTTTGCTTAATCTATCACGGCTTACAGTTTTATATTCAACATTCTCTGCTATTTTTTGATATTCTAGATGTTGTGCAGTTAAGTGTCGCCCTGTTATTTTCTCACTTTAATAAGATTTTTTATCAAACTTATGGTACAAATTGATTTGAATCTGTTTGCATATTTAAAGTTTTAAGAGCTTTATCCAGTTCTGATTTGAACAAAGAACTTTTTTGGTCGTTAGATTTTGTTTGCTCGTTTTTTCTCGCTTTTTGCATGCACAAATTTTTCAATTTTTCCTCAGAAGCTTCATTGAGCAAGGCATAAAACGAACGTTCGAGATAGAGTTCTCCTCGATTTTCTTTGGCAATCATTCCCCGCAGATACCCTCCAGATGATTTCACCAATTCCTTGCAATGTTTTTCGAAGATGATAGCAATAGCCAGAGCAGCTTTTTTAATTCCCATTGTTTTTTTAGCTTCTTCAACGGCGTTAGAAGAAATTCCTTTCATTTTAGCTAAAAACTCCATATATCCGATTAAATCCCTTTCCGATTGCAATCCATGTTTCAAAAACATAGCAACGTTAGGCAATGCCTCAGTTAAAAGTTCTGGTTTGATTTGAAGCGGTTCATTGCGTTTTGAAGGTAAGGTATATTCAGTTTTGCCTTTCTCTGTATTTTCATAAGTTATTTTATCGTGACCAGAGGTCACATTGTTAATTTGAGTGTGTTCAGATTTTTCTGAACACTCATTTTTATTACAATTACAAGTATGATTAAGGGTTGTATATTCTATGTGCATTTCGTCAGCGAAATGCCTGTATTTTGTTTTTGCTGTTTTTTGCTTTAAAAATCTCTCTAAAATCCATTCAAAAAGCCCTACTGCTTTGTGCAATTTTTCCATTGAAGCTTTAGCCGGACGACCAATAATATGAATGATTTTTTGCATTCTAGAAAAAAGCAATGATGTAAATGGTGTAACTTCAATTGAAGCGTAAGAAGCTTTGATTTGTCGCACCAACCCCTGAAAACAATGCAAAGCATCTTTTTGTTTGTCCTGAGCTTCTATGATTTCATCAATTTTTTGTTTAAGTTCATGGTATCGCGCAACCAGAATACGTAAATCAATACCGCAAGCTGCTATAATTCCATGATCACGGCTTCGTATTGAATAGCGTTTAAAGTTACCAGAATCCCGCATAACAACAAGCCCGCAATCATAAAGACGTGAAAGCAATATACTAACGCGTGATTCACTACGGCAAATTTCTTTACCAAGACAGTAATTGCTTTTAAAAACGATAGGAACGCCCCCTTTTTCAAATGAAGATGTCGAAGCTGTATTCAATAAAGCCAAGAGAAGTTTACCTTCTGTCTCTCGTATAAAACCAGCCCTCTCTAATTTTTTAGCCAATCCAATGAGTTGTCCCCGACTTACAGAACCCATTTCAGCATTTTCTGCTAATTTTCTAAATTCTATATGATGCGCACTTAACTTTCTTCCTGATGTTTTGTTAACCATAATTACTTCAACCTCTAAGTTAGAGGCAAAAAAAATGAAAAAACACCCCGTTTCTACAAAATTTCTCTTGCAGAATGCATTACGATAAATTAAACTGATGATACGTTTTTGATTTAATTTACCGTCTAGGTATTTAAAAGCCCTTCTGTTAGAACTTTTTTGAGTGCTGCAGCAGGGTTTTTATTTTTTTTGCCATTGTTTTTCCTTTAAAGAACAAAGAATCATATTTTTAAAAAAGCTTGTAAGAACAAAAGGTATATTAAAAAAAAAAGATTTTCAATATGGTTAAAATTATCTAAGCACTTCTAAAGTACTTGAATCTAAACACATAAAAAAAATTTTATGATTTATTTGATTGGAATGAAACCACATCACTCTTATTAACTTTTCTTATTGTCATAATAAAAATCTATTAAAAACCGTAAAACATCACCAAAGGTTAAAAGATCTTCCCCTTCTGGTGTTAATTTCTCAGCAAGAGCTCTAAATTTTTCATCAATATCTGGACGAACTGTCATAGTTATACGACTTGTTTTCACACTACGGCGCTTAAATCGACCATCAATTTGATTAAAGAACGTCTCAAGTTAGCAGAACAATTAGAAGGAAATTAAAATGGTCAATGTTTTTCACGGTACTTCCAATGTCTATGCGGATCTTGGCTTTTCAGATTCTAGAGAGATGCTAATTAAA
>NZ_CALYLP010000005.1:0-188655 GCF_944896145.1 Bartonella sp. B1098 | reverse complement strand
TTAGTGAGTGATTAAAACATGTCCTATGAAAGCATGTGATCTTTTAAAGCCTTTTAAAAGACAGTTTATAATCATAAAAAATGCTATCAAGATAGTGATGGTTATGAGTTTTGAAGGTTCTTTTTACCCCCCCTTATATATTTTTAAACATCAAAAAATAAAAGTTATTATATTTCAATATCTTAATTTTTATCAAGTTTAAAAATAACACCCTATAGTGATATTATAAAGCTATAAACACAACTCATAATATATTTTGAAGGTATTTTGAGAGTTTGAGAAACCTTCAAAATCTATAAGCAAAATAAATATATGTAACTCTCTTTAAACAGCGTTTTTAAAAACAATAAAGCTATCGTTTGAGATTACGGTATAATCTTTTAAAGACAATCCAAATAAGGGTGTTTAAAAGTGCAAAGCTTTTTTTTAGAAGAACGCATATAAACACTTCTTTTAAGATTGTATCTAATCAACTTAACAAAGAGGTATAGATTATGGTTATAAGACTCTATACCCCTTATAAGATAGCATACCCATTATATGAGCATACCTTAATAAGCTTATTCAGTTTCTTTAATTTCTAATTTTGGTAAGTTCTTAACAATCTTCATTGTCTCTAAACTTACGGTAATAACCCTTTGAAACAATTCTAGAGGGTAGGCAGGGTTTCCAACGGTCTCAACAGCATAGCGATTGGCATCATTCACAATACCACTCTTTTTATCAGTCTTTACGCATTGACGCCCCATAACCCATTCAAGAGCAGGCTTGCCATTGACGATATACTCATAAGCTTCAAGAGGGATATCTGTCATTATGATATTGCTGTTATAAATAACCGTTGTTTTATCCTTTTCCTTACTATTCTTAACTTTTGCGAATTTCATTTCTGTAACGTAATAAAACTTCTCTGGACTAGAGATATCAGTCTGTTTTGGATTGCCTTTTTTAAAGGTCACCGGATAAGGTTCTACAGTTTCATAATTGACGTGCAAATGACCCAATTCACGCCCTGCTGTAACAAATTTCCAAAAGTCCTCAGCAGTTTTTACACAAGGGATACGAGGGAGTTCTTTGCATAAATTATCAACATAACGGGTACGATAATCTTCCGAATGTAAGATTCCATAAACATAATAGAATAGATCATCTTTTGTGATTTTTTCATTAGGATAAGCTGCTTGAAAATGGTCTAGTCCTTCATCCGTAATGGCATCACGTCTCTGTAAACCAGCACTGTTGCTTTCCTCTGTAGAATTCGTAAACAAATGGGATTGGTTATTATCTTTAGATTTTAAGGCTATAGTATCTTCATAAAAGTATCTTGGAAAACATTGACCATTATGCACTACATGAAGATCAAGTATAGACTTAGCTATCAAAACAGAAAAACCTGATTGAGTTCCTATACCTGTAATTTGAATCACTCTATTTTCAACCGTTTGTCCCATAGAAAATATTCGAGGCATCTGGTAAGTTCTTTCATTAAAGGTATAGTTGTAATAAAGCCATTGTTGTGTAAAAGGACGATATAAACTTTGTGTAAGGCATTTGTTTTCAAATTCAAAAATCTTTCCTTTTACTAATTCTTCTTTCAGACTACTACTCCAACTTATCTTTCTCTCATCTGTATTGACGAAATTATCTATAGCATTCTTACGTAACTTATGATCAGCATGTGAATAGCTATTATTAAAACGTTCAACCTCAGTGTTATAAAAGGCAATCATGTTATTTATGTTCTTCACTAAGGATTCACGACTTGAATTATATATCCAAACATCACGATTAGTTTTTAAACCACAAGAATGAATCTCAAAAAGCTTTTTATCATGCCCTTTTTTAACACCTAGAGCTAGAAATCTTTTGAAACTATCATCACGTTGATTAATCCAATCCCCATGTTCGTCTGGTGTAATTATTTTCCAACCTTGTTTACTCCGTGTAATACCATCAATGCTACCAAAGAACTCTATAATCGTAAGTTTTTCTTTTGTCGTGAGATTATGACCAATATCATGATAGTAAATTTTACAGTCTCCAGAAGCATTAGGATTTTTGATAAACAGCGTCACAGCAATACCCGTCATACTTCCATTACCAAAAACATTTTCTCCTTCTTGAGAATTATTTTTATTCATCATATTTTTGCGAATATCCCCCCGTAAATTGAGTACGTAAATACTGGTAAATTCTTTGGCTAAAGATTTTCGTAAGCTATTCATTGTTGGCTTGTCTATGTAACTAGAACCAGAAACAAAGCCAATTACCCCAGCATTATCAATACGGTCACTAGCCCAACGGATAGCACGAATATAACTATCGTAAAGCGCTTGCACATTAGTTACTTTCGATAGAGCAGCATAAGTTTCACGAATACGGTCATCTAATATGGGATAAGTGGTGTTTTTTGCATTGTCGTTTTCGTTTTTTTGTCCTACGGAATAAGGAGGATTACCAAAGATAACTTCAATATTGAGATTTTTCTGATGTTCTAAATATTCACTGTTTTCTTTAAATAATTCTTGCAACAAGTCTTTCCTTTCAAGCATCTGAAACGTATCGGTTAAACCAATATGCTTGAATGGGATATAATTCCCTTTCATAAGACCATGATAGGTTGCTTCAATATTAATGGCTGCTATATAATAGGCTAGCAAGACAATCTCATTAGCATGGATATCATAACGGTATTTATATTCCATATCCTCTGGTTTGATCAGTTTAGATTGTAATAGCCGCGTAATAAAGGTTCCTGTTCCTGTAAAAGGGTCAAGAATAGACACACCCCGTGATCCTAGACTTTTTCCAAATTCATTGCGCAAGACATCATCAACAGAGTGAATGATAAAATCCACAACCTCAATGGGGGTATAAACAATTCCTAACTTTTCTACCGCACGCGGAAAAGCATAACGGAAAAATTCATTATAAAGCTCTACAATTAAGCTTTGTTGTGCTTCAAGAGTGGTAATTCCACGCGTGTAAAATTGTACACTCTTAGAAATATTTTTGAGATCTTGAGATTCTTCTTTAAGAGTAAAATTATCAAGGGCATTGAGTACACGTTGTAAAGCGCAAGATACGGGATTTTCTTGAACAAACTGATGCCCCTCAAATAAAGCATTAAAGACTGGACGCGTCACAAGATGTTGCGCAAGCATTTCAATTGCATTTTGTTCAGAAATATTCGTATTTAAATTGCTACGCAATTCGGTCATAAAATCATTAAACACCCGCCGTGTTTCGGTTTCTGATTTTGCCAAAACCTCAGTTAAGCGTGTGATATGAATTTGAGCAAGATCACCAACATTTATTGCCCATTTTTTCCAATAGCTAGGGTCGTAAAATCTATTAACAATAGCAGCTCTAATGACATCTTTACATTTAGAAAAAAGGGAAAGTTCTCCTTGTTCTCCACCTGTATGAGAGGGTTCATAAGTTAGTGATCCAATATTAAGTCCTGAATACTCTAATTTTGAGCGTAGAGGTAAATCATCAATAACCGTGGTCGTATCTTCTAACGCAAGTTCTTGAGAAGCAGCGACGATTTCAAGAGCATAGCTTACATCCTGTTTTTTGTGCATATGATGAATTATTTTATTAAAGTTATCATCATGGGCACGTAAAGCATTGAGAACTTGCCAGATGACATTATACTTTTTGTTGTTTTCTAAGGCTATTTCCGGCGGAATGTCAGCGGGTATCCCAATGGGTAGAATGATATAGCCTCTTTTTTTACCCTCTGCTCGACGCATGACGCGTCCTATTGCTTGAATAATCTCAATTTGACTTTTTCGCGGGTGTAAAAATAGAACGGCATCAAGAGCAGGAACATCAACACCTTCAGAAAGACAGCGTACATTGGTCAGAACACGGCAAGTATTTTCCCCCGCATCTTCCTTTAACCAGTCAAGTTGTTTTGTACGCTCTTTAGCACTAAAGGTTCCATCAATATGGGCAAAGGTACAGTTAAGAGGGGGAGTATCTTTATAGTTTTTATGAAGAGCGCGCAAAGATTCTTGCACTTTTTCTTTTTTAAATCTCTTGCATATGCGTTTAGAAGTATCAATATCTTTGCAAAAAGCTAAAGCTCTACGCATAGGCTTGGGGTCATCTTCAAGATCAAGTTTCAAGTCCATTTTAGTAAGGGCTCTATAACAGCCATTAATCTTGGTCCTATCATCGAGAATAAGTTCATAATTCTCATCGGTCATCAGATGTTGAATGGATTGGCTTACTTCTTTTTCATTGACTACTAATATGATAACTTTACAAGGTGATAACAGCTTATCTTCTAAAGCCCTTGAAAAGCTGTAAGCATAAAGTTGTTTGCCATAGAGTTTTTCATTATCCATGGACACCAAAACGTTATTGGACAAGACAGCATTCCTTTTCAGCTTGTCACTAAAGATCTTTGGGGTTGCTGTCATATACAGACGTTTTTTACCTTGAATGATACTGTTATCATGAACCTTGATAAATTCAGATTCATGCTTGTCTGTTCCCAATACAACCCCCGTCGTCCTATGAGCTTCATCGCAAATAATCAGATCAAACTCGGGTAACCCATAATCCTTTTGTGCATCCGAAATCACTTGAATGGAATGATAGGTTGAAAAGATGACTGTCATCACATCAAGAGAGGTTTTATTGGCTTTACGTGCAAGCTCTTGTGAATCCGTGGTAGCGGGTAAAACAAGATCAGAAGCATCGAGACCAGATTCATCATCATGTTTCCCTTTACGACGTTTTCCTACTTGTGTATCCGAACACACCGCAAAAGAACGTAAAGGAATTTCTGTATCAAGGGTCCATTCACGGATTGTTTGTGACATCAAAGCAAGAGAAGGGACTAAAAACAACACACGCTTGCCTTTTCCCGCCATGGTCTCTGCTATCTTAAGGCTTGTGAAAGTCTTGCCCGTCCCACATGCCATAATAAGCTTGCCACGGTCTGCTTCTTGTAAACCTTCACAGACTTTCTCAAGAGCTTCTTTTTGATGATCTAAAAGCTTTTTTTTCGGTTGCTCTTTAAGGACGGCTTGTCCTCTTTCTTTATAAGCCCCCCAATCAATTTGGCTGTTTTCTAAATCAAACAGATTAATCTGTTGAATACGAACTTCTTGACCATCACATGTGTTGTTCGCATTATCACTCCAATTGCTTTCAGTGCTATCAACCAATATGCGACGTGTGAATATTTTCTTCCCAGAGGCAGCGATAAAACTATCAATATCTTCTTTTTTAATGATGTGAGAAGCATCATAGCATTTACATTGAATAGCCGCATAGCCGCCGTCATCACGGATTGTAGCGACCAGATCAATGCCAATATCACGCCCATCTTCATCATGCTCTTGAGCCCATTCCAAATAAGTTTGAACCTTTTCGTATTCTTGCTTTTGAAGAGGGTCCTCAGACAGATAATCCTTCACAAGATTTTCAAAAAGGGTTCCCAATTCACGGGGTGATTTTGCTCGTTGACGATAATAGTCCAACAGAGAGCGTAGCGTGACGTGTTTATTATCAGACTTAACAGATTGCAGCATATTACAATAAAAATCCCTTGTCTTATAAGATGATCAATAACCATCAAAAGAATCAAAACGAATTCAATTAAATGCGTTTAAAACAAATATCGATAAAAATGGGAAAAAACTGCTAAAAAGCCGATAATTTTTTCAAAAGAGTTTTTAAAAGGATACTTATCAACAGCCTATGAGAAAGATCAGATCAGCAAAATAGTGAAATTTGCTATTCATTTGATGTGTTAATCAAGACAGATGCAATACGTTCTTTTAAAATATCATAATGATTATTTTGATAAGTTTTATAAATCATTGAAAAGGGCATTTGTGTCAGTTCAATTTACTGACAGATAACTGACAGGTTTTAATCAATTTACATCATTGGTTATTTTTAAAGATTGCACCATTGATATGAGTTGTGTTTTAAAGTCATTAATCTATTGAAATATAATAACTTTTATTTTTGATTAAAAAATATATAGAAAGGGGGGGCTAAAAAGAACTGACAAGACTGACAGCACTGACAAAACTCTTTTTACAAAGTCATTCAGATCATTTTTTTTGGAAAAAAATTACTTAATGAGAATGCTATAAAAAGAGTTTTGTGTGATTGTTTTAAAAACTTCAAAAGAGGTGTTATTGTTTTATGCTGTTGTTTTTGACCAAAGGATGCCATTCATAATAGGCGCTAGGGTGTCCACTTGTCTGATGTGTTATAAACTTTTTTCGCAGGTGATTAGAACGACATAAAAGCTCTAAAGCTTGCTTCACAGCTTCTTTATCTTTTAAAGAACTCCAACATCGTCTATAGATATCCCTTGCCGTAAAAACATCGGGTAAACAATCACAGCGTTCGACAATCAATTTTGCACGCTCTGCTGTTAATGTATCCCCCGCTGCGTAAAGACGTTTCGCATGACTTATCAGATATTTTTCCCAACGCAACGCTGTTGTGATAGCATAGAGACCAATTTCAAAACCACCACTGTCAAGAAGTTCAAAAATCAACGCAAGGCTTGCTATAGTCTTTGGCATTTTTAAAACATGCGATTGTAAGCTTTTTGAGTGAGTATCTCTCTTTATAGCTTTCTATTAAAGGAAAAAACAAAAAAGAAATAATACTAACCATTTCAGATTTTCATAATGAAGAAAATTTTTTAGTTTTTCTGTTAGTGATGAAAATGTATTTCAAACAATAATGAATATGTTTTCAATTAATTTAAGAGATCCATAATTACATTTTGAATACGAATTTGGCGTATACAAAGATGACTTTAGACTTAGCTAAATATTGCTATGAAGAATACAAATAGAACTAAGAAAATGAGAAATGAAGTTTTTTGATTGGATAGAGAAAGAAATTAGGACGATTATATTCAGCAGGGATATTTTCATTTAGCTATTACTTTTAAAGATGTGTGAATAAATTAATGTAAAAAGCTTTGTTATGAGTAGGCTATTGAGTTAGAAATCTATACCAATCGCTTTGGCTTGCATCTTTTCGTAGAGTTTTTGCATTGCCTTGATATTTTCTCTTCGCACATCAATAATCGATTTTTCAATGTCTGTTAAACGTGCTTTGTCCAGATTTCCTAGTCGTGTATAATGGGATGCCATTGCTTTCCGAGCTTCATCATAAGGTAATCCGCCTTTTCGGTGCTTTGATAGACTATGTCCCCTATTTATCGCATCATATTTCTCAGGATTGGAAACTAGTCTCATGTGATCCTTAACAACACCTATTTCAATTAATGCTGTTTCAAGACTACTGACCATAGCTTTACTATTAGCATACCGAAGCAAATCATCCTTTATAAAGTCACTTTCCGTATCAATAAGCAATGGTAAATCACTATTTTTTCCAACATTACGAATATAATCACACAAATTACTTCGTACATTATGTAATTTTTGAGATACTAATGTCTTTTCAAGATCTTGTACTAGTACACTTTGTTGTAAAAAAAGCTTTTCTAATTTATCAGAAATGATGACCTCCTATTACAACCCCTTTATCTAACCAGTCTGGACCATATTCCTCATCAGCATTCTTTGTAGAAAACCCCATATCACGAATAAACTGTGCTCCACGTTGATGTCTAAGATGTAGAAGTGCATGTGCTGGATATTCAGCCATTGCTAACCACTCCCACGTTGTTTTGCTATCATTCGCCTTGGAAGCTGCTTCTGCTTCAACCATATAGATACTGTTTTGAGGGAGACCTCCTGCTCGTAATTCTTCACGTTCAGCATCCGTCATATAACTTTTGGGTAATTTCTTTTGCATAGGAAATTCCTTTCTGTAATCGTCTTGAAATATTAATCTAATGGTTAAATTTGATCAATCAAATTTCCTATGAATTTTTCAATTTGTTGTTTGAAATGAAAATAAGATATCTGCTTTTATCTTTAATCATTTTTTATTGAACATGACAAAATTTTACGTTTGTTTACGTGTTTCTTATGATAACAAGATACAGACAATCAAAAACTTGGGATTGTTAGAATATGCTAACAAAAATGGTTTTGTTCCACTCCATATTGAAAGAGAAACTATCAATAGAAGAAAAGAGTGGTGCAAATATAAAGCTTGATACTTTCAATCGAAAGAACAGAGCAGGGGAATTGTTATTGACACTTAAGTTTTCTCACATAGCGGATTTTTCTTTTAATATTTTAGAAAACTTTAAAGCTGCTAATTAGCATAGTTTATAAGATACGCTAATTTATTCAAGAGATAAGCTAGGCAATTGATCATCATGGGCTGGACAACGGGCTATTCCATAACGCCCATGCCAACCCCCTGGCACAGCACGTGTAATGCCCTGCGCATTCGTAAAAGAAAACATATTTTTGATCCTATAATGATTGCATCATAGGACGGACTCTGCTATTCATAAGCTTCGTGTGAAAATGAAAAGCCTTGTCCATCCTTATGTGACAAAGTTTTTTTATGCCGCATCACTTTGACGTTGCTGTTTCGCTTGTTCAATAACATTCAAAAGATCCGATTGTAACCAACGCGATAAAAAACCGAATTTTAAAGGTTTTGGGAGAGAGCCATTGGTCACATGACGGCGGAAAGTTGAGACACTCATATGAAGCAATTTTGCACTTTCACGGTCTGTTAAAAGAATATCGTTTTCTGTCATAGTAAAGTCCTTTCAAATATTAAAAAATGAGAACAAATCATAAGCATTTATTAACCATATTTTTGCATCATATGAAAGGTATTTAGTTTATAGAAAACAGTATTTTATCATATATTTTCTCATGTGATAATTTATGAGTCTTATTGAGAGAGAATGAGAAAACAGAGAGAGAAAGTTATCCACAGATAATGGGGTATTACACCCCATATCTTAAGATTGACCGGTGACATAAGCCGTCCATTTATCCATATAGACACGGCGCTGTTCTAAATAATCAGTACGACGATAGGCACGCTCTACTTTACCCCCAACCGTATGACTTAAAATAGTTTCAGCGACCTCATAGGGGGCATCGGTTGTTTCAGCGAGCCAATCACGTAAACTGGAACGAAAACCATGGGGGCAGGATTCAAGTCCAATTTTTTTCATATATTTTGACATGGAACACTCATTAAGAGGACCGCGACCGGTAGCAGAAAAGAAAAAATCATTGCGAGAAAGCAGGAGCGCTTGTTTTAGAATTTCTAATGCCTCTAATGATAAAGGGACGCGAAATTCTGTTGTAGCATCACGCTTTCCTTTCATGTTTTCAGCAGGGATTGTCCATATATCACCCTCAACTTGATCCTTATGAATATGACGCAAAGGACGCGTACGAACGCCTGTAAGGATAAGCAAACGCAAAGCCAGTTGTGTTAGGGTTGTTGTTTGGCACAGTGTTTTATAAAAAGCAGGAACATCTTTCCAATCCATGGCTGGTCTATTAGTGACCTTATGACGCTGTTTACCTAAGAGAGCGCGTGCTTTTTCTGTTGCTTGTAAGTCAACATCCAGTCCTAAGGCAGCCGCATGTTTAAGACAAAGATTAAGACGGTTTAGTGCTTTCTCTGCTGTTCCAGCTTTTGTATGCCAGATAGGAGCGAGGGTATTGCGTATCTCTGTTTGGGTAATCTCTGAAACGGGCAGACAGCCTAATTTTGGTAAAATATGAAGGCGTAATGGTAAAAACCAACGCCCATCCTTCCCATCCCCTTTTAATTCAGCTTTACGGCTTTCAAAAGTATCCAAAGCGATATCTTTTAAATAATGAAGATTGCTTATTGCCTCACGCTTTTGTTTGTTGCGTTCTTTAATGGGGTCACGACCTTCACGTAAAACAGAACGCCATTGGTTTGCTAATTCACGTGCTTGTTTTAAAGAGACATGTCTTAAGGCACCCAAGCCCATTTCACGACGGCGCCCGTGAAGGGTATAACGATAAAGCCATTGAGCACCCCCATCTTTACGCTTATGAAGAAGCAAGCCGGCACCATCATTATATTTGCCAGCCCCCAATGTTGCGACAGATCTTGCATTAAGACGGTTCATAAGAGCCATTTTTAGTCCTTTCTTCTATAGTTTTTACCCACACACCAGCCCCGCTTTTGACGCGCAAGCGAGTGGTTTTTATTGATGCAACATAAACAAACTTGAAATGAGAGAATCTTACGTTATTCGAGGGTCTAATTCCATATGAACAACGCTAAATTATCATTATAAATCAATCTGTTTTCTGCGATAGGGACGGTTTGGGGAGAAGGGAATAGTGTTACGACGTTTAATGTTCCGGATTTTCGGGGAATGTTCTTACGCGGTGTTGATGACGGTCGTCATATTGATGAAGGGCGTTCTTTTGCAAGTGTGCAAACAGATTTAATGGAGTCACACGAACATCAGGGGCAAAGTCTTTCCTTTCCCCATTTTACGAGCAATGAAGATTTTTGGGATGGGAATACGACGGCTGTTTTGGGATATCGTCTAGGATTGTTTGGAGGGGGGGCACTTGCAAACTTTATGGGAATAGAGCGTGAGAATTTAGGGAGCTATATTGCAAGTCCCTATAGCCATGATGAAGATCAAGAGGTTGACTTGAGAAGCAGTGGTGAAGGTGAGACGCGTCCAGTGAATGTTTCTGTTCTGTTTGCCATTAAGACATGAGGTTTTACGATGTCGACGATTTATGATTGGTCTTTGAGAGCCTCTGAGAATGCCTATTGTGATGATTTGATTGATTGGTCAGAAGGACAGCGTCCTAGCAGCGTGAATAATAGTGCGCGTGTGATGATGCAACGCGTAAAGGAATATTTATCCGATACGAGTGGTATGATTGCAAATACCTTTACGGTTGATGCGGAACAACAAACGACGTTGATAAGACTTGAAAGCCACTGTCAGTTTTTAGCGTATAAGAATGGTATCACGGTTTGTTTTAAAGCGAAGGGCAAGAATGTTGGGGCAACAACAATTGCTTTAAATGCTTTACCTGCCAAGCCTCTTTATAAGGCGACGGAATTAGGCATGCGTTCTTTGACAGGAGGCGAGTTTCAAAAGGGGTGCATTTATCGTTTGGTTTATAGGGATAATGGTTGGCATGTTTTGAATCCTACCCCCTTGCCTTTATTACAAGAACCAATGATTTCAGTTTATCCTACCGGTACGATAGGGATTTTTGGAATGCAAGTTTTGCCTGAAGGCTGGTTAGTCTGTGATGGGGCTGCTTATTTGCGCAGTGATTATCCAGCACTTTATGAAGCGATAAGAACAAGATGGGGTGGCAGTGATAGTTGGACGAAGTTTAATGTTCCCGATTTGCGTGGCGTGTTTTTGCGGGGTGTTGATGATGATCGCGAGATAGACCGTTTTCGTTATCTTGGCACATTACAGCATGACACTATGAGAAAGCATGAACATGGAGGTCAATCGGTTACGATTTTGAATGATGCCAATGAGGAAGAGAGTTGGTATGGAAATATGATGATTATCTGGGGGTATGTGCTGAATGAGCAGCAAAGGGAAAAGCTTGCCGAGCGTTTGGGTGTGCGTGCAGAGGATATACGGTTGCATCATGTGCTTGCCTTTCCCCATTCCCATCTTCACATGCGTGATGTTGTTTGGGCTCGTTCAGGTGTCAGTGAAACACGCCCGATTAATATGAGTGTTGTGTTTGGGATTAAGACGTGAGGTCAAGATGTCAACGATTTATGATTGGTCTTTGAGCGCCTCTGAGAATGGTGGGGCAGATAGCTTGATTAATTGGTCAGAGGGACAGCACCCTAACACGGTCAATAACAGCGCGCGTTTTATGATGCAAAGAGTCAGTGAGTATTTATCGGATACGGGGGGTGTGATTGAGGGGGTTGTTACGGTTAATCAAGAACAAAAGACGAGTGCGATACGTCTTCAAAGTCAATCGAAATTTTTAGCGTATAAGAATGGTATCTCGGTTTGTTTTAAAGCGAAAGGTAAAAACGTTGGGGCGACCACGATTGCTTTGGATAATTTGGCTGCTAAGCCCGTTTATAAGGCGACAGAAAGCGGTTTATTAGCCTTATCGGGAGGCGAGATCCAAGAGGGTTGTCTTTATACGCTTGTGTATGATGAAGAGATAAGCGGTTGGCAAATTCTCAATCCAACAAGGGAGAAAGCTTTTTCCTTAAAACGTCTACCGTCTGGTTTTATTGGTCCTTTTGCAATGGAACGCTTGCCGGCAGGTTGGTTGCCTTGTGATGGGGGGGCATATTCGCGAAGAACGTATAGAGCATTGTTTGACGCGATAGGAACGGTTTGGGGAGCAGGAGATGGCGTTTCGACATTTAATGTCCCCGATTTTCGGGGAATGTTTTTACGGGGCACAGATTATGAACGTGGTCTAGATCCTTGGCGTTCTTTTGCAAGTCAGCAAGCGTGTTCTTTGAAAGCGCATGAACATTTAATAGGAGCCGCTTCTTCAGTTGACCGTTCTTCACGCAAGAAACGAGATATTTCTTCTTCTGAATCTTCTTTGACAAGGCGAAAGAGATCTCTAGACGAAGAGTGTGTAGGGTTGAGTGGGGATGCCTTGGAAAGGTGTAATCAAGAATTTGACCAAATAGCAGGAGGTTCACAAGAAGAGGTTCCCTTTTGGTTTACCGATAAGGATAAGCCGCCTCGCTTGCCTTGGTTTATCCGAAGTCCCTTTGCGAACATTTTATATTATTCGACGCCTCTCAAAGAGGGCATTCATGATAGGGGGCATCATGAACATCATCTTATGTCAGAGAGGGTTGGTGGCGCTGAAACGCGCCCCGTTAATGTGAGTGTAATTTATGGAATAAAGACATGAGGAGTTGAAATGACCTTAAAACCGTTTGCGATATCAGAGCTTAGCGACCCGTCCCAAGTACGGGTCGTTTTGTATTCAGGGGGAGGCTTTTTGCATACGCCGCTTCAAGGGATTGTTGATTTAGTGACAACAGCTTTGAAAACAGAGTTTGATGGTTCGCAGAAAGAGATGGAGAAACGCTTAGAGAGCTTAAGCGCAGATCTTGAGGATTTGAAAGAGTGTTCTTTGGATGAAGCACTTTAGAGGGAGTAAGGAGGAAAGCAGATGAAGATCCCCGATCATAGTCATGAGTATCTGATACCGGTAGCGACTGAAGAGGAAATTAGAGAAGGGCTTTCGCAAGATAGTGTAGTTGTTCCGAAGATTTTAGGGACAGCTTCTTTGTATTCGTATGAGACCTTTGCACCGTTAGAACAGGTTGTGAATGCAAGGCAAGAGGCAGAAAAAGCGATGGCGCGTGCAAATGGTGCGCAACAGGTTGCAGAAGAAGCTAAGAGGGGCTCAGATCAAGCGCTCACAGAGGTAACAAAAACGGTTCAAACGGTTAATGTAGCGCTTACAACCTCCAGTGAAGCGAAGGAAGCGATTACAGCAGCAACAGCAATCGCCAATGAAGCAAAAGAGACAGCGGATAGCGCCAAGGGCTTAGCCGAAGAAGCCCAAAATGCCTCTGATGCTGCAAAGCACATAGCAGAAGAGACCAAAGCAGCGGTTGATAGAGCTTCAGGGGAAATCAGTGGTACGAAAGGTTCACTGGCTACGGCATTGGAAAGTTTTGCAGAGGTTAAGCAGGTAAGTGAGAATGCCGTTAATGTCTCGACAGAAGCTAAGAGGTTAGCCGATGCATCAAAAACGATTTCTGAACGTGCAGAGCAAACAGCGCGAGAAGCTTCCCAAACAGCGACAGAGACGTCCCAAGTAGCCGCAACCGCGGTAGCAACGTGTCATGAAGTCAAGACGGTAGCGACCCAAGCCAGTCTTAAGGCAGATGGAGCCAAACAGACAGCCGATGATGCCAAGGATATTGCAGAAGCGGCAAAAGGTTTATCGGAACGGGCGACAGCTTCTGTTACAGAACTGACAAAAACAGCAGAGCAAATCCAAACGCGTTCTAATGAAGTGTTGAGGAATGCAAAAGAAGCCAAGAATAAAGCAGAAAGTTTAGAGACTATTGCTAATGCAGCAAAACAAACGAGTGATGATGCAGCACAAACAGCGACAGCAGCAAAGAGTCTATCAGAAGAAGCAAAACGAGAAGCCGGTGTTGCAAAGACCACAGCTTTAGACGCTAAAAGCGCGGCAGATAGTGCACAAACGAAAGCAGAGCAGGCACAACAAGAAGCGTTCGAAGCGTCTCGCGTAGCCAAAGAGGCCAAGGCAGTTGCAGAGGCGTCAGTGCGTTCAGGTAGTGAAACAGCCCGTGGAGGAGAAGAGATCAAGAGCTTAGCAGAAGATGCGAAAGCTAAAGCGGAAACAGCAGAAAGATTAGCGCAAGAAGCGAACAGTGCCTGTGATGAAGTGAAGCAAACAGCCGATGGTGCGAAGGTAACGTCAGAAACAGCAGTAAATATGGCGACAGATGCGAAGACGTCAGCGTTAGAAGCCAAGCAAACAAGTGAAACAGCGACAACTACAGCAAGCTCTGCTCAATCAACAGCCAATACGGCATTAACAGAATCAAGAGAAGCCAAGAGCACAGCAGAAGAAGCAAAGAAACTTTCAGAACAGTCAAAGGAAGCTTGTGATGAAGTCAAATCATCCGTTGAAGCTGTTAAGGCTGTAGCAGAATTGGCAAAATCTGGTGGAGAACAAGCATCCCAAACAGCGTCCGAAGCGAAAAGATTAGCGGAATCCGCGAAAAGTGTAGCAGATAGTGCAAACACGAAAGCCGAGCAGGCACAACAGGCAGCAACAACGGCATCTCAAATAGCTTCTGAGGCTAAGACAGTTGCAGAGCAAGCATTACAAGCCGATAGACAAGCGGTTCGTGAAGGGAGTGAAGCATCCAAAAGTTTAGCAGAAGCCGTTCAGAAGAAAGCTGAGGCAGCAGAGAGAGTTGCACAAGAAAGTAAGAGTGTTTGTGAAGAAGCCAAACAGCTAGCAACAGAAGCTAAAAATGCCTCTACAAGTGCGCTTAGAGAATCGAGTGATGCGAAGGAGAAAGCTTCTACAGCGCTTACATCAGTCAATGATGTCAAGGGGATTTCTGAAGAAGTTAAAGGTTTAGCAGAAAAAGCAACGACATCATCTGCAGAAGCGCAAAAAACCGCCGATGAAGCATTAAGAGAAGCAAATGCAGCGAAAACAACGGCGGATACGGCATCTAGCACAGCTCATGATGCCAAGGGGATTGCTGAGGAAACTAAACAAACGCTTGGAGATGTTAAAAGCGTTGCAGACACGGCATTATCGACAGCCACTACAGCCAAGCAGAAAGGTGATGAGATAAGCCAGCAAACTTCAGAAGTCTTAACGAAGTCTGGTGAAGCAAAGGCTAAAGCGGAAGAGGCACAACGGTTGGCATCAAGCTCACAAGAGGCAGCAGAAACAGCAAAGGCTAAAGCCGAAAGCGTAGAGGCAGTTGCGAATGAAGCTTCACAGACAGCAATATCTGCGAAGAGCCTATCAGAGGAAGCAAAAGAAGAAGCAAGCAATGCCACAACGATAGCCTTGGAAGCGAAAAGTTCTGCGGATAGTGCGTCGGCGAAATCAGAGCAAGCCCAGCAGAGTGCAACCGAAGCCACGCGAATAGCCAAAGAAGCAGCAGAAGCGGCAGCGCGTTCAGGAGAGGCGGCAGGGCAGGCTGATGTAGAGGCGGTGAAGGGCATAGCGGAAGAGGCGAAGAGCAAAGCGGAAGCAGTAGAGAAGGTAGCAGAAGAAACGAAAGGAGCCTTGGATAGTCTAAAACAAATAGCTAATAGTGCGAAGTCAACAGCGGAAGAAGCGAAGAAGGTTGCGGAAGGAGCACAAACTAAAGCAGGAAAAGTAGAGACAGTAGCGGGTGAAGCCGAAAAGATAGCGAAAGAAGCCAAACAGACAGCCGGTTATGCCAACCATGAGGCAGAACAAGCGCGCAGAGAGGTAGAAAAGGCAAAAAGTACAGCTCATGAAGGGTGGAGTAATGCCAATAAAGCGAAGGCAGCAGCAGATGAGGCTAAGACCATAGCAAGTTTAGCACGGACATATGCAGACGAAGCCAAGAAGATAGCGGAAAATTCAGGCAACACAGCTCATCAAGGGTGGAGTACAGCTCACAAAGCGAAGGAAGTAGCCGATGACGCTAAGACCATAGCAAGTTTAGCGCGTACGTACGCAGATGAAGCCAAGAAAAAAGCCGAAACAGCAGATTCACAATCCTATCAAGCCAAGGGCGAAGCCGAAAAAGCTAAGGAAATAGCTAATAGTGCAAAATATACAGCCGAACAAGCACAGAAAGCGGCAGAAGCAGCTGATAAAAAGGCATCGTCTTTAGCAACATCTTTAGAAGGAAAAGTAGAAGAGGCACAAAAAACAGCGAAGGCAGCCAAGGAAAAAGCAGGCTATGCCGAAAATGATGCGAGGCAAGCTCGTAGTGAGGCAGAATCCGCAAAAAATATAGCTTATAACGCTAGTAGTACAGCTTATAATGCGAAGGAAGCGGCAGATAATGCTAAAACTACAGCAAGTTTAGCGCGGACGTACTCAGACGAAGCCAAGAAAAAAGCGGAAGCAGCAGATTCAAAAGCTTATCAAGCCAAGGGCGAAGCCACTAAAGCTAAAGAAACAGCTGATAGAGCGAAAAGGACAGCCGAAGAAGCCAAAGGAGTTGCGGAGCAAGCAAAGAAAACTGCTGATACGACGAAACAAGAGCTTGGAGGTCTCAAAAGTTCTTTAGCAACAGCAACGGCAGCTCAAACAACAGCAACAGCAGCAAAAGCGCTAGCAGAAAAGATAAATACTTTACTGAAACAGTCTAATTTAACGGTTTTGTCAAATTCTACCCCGTTTCTTGTAGCTACAGGCAAAGCGCAATTAACGGTAAAAAAAGGAACGACCCTAACCTTGGGAGTAGGCAATGATATTTTGGTTGTAGGTTATGCAGCCGATGCAAGAATAGGCATGCCGTCTCTTTCGGCAGGCAAGGATTATTATGTTTATTTGGTTTCTGATGGAGGACAGTCTCATAAATTTGTTGTATCGGAAAACTCTACGTATCCAAGGAATTACACCGTCAATAATTCGCGCAAGATAGGAGGGTTTCATACGCTTTGTGTGGATGTTGGTACGATTTCTGGTCATCTCTTATCGGGTTATCGTGCAGGGGATATATTACCCCACTCTGTTTGGTGTCTCAATCATCGCCCGCATAGTTCACCAGAAGGAATGGTTTACGACTTCTCTACAGATCTTTGGGTTGATATTTATCTTCAGTCAGGTACGGGAGAAAATACACGCTCCGCGTATAATGTTCCAATTACAACGGGGTGTACTTATACAGATCATGTAACAGATATGATGCTTGTAAATAAGTCATTATTAAGTGATGAAGAATTTGCTTCTGCTATGCATGGGAGTAATGATAAGACGAGTATTGTAGGAAAGAAGGCACCTTCTCCTAAGATTTCAGGTGGTCACGTTGATACGGCAAAACGTCGCATGATCTCTCATATAGGGTGTGAAGATGGTTGCGGTTATATTTGGCAGTTTTTATCCGGAACATTTCCTATGCAAATAACGAATAGGGGGCAGTCTAGGCTAGAAATGAGGTGGTTATCAGGAGGCGGAAGTTGGAGTCATGGTGCAGAGAGTGGACATTTTGCACGTGCTAACGTCTCTTCTGCTAGAGACAATCACCAATTAGGGGCGCGTGGTTGTAGCCGTCCTCGTCATTTTGTTTAGGAGGGGTAGATGATAGATTATCCAGAACACTTAAATACGAAGCAAGATTATCTAAATATGCTCGAATTTGATAGGGAAGAAACGGTAAAAAGGCTAGAGCAGCTTTTATCAACGCGTTTTTATTGGGTCTTTATCAAAGAGCTCAGTGAAGGAGAAGAGGGGGTAGAAGATGACACGCATAAGGTTGCTCTCATAACCGAAATGCCGTCTGATCTCAATGGAGATTTTGTCAAAAAGCGTTGTCAGTATGAATTACAGGAAAGCGAATATGCACCGCTTTTTCAACTTGGCTTTCGTGTTGAAGAAGTCGAGCAGTTGATCAAAGAGCATAGCCAATAGAAGATCATAAAAGAAGATTTTAATCCAGCCTCACAGATGTGGGGCTTTTTTTATGGAGGGTCAGATGAGAAAGATATCAAAGGAAGGATTAGAGCTTATCAAACAGTGGGAAGGGTTACGTTTAGAGGCTTATAGAGATGTAGCATGTATCTGGACGATAGGGTATGGTCACACCAGCAATGCCGGTCAACCGCTTGTTAAAAAAGGCATGCGTATCACACAAGAGCAAGCAGAAGAAATTCTTTGTGAAGACTTAAAGCAATTTGAGAAGACGGTTGAGGAATCGGTGACGGTTTCATTAACGGATTGCCAATTCGCGGCATTGGTATCGTTTTGTTATAACGTAGGAACGAAAGCCTTTAGCAAGTCAACGTTGTTGAAGAAGCTTAATCAAGGGGATTATGAAGCTGTTCCTAGTGAATTACAGAAATGGAATAAGATAGGGGGTAAGCCTTTTGTGGGATTATCCAACCGTCGAGCAGCCGAAGCCGGTTTGTGGGCGAAAGGGTCTTACATTGCTTCGAACTATCACAGGGTAGAAACGAAGGAGAGAACAGGTCTTTTCAAGATAGAGGCGCTAGCCCCGATTATAGGGTCTTGTTCAGGATTTGGAGGCTTTTTTGTTGGTAATGGACCAATTCAGTGGGCGTTAGCAGGGATTATGGTTTTAGCGGCGTGTACAGGACTGGTGATTGTTGCCAAGCGGTTTAAGGAACAGCGTTTGTGATTTGGGGGCGCAAAATAGGGAGCACGCTTATGTGGTTGGTCAAATGAGTAGAAAGCGTAAACCGGAACAAGATCTCACGGAGACAGAACAACAGCTGCTTCATGAGATGATAGAGACGTATCAAGGCTTAAAGATGATGTCACGCATTATGAAGTGGTTAGCCTTCATTGTCTTTATGTTTGTCATCGATTTATCCCGTTTCATAGATGCGCTAGATAATCACTTCTCACACTTTAAAAAATGGATAACTAAGAGTTAGAGATTTACAAAATCTTTTCTTTAAAATCGCAAAAAAAATCACCTCGAAAAGAAGTTTTGATTCGCAATAATTAAAGCAATCTTCGAAAAGATTTGTTAAAATCAGAGGAAATATTTCTTCTCTAACAGGACTTTTTATATGGTTACATCTTTTGGTAAAATTTTATGTAAACTTCGCGTTGATCACTCAGAACGCCTCTTAGATATGGCTAAGAAATTGGACGTATCTGTATCATTTTTATCTTCAGTCGAGATTGGCAAGAAATCTGTACCGGTTGGCATGGCAGTCAAAATCATAAACTTATATGATTTAGATCAAAAGGAAGCATTACTTTTAAGAAAAGAAGCCTATACATGTCAAAGGAGTTTTACAATAAAACCTTCTGATACGTGCAGATGTGAAATTGTTGATATGTTTGTTAGAAACTTAGAGAATTTTTCACAACAAGACTTAACAAAATTTAAAAAATTGTTAGAGAAATTCGATAAAAAAAGAAGCGCCCTATAGAAGCACGTCACAAAATCCTATTCCCTTAACTTTATTCGGGTATCCCTCACCTCTTAAAACATACGTGAAATCAGTAAATTACATAAGAAGTAAAAGCATATGGTGGGCGTGACAGGGATCGAACCTGTGACCCCTACGATGTCAACGTAGTGCTCTCCCGCTGAGCTACACGCCCATTCATCGATGTTGCATACACCATATAGAATGATAAACGTCAATGCTTAATTTCATTTTCTCTTACAATAGATGCAAATAACTGAGAAAAACGTCCCTTCAAGCAGCAATAAGGATCTTTTCAACTTCATTGACAAGTTCACGTAAGTGAAATGGCTTAGAGAGAACTTTTGCATCAGGAGGAGCATCACTATTTGAATTGAGTGCAACCGCTGCAAAACCTGTAATGAACATAACTCGTAAATCAGGGTCAATTTCAGTAGCACGTCGTGCCAGTTCAATTCCGTCCATCTCTGGCATCACAATGTCAGTCAGGAGAAGAGAAAATGGTTCTTCTTGTAAACGTTCATATGCGCTAATACCATTATCGAAATCGGCGACTTCATAGCCTGCACGTTCTAGGGCCTTTACGAGAAAGCGGCGCATATCGTTATCATCTTCTGCGAGCAGGATTCGTTTCATAATTGTGTTCCAATGGCTCCATTTGTCAGAGTTTTTGCCGTATCAATTATACAATATAGAGTATTTATAAAAAAGATCGAAAAATACTCATAATCAAAATGAATGGCAAAATGGTTAATTCTTATATTCTTATTCAAAATACAGCATATTCGTTGTGAGTTAGTTAAATTCGAAATATACGTGATTAAAAAAAGTAGGGATGATCTAAGACTTTTAAAATGATTCATTACTATTTTTTCTTTTAAATTATCTGTTTCTTATCAGAACTCCATTAAAAAAATTATGAAAACCGTTACTGTACGAATTGCTTCTATCTAGAAATGAGAAGAATATTATGTTAATTTATTGTTTTTGAAAGGTTATCCTAAAAAATGGGATTTTTATAGTTATTTGTTTTTTATTATGCCTTGTGATGAATATTGGTTTCATAGTTTGCTTATAGAGTCTATAGAACGAATCATATGAGTGGTTAGAAGATGGAATCCATTATATAGAAGATATTTATAGAACGATGTCGCTGATAGAAATCTTCGTTTTTGCAGAGCGAAATGGAAGTTGAGATTTTGTATTATTTTATAGAGGCATTATCGAGAATAAATGCATCAAATGCCGCCCAAAATTGTTTTTTATAACCTTCATTATACATAATTGTATCAAGTTCAGCGCCTGTAATGGTAATACTTTCTGTCAGACGTGTGTGTTGGCATAATTTCCGTACTTCAATGCTGTTGACAAGATTGTTTTGATTGGCGAGAATAAAGAGTGTTGGGATTTGTAAATGTCCGTGGACTATATTTTTCTTCACAGAATCAATCGCATTAAATACCGATGCCATCCATCGAGATGTTGGGGGCTTAATGGAAGGGAATAGCCCTTGATGCATGTGCTCTAACTGTATATTTTTTAGGTTTGTTTTTTTTAATTGTTTCCCGTCTTTTGCTGGGATAAAGCCAAGGCCTATATCAGAAAGAAATTGTGTTAATTTATGTTGAAAACTGTTCGTTTTATTGCCGAGTGGAGCAAAAAGGGGAGAAACACAGAGCAATCTGTTAAACTGATGATTAATGAGATCTAAGCCGCTAAGGGCGATCAATCCCCCCATACCATAGGCGAGCATAGAGTAAGGGGGGGGACAATTAGGATAAACAACATTTTTAAGAAATTCATATAAGTCATTAATATCATTATTTATATCAAAGTAATAATGTCGGCTTTTTTTTCTTGTCTTGAAGGACATTTTTTTTTGATCAAACCAGTCAAATATTGCTGTGTGAAAACCGCGTTTAGAAATTTCATTTATGGGTAAAAAATATGTTTCTAAAGCATTTGTATTGTTTTCAAGAATAACAATTGTTCCCTTAGATTTTTCTGCTTTAGGATATGTTATTGCAAAACGAATTTTGCAATCTATTGCTATTTTAAGGGTACCATGATGGATATGAGGAGGAGCGGAACCCCAGTCTATGGGATAAAGAGGTGCTTTCAATTGAAATCCTTTAAGTGTATTTGCTACTGAGTTCAACGTCAGATAATGAGAGGACTTTGATATTTATGTAATGATGAAGAAGGATTAAGAAAGGGGTAAGTTGTTTTTTAGATAGTTTTTGTCAATTCAGATATAAAAGAGTTGAAATAAGAGAAAACGATTACCAGATATTACAGTGTGGTTGCCATGATGGGACCACGGCTTCACAAGTAAGTTTGCCATTTGGGAACTTTGTGAATCAATTATAAATTGTAGTCGCTCTAAAGGAGGGCAGTATTATGCGTCAAGTAGACTTTTCACCATTTTATCGTTCCACAGTAGGTTTTGATCATCTTTTTAACTGGTTTGATTCAAGAACACAACCAGAAGAAGTTTCTTCTTATCCCCCTTATAATATTGAACGTTTAACCGAAGATTCTTATAGAATTTCTATGGCTGTTGCTGGTTTTTCTCAAGATGAAATTGATATTGAAACGCATTGTAATCAGCTGATCGTTAAGGGAGACAGAAAGCCTGAAAAGGATGATGAAGAACGAGAATTTCTTTATCGAGGTATTGCTTCGCGTGCTTTTGAACGACGTTTTCATTTAGCTGATCATGTGAAGGTTATTGGGGCAGAGCTTGGAGATGGGCTTCTTCATATTCAGCTAAAAAGAGAAATGCCAGCTGAATTAAAACCAAAAAAAATAACTGTGCAAATGTCACCATCCATTACAAAAAATGATAACAGCAGCATTGTCGCATAAAGAAAATTTAGAAAATATGAGAAGTAAATAATTATAAATTTTTTAAAGAATGGCCTAACGCGAGGCAGAGGTCTCGCGTTTCCTGTGTGTTCTCGTGAGAATGAAGATGATTCTCATAAAAACGTTCTCTCTAAAATTGATGATAAAAATATTATCGCACATTGTTCTATGTTGAAGAAAAAAATCATGGATGTGCAAGTGAAATAAAAAATTCTAAAATAAGCTTATTTTACAGCATTTAGAAAATGGTCGGAGCGGCGGGATTTGAACCCACGACCCCTTGACCCCCAGTCAAGTGCGCTACCAAGCTGCGCTACGCTCCGAGTCCGTGTGAAACGATTAAATGACTGTTTCTTTAAAGGCAAGAGAAAAAATAAACAGAACAAAATCTAAAATGCTCTTACACTGACAACTTTTGAAAGTGAAAAATTCTTCCCACCAATAGATTTATGCATTTAATTCTTTTGCAGATTGTGAAGAGAGAAGATTTGTGATTTTAGGAGTATCGGGGAAGGAGGGGAACGCCCATAAGTATGGAAGGTCTATTTTCTTTATCTCATAGGTCATAAAAATGAATGTTTTTAAAACTTTGAAATTGAGTGTATGGCATTGAAATGTTTTCTTTCGTTTAGAATTTTTATAGCAGAGGTATTTTGCGTTTTATGAGGATAAAAAATTGTAAATTCTAGATTGTACAATCAAAAATCTCATTTTATGAGGATGTATTTTTATCCCAATAAATTTTTATCTCAATAAAAAGATTGGGATGTTTTAATTTATGTCTTGTTGTTTTTCTTCTAAAATACCAGATAGAATATGGTAGAGAAAAAACGTTTAAAATGTCTGTTGAGCCAAGAAAAGAGTAAACGATGAGTCGTTTTTCGGTAATAAGTTTAACACAAGCTGCTGTAAATCGTGTTAAAGCGATTATGGATGCAAAAGATGCACGAGGTATTCTTGTTGGGATCAAAAAAGGCGGCTGTGCAGGGATGGAATATACAATTACTCTCGTCAAAGAAGAGGGGATAGATGCGGATGTTGTTGAAGTGAATGGTGCTCGTGTTTTTATTGCGCATGATGCGGTATTATTTTTATTAGGAACACAGATGGATTATGAAGTAACAACGCTTCGTTCTGGTTTTGTTTTTAAAAATCCCAATCAAGTTTCCGCATGTGGATGTGGCGAATCGGTAGAGCTTCGTCCTGTCCCCCAAGATCAATATAAAACGAATCAAACCTCGTGACATTATCCAAGCTTAGAGAAATTATTATTGAGAAGTTTTAGGAGGCTTATTCTTTTGAGTAGAAGAAATATGATATTTTTTATTGTTCATTTTTAGCTTTCTTCCAAAGTGCTTCCATTTCACTTAAGGATGCGTTAGTGAGTGTTTTAGATTGAGTGGATAGCTTTTTTTCAATATAGGCAAAACGATTTCGGAATTTTGTATTTGTCTTTTTTAACGCTTTTTGTGAATCAATTGCTAAGTGGCGTGCGAGATTAAGAAGAATAAAGTAGAGATCTCCAAATTCTGTTTCTATTTCTGAATTTTCTTTATTTTTGATGGCTTCTTTGAGTTCTTCCAGTTCTTCTTCTATTTTTGCAAAAACTTTATCACTTTCTTGCCAATCAAAACCCACTTTAGCTGCTTCTTCTTGTAAAGCAAGAGCTTCTTGGTTTGCTGGCTGGATTTGTTTTATTTTTGCAAGAATGCTTGAATTGTTGTTTTCTTTGTGCAATTTCTCTTGTTTAGCCTGTTCTTCTTTTTTTATATATTCCCACTCTTCTTTTATAAAACCTCGTTTTTTTTGCTCGGCATTTCCAAAAACGTGAGGATGGCGACGAATCATTTTTTCCGTAATTGCATAAACGACATCTTCAAAAGTAAAGCTACCTTCTTCTTGTGCAATGGTAGCATAATAAACAACCTGTAAAAGAAGGTCACCAAGTTCCTCACAGAGATCTTTTTGGTTTCTTCGTTCAATGGCGTCGATGACCTCGTAAACTTCTTCAAGCAGATAGGGTATGAGGGATTCAAAAGTTTGTTTTTTATGCCAGAGACAACCATTATCAGGATTGCGTAAAGCAGTGATAATTGCGGTGAGATCTTTGATATTTTTTGAGGCTAACATTTGTACTTCCTCTGTAAGCAATAGAGCTTATGTTAGATGTCCCAACGTCTATGTAACCACATCCATTGTCCGGGGTATTCACGAACCCAAGTCTCAACAATATCATTTAGTTTTTGCGTAGAAGCAGCGATATCGATATCATTTTTTTCATCTCGTGGAAGTTCTACACGCTCATATAATTCTAAACGATGACGTCCTCCAGGCAGACGAATACAACGTGCTGGATAAATATCACAGTTATATTGTCGTGCAAGCTTTATAATTAAGGGATTTGTTTTAAGGGGTCTGTTAAAAAATGTTCCCATGATACCGTGGCGAAATTTTTGATCAACGAGCATACCAACATTTTCACCTTCTGCTAATTTACCTGCTAATGCCCATGCTGCACCGGCTTTTGAGGGAACAAGATGCCCCATAGAAGTTTGTCGTGCTTTAAGGACTCGTTTGGCAACATAAGGATTATTGGGTGGTCTAAACAAGACCGTAACATTCAGATCAAAACTTTGTGCGCAAATAGGGAGAAGTTCAAAATTTCCAGTATGCGCTGTGAAAAAAATATGGGGTTTTTTTTCTCCTTTTAATCGTTCAAAGATTTCAATTCCCTTAACCTCAATAAAACCTGGCTCTTCCGCATGAGGATTAAAATCAAAAATTTTATCAAGAAAAATATATTCGGCTAGGAAGCGTCCTATGTTTTCCCACATTTCAATTGCAATCGCGTAGCGTTCTTGCTCTGTTTTTTCTGGATATGCCTTTCTAAGGTTTGCAAGGGTTATTTGATGCCGATGTACGAGGGGGCCGATTTTTTTTGCCAACCAAGAAAAAAAAGAAATTCCCATTTTGGCTGGAAAGAATTTTAGAATAAATAAAGAACCAAAAAGTAGATATGCCCATAACAAGTAGGATATTTTTTTAGCTATAACTTTAATACGATAGATGAGATTTTTAAGAGAAAGCTTCATCATGATTCAATTAATTTTAAGAATAATTTTACCAAAAACATCACGGCTTTCCATTCGTTTTAAAGCTGTATCCATTTCATCAAGTCTAACAATTGTATCAATGACAGGGTGTACGGCTTTTTGTGCCATTTTTTGCATGGCATTTTTCATATTTTCTATACGGCAGCCAAATGAACCGAATATTTTAAGTTGTTGCTGAAATAATTGCATGAGATTTATTGATGCTGAAACACCAGAGGTAGAACCACAAGTTACTAAGCGTGCTCCTTTTTTCATACACAACAAAGAACCGTTCCATGTATCGACCCCAACATGCTCAAAAACAACGTCAACACCTTTTTTTTGGGTTAATTTACGCACCACACCTTCAAAACGATCTTTACGATAATTAATCACATGATCTGCTCCAAGAGAGTGTGCTTTTGCAACTTTTTCATCTGAACCTACCGTCGTGATAACGGTACATCCCATATGTTTTGCCAGTTGAATAGCTGCAGAGCCAATACCGGAACCACCAGCTTGTATCAGGATTGTTTCTCCTGCTTGTAGTTTTGCATTATCAAAAAGCATATGTTCTACGGTACCAAAAGTAATTGGAGCAACAGCGGCTTGGAGTTCATCACATTGGGGAGGAGATGGAATCAATAAACGTGCTGGTAAATTGACAAATTCACAAGCAAAACCATCAAGATGAAAACCATAGACTCCTTTTACATCAGTACAAAGATTATCCTGTCCTTCATGACAAGCTTGGCATACCCCACAGGTTTGTGCACCATAAATTGAGACAATCTGTCCAAGTTGCAGATTTTCAACGCTATCTCCTACTTGTATAACCTCACCGGAAGCTTCTGCACCAATGATGAGGGGCATTTTTCTTTTGGCAAAGGCCATGCCACGCCATCCCCATACATCAATATGATTAAGAGCAACGGCTTTGATCCGCACTGTTACTTCATCTGGCCTAGGTGAAGGTGGGGGGGAAATATTGGTGATTTCAAGTCGGCGTTCATTTAGTAATTGTAGCGCACGCATTATTATTCCCCTTCAATTGATAATTGCTATTGCTTCAGTATGGTTAACTTTGGTCAGTATGGAAAAGATTATCCTTTATAGGCTGTGAGAACAAGACTCGTATTTTGGCCACCAAATCCAAATGAGTTTGACAAAACCGCATTGACATTCGCTTTACGGTTATGATGAGGGACAACGTCTAAAGGGATAGCAGGGTCAGGATTATCGTAATTTATGGTAGGTGGAAGTATTCCCGATTGAATGGTCAAAAGCGAAAAAACAGCTTCTATGGCGCCAGCAGCCGTTAAGGTATGCCCAATCATTGATTTATTAGAAGAAACTGGAATATGTTCTAGAATGTCACCGAAGACTGTCGATAACGCAAGATATTCCATTTTTTCATTTTCAGGTGTTGAAGTTCCATGGGCATTAATATAGTCAATTTCATGAATGGTTATTTGTGCATCATTTAAAGCTTTGCGAACGGATCCAATGGCTGGTGATGCATCGGGTTTTGAACGTGTACGGTGAAAATCATCGGCTGTTTCTCCACAGCCTGCTAAAATTCCTAAAATTTTAGCGTTACGGTTTAATGCGCTTTGAAGGGATTCAAGAACAAGAGCACCTGAACCTTCTGCCATAACAAATCCATCTCGATCTCGGCTGAAGGGTTTTGCTGCTTTTTCTGCGGGGTCATTTTGAGTGGAAAGAGCAGAGAGTAATGAAAAGCGAATGAGAGATTCTGCTGAAACGGATCCATCTGTCGCAATGGTAAGAGCGCGATTTGTTTCTCCTCGTCGAATAGCTTCAACACCTAATTGAATTGCTGTTGCACCAGATGCACAAGCTGTGGAAAGTGTAACAGGAAGTCCTTTTGTGCCAAACGTTTTTTGCAGCTTTTCTGCAATGGCACCAAATTGTGTGGTTTCAAAAAGTGCATCATGGCGTTTATGTTTACAGATTTTAAGAAGATGTGCATAAGAAGGCTCATGATTGAATTCTTCCTCTTGATCGAGACTAAAACGTGCTTTCCATTCAAGTTCAACAGGAGGTGCAGCTAGAAAGAGTGGTCCATTAAAGCTTGTTTTATCAAGAGCAGCTTGTTCTAAAGCTTCCTCAGCAGAAAGAAGCGCAAGTTTTTCAGAAAGAGCTGAAGCACCAAGCGTACTTTCTTTAAGAAAATCAATTGTTCCAGCAATATATGTATTTAATCCCTCAATGGGAAAACGCGTTATTTTGTGGATGCCACTTACACCGCTTGTTAATTTTTGCCAATTCTCATGTTTTCCCTGTCCTAGTGATGTAATAACGCCTGCTCCAGTAATAGCTACGAGTGGACGTCCAAAATGATCATGATATTTCACGATAGAAATTCCCCTTCAAACAGCCGTAAGTCGCACAACACCTTCAGCTCTTTTTATACCAATAGTGGTAACAAATATTTCATGGACTTCTTTAGAAAAAGGTTTTTCATGAGGACATAACGCTGGAAAACAACGTTTTTTTTCAATTGAAAGTGCTGCAAGAGCAAGTGCTAAAGGAAATTGTGCTTCTCGCATATAACCGAATAATGTTGTAATACCCCGGTAAGATAGATTAGCATCATCAAGAGCATTTTTTTCTTCTTTTGTTGCTTCATGAGCACCTGAAGCTGCTGAAATAGCTAAGGAATCTTTAGAGCCTATTGTTTTCAACATTGTTGCAATTGATTCCTTAAGCGGCGTTTTGGTTCTATCTGTTTGGTCTGTAAGAACTTGGCTAATTTTAGCATAAGCGCGTGCATTCCGTTTTTTGGCATGTTCTCCACTTTCAAGAACAAGAAAGACACCACCAGAACCGGTGATAATACCGCCACCAGGGTGAGTTTCACGATCCCACACAGAGCTCCATCCATTATGGGTTAAAAGACCACCAAGTTCATGAGCCAACAACATATCATAACTTTGTGCATTATAGGAACTTCCCACAAGAGCATGGGTACTTTGTCCTGATTTAATACGGGCGACAGCAATTTGAAGTGAAGAAAGTCCACTGCCTTCTTCTCCCATAAATGTGCGAGATGATCCAGTGACTTTATGAACAATTGAAATATTTCCTGCCAAAAGATTTGAAAGTTGTGCCAAAAATAATGTTGGACGAAGCTCAGACGAAAGTGCAACATTTAACATAGAGGCAGGATCGGTGACTGTACGTGCTTTAGAAAGAATTTGTGAATCAACAGTAATATCACGTTCTCCTCCACTTGCAGCTACGATCATGTCCATTGTTGACGTGAATTGTTCATTATTTTTCATGCCAGCATCATCAAGAGCAAGACCAGCAGCATAGGTACCAAGACGCTGCCATGTTCCCATTTGTCGTTGATCACTTTTTTTGGGAATTTGTAAGTTCCAATCAATTTCAGGCAATTTATGAACTGTGTAGGGCGAAAAAGTTGTACAATCTAGGTTTGGTGTACAGATTGGATCATTTAAGAGATTCCAATGTTGATCAGTTCCTTCCCCCAGAGAGCTTATGAGACCTATACCGGTGATGAATACAGATTGATCATGCATAGTGAAAAAATTACTCCGCCTGTTTTAAGGCAACGAGATCATCAATTTTTGCACAAAGGTTTTTAAGAACAAAGTACTCTTCTGTCGCAATTGTACCTTCATTGACTTCTTGCGTCCACTGTTCTAGGGGGACTTTTATTCCGAAAGCTTTATCAATAGCGAAAACAATATCAAGAAAATCAAGACTGTCGATTCCCAAATCATCAATTGTATGACTTTCAGGTGTGATTGTATTGCGATCAATTTCACTAATTTCTGCAATAATATCAGCAACTTTATCAAATGTGGAAGGCAATGTATGGATTCCTTATTATAGAGTTAGCAAATTCAAAATACATTTAATATCACCCTTCTAGCCTTTTTTCTCTTTTAAAAAAAGCCTTAATCCAGAATATAACTGTCTTTTCTAGAGAGAAAAGAGCTTTACAATATGTGAAATACTATATCTCAATATTTAAAAAACTTTGAAGTTTTATTGTACATTTATTTTACGGATTTATTTTTTCTATTTGCTGCAAGGACGGCAAGGGCTGTGATATTAACAACGCCTCGTGAAGTTACTGAAGGCGTTAGTATGTGGGCAGGACGTGCTGCCCCTATTAAGATAGGACCAACATGAAGTGCATTTGTGAGGCTTTTAACAGTATTGAGCGTGATGTTGGCTGAATCAAGTGTTGGAAAGACAAGCAAATTTGCTTCACTTTTGAGACGAGAATCAGGAAAAACACGATCACGAAAAACTTTGGAAAGAGCTGCATCACCATGCATTTCACCATCTGCTTCTAAATGAGGGTGTAATTTTGCAAGAATTTCTGTTGCTCGGCGCATTTTACGCGCACTTTCTGTGTTCTTAGAACCAAAGTTTGAGTGTGATAATAAGGCTGCTTTGGGTGTTATTCCAAATGCTTCAACTTCTTGAGCTGCCAATACAGTCATTTCAGCGATTTCTTCTGCAGAAGGATTTTCATTAACGTAAGTATCTGTGAGAAAAAGAGTACGCTGTTGAGAGATAAGCAAACTCATAGCAGAAAAACGATGAACATGAGGATCAAGTCCGATAATTTGTTCGATCAATTCAAGTTGACGTTCAAAACGCCCCTCTAAACCGCAAATCATCGCATCTGCTTCTTCACGCATGACGGCAAGGGCAGCAATCGCCGTTGTTGATGTTCTCACGATTGTTTTTGCCATTTCAGGCGTAACGCCACGTCTTCCTGTATAATGAAAAAATAAATTAACATAATCACGAAAACGTGGATCATCTTCAGGATTTGTTAATTCAAAATCTATATTAGGGCGAATTTTCAAACCAAAGCGTTTTAATCTTGCTTCTACAACATGTGGACGGCCAATAAGGAGAGGTATTGCTGTTTGTTCTTCAATGACAACTTGCGCTGCACGAAGGACACGTTCATCTTCACCATTGGCGTAGATGACGCGTTTACGTTTTGCTGTTTTTGCGGCAGCAAATACAGGTTTCATTGTTAAACCAGAAAGAAAAACAAATCGATTGAGGATATCATGGTAGGCTTCCATATCTTCAATGGGACGAAGGGCGACACCCGTTGCCATTGCTGCTTTAGCAACAGCAGGAGCAATACGTAGGATTAAACGCGGATCAAAAGGAGAGGGGATCAGGTAGTTGGGTCCAAAATTAGGCGGTGCTTTTGCATATGCACGGGCTACAACATCTGAAGTTTCTTCACGAGCAAGGGCAGCAATCGCATGAACAGCAGCCATTTTCATTTCTTCGTTAATTGCAGTTGCACCTACGTCTAATGCTCCACGAAAGATATAGGGAAAACAAAGGACATTATTAACTTGATTGGGATAATCAGAGCGTCCTGTGCAGATCATTGCATCGGGTCGTATAGAATGTGCTTCTTCCGGCATAATTTCTGGTACTGGATTAGCCAGTGCTAAAATGAGTGGATCTTGAGCCATTTTTTTAAGATATTCAGGCTTTAAAACACCACCCGCCGATACTCCTAGAAAAATATCTGCATCATTAATAACATCAGATAAAGTTCGTGCGTCAGTTTTTTGTGCATAATTGACTTTCCAACGATCCATAAGGGTTTGGCGGCCTTCATAAACAACACCCTCTAAGTCACTAAGCCAAATATTTTCAGCGTTTGCCCCAAGACGGACCAAAAGATTAAGGCAAGCAAGGGCGGCAGCACCGGCACCTGAAGTAACTATTTTTGCATTTTCAATTTTTTTTCCTGAAAGATTTAAGGCATTTAATACAGCCGCAGAAACAATAATGGCCGTTCCATGTTGGTCATCATGAAAAACTGGAATATTCATCTTAGCGCGCAGCTTTTCTTCGATTTCAAAACATTCAGGAGCTTTAATATCTTCAAGATTAATACCACCAAATGTAGGTTCTAAGGTAGATACCGTTTGTACCATTTGTTCTATATCCGATGCATCAATTTCAATATCAAAAACATCAATATTGGCAAATTTTTTGAATAAAACGGCTTTGCCTTCCATAACTGGCTTTGAAGCGAGGGGGCCAATGTTTCCTAAACCAAGAACAGCCGTTCCATTTGATATAACAGCGACTAAATTAGAACGAGATGTATATTGAGCAGCAAGATTAGGATCTTTATGAATTGCAAGACATGGTGCTGCAACACCTGGGGAATAAGCAAGAGCTAAATCACGTTGATTATCAAGAGGTTTTGTTGCTTGTATTTCCAATTTTCCAGGTTTGGGATGTTGGTGATAAAAAAGTGCAGCACTGTCAAGTTCAGCTATTGGTGAACTGAAATTACTCTTTCGTTCTCTAGACATTTTTATGATATCCAAGTTAGTGTATGTTTATATGGTGTTCCATCTACGATAAGGTTTTGTCCACTAATAGATCCTCATTTCTCTGAATATCAAAATGCATGAGCATGAGAAAATTCTTCTGGATCGTAAAACCAGTTTGATATTTCTTTTCATTTGTGCGTAGGAATAATTTTATTGACAGCGGCACCACGTTTGTTTTTCTTTCCTTAATAAAACGCGTAAAAGTGATTAGTCTACAGGCAAATAAAACATTTAATAATGATTACATTACCAAGCCATTATTCTTTTTGCAATGCTTACAAAATAAGGAAAGAACATAAGAGCTTACTTATTCATTTCATTCGCTTTTTATAAAATATATATTTTATTTAAATTTCTATACGGAAGTAGAAGAAATTTTAAAACAGAAATTTGAAAGTTATAAACTGTTTGTTCAGCTCTTTTTATAAGAAGATAGGAACGTTGAAAATGGAAGGTGTGTTGTTTATTGTTCAATTAATTGTTAATCGTTTAAAGTTGTATTTTTTATATACTGGTAAGTCATGTGTCGTAATAAACAAAAATTTCACTGAAAAAGCTGACATTGCGCATTTTATACAGGAATTCATATATTCCGTATAATGCGTTACTTTATAATTTAGAATGAAATATCTCGTATATTGGATGGGAAATTTGAATACACTAAGATTCATCCATTCATTTTAAATTTGTCTATATAATAAAAAATATTTACTTACATATTTTAAGCGAGAGCAGTATGTGGGTAAAAAAAACTTTAAGAAAGGAATAGGGATGTTTTTTATGAGCTGTTTTAATAAAAAGCATGAAAAATTTTGAGAATTAGCAAATAAAATAATATTACTGGTTTTGTTCTTATAAAAAATAAAATGCTTAAGGGGAGGATAAAGAAGTAAAAATATGCTTTAATCATTTTTAAAATGTTAGGCTGTTTGATGAGTCATTATACTTTCTTTAGGGTTATCACTTAGGTGACCAAAGGAAAATGCGTGCCAATTATCAGCTTTTGAAGTAAAAACTCCAGTTAATTATACAGCACCCTATGATGAGCAATTAAGATAATTAGAAAGAGAAAAGTGGAAAATATCTTTTCCACTTTTCTTATTGCTTATTGAATTCGGCCACTTGCATGAGCAAGCATGGTATAAACTTTTCCTGTATCTGATATCAGGTATTTGCGAACTGAGTTGGAAGAACCAGAACTGCACGATATATCACGTAAGAGCTTCTCGAAATCCGCAACATATTGATTTACTGAACGTTTAAACTCAAAATCACTCATATATTTTCTCTTAATCATTTCAAATATTGTTTTCCCATTCAAGGTATAAAGGCGTTCTGTTACGATGTTTTTTTGGCCACGTTGATAATGATCCCATAGCTCAACAATGGCATTATGATTAATCGCTTGCACTATACCTGATGCTAACGCGTTAAGAGAATTGTTTGTAGGACGTGATTTTGTTTGCACAGATGTTAAAACAGCATCATTTTGGGTTTCATCATAGAATGTTTCTTCACGTGAAGCTCTTTCTAAGAGATTTGACACCCATTTATTTGGTCTTTTTTTGCTTTGATCTTGTTGCAAAACAGGTTTAGGGGGGATGATCTTTTTAATTGACTCAGGGGAATTTTCAGTTCTCTTATTAAACATTGATGATGCAGGAAATGATGATATTAACTGTTCTTTTTCGCCCTTTTGATCATTTTGTATAACACTGACGAGATTTTTTAACGCTATAATTTGTTCATTCAAAGCCGTACGAATTGTTTGTGTTGTTTCTTTTGTTTTTTCTGGAAGCTTTTTAGCATTTTCATGAATATCATTATTAATCTTTGAAAGTTCTAAACGAACTTCATCCGCGGAGCGACGTATATCTTCTGCTGCTCCTGAAAAACGCGTTGATGCTTCACTGATAAGCCTATTAAGGGATTGTTGGAATGAATCTGTGGCGTTACGCGCATTTTTATCAGAGCGTTCAAGAGCTAAGCTAAAGATTTTTTCATAATGCTCAATCATTTGATTAATTTCATGAGACTTTGAAACAAGAGCATCGCTTAATACAGAAAGCGTATTATGTTTTTCTTCAAGTGTTGCGTTCAGTGAATTTTCTGACTGTTCAAGAACATGAATAGTTTGGGAAAGTGTTTTCGCATGCTCACCAAAACTATTCGTTATATGATTAATTTGTTCAAAGGTGTTGTTTGAGAGTCCTTGCAGAATTTCAACATTATTATTAAGTGCTTGATTTGAGACTGATAAACGCTCTGCTACTTGGTTCGTGTTGCGGAAAAAATTGTTCGTCGTTTCGTTAAACTGACCATCGATATTTTGAACAGCTGATAATAAAACATTACTATTTTCTTGGAAGTTGTAAATTGATTGATTCAACTGCTGTAAGATGGATGAGACATTATTCACAAGCTCTTCCTTCATAGCTGTTACTGTTTGAAGTGTTTCAGAGTTCGCTTTGTTTAAGCTATTCACTAAAGATTCATTATGTGCATAAATTCTTTGCTCAGCATCTTGTGTGGAGAGAGAGAGTTGCTCACCGATATGCTGCGTTAAAGAATCAATTGATTCTGTTGTACTTTGCGCAGCTTGATTTAAGTGATTTGTCAGCTCTGTTATTTTCCCAACATGTTCTGAAATTTGTGTTGCTGTCTGATTCTTTGCGTTTTCCAGACGGCTTGTTACATCAGAAAGCTGATGTCCTAAATTATTTTTAAGACTTTGCATAGAGTGATGAAGAACATCACAACGTTCGTTAAGAACTTGCTCTATTGCTGTTGTTGATGTGTGGATTGTTTCATTCAATAATGCTTGTGCATTATGACTAGCTGTTGCGAAGGCTTCGACAGTATGCGCTGTTTGTTCAGATAGAACGGACAGAACTTGTTCACTGGTATCATACACTGTTTTCTTAACGTTTGATACAATGCGATTGCCTGATTCTGAGAGAATATTTTCAGCTTGTGCAGTAGCATTTGTAACAGATGAGAGAATTTGTTCACCCGTAGAAGAAAACATATCAGAAGCTTGTATAATCTTATTATGCAGGTTATCTGTGACTGTATTAACAGAATCTTCTAAGCTAACACGCACATTGTCAATACTGCTTTCCAGCGCTTGTTGAACTATCTGACTTTGCTCATTATTAAGCATGAGAGACGTTTTTAACGTGTCAGAACGTTCCTCAATAACAGATGTTTGCATATCAATGGCTTCACAGACTTGGTTAAATTTCTCAGATAATGTTTCCTCTAGCGTTGTTGTCCGTTCAAAAATTTTATGTGCACGATCTTCTAAATTTGTATCGAATGATTCCATACGCGTTTCAAGGGTTTCAAAGAAAACACCACTCGATTGAGAGAGAGTATTCTTTAAAGTTTCGGCATGGCTTTCAAGGTTTTTGATATGATCTTGAACTGTTTCAGTAATGTTTTTATTATTGGCGATAATTGCACTCTCAACTAAATCTATTTGTTGTTTTAATGCAACATCGACACGTATATCACTTTTTGCGATAAGGTTATGGATTGTTTCCATGCGTTGCTCGAGTGTACGTGCTTGATCAGCAAGAACTTCATTGAGAGAAAAGCTATTAATTGCTAAAGAGTCACGCAGAGCATCAGCGCGGATGTCAATATTTCTCGCTTGTGCTTCTAAAGCATCTCGCGCTGTATTGCAGCTTTGTACAATGACTTCTTGTAGTTTGTCAGTGCATTGAATGATATTTGTAATATGATTTTCAGCTTGTTTATCAACGACTTGAGCATTATCAGTTAAAACTTTTTCAATATGAGAAGTATTTTGGACCAAGACATCAATCTGATTTCTTAATGCATCAGCGATTTTATTCTTCTCGTTATCAAGCATGTCCGCCATGAGAGCTCGTTGATCAGAAAGCTGCAATTTAAAATCCTGTGAACGTTCTTGTATAATATCAACAATGGCATTGTCGACATGTTGAATTTCTTCTCTCAAATTTTCTTTACTTTTATCAATTGCAGACAGAATAGCTTCACGTCCATTTGTAAATGCATGGGTAATGTCTGCTGTTTTTTCTTGGAGGTTTTCATTTATTTTCAAGACATGAGCTTCCAAGAACGCACCAAGTTTTTCAGCATTATCCTCTAAAGCTTGACTGCGTTCTATAAAGGAATCAATAATGGAGTTACTGTGTTCTTTAAGAGAAAGATCAACAGTTGCTAAACGTTGTTCAAAGGCTCCAATTGCTTGTGAGGTTACGTTATCAAATTTAGAAGAGAGTTTATGTGCTTGGTCGTCAAGCTTTAAGATCTTCTCATCAAAATTCTGGAGAGATTGATTATTGCGATCAAGAAGAGCTTTATCTAAGGCTTTAAACTTTTCATCAACAACGTGCAAAGTTTGATCTGTGACTGCTTGTATATGTGTTGCAATTTTAGCAGCATGCATTTCTGCTTTTGCTGCTGTTTCATTGAAGGTTTTTTCTATTTGTTTTTCATTATGATCAAATCGTTTTGCAAAACCATCAAAGTTTTTTCCTAATTCATCGAAAAATTCTGTGTTTTTCTGCTGAATTTGTGTTGTTGTTTCGTTAAATTTTTCAACAAGCTGATTTGTTACACCATCACCGGCATAGGAAAGTTTTTCAACAAGGTCTTCACCTTGTTTTTGTAAAGTTTGAGAAAGAGTTTGTGCAAGCTTTTCAACATTGGTGACAATTTTAGAGGTAACCAAGCCAAATTCATCGCTCAGTTGTTCCTGGGTCCCTTTAATCGTTGATTGTACACGATCGGCGTGATTCAAAATGGCTATGCGTTCATTACTCAATTCTTTGATGAGTGTATGAATGCGTAATTCGTTTTCAGCATAGGCTTGTTCTAGGTTATGAACTTCACCTTGTATGATTGCTTCAAGTTCAACAGCACGCCCGAGGGTACGTTCAATACCTTCATTCATTGCCGCGACTTCTTCACGAATGGTTTGCCCTATAGCAATAGCTTGTTTTTCAGATAATTGTTGTGGCTCACTAAGGCGTTGTGCAGCATTTGTCATAAGAAGAGCAATATTATGCAATTCGTTCGAACGTTTTGTTAATTGAGCAACACCCCAAGATATAAGGATAGGAATTGCTGTTCCGGCCGCTACAGCGAGTCCTGTTGAGGATGTCACAAAAGTGCTGATATTAGACAAGGAGCTTAGTCCAGCTGGGGCGAGTTTATGGGCAATAAAAGCTCCCCCAGTTGCCCATAAAGCACTAAGCGCTGTTGTATACCAGTAGATTCGAGAGGAAGAACGGTGCTTTAAGAGTCCAAAATTTACAGGGGTTGTTATATCATCATTTGCAGGAAGAAGTTTTGTCGACAATAATGTATTGTGAACCGTTCCCCCTGAAATATCAGATGAAGTTTTTGGAGCAAAAAGCTGTCCAACAACGGATTTGTCAATAACAGCATCATCATGAATATTAGAGACAAAAGTTGAAGGACCATTTTCAACAAAAAATTCTTCTTCTGCCATTGCAATTTTTTGAATCAAATCATCAACATTAACAATATTTTCAGAATTATTGGATGATACTGTTTCAAATGCTCTGTCATCGAAATTAAAGTTCATCGCTTTTGTGAGGGCTTCTTCAACTTCAACTTCAAATGCTTGCAATTTGGTTCTGCGTGCCATACTCGCCTCGTACTCTTACAGACGGAAAAAGGGATACGTTTTCTTCCACATAATTTCCGCATACTAGCTGTTAATTATTTAGAAAGAAATATGCCGAGGAAAAAAATTTGAAAACTTATCAAAATAAAGTTAACGCGGCATCTTATACTCTGTTTAAGAAGGTTATAAAATGTAATAAAAACAATTTATTATTTAATTCTAAAAAAAACAAAAATACTGTTTACAACTTGTGTTTATAAAAAGCTTTATTAGCTTATCTTCTTTGAGATAAAGACAATTTAATGGCAGTTATGTATTAATGTAAAAAAACAGTGCGGTGCGAATGCATTTTTGAGTATCAAAGCTCGATAATAAATGTTGTTGTCTGCTTACTTTTATTGATTCTAAAAGAAGGGGATTCATTACCTCGTAAATCGTCTGTAATAGATTAGGATGTATAAAAATTTGTTTCCTAACTGTAAGTCCATAAAAAAGTAAACGTGAAAAAAATTTTGAATTTAATAATAGATTTTCATAAGCTGTACTTTATTATTGCTTTAAAGAGCAGTTTTTTCTCTAATTTCAGTTGTTTGTTGCTAAAATTTTAAGCTTCTACGTTGACAATTGAATATTTTTCAGTCGATATGCATGAACGAATATTTTATGCAATCGAGATGAAGGTGTAAGAATAATGGCAGAGCGATCACAACACCTACAAGATGTGTTTTTAAATACGGTGCGTAAGCAAAAAATTTCCCTTACCATTTTTCTTGTTAATGGCGTTAAACTCACGGGTATTGTAACTTCATTTGATAATTTTTGTGTCCTTTTGCGCCGAGATGGACACGCGCAATTGGTTTATAAGCATGCTATTTCTACAATTATGCCCGGATAGCCTGTACAGATATTTGAAGGAGAAAGTCCTGAATAAACGCATCATTTTAAGATAAATCTCTTATCCCATTTTAAAATGCTTAGATTTCTATGATAAATGAAAATGAGATATTAGGAGGGGTGTTTTCGCAAATTATAAAACAGGTGCGCGCACTTGTTTTGATACCGATTTTTCAAGAGAATAGAAGTGAAAATTCTTGGAGAGAGTATTCTAGATCTTCTCGTGTTCAAGAGGCATTGGGGTTAGCGCGTGCTATAAGGTTAAAAATTGTTCATTATGAAACGATTAATATTGCAACACCTCATCCTGCAACTCTTTTTAGAAAAGGTAAAGTAGATTCGCTTACTGATTATATTAATGAATATTCTATTGAACTTGCAATTATAGATCACTTTTTAACGCCAATACAACAGCGGAATTTAGAAAAATTATGGAATTGTAAAGTTATTGATAGAACGGCTTTGATTCTTGAAATTTTTGGTGATCGTGCACGAACAAAAGAAGGGGTTTTGCAAGTAGAATTGGCGCATTTGTCCTATCAAAAAGGGCGGCTTGTGCGGAGTTGGACGCACTTGGAACGGCAACGGGGAGGGCGTGGCTTCTTAGGTGGACCTGGTGAAACGCAAATTGAAGCGGATAGACGTCTTTTACAAGAGAAAATTATTCGTATTCGTCGCGAATTGGAAACGGTTATTAAAACGCGTGCACTTCATAGAGCAAAAAGAAAAAAAACATCTTACCCTGTTGTTGCTTTGGTAGGGTATACGAATACAGGAAAATCAACTCTTTTTAATCGTTTAAGCGGTGCTGATGTTTTAGCAAAGAATATGTTATTTGCAACGCTTGATCTGACTTTACGCAAAGTTGTTCTTCCTCATGGAAAAACGATTCTTTTGTCTGATACTGTAGGCTTTATCTCTAATTTGCCAACAAATTTGATTGCAGCTTTTAGAGCAACCCTTGAAGAAGTAATTGAAGCGGATCTCATTCTTCATGTAAGAGATATGTCAGATCTTGATCATCGAGCCCATGCCAAAAATGTCTTAGAAGTGCTTTCAAGTCTTGATATCGATATTGATGATCCAGAGCATATCGTAGAAGTTTGGAATAAGATTGATATGTTAGATGAGCAAGCTTTGAATGTTTTACAAACGAGCACAAAAACACGATTAAATCCTGCTCTTATGGTATCAGCCCTTAAAGGGGATGGACTTGAACAATTATTAAGAACTATTGAAAAGCGAATTTTTGGAGAGGTGCAAAGCATTGAATATCTTTTAAAACCTCATGAAATGTCGCTTATTGATTGGTTTTATGAAAACTCTGCAGAAATAAAGCAGGAAGGACATGATGATGGCTCTGTTACCATTAAAGCCGTTCTTACTTCTGAAGCAAAAAAACAACTAGAGAACATCAAAAAAAATATGAATTAAGTTTTTTTAAGCTATTATTGAACTTTTTTACTCAAATTTTATGTTTTTCTTATCTCAAAATAATATGACAGCAAGTTAAGAGGATAGTTACTACTTTATCTTAATAAAACAATATGAAGAAGTATTTTGCTGGTTTAAAATAAAGATGAGTCTTAAATGCAATAAAAGACTGTTCGTACGCACAGTATGGCGAAACATTTTGATTGTTTTGCTGTTACAAATGCTATGTATCTCTTTGATTTGGTTGTATTATTTTATTCAGCCTCGTGGTTACCAAGCAACTTTAGTATTTTCATTATCTGATTCTGTAGGAAAGCCATTACCCATTGAAAAACAAGAAAATATTATCGCCTTTTTGTTTTCACAGCGCATATTTTTAGATGATTCGTCTTTTTCTTTAAGTGCTTCTTATAAGAAAAAAAAACAAGAAAATATTCGTTTATCGCGTCATGGTGATCTTATCAATCTTACTTTTCACGCTGAAACACTTGAAGCAGCTCAACAGGGTGTGGAAACTTGGTTTTCTGCATTTTCGCAAGCAATTATAAAACAAAAACAGTCTTTATTAAATGAGAAATTAAAAGACAAACGATATGATAATGCTGCAATCGTTAATATCATGCAAGGATTTCGTGCCTCTGTTGATTCTTTTATTCAGCATGGTGTAAAACAAACAGAGCTTCATGATCTTTCGATGCAATTAACGCAAGCAACTTTAAAGCGTATTCATTTAACAAGTTTGAATTCAACAATTAACATGATGCGTGAAAAGGGGCAGTCTTTACTGGCTTTATCACTTATTGCAGGCAATTCAGCAATTGTATCTCTGGAATCTAAACGTGATCTCTTGGAAGCACAAAGAGCACATATGGCTGTGCAATTGGGGTGGACACATCCTCAAATTAAGGCCATGACTGCGGAATTAGAGGCGATTTCTTATCAATTAAAAAATAAAATTTCACAGATCGCTGACCAAGTTCATTCAGATGAAATTATTGCAACGGAATTGGAAAAACAGCTCAAAAAAAAGATGAGCTTTTTTGTAAAAGATCAATCACAATCTTTGAATCAAATCTTTAACGCGTTTGAAAATAAAATAAAAGCAGAGATCGATGTACAAAATAAAGCGATGAGTAAGTTTGCTCAAGGGAGCAAAAAAGTTATGGGTTCACAGGGATTGAGTGATGATTCTCTTCTCTTGCAAAATGTAAAGATCCACGTGGTTACACCAACAAAGTTAGCGCCAATTTCTTTTATGGCTCTTTATGGAAAAAATATTCTTGTAAGTGCATTGGCGAGCTTCCTTACCCTTTTGTTCGGAATAATGTTATTTTCTCTATGCTTTAGAAGCAAAAAAGATCAACTCTCAGAAGAGAATTTGAGATTAAAAGAAAATGCTTTCAAGAAGAATGAGAGTATTTTAGTTTCTCAAGAAATGAAAAATCTTGAAGCTTTTATTACGATAGAGGGATTATCTGATGTTTTAAAATGGCGTGCTTCAACGGTTATTGCAATCATTGGAAAAGAAGCTGCACGAACAGCGGCAAAACTTTCACTTCATCTTACAAAAGAGCACAAAACAATTTTGTTGGTTGATATCTCTGGTCAACAAATCGAGAAAGTCATTGGTCCACATCGGGGACTGAGTGATATTTTAACGGGTAATGCTCAGTTACATGACGTTATTTACCGTGATTATGATACGGGAGTTGACATTCTCCCTCAGGGCTTAACAAGCGCTGTTTCTGCACACGGTTTTTCAGATAATATTTCTCATATATTACAAGAATTTAAAAAAGAGTATGATTTTATCATTTTAGAGATGGCAAGCGAACCTAAATATGGCTTTGAGCAGTTTGCAGAGCTAACGGACCATTATATTTGTAATACTGCTCTTAGTGAACAGGATTGGATGATACGGATGGTCAGTCACTTTCCAAAGACTGTGTATCGTGTTGTTGCATTATGAATTTCGTAAAAAAAGAAATATGTATCGCATGTTATAGTGGTACGCTTGTTTTTTGCTAAAGTTATAGTACATACTAGCATGTGAAGATTTTGTGTTTAAAGTTAAAAATGCATTGTAGTTGGAGAGAAGCGTGGGGCAATCAGAGATGGCAATAAAAAGATTAAACAATAACTTTTTAACACCTGTGCAAAAGAGAAATCGAAAGCAAATTCAGGTGTGGCTTTACTCTATTTTATTGCTTTGCTTAGCAATTGTTTTGGTAGGGGGAGCAACCCGTTTGACGGGATCAGGATTATCAATAACGGAATGGAAGCCAATTCATGGTGTTATTCCACCGATCGGTGAGGATCAATGGCAAGAGGAATTTTTAAAATATCAACAAATAGCACAGTATAAGCTGCTTAATCCTGATATGACTTTAAGTGCTTTCAAGGTTATTTTTTGGTGGGAATGGGCACACCGTGTTCTCGGGCGTCTTGTTGGTCTTGTTGCTTTATTTGGATTAATTTGGTTTTGGGTGACGAAGCGTATTGAAAAAAATATTTTATTCCCGCTTATTGTTGTGCCGATCCTTATCGCCTTTCAAGGCTTTATTGGTTGGTGGATGGTCGCTTCAGGGATTGGGCAAAGTAATCTAACCAGTGTGAGCCAATATCGTTTGGCATTTCATCTTATAACGGCATGTTTGGTTATTATTTTTGTTACTTATTTATCTCAAGGACTTGCAGAATATTCAGAAAAACCAGCCAATCAAAAGGTGCAATATTTTGCGGCTTGGATTGTTATTTTCGTTTTGATAGAGATTTATTTGGGTGCTTTGGTTGCAGGGCTTCATGCTGGAAAAGTCTATAATACATGGCCCCTTATGGATGGTCAGATTATTCCTGATGGATTGTTGCAGCATCGTCCTGTTTGGCTTAATTTATTCGAAAATCCCTTAACGGTTCAATTTATTCACCGATTTTTTGCTTATTTTTTATTTATTGTCTCGGCTCTTCATGCTTTCTATGTACAAAAAAGTGTTCCACATTCAACCCACTCTCGTCGGGCATTCCTTATCTGTGTTATGATCATTATCCAAGTACTTTTAGGTATTTTGACACTATTACATGAGGTTCCGATAAGTTTAGGGCTGATTCATCAAAGTATGGCATTAGCCGTGTTATGTTTTGCGGTTGCACACTGGCGAGCAACAAAAGGGGCATATCGCGTTGTTGAATAAAAGTTTATATCAAGATGGCGTTTAATTAACTGAAAGCATTAAATCGAGATTTTGGATAGCAGCAGCTGATGCGCCTTTTCCTAAATTATCGAAGAGGGCACAGAGATTAAAAATTCCTTCGCGATCGTTTCCAAATACGAACAGTTTCATACCATCTTTATTGGCAAAACATTCTGGATTCAGTCTTTGAAGAAAAGCCGTTTCATCTTGTGATGCAACTGAAATGATGTTTTGTCCTTCGTAATGGTTTGTAAGAATTTCACGCAGATCAGAACAGTTTGCTGATTTTGTGAATAAATGGCGGTGTAGTGGAAGATTCACAATCATTCCTTGAGGAAAACGACCTACAGTGGGTATAAAAAGTGGCGTTTGATTAATTTGTCCATGGAGTTTAATTTCTGGCACATGTTTGTGTTCAAGATTAAGGCCATAGATAAAATAATTTTCCTGAATATTTTCTTGAGATTGATTTTCCATTTGGGTAATCAATTGTTTTCCACCACCGGTATAGCCGGAGATTGCATAAATCGAGATGGGATAGTCTGCGTCTAGCAATCCTGCTTCGCGAAGGGGGCGAATCAAGCTAATGGCACCGGTAGGATAACATCCAGGATTAGAGACGTAATGGGCTGCTTGAATGCGTTTTCTTTGACCTGCTGTCATTTCAGGAAAACCGTAGACCCAGTTTGGTGCAACACGGTGAGCCGTTGAGCTATCAATAACCCTAATGTTTTTATTCTTTTTTAGCCAATGAACAGTTTTACGTGCTGCATCATCTGGAAGACATAAAATGGCAATATCCGTTTGAGTAAGATAGTCTTGCCGCAGATGAACATTATGGCGATCCTTATGAGCAAGAGAGAGCAGTTTTAAATCTGTACGTTTTTCTAAGCGTTTTTGTATTTGTAGTCCGGTTGTGCCGTGTTCACCATCAATAAAAACTTTGGTTACCATTCTTAACTTGCCTTGTATTAATTTTCCCTACGATATCCAGCTCTTCACATTATAAATTATTTTAAATCATTACCAACTTAAATAATAATTATTAACTTATTGAATTTTTTTAGATTATAGATATTTTTTGTAAAAGCTATCAATAAGGACGAAAAGAAGAAACTTAACTTCATTTTTCTTTTACTCTTCTTATGATCGAATTTTTTGCTGTTTCTACGACGAGGAATAAGATAGATATTTGTATCAGTATTTTTGAGTGTAAGTGGTTTAAAATGTTTGGTTTGCATGGTTTGCTGTGTTATCGTTTAGTGACTTTATTTTTCAATGTTAGGAATGTGTTTTATGACTCAGCAAGAAAATGACGCACAAAAGCGCTTTTTTAATGATAATTTACAGACAGTTGATGGTGCGATTTTTAATGCCATTAGAGGGGAATTTGAGCGGCAACAACATGAGATTGAGCTGATTGCCTCAGAGAATATTGTTTCAAGAGCAGTTCTTGAAGCACAGGGGTCTGTTTTAACCAATAAATATGCAGAAGGTTATCCAGGAAAGCGCTACTATGGTGGGTGTCAATTTGTCGATGTCGTTGAAGATTTAGCCATTGAAAGAGCAAAACAGCTTTTTGGTGCTGCTTTTGCCAATGTACAACCCAATTCTGGTAGCCAAATGAATCAAGCTGTCTTTCTGGCACTACTTCAGCCTGGTGACACATTTATGGGATTGGATTTAAATGCTGGTGGTCATCTTACGCATGGTTCATCTGTCAATATGTCAGGAAAATGGTTCGATGTTGTTTCCTATGGTGTGCGTCAAGAAGATCAGATTATTGATATGGATGAGGTTGAGCTGCTTGCGAAAGAACGTAAACCAAAGCTTATTATCGCAGGGGGCTCATCTTATCCTCGATTCTGGGATTGGAAACGATTCCGTGAAATTGCAGATGAGATCAGTGCTCATCTCCTTGTTGATATGTCTCATATTGCTGGTCTTGTTGCTGGTGGCGTGCATCCTTCCCCTGTTCCCCATGCACATATTGTAACGACAACAACACATAAATCGCTTCGAGGTCCTCGGGGTGGTTTGATATTGACGAATGATGAGGCTTTATCCAGAAAAATTAATTCTGCTATTTTTCCTGGTCTTCAAGGGGGGCCTTTAATGCATGTGATTGCGGCAAAAGCTGTGGCATTTGAAGAGGCTTTGCAGCCTTCTTTCAAAAGTTACACTGCTAATGTTGTCGCTAATGCAAAAATTCTAGCAAAAACATTACAGAATAATGGTTTTAATATTGTTTCTGGCGGTACAGACAATCATTTATTGTTGGTTGATTTACGTTCGAAAAATCTAACAGGAAAACGTGCCGAATTGGCTTTGGGACGCGCTCATATGACCTGCAATAAAAATGGTATTCCTTTTGATCCTGAAACACCATCTATAACATCGGGAATTCGTTTGGGATCACCTGCTGCCACAACACGTGGTTTTTTAGAAAAAGAGTTTACACAAGTTGGTCATCTGATTTCAGAAGTTCTTGATGGTCTTCGGGATGCAAAAAGTGATGAAGATAACCATGTCATTGAAATGGCGGTTAAGAAAAAGGTGGAAGATATAACGAATCAATTTCCTCTTTATTCTTATCTTAACACGCGTTAAGGATAAAAAAAGAGATGCGCTGTCCTTACTGTCAATATGAGGATACACAGGTAAAAGACTCACGTCCAGCAGAAGAGGGGGCGGTGATTCGCCGCCGCCGTGTGTGTCCTGTTTGCGGTGGTCGTTTTACAACTTTTGAACGTGTTCAATTGCGTGAGCTTTTGGTTACTAAAAAAAGTGGACGATGTGAGCCATTTGATCGTGATAAATTAATGCGATCAGTTGATGTGGCTGTACGAAAGCGCAATATTGATCCTGATCGTATTGAACGAGCAATCTCTGGCATTGTACGCCAGCTTGAGAGTTTGGGGGAACCAGAGGTTGCTTCAGAAAAAATTGGGCATCTTGTGATGGAAGCATTAAAAAGAATTGATGATATTGCTTATATCCGTTTTGCTTCTGTGTATCAAAATTTTCGTAATGCAAGCGATTTTCACGATATTATCGATGAGTTGTCAAAGGGTGTAGCGGATACAGAATCTCGTTTTGATGAATAAAAAAGTGCAAGATGAACAGTTTATGGCTGCCGCTATCCGTTTAGCAGAGCGTCATGTGGGGCTTACAGGTGAGAATCCTTCCGTGGGTATGCTAATTGTGCAAAATAATGGCGGTACAAAACCGTTTATTGTTGGCTATGGCATAACAGCTCTTCACGGGAGGCCTCATGCGGAAGTGCAAGCTTTACGTATGGCTGGTTCTCTAGCTCAAGGAGCGACTGCCTATGTTACTTTAGAACCTTGCGCACATTATGGAAAAACTTCTCCGTGTGTTAATGCACTTATTGATTCAGGTATTTCCCGAGTTGTTGTTGCTCTGACCGATTGTGACAAGCGTGTGGATGGTCGTGGTCTTGCTCTTTTGCGTGCGGCGGGTGTTGAAGTCGTTGAGGGTATTTTAGCTGAAGAGGCTTTTGAAGCTTTATGGACGCATTGGTGTATAAGAAAGTTGCAACGTTGTGCTGTTACTTTTAAAATGGCAATTTCTGCCGATAATAGTGTGGGAAAAAGAAAGGAGGGGGGAATAAAAATTAGTGGAACTCTTTCCCATACCCATACGCATATTCTACGGGCTCAAAACAACGCTATTCTCGTTGGTGTTGGGACTATATTAGCCGATGATCCACAACTCAATTGTCGCTTGCCAGGAATGGAAATGCGCTCGCCAATTCGTATTATTTTGGATGCAGATTTATCTATCCCTCTTGATGCGAAAGTTGTCCAAACAGCCATAAAAACTCCTACGTGGGTTATTTGTAATGGGGATCTTTCAAAGAAAAACAAAAAAAACGCATTGGAGCACTATGGTGTGTCTGTTTATTCGGTAGAGATGAATAATGGTTTTGTAGACCCTTTTGTTCTTTTACAGATGCTTTATAAACAGGGGATTAATAGTATTTTACTGGAGGGGGGCGTAAAGACAGGAGAAAAGTTTTTGAATGCTGGTTGTGTTGATCATTTGATATGTTTTTATAGCCCCGTTGTTTTAGGAAAAAAAGGGATTACAGCCCCTCATTTTGAAAATTATCTCTCGCAATTTCATGAGATTGAGACAAAAATGTTTGGAAATGACCGTTTTTATAAATGGAGACGTAAGACATTATGTTCACAGGAATTATAACGGATATCGGTTGTGTTGAAGATGTTCAATCTTTAAAGCAGGGGATGCGTGTAAAGATTTCTACACGCTATGCTATAGAAAGCTTAGTAATTGGTGCGTCAATTGCGTGTTCAGGAATTTGTCTGACAGTTGTGGAACGAGGTTTTAAACAAGGAGATTCCAATTGGTTTGTTGTTGAGGCGTGGGAAGAAACATTACGTTTAACAAATCTTGCCCAATGGAAAAAAGGAACTTTTGTTAATTTAGAACGTTCGCTTAGATTGGGTGATGAAATGGGAGGGCATTTGGTTTCTGGTCATATTGATGGCTTGGCTGAAATTATTGAACAAAAAAATGAAGGGGATGCAATTCGTTTTTATTTAAAAGTTTCAAGACAATTTATGCTTTTCATTGTACCTAAGGGATCAGTTGCTCTTAATGGAACGTCTTTGACTGTTAATAGTGTGGAGGATTGCGTTTTTGATGTTCTTATTATTCGCCATACACTTGAAGTGACAACATGGGGAGAAGCTAAAATTGGAGATTGGGTCAATTTGGAAATTGACCAACTTGCTCGTTATGCTGCTAAGCTTTTTGCTTTTAAAAGAGACGATGAATAAGCTACAATTCTATTGATCGTTTTTAGAATTTTATGCTCTATACCTTTGAGTTTTTTGATTCGTTTTTATGGATTTTCATATGATGAAAGAGATACGTAAAAGTCCTCACGTATTGATTGTTGAAGCACGTTTTTATGAAGAGATTTCTGATGCGCTTTTGAAAGGGGCTGTGAATGCCTTGCAAAAATCTGAAGCAAGTTATGATATTATAACAGTTCCAGGAGCTTTAGAAATACCAGCTGCGATAGCTTTTGCTGAACAAAATAATAAGATATCTTATGATGGTTATGTTGCACTGGGTTGTGTTATTCGAGGGGAGACATATCACTTTGAAATTGTTGCCAACGATTCTTGTCGGGCCTTGATGGATTTAACTATTCATAAGCACTTAGCTATTGGAAATGGTATTTTAACTGTTGAAAATGAAGAGCAAGCATGGGTGCGCGCAAAACAAGATGGCAAAAATAAAGGTGGTTTTGCAGCTGAAGCTGCTTTATGTATGATCGCTCTAAAAAAGAGATTTGGAGATAATCGTTAAATATGGCTGATATAAAAAGCAGACATTTTCCGCGTTCAGCCAATAAACGTGGAGCAGCAAGACTCGCTGCGGTTCAGGCTCTCTATCAAATGGATATCGTGGGTTCGGGAGTGATGGAAACGGCTGCGGAGTATGAGGCTTATCGTTTGGGAAAAGATATTGATGGAAACCAGTATCTTGAAGCTGATTTTCAATGGTTTGTGGCGATTATAACGGGTGTTGTAAAGGACCAAAAGCAGCTTGATCCCCTGCTTCATCAACAGCTTTCTGCAGAATGGTCTCTTTCACGTCTTGATTCTATATTGCGAGCAATTTTACGAGCCGCTTTATGGGAGCTGATCAACCGTAAAGATGTTCCTGTTGCGGTCGTCATGAATGAATATGTTGATATAGCTAAAGCGTTTTTTGAAGGGGATGAGCCAAAACTTGTTAATGCAGTTCTTGACAGTATGGCAAAAAAAGTCCGCTCTTAATGATGATATTTTCTCATATGATGAGGTCTGATAATATCAGACGTCATCATATTGGAACGATAAGTGGACGATATCTTCTACCTAGGGGGTGGTAGATTCGCAGGGCCTTTTATAATTTGAATTAAGAAGGGATGTTCTTTTGTTAAAGTTGGTGTTGTTTTCGTAATAAAATCAAATACTTGACCGTCTTGTAGGCCATAGTTAGCAACTTTTGTAACCTGATTGTTTCCATTGAAATAAATAGCTAAAACTTTGCGATCAATAATCTTTGTTTTCATAAACTGCATCCCACGATAACGTGTTTGTGAGATGTAATAAAAAACCTCATTATCATATTTTGTTTTTAATGAAGGTGTTCCTAAAGTTAAAAGAACTTGCTCTTGACTTGAGCCAACAGAAATAGAACTTAGAGCATTTTTATCAAGAATATAGCCCTCTCTATAAATTTGGCTTGTCCCTGAAGAATCAAGAAGATTGCAACCTGCAAGTATTACAATACTTGCTATTGATAAACCAACCAAAAATTTGCGTTTGATTAAGGCTACTATGTGAGGCATTTGAAACAATGATATCTCCTTTATACTGAGATGTACGACAAGAAGGCAACCTCAAGTTTTTTCTAATTTTAGTTTAATCTACCGTAGCTTACATTGAGTTTCCCTGTTATAAGACAGATTATGCCATATAGAATTTCTTTAGAAAAGAAAAAAATGAATGAAATATACTTGAGTTAAATAAAAGTACTGTGCTTTATAGATTTTCATGTTTGGGAGTTGTCAATGAATGTTCAAAATGTTTCTCAAATAGCATTTGCTTTGGCCTATCCAATATCCGTCCGTTGTCTTCCTGCTAAAGGGATAAGAGTTCATCTTTGTGCAAACAAAAAAGAATGTACACATTTAGCTCAAAACCATGATTTAGTTGAAGTAAAATCTTGTGAGGGAAAATTCCATATTCTTCCGTGGAAAAAACGCGGTGTGCGTATAAAAGGTTTGTTGCAAGCGCATATAATACAGTTATGTGTTGTTACATTAGAACCATTAGAAAATATTCTTCGTGAAAATATTGAGGTTGTTTTTGTTCCCGAAGATTCAAATTTAACGAAGCCCAAAATATCAGAAGATACACGAGAATTGTTTTTAGATGTAGAAGGGCTTGATACACCGGAAGTATTTTATAATGATCGAATTGATATTGGTGCAATCATGGAAGAGTTTTTTGAGTTGTCTATTAATCATTATCCACGTAAAGAGGGGATAAAAATGCATGTGGTTAAAAATTTAGAAGAAGCAGAGCAAAAGTTTTCGCCATTTTCTGTTTTGAAAAGTTGGAAGTGATTGTAAAAACATAAAAAAATTATCTATTGTATGCTATGATAAAAACGATATTTTCTGCGGAGCTGTTTTCGCAAGGTATGTTTTATGAGTGTTTAGTCACCCAAAATCATAATATGCATTTAAAAATGTAAATGAAAAGATGTGGGATATGAAAGCGTGATTAGAATTTCTGTGGATGTCATGGGTGGTGATTACGGTCCAGAAGCAGCTATTGCAGGAGCAGCAATTGTCCAAAAATATTTATCAGATGTTTATTTTCTGTTTTATGGGATAGAGGAGGTCGTTCGGCCGGTTTTAAAAAAATATCCCCGTTTGGATTCTGGATCGCGCTTTTACCCTACAGAGAGCTATACACGCATGGATGAAAAACCAAGCCAAGCCCTTCGCAATGGACGTGGTAAATCATCAATGTGGTATGCCATTGAAGCGGTAAAAAATGGTGAGGCTGATGCTTGCGTTTCTGCTGGTAATACGGGGGCACTTATGGCTATGTCTTATTTTTGTTTGAAAATGTTGGCAGAGGCTGAACGTCCTGGTATCGCGGGTATTTGGCCAACACTTCGCAGTGAGAGTATCGTTTTAGATATTGGAGCAACGATTGGTGCATCTGCTCGTCAGTTGGTTGATTTGGCGGTTATGGGTGCGGGTATGTTTCGTGCTTTATATCACACCGAAAAACCAAGTGTTGGACTTTTAAATGTGGGGGTGGAAGAGGTTAAAGGACTTTATGAAATAAAAAAAGCAGGAATGATCTTACGTGAAGTGCAATTAGAAGGACTGGAATATAAAGGATTTGTTGAGGGCAATGACATTGGAAAAGGAACAGTCGATGTTGTTGTAACAGAAGGATTTTCTGGTAATATTGCTTTAAAAACTGCAGAAGGGACTGCGCGACAGATAGCAGAGATTTTAAATTCTGTCCTGCGCAGTTCTTTTTTAACATCTCTTGGTTATTTTCTATCGCGGGGTGCTTTTCGTACACTGAAAAATAAAATGGATCCCGATAGGGTAAATGGAGGTGTGCTTTTAGGTTTGAATGGTGTGGTCATAAAAAGTCATGGCAGTGCTAATGCTAATGGTTTTGCTTCTGCTATCCGTGTTGGTTATGAAATGGTTAATAATGAACTTTTACAAAAAATAACGGCTGATTTACGGCGGTTTCATGAGAATAAAGAAACACTTTTTGATCAGGAGGATGAAGCGATAATGAGTGGAGAATCCTTATGATGAGCTCTTATAATGGAAGCAAAAAATCTGAAGAAAAGGTGAGAGCTGAATGATTCGATCAATTATACGTGGTGTAGGAAGTGCTTTGCCGAAAAGAAGTTTATCAAATGATGAGATTGCAAAGTTTGTTGAAACGTCAGATGCATGGATTGTTCAACGTACAGGAATACATCAACGTTATATTGCCAATGAAAATGAAACAACGGTTTCTTTAGGCGTTGAAGCTGCACAAGCAGCTCTTATAAATGCTGGTCTTACAATAAAGGATATTGATTGTATTATTTTAGCCACCTCAACGCCAAATCGTACGTTTCCTGCTTCTGCTGTTGAAATTCAGAATGCTTTGGGAATGAGCCACGGATTTGCTTTTGATATTCAAGCTGTTTGCTCTGGTTTTATTTTTGCTTTAACAACAGGAGATTCTTATTTACGTTGTGGAGCCGCTAAAAGAATTTTAGTGATTGGGTCCGATACATTTTCTCGAATTTTAGATTGGGAAGACCGTACGACGTGTGTTTTGTTTGGTGATGGTGCGGGGGCTGCTGTTTTGGAAGCGCAAGAGGTTGAAGGGCAAGGTGCTTTTGAGCGTGGTATATTGTCTGCAAAATTGCGTTCTGATGGTGCTTATATCGATAAGTTGTATGTTGATGGGGGACCTTCAACAACACAAACGACAGGCTATTTGCGTATGGAAGGACGAGAAGTTTTTAAATATGCTGTTGGTATGATAACGGATGTGGTTGATGATTGTTTTGCAGCTGCAGGTGTAGATTCTTCACAACTCGATTGGTTTGTCCCTCACCAGGCTAATAAGCGCATTATTGAAGCATCTGCTAAAAAGCTGAAAATTTCACCAGATAAAGTTGTGATTACCATTAATCAACACGGTAACACATCTGCAGCATCCGTTCCGTTGGCTTTAACAACAGCTCTTTGCGATGGAAGGATAAAAAAAGGAGATCTTATCATGTTAGAAGCCATGGGAGGTGGATTTACATGGGGAGCAATTCTTATTCGTTGGTAAATGATGGTTACTTGACCATATTTGAATAAAACGTATAAGTCATTTTGTAATTTTTAATATTTTAATAGGTGGTTATAATGACAAGTAAGACAGTAACGCGTGCAGATTTAGCGAGCGTAGTTTGTAAAAAAGTGGGCTTGTCACATACTGAATCAGCAGCTTTGGTCGAATTGGTTTTGGATGAGATTTGCAACTCACTTGTAAGAGGTGAAGCGGTTAAATTATCTTCTTTTGCAACTTTTCAGGTTCGCAGTAAGAATGAACGTATTGGACGCAATCCCAAAACAGGTGTTGAAGCACCTATTCCGCCGCGACGTGTTGTGACGTTTAAGGCTGCAAATATCCTTAAACAGAGAATTTTAGATTCGCATCGTGCAAGACAGAAAAATAATCTCTCATAAATAAATGCCATGATAATGTTTGGTATTTGTTAAAAAATGTATAAAATAAAGACTTATGTTTTTTAAAAAAAGGCTATTTAGTAAGTAGTCGAGGTCCTATTTTTGACTAATCTTATTGAGAAAATGAGACGTAATGAATCATTATCAAATTATTTGTCGTGTTTTAGATAAGGTGTTGCAAAATGGATAAAAGCTCTGATGCTTTTCGCACAATTAGCGAAGTAGCCGAATTATTGGAGCTTCCGCAGCATGTTTTAAGATTCTGGGAAACACGTTTTAGGCAGATTAAACCAATGAAACGTGGGGGAGGAAGGCGTTACTATCGTCCACTCGACGTTGATTTGCTCAATGGTATTAAGCAGTTATTGTACGATCAGGGTTATACGATAAAAGGTGTGCAGCGCCTTTTGAAAGAAAATGGTGTTGCTTTTGTGACTGCATTTGGTAATGGCGATCTTAATGCTATGAATGTCGTCATAGAGAAAAAACATGCCGGGCAAACTTTTGAAAATACGAGCAATAAACCTAAAAAGTCTTCTTTTGGGCTTTTGAGTTTCATGAGAAATGAGGGAGAGACCTCTGTTGGTTCTGTGAATCTTTACAAAGATAAAACCGATAAAGCATTGTTGCAAGAAATCCTGTTTGAACTCATTGAATGTAAGCGTGTTCTTGATAGAGCACGATAACAATAATGTTTTGCATTTTATATTGTGCTTTTTTTAGAAAAACATGCGTTTTAAAAGTTTTTTATAAATCAGTATTTAGCGTTTAGCACCGCAAGGTATTTAAAGATATTTAGACGCTTTATAAGTGTGACTTGAGCTTTATATGTTAAATGAGCAACTCATATATCCTGTGTGCATAGTTGATTGTTTTTTAGGAAGAGTTTTTAATCTGGTCAAATATGAAGAGAGAAAAGAATGAACAGCGAATTTTGTCATTCTCCTTTGATTTAGCTTTATAATTTTCAAGAAAAGTAAAGCATATCTTCATTAGTGTAGATTGGGTGCTTTTATAGAGCGCTATTGGGTTCTCAATTCATGTGCCTTGTTTAAAGAGATTTTTCTTAAGGCCCTCAAGCCTATTTCACGACAGTCTCCATGAATGCTATAACATTAAATTCCACTATTTTTACATTTGTGAAGGAGCAATACACATTTTATCAGCACCCAATGTTGCAACAATCCCTTGGGTACTTGAAACGGTTTAAGCATTTTTTAGTCTTTTCTAAATTTTTCATTCACACGGCTTATCTCGTTTGTTATGTGCAAACGAATAATTTTAATTTCTGTAACATAAAACAGATTTGAAATAAGAAAATCCTATGATATTTGAGATTCTTTTTTAATATAAATGACGATAGATTATCATTATAAATCAAATTATTATATTTATTTTATAAAGTCATCTCTTAAGTATATAATACATCATTATTCGACCAATTTACGTATTTATGATAATCTTATTTTTTTCTTGATATTGATGTAATTATCGTAACAATCTATCCATGATCATGGCGTTGTCTTCCTATATCTATAATTTTTGTATTTAAATAACTTATAGCTTTTACATTCAATTTTTTATCAACCTGCCTCGTAAAGTGTGATCACGTGATTTTTACTGATGATTGGTCATCATGTATGAAACTGAAAAACACGACACTATCAAGCCGTTTGATTTTGTACAAAAATTCACGATTTACAGTGAAAAATGAATGTCTTACCATCTCTTATGATATTATGCATTTATTACACGCTGTAAATCTGGAGGCGTGGCTTCATTTGAGAGTTGCTTAATTGCATCTTCTACAGATAAAAAGGTTTGATTCGTGCTTCCTAAACGACGCATATTGACGCTGTTTGTTTCAGCTTCACGTTTGCCACAGACCAAAATGACGGGAACTTTTTGTAAAGAATGTTCTCGTATTTTATAGTTAATTTTTTCATTGCGAAGATCTGTTGTTGTGGAAAGCCCAATAGCTTTAAGTCTTGCCATTATTTTTTGGGCATATTCATTTGCTTCGGATGTAATTGTTGCGACAACAATTTGTTCAGGAGCAAGCCAAAGAGGCATATGTCCAGCAAAATTTTCGATTAATATACCAAGAAAACGCTCCATTGATCCAAAAATGGCACGATGAATCATAACAGGCTGACGCTTTTCTGAATTTTTATCAATATAGAATGCACCAAAACGTTCAGGAAGATTAAAATCTATTTGTGTTGTTCCACATTGCCATTCACGACCGATAGCATCTTTTAATGTATATTCAAATTTTGGACCATAAAAGGCTCCCTCACCTGGAAGGATACTTGTTTTGATTTGTCCCGCAGATTTTGTTTCAATTGTTTTAAGGACAGATTTCATGATACTTTCTGCATAATCCCATAATGCATCAGATCCAACGCGTTTTTCTGGACGTGTTGAAAGTTTAAGGCTGATTTCTTTAAAACCAAAATCCGCATAAGTTGATAAAATAAGATCATTAATATTGAGACATTCATTGGCTAATTGTTCATCAGTACAAAAAATATGTGCATCGTCTTGTGTAAAACCACGCACACGCATAAGACCATGCAAAGAGCCTGAAGGCTCATAACGATGAACAAGACCAAACTCAGCAAGTCGAATAGGCAAATCACGATAAGATTTTAAACCATGTTTAAAGATTTGCACATGACCAGGACAATTCATTGGTTTAAGGGCATAAACATTCCCATGGTCTGAATCTTCTGCGGCTGGAATTGCTTTGAACATGTTTTCCTTATACCAGCCCCAATGCCCCGATATTTCCCAAAGTGATCTATCGAGAACTTGTGGTGCATTTACTTCGGCATATTGATGATCATCAAGGCGTCTACGCATATAATTGATCAAATTTTGGAACATTTTCCAGCCTTTTTGGTGCCAAAAAATCATTCCTGGTCCTTCTTCTTGAAAATGAAATAAATCCATTTCACGTCCCAAGCGGCGATGATCACGTTTTTCAGCTTCTTCTAGCATATGGAGATAGGCTTTTAAGTCATTTTCGTTTGCAAATGCTGTTCCATAAATTCTCGTGAGCATTGGATTATTGGCATCGCCACGCCAGTAAGCTCCTGCGACTTTCATTAATTTGAAAGCATTTCCAATTTGCCCTGTAGATTGCATGTGCGGTCCGCGACAAAGATCAAACCACTCGCCTTGATAATAGATTTTTAGATCTTGATTTTCTGGAATGCTCTCAATAAGTTCAACTTTATAAAATTCCTTTTTCTCAGAAAAAACTCTTTTTGCTTTTTCACGAGACCAAATTTCTTTTCTAAAAGGCTTATTGCGTTGGATAATTTCACGCATTTTCTTTTCAATGACGGTGAGATCATCTAGTGTGAAAGGTTGTTGGCGTGCAAAATCATAATAGAACCCATTCTCAATTATAGGGCCTATTGTTACTTGCGTTTCAGGAAAAAGTTCTTGCACTGCTTCAGCAAGGACATGGGCGCAATCATGCCTTATGAGTTCAAGAGCACGTGCATCTTCTCGGGTAATAATCTCTATTTGACCAGACTCTGCTAATGGATCTGATAGATCTCGCATAATGCCATCAAGACTATAGGCGACGGCTTTTTTTGCGAGTGATTTAGAAATGGATTCTGCTAATTCCAAGCCTGTCATTTCGGCGGGGTAATTACGTTTTGAACCATCGGGAAAAGAAAGAGAAATAGAGCAAGACATAAAAACACCCTTTTAATCCAATTCCGCCAACGATTGCGGATGGTTTCGTGAAAACTGAGTAAAAAGCTTATAGATTAACTTTTCTATCAATACATATGAAAAAAGAAAAGAATTATTTGGTGTGTTTTTCAGAAATTTTCCAGTAACGCCAAGGTTTATAAAAACAGCAAGAATTTCCGAGTGAAGGAGGTACTGGATCAAAGCCATCTGTTCCAAAGGGACCACAACGTATGATACGAAAGAGCCCCATCCATGCACCAGCCCAAAGCCCATGGCGTGCGATTGCTTCATATATATATTCTGAACAAGTTGGGGCATGGCGACACTGGTTGCCTATAAGACTCGAAAGTGTTATTTGATAGAAGCGTATTAAGAAAATACCCAGTAATCGTCCAGGTGTTTTTTGCCAAGTCCCTGTGTAATTTCGAGTTACTTTTTTTTGTCGAAACTGTGATTTGAGCATTTATTTTCTTCTGTTTTTTCAATTTGTTGAATACAGTCTATCGTTGCATCAAAGGGTAATAGTGTTGCAGCATGGCGGACGTTATAGTCTTTAATGGGCTGTAAGAAAGAAAAATCCTCAAAGGGAGCTTGAGGAGAAGGGCCATCCTGCGTTAGCATTTGATAGATAACTTTACGTAATATTTTAAGATCTTGTGTTGTTTGTCCGATGATATGAGATGCTAAAAGTGATGCTGAGGCTTGCCCTAACACACATGCGTGTATTTCATGAGCGAAATCTATCACGATATGATCTTCCACTTTTAAATCCACAGTGATTGTTGAGCCGCAAGGATGTGCATATTTTTTTGATGTTGCATCAGGATTATTAAGACGCCCAATTCTGCCTATATGCGCAGCATATTCAAGTATTTTATCACTATAGATATTGTTACTCATGCGCTATTGCCTGAAATTTTGAGAGACGTGATTGTTTAAACTTTTAATTCACTTATATAGAGATTATACAAAATGAAATAGGTCTATAGCAAATGTTTTGTATAGAGTAAGGTTGGAGTTTTTGAATGCGTAATGTTGTTAAAGAAGGCGCAGAGGATCCTTTTTTATCTGAAGAAAAGCGTCCGAGTCTTGAAGAGGTGGAAGAAGCGATTCGTACATTACTCTTATGGGTAGGGGAAAATCCAAAAAGAGAAGGGCTTTTAGAGACTCCAAAACGTATAGCCAAGGCATATCGCGAGCTTTTTAATGGTTATCGTCAATCAGTTGAAGAAACCTTAGGAACAGTTTTTGAAGAGGTTTCAGGATACAATGAGTCGGTAATCGTAAAAAATATTCCTTTTTATTCGCACTGTGAACATCATATGATCCCGATTATTGGAAAAGCGCACATAGCCTATCTTCCTGATGCAAAAATTGTTGGCCTTTCAAAAATTGCGCGTATTGTAGATATTTTTTCTCGTCGTTTACAAACACAAGAAGCGATGACAGCACAAGTGGCTCATGCTTTAGAAATGCACTTAAAACCTCGTGGTGTAGCCGTATTGATCGAGGCTGAACACATGTGTATGGCTATGAGAGGAATCCAAAAACAGGGATCTACAACAATTACAAAGAAATTTCATGGTTATTATGAAAAAGATCACGCTGCACAAGCTCATTTTATGATGATGGTTCAAAGATCATCGTAAAGCCCATATTTTTAGTAATCTTTATTAAGTTATAAATCATCTGGATAAAATAAATTATGGGAAAGAGAAAATTGGCTTGTACCTTTCTTTATGATTTGTTAAAGGCTGAAAACCAAAGTGTTTTGCTTAACCACGTGCGGTCGTGGCGGAATTGGTAGACGCGCAGCGTTGAGGTCGCTGTGGGGCAACCCGTGGAAGTTCGAGTCTTCTCGACCGCACCAGTTATAGATTCTCTTCAATATCACTTGATGTCGTTGTTTATTTAATTTCATTTATAAGTGATTGTTTTTATTTCCTTAATTGTTTTTTACATGCGATTTTGATATCTGATGAATCCGCCAAAAGCGCAATTCAAAAGGTGGTTCAAAAGGTGGTTTAAAAAGTGACTAGGAAAACAAGAACACGTGATAGATTGACCGCTTTATCTGTAAAAAATTTGCCTAAAGGAAAATATGCAGATGGAGCTGGACTATGGCTTATTAAAACAGCACAGAATCAAGGACGTTGGGTTTTTCGATTCGATTTCAATAAAAAGCGTCGTGAAATGGGATTAGGCTCTTGTAGCGTTGTATCTTTGAAAGAAGCAAGGCTTAAAGCTACTGCTTGCCGTGATCTTTTGCACCAAGGTATTGACCCGATTCGTAAAAGGAATAATGAAAAGTTACGACGGGCTGTTGATAGTATTTCTTTACGAGAAATTGTTTTAAGCGCCTTTGAAGCCAAAAAAAGCGAATTGAAAAATGAAGGAACAGCCGCAAGGTGGTTAACGCCTCTTACATTACATGTTTTTCCAAAGCTTGGAGATATAGCAATTACTGAATTAACGCAGATCGATATAAAAGAGTGCTTATCGCCTATTTGGAAAACAAAAAACGAAACGGCAAGCAAAGCTTTATCGCGTTTAAATATTGCTATAAAACATGCGGCAGCGCGTGGTATAGATGTAGATATGCAATTGGTACCAAAAGCAAAAGCTTTATTGGGAAAGTTTATCCAAAATGTTCAAAATATTCCGGCTATGCCATGGCAAGAAGTTCCGGCTTTTTATCAATCTTTAAATAATGAACTTGTGTCAAACTTAGCCTTAAAACTTCTAATTTTAACCGGTGTTCGTTCAATGCCAATTCGGCATATACGGTTGGAGGAAATCAATCAATTAATATGGACAATTCCAAAAGAAAATATGAAGGGGATAGTTGGAAAGGTTTTTGATTTTCGCGTACCACTTACAGATGAAGCAATTTCTATTATTGAAAAAGCAAAAACAATCGAAAAAAATGGATTTTTGTTTGTTGGAAATTCTGGAAAGCCTATATCTGATATGACGCTTTCTAAATTTATGAAAGATAGAGGGATTGCTTATCGTCCACACGGTTTTAGATCTAGTCTTCGTGATTGGATAGCAGAGACAACGTCAACACCATTTGAAATTGCGGAATTTACGTTGTCTCACTCAGTAGGGAATTCAGTCACAAAAGCTTACATGAGGACTGATTTTTTAGAGCAGCGTCGTGTTCTTTTAGAACAATGGGCGTCTTTTGTGACTGGGCGTTGATTGTTACGATAGTGATGGTAATTCTATAGAGTCTCTTTCGGCTTTTTTGCTTTCAATATAGCGGTCTATTTCAACGATATCCCATTTTAAGTATCGTCCTTCTTGTATTGGTTTAGGAAAAACTCCAGCTTTTACAAGCTCTCTAATAGAGGTCATAGACATTCCAAGATAAATTGAGAGGTCTTGTATATTAACAAGCCTTTGTAGGCGCATTGATAATAAAGCTTGTTCAAATAAACTTACTTTTTTTATTGAGTCTATTAATTTTTCTTCTTTCATTTAAGTGGTCCTTCTTATTTAGATAATTATGAAAGGGTGGGGGTGCTAGGAGGTATGTGAGAAGAAAAGAAGCACCCCCATAAAATATCAGGCGGCTTTTGTTGAGATTCTTCGTATCTCTCGTTCTATTTCTGCTAAAAAGCTTTCAACCGCTTGATTAATCTCTTCAATTTTCTTTTCATCACGGTGGATACGTTTGATTTTCATACGAAAGAGAGATGAATCGCCCGTAAAACGTGGGTCATAACTGATAAAATCACACCATTTGCGCCCCGTACAAGCCATTTGAAACTGCATTTGTGCGAGATATTCTGGTTTGATTTCGTTATCGATAATGAACCGCATATGATTAGTTGATCTAGGGCATTTGATTTCGATTAACCCATCTTCATCAATCAGACCATCAGGGCTAGCCCCCGCCATTTTTATTGTGGGGTGTTGAATAAAGCCGCACCTTGTGACTTCAGTATCATAAATGAATGCATATTCTCTCAAGGCATCTTCTTCATGTTCAATTCCCCATCTCATATCTTCTGTTTCATAATAGGGGCTTGTTTGACCAGTCAGACGCTCTGTAATGAGTTTGATTTTGTAGTCTTCATATTTGCTTGTAGGAGTTCCCTTTGCTGTTTTACTAATAACGTTGTAAATATTTGAAGCGGTGACTTTACCTAAACGGGCTTGAAACCATTCTGCTGTTCTTTGTTCCATTTCACACCGCCCTTTGTTGTTCGTGAGAGGTTGTGGGTGTATATTCAATATCTTGGATATGAATATATTCGGCATCTTGTATAGAGGCGTCTGTTTGCTCTTGTTGTGGGAGAGATTGTAGAGCTCTTTCTCTTTGAATGTTTTGCTTTTTTTCCAACAGTCCCAAAACTTCTTGTGCTTTTTCACAAGACAGATCTGTTAGTTTTTCTACATTTGCGTAAGTGAGAAGATTATCTTCATTGGTTTCAGTCTCTTTAATTAACTCTTTGATTTGTTCAAGTATGTCATAAGAAACAAGTTGTCCTTGTGTGATGTTATTAATACGTGCTGCTTCGTCTTCTTCATAAATACCAGAAAATCCGAAAGCGTAGCGTGCACATTGTATAGTTGCTTTATGACGGAGCATGCGTGCTGGATATTTTTTCCAAGGGTCACTTTTTTCTTGTAGGCATTCGTTTAAATATTCGGTGACCTCGATAGGGTCTTTAATGCCTTTGAGACGAATAGCACATTTTATAGCAATGATCTTCCCATCTTTATCGAGTTGATCTTGAAAGGTCATACCATCAAAGTTAGGATTAGATTTTATGATCTTAATCCATCCATCAATAGAGACCACGGGTATAATGCCGCCACCTCTTTTAGGGAGAGCATAGATTTCTTTGGTTAGGGGATTAAGACCATAAGTGTTGGCAACGGAGATAAAAGCAGCAAATTCTTCATCAGAAGAGTTATAATTAATACATGTTTTGATAAGAGTTTTTCTAAATTCCTCATGAGAAAACCCATATTTGTTTGCCATAATAGCTAATGGTGAATCTGTCATTATTGTTTCCTTATTTTACGCGCAATTCCCCCGTGGCGTGAATCACGCATGTGTTAAAAGTTGTTTGGTTTGGTTGTTAGAAAGGATTGTAATCCTCTGTTGAAGGTTCGCGGTTATCGCCCTACGTAAAAAGAGGGTCCATTCTGGATATTTTTGTATTTCCAGTTATTTCGGCGTCACCAAAAATTCGTGCATTACCAAAAATCTTCGCATTCCCAAAGACTTCGGCACACTCAAAAACATGAGCAGCATCATAAATCCATGCGTTCCCGTAAACACGGGCATTGTCATAAATACGGGCATGACGACAAACATTGGCATCACCATAAACCTTGGCATCACCAAAAATCTGTGCTTGAGCACAAACATAGGCATTATCACCAACCCAACAGTTGCCTTCATGGCTTAAGTTGCTCTCTTTTTCTATAAAGCCCCCTAGATCACCTTTTTTTACATCTCCAAAGTCTCGCAATGCTTTAATTCTATAAAGTGTTTTAAAGCCAACTTCGATTGTCTCATCTGTCAGTTCGTATTTTTTTTCCATGATTACTCTTTCTCACGTGCTACGATCACGGTGGAGCCACTAATTTTACAATCTCCAGCAATGTCTACATTACAAGAAATATATGCTTGATTGTAAATTTTAGCATTTCCGTAAATTCGTGTACTTTCCCCTATAACAGAATTTCCATAGACCCGCGCATAGCCATAAATCTTAGCATTATCTTTAATAGAGGCACTAGAAACTTCTGCATAATTATAAACTTGTGCATTAGCATAAACCTTGGCATAACCATAAACACGAGCATCATCATAAACTTTGGCATTGCCAAAAACATGTGCACTATCAAAAACCCAACAATCGCCTTCATGGGATAGGTTATCTTCACTCTCTACCCAACCGCCGATATCACCTTTTTTGACATATCCAAAGTCTCTTAAGGCACGAATGCGTTGGAGAATGTGACCATTAAACTCGATTATCTCATCAGTAAATTCGTATTTCTTTTCCATGATTACCCCCGACCTTAAACAGTGTCGTTACCGGATTCTTCTGTATTTTCGGTTACTTGTGCATTGCCATAAATACAGTGATTGCCAAAAACCCATGCACTACCAAACACATGGGCTTTGCCGTAAATCTTCATATTACCAGAAATCTTCGCTTTACCGAAAACCTGCGCATTGTCATAAACCTTGGCATTGCCAAAAATTTCGGCATTGCCATTAACCACGGCATTGCCAAAAACTTCAGTATTGCCAGAAACCGCGGCATCATCAGAAACTTGGGCGTATTCATAAACCTTGGCATCACCAAGAACCTTTGCCTTATCACAAACATTGGCATCACCATAAACCTTGGCATCACCAAAAATCTGTGCATGACCACAAACCTTGGCATTGCTAGAAACATGTGCATCATCATAAATCCATGCGTTCCCGTAAACACGGGCATTGTCATAAATACGGGCATGACGACAAACATTGGCATCATCAGAAACCAAGGCATCACCAAAAATTTGTGCATGACCACAAACCTTGGCATTATCACCAATCCAGCAATTGCCTTCATGACTTAAGTTATCTTCTTTTTCTATAAAGCCCCCTAGATCACCTTTTTTCACATCTCCAAAGTCTCGTAATGCTTTAATTCTATAAAGTGTTTTAAAGCCAACTTCGGTTGTTTCATCAGTAAGTTCGTATTTTTTTTCCATGATTTATTTCCTTTAAGTTAGAGTATTCCTTTGTCGTTCTTGAAAAGAACGGCATTGGTTTGTGTTGTAAATTTTTGAGAAAAGGGGTGCTTTTAGAAGCGTACTGTATAGCTTGGGTAGTTTGGAAGGACATCCCAAGGAGTTAAACGGTGCTGTTCTTCATAGGTACCGTACATTTCATCTTCATATTTTTCTTCTGCAATCTCTTCTAAAATTTCATTGTAGATATCACTTTCGCGTATAAAGTAATGAACTTCTCTCTCCTCATAGAGATGGTCGATATTTTTTTTTACATATGCTTCTGCAATCTGTTCAGAAATGTCTTCACAACTCTTTTCAGAAGGATTTATACGAAAGATTTGTATAACATCATCTACCCCATCAACAATGCTTAGAATTTGGCTTGCATCAAGCGGTCCAGACTCTGCAATGTTTTGATCATCATCGCAGGCAAGTAATAAAATTTCATTAGAATTTATAAGCACTGGTTTGTTCACAACTACCTCCATAGAGCCTATTGGCAACTGTTAATTTATAGGATATGGGATATTTGATACCAAAATGGTAATATATAGTCAATACCAAAATGGTTATTTTTTTTATTTTATATTTTTATGAGTAGAAAAAATGGTCAATTAATACGCAAATATTAGAACTATGGAATAAATTGACAGAAGATGAAAAAAGAGAGTTTATTCTTTTTTATCTTGATAAAATGAAGAAAGGAGATCGAGAAGTTTAATCTTATTATCGTAGCTTAGATGCTCTAACATATCTTCAATTTGTTCATCTAAGCTATTAAGTTTATTTCCCGAAAATAACAGTTGTTTAGGGGTAATTTTTAAGTGTGGCGCTAAACGTATAGCCCACTCTTTTGTTAATTTTCGTTGCCCATTTTCTAAACGAAAAATTTGCGGCTGACTAGTTCCTGCCAGTTCGGCTAATTCTTTTGAAGTTAAGCCTACTTTTTGTCTGAAAAATTTCAAATTATTCATGATTCTTATCCTAATTAAAAAAAAAATCCTTTCAAATTCCAATATGGTAAAAATTGCTTGCGTTAAAAATACCGATACGGTATAAAAAGAGAATGTCTAAGCTAAAACTATATTTATCAAAGAATAATATTACTTATGCCGAGTTTGCAATTTTGGTAGGTGTTACGCAAGCATCTGTAGCACGCTATGTAAATAAGAAGCGATTTCCGCATCCTAAGATAATACAAAAGATAGCAGAAGTTACCGATAATTACATAAGTCCTAGCGATTGGTATCAAGAGAATTTTCCTTCAATTTCTAAAAATAGCTGTGTTGAGAACACCGGCGATACTTTGCAGCCTTAAGGAGATCAGAATGATTTTAAATGAAATTTTATCAGAGATTTTATCAATAACAATTATTGCAATGTTACTTATCGACGTCGTGATGTTGGGTTTTGTTTTGTATTATCGCAACCAAGTTAAGGCGCTTAAAGAGCATATTGAAGATGAAGAATTTGCAGCTAGGGCTTTAAAAGAAGAACGCGAAGGAATTAGGGAGATCATTAGTGGATATGATGAGAATATAGAAAAGTATGAAGAGGAAATTAAAGAACTGAATCAAAAGATAGATGAGTATGAAAAAGCGTTCAAACGGAAAAATGATATTATATGCAGGCTAAATGCAGAAATTGAGAAATTGAACCAACAGAATAAACTGAATCCAGAGGATGAAAAAGAAGTTCAATCGCGTAATGAGGAAATTGAGAAACTTAAAAACGAGCTTAAACAGCGTGATGAAAAAATTAAGAAGCTAAAACAAGCGCATAAAGAAGCACTTCAACAGAAAGACATAGCTCTACACAGGCGATTTAAAGAAGTTCAATCCCGTGATGCAGAAATTGAGAGGCTTAAAGACGAGCTTAAACAGCGTGATGAATCTGTAAAAGAAAAGTCTCAGAAGAATAAGAAGAAAAGTAAGTGAGGAGAAAAAAATGGCTTTAATAACAGCAGTTTGTTTATCTACGGCGGTCAATATTCAACTAGCTATTCAACTTTATTGTTTTGATAAAAAAATTCAAAAACTTAGAAAGGAGGTACATAAAAGAGATAAAATAATAGAAAAACAAGAAGAAAAAATTTACAAATTACCTTATTCTTGAGAATTCTCATCTTCAAAAGCGAGTAAAAACTCTGTCCAAAACTTGGTTTGAAGCACTCTTTCTGGATGATTTGATGAAGTGTGTTCAATGATAAAGACTGGTACAGTTTCGATATTTGGTTTGAGGTGGCGAACTGTGAGAATAAATAGTCTTTCTTCATCTTCCTTTAAATTATAATAATTGTATATGTCTTGCTGATTTAAGTCTGCTGGAAAAGGATTTTTAAAACTCATGTATTTTTCATTTTCAAGGGTTAAAAATAGCGGATACTCTCCTAGAAAAATACCTTCAACAAATGCAAATGGGCTTTCATCAGACATACGAAAATTATTCATTTTTATTGAATGTTTTGTAGGATTTTTTATGGTTACATGTACCTCAAGAAAGAGATTTTTACCTTTCTTATATGCGCATGTTTCTTTATCTATAACAGCCTCTAGATTTGGACCTAAATCTCTTATTCTCTTTTCTTCCCATAAAATAGAGAGGTGTCCTTTTGCGGCTTCAGATTGTCTTTGCAGGTGTCTTAATTGTTTAGTGAAATTTATAAGATCTATTTTTCGGTTTCTACAACCTAACCATATTCCAAAACATGATATGAACGTTGGTACTACTAATGAAATGATATCAATGACATCTTTATCCAATTTACACACCTTTTTCTACCCGCTTTTAGAAAAAAACAATCTTATAAAACACGTTATGTATGGAGAGGGGCAGTGATTAGCACGATTCTTTGTTTTGATCTAGGGACGAAGACGGGGTGGGCGATGTGTGGAGGGAGTGGTGACGTATTTAGTGGCACCGTTGATTTTAAATCACGCCGTTTTGAAGGCGGTGGGATGCGTTATTTACGCTTTAAGAGATGGCTTACAGAAATAAAGCAGACAGCAGGTCAAATTGACGCGGTTTATTTTGAAGAGGTGAGGCGTCATGTTGGAACCGATGCAGCGCATGTTTACGGTGGTTTATTAGCAACGTTAACGGCGTGGTGTGAACATCATCAGATACCGTATGAGGGGATACCGGTTTGTACGATTAAGAAAGCGACAACAGGCAAGGGGAATGCGTCGAAAGAAGAGATGATAAAGGCAATGCGTGCAAAAGGACACGCGCCTTGTGATGATAACGAAGCGGATGCTTTAGCAATTTTACATTTAGTTAAAGAAAGGGAGAGCACGAATGATATCTATTAATAAAGTAGCGTGTGTAAAGTTTAGTACAGATAAGTTTTTAAAAGAGCTTATGGGTTTAAAAGCAACAGAGAAGGCAGTTTATACAACCCTTGTGTTGCTTATGAATGATAAGAAAGCGCCTCTTATGAATAATGCGTCTTATTTATCAAGTTGGTGTGGGTGTTCAGTAAGAACGTTTCAAAAGACATTAGAGACCTTAATAAGCACGGGTCATATTACGCGTTTAGAGAATGGTGGCTTATGGCATAAGTCACTCGCTTTTGATTATGGCATCAGTAAATTTTCAGAAAGAGCTTCAAAAGCAGCGAGTATGAGGTGGAGTAAGAAAAGAGACGAGGCAATGCATGTCAACTAAATTAGCTTGGGTTCGCAGCTTCCCTTCAGATTGTCTTGCAGAAACAAATGGCATGAAAGCCTTTCAAATAGCGACATACGTTACATTGAAATGGCACATGCGTAAAAGTGGAGAACCCATTTTTTGTGATCAAGATAAATTAGCACATAGTGCGGGATGTTCAAAAAAGATCTTTAATAAAGCGTTAGAGTTTTTATTACGTGATAAGAAGATCATATGTTTAGAAGATGGTCGTTTATGGAGTTTACAAGTTGAAGAGGAACTCAATAACTCAAACGAAAATTTAAATAAGTTTTCAGAAAGAGCACAAAAGGCAGCAAAGGCAAGATGGGATAAAAATAAAGATAACAGTGATGATGATGCTAAGGATGCTATTAGCAATGCTTGTAGCAATGCTAATGCAATGCTTAATGATGCCAATCACAACCACAACCACATATATAATAAAAAAAATAAAACTATCGTTTTATCAAAAAAAGAAACTGAGTTTGAAGATTTAGAAACAAGCGATTTGGTTGACGAGCCAATCGAGTGTGATGATGTTCAATCAGATCAAAACGCAACATCATCAGAAAACCAACCAATCATTCACGAGCAAAAAAGCGTTCCGAAAAAAGCAAAACGTGCGAAAGCTAATCGAGGTTGTCGATTGCCTGCGGATTTTGAACCCGATTACGATTTTGCAATCGAAGAGGGCTTGCCTCCAGAGCGTGTGAAAGTCGAAATCGCAAAATTTCGAGATTATTGGAATGCCAAGACGGGTAAGGACGCTAGCAAACGTGATTGGCAAGCAACATGGCGTAACTGGGTGAGAAATTCAAAAAATTACAAACAAGGAGAAAATTATGGAAAACAAACCAATTCTCAAACAGAACAACAGCGTGGCTGGAGTTATCGAGTTGCACAGCACATGTCCCATATCAAAAATTCAGATAGTGTGTACAAATTTTTATTCGAGGATGATGACAGAACCACCATTCCTTTGGAAAACGGGGCAAAAGCCATTGAGTGCAGAAGCGGAGAGAGTTACAGCATTGGTTACTGATGCTTTGCAAAAGCTTGAAAAAAAAGCAACTGAAGAAGAAATCCAAACAGCGTTTCTTGTCCTTTCAAATGGTCTCAAAAGCCCCATGGGATCAGATGAGAAAGCAACGGCGCTTGCGTATTTTTATGCTCTTGAAGGCATAAGCAGCTGGATATTGCAAACAGCAACAAAGAACGTTTTGAAAGGCAAAGCAGAGGGCTTAAACACAACTTTTATGCCATCAACAGCAGATTTTTATCGTTACTGCGAAAAGCTTGAAAGCGATATTCGTTACCAAGCAAATCGCATTCTTAAGAATCTTCAAAAGCCAGAAATCAAGAGCAAAAATCAAGAGGCGACGATATCATCAGACCGTACAGAAAGAACCGAAAAGAGCCTTGAAGAGCTCTTAAATGGCATGGAAGAGGTTTTAAAGGGTATTGAATGATAAACAGCAAAATAGTGAAAAGTGCTGATGGTTTTGAGATTAGATATGGGTTTAAATAGCTAAAAAAGTACCGTACAGAACGATTTTAGATTTTTATGATGAAAACCACATTGAAAATAAAAACGCTACTGTACGGTCCAATTTGAGGCAAATAAACCCATAGGTAAAGTTATGGATTTAGATAAGGGGATATTAAATTAGATGTTCTTAAGAAATCGTAAATCAAGACAGCAAAAGAAATTTATTGCAACAGCGGTTGGATATGCACCATGGGGATTAGGGGTTACTGAGTATTTTTATAATCTTTACGAATATGGTGATGGAATGAGGGAATATGAGGAATTTGAAGGCGGTCAGTATCATGAGACGCCTGCGAATGTAGATTATAGCACGAAGGCTCAAGTGAAAGCGTGGATTTATGGTGGTTTGTTACCAAAAAACATTTTGAATTTTGAAGCATTGATAGACGAGGTAAATATGAAAATTAAAGAACGTACAAAGAATGATTGTTTGATTTGTGAGATCACGAATGATTTGGAGAGAGGCTACCCATTATCGAGTGAAGAGACGGACAGAGAGCTAGAAAAAGCGCTTGATATTCAATTAGGTAAGTATCAAAATGAAAAAAAGTGAAAAAAATAAAAAATACGTATTGACTTTAAGGGAAGGCTGGTTTAGAAAGGTTGGCAAGTGCTGAAAACACTTGTGAGTAGCGGATAAACCACGAAAAGGTTTTTCCCATTCTAAAAAATACTGGCTGTCTTTTATGCTTTAATTGGCATATAACGATTTATGTCGGGTGTAGCTATACCATATAAGACCCTTCGCGAGGGAAAAGTATAGCGGCGGACTATTCACCGTGTTTTCAACGCCCGGCGCCTTTATAGGCTGTCAATTGAAAACTTTTATTGAATAGGACAACAAGCATGAATGCTACAGCTAAAAAACAAACTTTCCCCATTATTGCTACCGTTGCAAATGATAATATTGCACAAGATTTCGTATCAAAAGATACACAACAGACTAAAAAATATGAACTTTCATTAGGTGCTATTGAATTTGGTAATCGTTTATTTCGTCGTGTTATAGCTTTAAGAGATTTTGGAAGCGTTAAAAAAGGCGACGTTGGTGGTTTTATTGAACATGAGGGTAATTTATCACATGATGGCAATTGCTGGGTAGCTGGTTATGCTTTAGTATTTGGTAAAGCGCGTGTTCTAGATGATGCGCGTGTTACAGGTTATGCAAAAATTTTTGGAGATACAGAGATATCAAATAAAGCACGTGTTGGTGGTCATATGAAAATTTTTGGTCATAGCGATGCTTTTGGTAAGGTATTGGTTTCTGGGCGTGCACGTCTTTTTGGAAATGAAACTATCTCTTTTGGTAGTTTTCGATAACCTTTGAAATGCGGCGCGGCGGGGGCGCCTCTTTAAACATCTCATTTACAAATTAATCGAATATTAGATTAGGAGCTACCTATGACCAGTACAACTGTATCTAGAAAATATGAACTTACTGATGAAAGCACTCAAATTAAAGATAACGTGCTTAAAAAGATTGTACGACTTTATCGCATTAAGGCATTAAGGGACTTTGCTGATGTAAAGGCTGGCGACCTTGGTGGTTTTATCGAAAAGGAAAGCAATCTTTCTCATGATGGGAACTGCTGGGTCTATAATGATGCCTTTGTTGCTACAGATTCTGTTGTTTCTGATAATGCACAAGTGCGTAATAATGCATGTGTTTTTAGAAGTGCAAAAGTAGCTGATAACGCTGTTGTTATGGATAATGCGCAAGTTTTTCATAATGGCAAGATTTTTAACAATGCAAAAATTTGCGATAACGCAATGGTAAATGGTACTGTTAGTGGCAATGCTGTTGTTTGTGAAAATGCACAACTCTCTTTTCTTGCATATGTTTCTGATAATGCAAAAGTTTTTGGTAGTAGCCATGTGAGTGGCAAGGTTTACGACAATGCAAAAGTATCTGGATTTTCATGTATTTATGCTGGTGCTAAAATTTATGATGATGCTTGTATTTCTGATAGAGCTACTATTTCTGAGAATGTTGAGGTTTTTGGCAATGCACGAGTTTGTGACAATGCAACAGTTTATAGCAAGCCTCGTACTGATGGCTGGGCTAAAGCTGAGAGTGTAAAAATTTATGGGAATGCCGTTATTAATGGCAAGCAAAAGATTTGTGATGATACTGATGGTAGTGAACAAACTTTAGATAAAACAGCGTAAATAAGGGGCGGGGGGCTGTTTTATAGCAAAAAAGCCGTGTCATAAAGAACGCGGCTTTTGAGAATAGGATTCCAATAATACATCTTCTAAATACTAGAGAACATATTACACAAAACGTATAAAAACGCAAGCCTTAATATATAAAAACCGCATCAAAATAAATTGATACGGCTTTTATAGCTAATGAATCAAACAAAATAAAATTCATAATCAAATAGATCAATTTATAAAATACATACTTTGTGTATAAACGCAAGTTTGTTTTTATTTAAATTGAACCAATCAACATATTGTTCTATATTAAAAACATAGAAAGCGTAAAAAACTTTCTGTTGCAACGTCATAATGGCGTTGTATTTAAACCGTTCCTTAGGTTTAAAACAATATACTTTTTAAAAATCGCTACAAAAGAAGCCGTGTCTTTAAAGATGCGGTTTTTTTTGTATCTCAACGCTTGTATTTTTACACATAATGTGCTATATTTTGTCTGAGATTTGAGAAATTGGAGAAGACCTTGTTATGTTTTTTACATAACAGGGTTTTCTTTTGTACTAGCTATAGATTTTTATTACATTCAAATAATAAAGCCGTGCCCCTTTATGAACACGGCTTCTGTTTTGCAATGCATTTCTGTTATCGTTATTCACAAGTTTACGAACATCTCTTTTATTACACAAAGCGTGCAAAATCACAAGCCTTAATACATAAAAACCGCATCAAAATGAATTGATACGGTCTTTATGCTCAAAATAATTAACGATTCCAATAAGCGATTAGATTAATCACAATAAAAGAACATCTCTTTTATTGCACAAAACGTGTAAAAACGCAAGCAAATAAGTAAAATAAAAATGGGATTCATTCTTTAGATTCAGTTTATTAAAACTATTTTTGCTTGTAATAATATAGCATAATGTGTTATATTATTGTTATGTATCAGTTATTTTTGTTTCTAAGTACTATTTCCCATAAAAAGGATAGCAAAGCAAATGCTTAATAAAGTGATGTTAATTGGTCATTTAGGTGCAAATCCTGAAAGCAAAACAATGTCATCTGGTATCGAGGTGGTCAATTTTCGCATGGCAACGTCTGAGAGCTATACAGACAAGGCAACCAATAAGAGAATAGACAAAACAGAGTGGCATTCCATTGTGGTGTTTAATCCACATCTTGCAAAAGTGGCTCTTCAGTATCTTAAGAAGGGAAGCAAAGTCTATATCGAGGGGCGCTTACAAACCCGTAAATGGCAAGATAAAAACGGTAGTGAACGGTATGTAACAGAGGTCATATTGCCTCCTTACAAAGGTGAATTACAGCTTTTAGATGGTAAAAATAACGATGATCAAGAGCCGTCATCAGTTTATGCAAGCATTCACAGACCTCTTGATATGTCTACAAACGCTTTAAATGATGATGTTCCTTTTTAAGGTGCGTGAAAATGAGATCAAGCACATGGCTCATACATCATAATATGATGATGCAAAATAATATGATGTTATTAAATCATAACGATGCTTCTATGACTATTTTTGAACTGGCAATAGCAATTGTAATATCGCTGGCAATAGCGGGATGCGCTTTCTTTTTTCTTGAGGGAAAAATAAAGGAAAGCATACTGAGTATAATTATAGGTCTCTCTTCATCTGTATGGTTATTTAGTTTGAGTAATGTATCAAGTTCAACAGATTGCTAACTTCTTTCTTGAAAAAGGACGCGAGGAAGATATTCGAATTTCCCCTATGAAGCTTATTAAGCTGGTGTATTTTGCATATGGTTGGATGTTAGCAGCTACAGGTAAGCGTCTCTTTTTAGATCGTATAGAGGCATGGCAGCATGGTCCCGTTATACCGGCTCTCTATCATGAGTTTAAAGATTGGGGAAGGCGTTGTATCGATTTTTATTCGCGTATGGTGGACTTAGAGACCGGAGAGATTTTTATCCCTAAAATGCATAAAAACTCAACAGATGAATATACTTTCAAATTATTAGAGATCGTTTGGAATGCTTATAAAAATTTTTCATCTGCTCATTTATGTAATGAAGCTCATAAGGAGGGAACGCCATGGAAGAAAGTATATAATGGGCGGTTTGGTGTGAAGTTAAAAGACCATGATATCGAAGAATATTTCACGCAAAAAATTAATGAATATTCACAATCGAGGGTATAAGTGAAAGCAAATAAAAAGAGGGGACGCCCTAAGATTACAGGGCAGACAAGAGAAGCCAATGGTCGTATATCACGTGCAAAAGAACCGCGTGAAGCCATTGATAAATTGGCTATAGAAATGCGTGCAAAACGCTTCGGTTTAAGCTTACATGAGGCAAAAAATCCACTTGCTGGGTCCTACATAGGGCGGCTTTGTTTGCAAGGTGTACTTACTCAAGAGCAATATGACACCGCGCAACAGTATCTACAGATAAGAAATAATTACCTTTGTGCAAAAGGCTTTCCAAGCGCGATTTATGATGAAATGCCGTCATCTTCTGATGAGGCAGCAAGGGACAAATGGGTAAAATTTGCAACAGAGCAGTTTTTAAATACGCAAGAGGCAATAAAAGAAGCGCAACACCTCTATAGACAATACAACATTTATGCTGCGCTACAGTACCTTGTTATAGAAGATCAAGAATTACCACATCTGGTGAGTTCACTAAAGATTGCTCTTAATGTGCTTCAAAAGCATTTTTCGTAATAATTATAGATCAAAGTTATGAAAACTCTATAATAACTCTATATAATAGATCAATTTCATGATCTAGTTTCTCAAGTTCTTTCTTATTTTCATTTATTTTTTCTCTGTAGTCGTATAGGTGTTGCATTAGGTTTGATACATGTACATGCTCATTAGATTGTCTCGCGTCATTTATACGCTTCATTGTATTTATTTCAAATTCTATAAGGGAACACAAAGCGGCAAATACTTGATGTCGTTTTATGACTATATCCTGCCATTTTTTTATTATACGAACACGTTGTTCATAGGATTGCCTCGATAATCGCCAATTTTGTTTCGAAAAAAATATTTTTTCTATCCATAAGATGTTGTAAAATCTGTCTGACCACCAGTAACTTCCATTTACAAGAAAAATGCGGAATAGTCTTTCTTTTTCGCTAATTTCTTTCGAAGAAAATATTTCTTTCGGATTTGTATATCCCATTTGAGTGGGGATAGGACATAATATTAGAAATGTGATAATTAAGATGCTTTTAAAGAAAGACTTTTTTGTAAACATTGTTTCCTACCTTAATTTACGTCTTAATTACCTAACAGATTCCCTTTGAAATTATCAATATGTGTTATTTTTATGTTGACAAAGTGTAGCAAATCGTATTTAATGACATTACTGTACTTAGGTGTATTGTGTCTAATGAGGGTGATGTACAGTCAAAAATCCCCGCAAATGCGGGGTTTTTTATTATCTGGAGGGTGTATTTTATGACATCTGAAAATACAGAACAGGTTTTTCAAACAGCAAAAAAGTTGAGACCAGCGAGGGCAGGTATGGGGCGTGTCAAAGGTGTTCCAAACAAGAATACACGTCTTCTTAAAGAGGCAATTATTAAAGCAGCTGAATTGGCAGGCAATAAGTATGGCAAGGAAGGGCTAATTTCTTATTTAGAACAGCAAGCACTCAAATGCCCCGCGGCTTATTTAGCCTTGCTGGGTAAGATCTTGCCTTTGCAAGTGACGGGTGAGAATGGGGGCGCGATTAAGATCATAGGGCGTGTAGAAATTGCTCCTTTAATGAATGACGACAAGACAGATTAAGATTGTACCAAAGCTTATTCCACTTTTTGCAGGAGATGCTTTGGTGCGGGCAGCTTGGGGTGGACGAGGGTCTGGAAAGACAAGATCATTTGCCTTAATGGCGGCTTTAAAGGGCTATCAATTTGGTATGCAGGGGATATCAGGCACTATTCTTTGTGCGCGTCAGTTTCAAAATTCGTTGGCAGAAAGTTCCTTGGAGGAAATTAAGCGCGCTATTGAAGCCCATGATTTTTTAAAAGATTATTACAAAGTTGGGGAAGCTTCGATTAAGTCAAATGATGGTCGTATAGCTTTTCAGTTTTCTGGACTAGACCGCAATATTGCGAGTATCAAATCCATGGGGCGTATTTTGCTCTGTTGGGTTGATGAGGCAGAACCAGTCACAGAGACAGCTTGGCAGACGCTTATACCGACGTTGCGTGAAGAGGGAGAGGGGTGGCGTGCAGAGTTATGGGTGACATGGAACCCGTTGCGAGACAATGCACCGGTTGAAAGGCGTTTTCGCTTTTCAGACAATGAAGCGATTAAGCGTGTAGAGATCAACTGGTCAGATAATCCGAAGTTTCCCAAGATCTTGAATGAAGCGCGACTTGATGATTTGAGATCCCGCCCCGAGACCTATAAACATATCTGGGAAGGGGCTTATCTTACAGCGGTTCAAGGGGCTTACTATCAAAAAGAGATGTTAGCAGCCGAGCAAGAGGGGCGGATAGGGCGTGTTGCACGTGATCCATTGATGCAGATACGCGCCTTTTGGGATATTGGGGGGACGGGGGCTAAGGCAGATGCCACAGCGATATGGATAGCACAGTTTGTTGGCAGAGAGATCAGAGTGCTGGATTATTACGAGGCACAAGGACAGCCGCTCTCAGAGCATATCGGTTGGTTACGTGACAATGGTTATGAGAAGGCACTGATGGTATTACCCCATGACGGTGCAACCAGAGACCGTGTGCATAATGTGAGTTTTGAAAGTGCTCTCAATGATGCGGGTTTTGAAACGCAAGTCATTCCCAATCAAGGGGCTGGTGCAGTCAAAATGCGGATAGAGGCAGTGCGCCGTATCTTGCCCTCCGTTTGGTTTCACGAGGAAACAACGGTAGCGGGTCGTAAGGCACTGAACTGGTATCATGAAAAATGGGATGAGAAGCGGGGGATTGGTTTGGGGGCAGAGCATGATTGGTCGAGTCATGGGGCAGATGCCTTTGGATTAATGTGTGTGGGTTATGAGCAACCGATACAGAAACATAAGAGACAAGCTTATAGCGGTAGAGAAGTTTATGAGAGTACGTCATGGATGGCAGAATGATGCATGATGAAGAGCATTTAGAGCAAGATAGCAACGCTTCAGATCTGTCGACAGAAGGCTTGTTTCGCAAGCTTGTGAGTTGGTACAAAGAAGATGTTGAGCATGTGAACAAATGGCGTGAGCATGCGCGTGAAGATTTTCGTTTTTACAATGGAGACCAGTGGAATGAAGCGGATTTAGCGGCATTAAAAGAGCAACGCCGCCCCGTTATGACTTTTAATCGTATTGCACCATTGGTCAATGCGGTTGTGGGGTCAGAGCGTAATAACAAACGTGAAGTACAGTTTATTCCCCGTCAAATAGGAAAAGCGTTGCCAAGTGAATTGCTTACGGGGGCAGCCGAATGGTTTCGCGATATGGCACAAGCCGAATATGCGGACTCGGATGCTTTCCAAGATGCTGTCATTTGTGGCATGGGGTGGACTGATACACGTCTTGATTATGAGAATAGCCTTGATGGCGAGCCGGTTATCACGCGTTTAGATCCATTAAAGATGGTTTGGGACAGCGCGGCAGTGCAACCGAATTTAACGGATGCACAACGTATGTGGTATGTGGACCGCAAGCCTTTGGAAGTTGCAAGGCAAATGTTTCCAAAATCCCATTGGAGTGAACTGAGTGCAGATTGGGCGAAGGATGGGAATATTTATGAAGGGGTTCATCATAACGACTCAGAGGCTTATGATGATGAGAGAGGCATTGATGTTGAAAACGGTCGACGGATGGTCACGCTCGTTGAATGTCGTTGGTTTGAAAACGAGCCATATTACAAAGCACCCGATTTAAGCACTGGAGAACTTCGTGATTATAGCGAGGAAGAATTTAAGCAACTTCAATGCATAATGCCCGATATTCAAGGAGCGGCTTTCAATAAAAAGGTGGTCAAGCGCGCTTTTTTAGGCAGAAAAGTTTTACTATGCCCCGATCAACCGATGGTTCCTGTTGGTCAATTGGGCTGGGAATGTATCACGGGTTATTTTGATAAAGTAGAGCGGCAATTTTATGGGGTTGTGCGTCCTACAAAAGATCCGCAACGGTGGGCGAATAAATATTTCAGTCAAGTGATGCATATTCTCAATAGCCAATCCAAAGGCGGGATTATGGCAGAAAGGGGGGCTTTTGAAGATGAAAGAGAAGCAGTAAAAAGTTGGAGCAGGATAGATAGTATTACGTGGACAAAACCCAATGCTTTAGCTACTAGCAAGATCCAACCCAAGCCCGTAGCACAATTTCCAACGGGTTTTTTCCAATTGTTTAATGAGGCGAAAGAAGCGATTAACCAAGTCACAGGATTATCACCAGAGTTTATAGGAACGCGAGAAGTTTCACAAGCAGGGGTTTTGGAGGCACAACGACGTCAATCCAGTTTAAATCTGCTTGCTTGTCTGTTTGATGGCTTGCGTTTGTATCGCAAAAGGCAAGGCAAGCTTATTTTGCACTTGATCCAGAATTATCTGTCTGATGGTCGTTTGGTGCGAATTTCTGGAGAGGAGAATGCGCAATACATTCCCTTAACTCGTGAAGCAGTGATGAGTGTTGATTACGATATTGTGGTAGATGATGCGCCAACCAGTCCGAATGAGAAAGAACGGACCTTTGGCATTATTACGCAATTGTTACCATTGCTTCAAAATGCGGTTACACCGGATATCATGCTTGATTTGTTGCGTTATTCACCCTTGCCTGCGTCACTGCTTAATCGTGTGAGTGAGAAGGTTCAACAACAGCAGCAAATAGCTTACCAAGCCCAACAACAGATGACTCCAGAACAAGAAATGAAGTTGCAAGAAAAGCAGCAGGACATAGCAGCGAAAAGCCAAATGCAACAGATGGATTTACAAGGAAAGCAGATTGAATTGTTCATGCGTCAAAAGAGAGCAGAATTGGATTCAGAGTTGATGCAACAGAAACATGAACTAGAACGGCAACGCATAATCAATGAACAGATGCAAAATCAGATCATGCGAGAGCGAGCGGCAACATACAGAGGAAGAAGCATTTGAGAAAGGTGAAAGAATGAATGCAGAAATGAATGAAGGACTAAATGAGGACTACAGAGTTGGAGCACCGGTGTTTGATGATGAAGGCTCTTTTGATGCCGTCAATGATGTGGAAACGGTTGAGAGCCATGATGTCACGGCTCCGGAGCCGGTTGTAGAGCCCGTTGAACAGCCTTCAGAAATTGTTCCTATAGATCGGCAGCGCGCTGTAGAACAAGCCAATCAAGCCCGTGAAGCACTTGTCAAGTTTTATGAACCCCAATCTCAAGCGCCAATGGCTGAAGGAGAAAACGCACCCCCAGACCCTACACAAGACATTATCGGTTATATGGGATGGATGGGAAGAAAGCTTCAAGAGCAGGATGCGTATATTAGAGCACAACAAGATGTGCAAAGACAAGCGATTGAATATCAAGAATTCAATGGACATTTGAATCAGTTTTTAGAAAATTCTGTTGCGTCAGTTAAGGATAAATACAGTGATTTTGATGCAGCGGCAGACTTTCTTTATGAGACGCGTGCAAAGCAGTTAAATGCATGGTCTTCTGTTTATCCAAATTATGCGCAAAAAAGCACGATAGATGCGATTATAGGGGATGAATTACGTACCATTGTCGCGACGTGTGCACAAAAAGGCGTTAATCCGGCAGAAGAGCTTTATCGGATAGCGCAAAATCTGGGGTATCAGAACCAAGCGGTGCAAGTCAATGATCAAATTGCAGCGCTCCAGAGTCGGCAGAATTCTGCGAGAACCTTAACGGCATCTGGTGGTGGGGGTGTAACAGGTCCTATGACTAAACAAACTCTTGCCAATATGTCAGAGAAGGAATTTGATGCTTGGATAGCCAATCCAAAGAATGAAGCACGTTTTTATGAAATTATGGGTGCAGATCCCGATTAGGCAATAAGTTTTACAGCATAATCCGCCTTTGATGCGGGTTTTCCACCGGCTTTAAGCCGGTTTTTTTACAGCAAAGAAAGGTAAAATAAATGGCAACAACACATATAGGAACCCATGATCCACAATCAGTGAAATTGTGGTCACAAAAATTAAGTAATGAAGTTTTGAAGGCAACGAAAATTGCCCCCTTGATTGGCAAAAGTTCAAACAGCATTATCCAGCTTTATAATGAAACCCATAAGAGTGCAGGGGATAGCGTTACATTCAGTTTGCTGGTGAATCTGTTTGGGGATGGTGTCACTCAAGGTGAAACCCTAGAGGGCAATGAAGAAGCGCTTCAATTTATGAATGATAGGCTGGTCATTAACGAGCTCTTACATGCAGCGCGTGTAGCCAATGATGACTCGATTGATCAACAGAGAATACTCCCGAATTTACGCAAGAAAGCCAAAGAAGGCTTGGTTCGCTGGTATGCCAATCGTTTAAGCATCATGTTCTTCTTACAGGTGTGTGGTTATACAGCGCGTACGATCAATGTTGATGGTCGAGAAGTGTACATTAAACCGGTTCATTACGGCTTTAATGAAATCATGGCACCAAGCAGTGAACGGATTATTCGTCCAGATGGCAAAACCAAGGATGAAGATCTCAATGAGAAAGCCAAACATAGCTTTAGCCTTAAATTGATTGATGAAGCGGTTAAACAAGCTAAACTAGCTAATCCTCAAATTTCTCCGGTTCATGTTAATGGTGATGATGTTTACGTTCTCTATTTGCATCCCACTCAAGTGATGCAGTTGCGAACCAATACAGCAGCCGGTGAATGGTTAGATATTCAAAAATCGGTTTATGCAACCTCTCGTGCGAAGAACCCAATCTTTGATGGTTCTCTTGGCATGTATAACGGGGTTGTTTTACGCGAAGCAATCCATGTCACCCATGGTGTTAAATCGACCGATCATACAGCGGTCAAAAGCGTGCGTCGTGCAGTGTTCTTGGGAGCACAAAGTGCGATTATAGGTTTTGGTAAAAATCACAGTGCAACGCATTACACACTCAAAGAAGAATATTTTGATTATGAACGTGAATTTGGTGTTGCAGCTAAGACCTTGATAGGAATGAAGAAAACTCGTTTCCAAATGCCAAATAGTGCACAAACAGCACAAGATTTTGGAACGATTGTCATTCCTACCTACAGCGGTGAAGCAGCATAATTATTAAGGAGGAAAACAGACATGGCAAATCATTTACCACCTCCATTACAAGGGAGAAATCTTCACACGCAACAGGTGAGTTTCTTACGGTTGAACATATCGCATAAAGATAAACATCTCACAACGAAAATAGGAACTCTCCCTCGTGGTGCTTTGATCACGTCGATGAAAGCATTTGTTAAGACGGCGTTTTCAGAAGCGAAGTTGAAGATTGGCAGTACCGATGGGGGCAATGATTTTAGTGAAAAGGATATCAAAGCCCAAGGAACACAAGATTTTACACCAACAGATCAAAAGGTTTTTATTGCGAATGATAAGGAGGTTACTCTTTATGCCACCCGTGATAAAACCACGGATGCTGGTGAATGTGTTGTGGTCGTACAATTTGTGACAAATCATTAAGGGGATCAGACATGGCAGATCATTTACCACCTCCGTTACAGGGGAGAAATCTTCATACCCAGCAAGTAAGCTTTTTGCGGCTTAATTTTAGCTACAAAGATAAAGAGAATGCACTGAGAATAGGCATTTTGCCTCGAGGGGCTTTAATTACTTCGATTAAGGTATTTGTTAAAACAGCCTTTTCGGACACGAAAGTGAAAATAGGCAGCACGGCTGGAGGGATTGAGTTTGGTGAGGCAGAAATCAAACAACAGGCAGTCAAAGAGGTCAAACCCACCAACCAAAAGGAATTTGTTCCTTATGATGAAGAGCTTACTCTCTATGCTAAAGCTGATAAGACAGTCCAAGCAGGTGAAGCAAGTATAGTCGTTGAATTTGTGACAAATCACTGAAATTAAGGGGAAAGATCTATTAATTTCCCCTTATTTTATGAATTGCAAGATTGTACAGAGAGTTGCAAATTAAGGGCAGATAAGACAGCAACTAAGGTAGAAAGCTTGGGGTCCCCCGTTTTACTTAAGGAGCGATATAATCCACTGCGTTCACGATTGGTTTCTTTTGCTAAGGCACTCATATTTCGGGCTCTGGCAACGAGACCAATAGCATCGGCAATATGAGCTGCATCACCGGTTTTAAGAGCTTCATTTAAAAAGATTTCTTGATCTTCTGGTGTTGCGAGATGTTTTTCAAAGTTAAAGGTTTTCAATTTCATTTTTAAGATCCTCTAAAAGAGATAAGGCTTTTTGAATATCATTGGATTGTGTGGATTTGTCACCACCCCAAAGCAATATAATGATTTTATCGCCTTTTTTTACAAAATAAATTCGATAACCAGCCCCATAGTGGATACGTAATTCACCTATGCCATTAAAGAATTTAACATCACCCAAAAGTCCTGAACGAATTCTACGAAGTCTTTCAAGAATCATATTGGCAGCTTTTCTATCTTTAAGCTTTTCTAACCATTTATCGAATTCATCTGTTGTTTTTATTATCGCTACCATTCGTGTACTATAGTATACATGACATATAATGTCAAGTTCGTTTCAATTACGGAAAGGTATTTTAATGGCACGTCATTATATTCGGGTTAGGACCGGCGGACCGATACCTGCTGGTCAAAATGTTTATCGTCATAGAAAAACGCTTTCACACATGGTGTCAGTCATTCAAGATGAGATTGATGATGTTGCGGATGAATATGTATCTCAAATCCAAGAAAGTATTTTTGCTGCTATTCGTTTTTGTGAGAGGGAAACTTTTTACTTTAACGAAAGCCGTGATGTGGTGTTTCGAACAAGGGCGGGGCAAGGGGCTTATGATGCAACCGATACCCGCCATATCGAAACAGCTGTTAAAATCAAAAGCGTTTACTTGGGTTCTGATGAACATCATAAGTTTGCCTTGGCGTGTAAGGACCATGTTTCTTTAGAGCCTTTATTGCGATCAGAACAGCAAGGAACGCCGGTTTGTTACAGTTACTTTGATAGGAAATTGCATCTTTATCCTACACCGGACAGAGCCTATCAAATTCAACTCATTCTCTCTCCATTGCGCTTAGCAGAGATAGAAAGTGTTGATGAAGAGCATCTATGGTTTGTGCACGCGTTTGATTTGATTAAGGCGCGTGCAAAATATGAGTTGTACAAGAATATCCTTAAAGATCCCGATTGTGCAACGGCAGCTTACAATGACTTTAAGGAGCATTTGCATGAATTGCGTGCAGAGACCTCTCAACGTCATAACGTCACCCGCATAATTCCAACGGATTTCTAACATGGTTTATTTTCCTATAGCCGATTATCGACCGGATATTTCGGTTGTCAATGGCAGCTTTACAGATAGCCTTGTGAATGTTTTACCGGCAGATGGCGGTTACATTCCTATGCCGAGTGCAACGATTGTTTCTAAGGTTCCTTTGGAAGAAAAGCCGTTGGGTTGTATAGCTTTTAGAAGTGGCAATGGTGTTAAGATTATTGTTGGAGGTAAGCAAAAGCTTTATAGTTATGACAGTCAAACGCAGGGTTGGAAAGACATCAGTCAAAGTGGTGTGACGTATCATGCGCATGAAGATAATCAATGGTCATTTGCTTTGTTTGGTCAAAGAGTTATTGCGGTGAATAAAAATGACAAACCGCAAGTCTTTAATACCCACAGTTCTGAAAGATTTGAAGATTTAGGGGGCAATCCACCGAAAGCCGGATTGGTGAAGGTTTGGGGACCTTTTGTTTGTTTGATGCAATTGACAGATAATCCCAATCGCATTCATTGGTCTGGTTTGGATGATGCAACCCATTGGACTGTTAAGCAGAAAAATTGTGATTTTCAAGATTTTCCGGATGGAGAATATGTCCAAGGGGCAACAGAAACGACCAATCCGCTCATTTTTATGCGTTCTGCTGTTTATGCAGGAACCTTTGTTCCAGGTTCTAAGATAGTGTTTACGTTTCAAAAGATTCAAGACAAGCGAGGCGCGCGCAGTGCAGCCTCTATAGCTTGTCGAGGCAGTGACACCTTTTTTGCGAGTGATGGTGGCTTTTATCAGATGAGTTTGGATGGTCAACTTTTGCCGATAGGCTTTGAAAAGGTTGATAGAACGGTTTTTAAAACATTTGATAAGTTTGCTCTTGATGAGATGCAAGGGGTTATAGACCCCGTTGATAACCGGATTTACTGGTCTTTAAAGAGAGGTAACAACGAGCAAACTACCTTTATTTATGATTGGGGTTTGCAAAAGTGGTCGACGATACAAGGAAAGCCTTTCACATTTTTTCCAGTCTTTACGACAGGTTATACTTTAGAACAATTGGATGAGATTTCGATCAATCTTGAGTCCTTACCGGCTTCTTTAGATAGCCCTCGTTGGCAAAGTGGTGCGCCTATCCTTGGGGCTTTTGATGATCAAAATCATCTTGTTATGTTTACAGGAGCCCCAATGGAGGCAACGGTTGTTTCGCAAGAGATGGGGGCACCGGATGGAAGTTTTAGCTTTATCACGAAGATATTTGCAGAGGTTGATACGACGCAAGGTCTTTTAAGTATTGGTGAGAGAAGATTGCGTAATCACGATACGCCGATCACATGGCACAAGGAGAGGATATGTTCTTATGTCACAGGTGCTTATCATGGTCGCTCACGCAATCGTTATCACCGCTTTAAATTGCGCATTCCAGAACATGAATCTTGGACGATGATTACGGGCTTTAATGTTGATTTACGTCCTTTAGGCAGGGGATAATGGCAAAAGTCTATTTGACCAGTTCTTGGGATCTGGAGCGTATAGCGCCGTATTTTGAAGAGATCATTGCGTCATTGAGTGATTACGTAGAGCGTTTCAAACATGAAGTTACGTTACAAGAACTGATTGAAGCCATTTGCAGTGGCAAGAAACAGTTGTGGCTTGTTTTGGATGATGACGAGCGATTTTTAGCGGCTGTTACAACCCAGATACAAGAGACAGTTTTGGGTAAGAAGCGCGCCTTGATTTGTGAATGCAGTGGCAAGGGCGTTCTTGATCAGATTGACAATTTAAAAGTTGTAGAGGATTGGGCGCGTGAGAATGGCGCTTTTGAGATAGAGATTTTAGGGCGTCTTGGTTGGAAGCGCGCCTTAGACAAGCAAGGTTATGGCATAACGATGCTTTATTACAGGAAGGAATTATGACATGGGGAGCGAAACACCATCAACAACACAACAAAAACAAGTACAGACGAGCGCTCCGCCTGCTTGGATGCAGAATGTCTTTAAGCGTGGTGGTGCGGATGCCTATCTTATGTATAACACAGGGATGGGTGGCAATGTTTATGGGGGACCTCGTGTTGCGCCGTTAAGTGATCAGACGCGCTATGCCATTGGTGGACTTGGAAGTATACCTCATCATTATCAAAACCGTTCTTTGATGAATACGATCTACAATCCAACGTCGGCAGCAAATAATCTTGGAAGAATGGCTTCTGGCGGTATGGTTGGACAGAATCCCTCTTTTAATGCCGCTCTTCAAAATAGTTTAGACCGTGTAAGAGATACGATTAACAGTTCTTTTGCAGGTGCAGGTCGTTATGGATCTGGTGCACATACAGATGTATTGGCAAATGAACTTGGTGCTTTGTCTACAAGTGCTACAGCAAACCAGTATAATCAAGATGTACAGAACATGATGCAAGCCAATGCAATGATTGATCAAGCCAATCAAAACCAGTTGGGAGCTTCGAATAACTTCTTACAGGGTTATGGCAATGCCTATTCTAATGCCATACAGGGAGGAGGCGTGCTTGATAATTATAATCAACGGCTTGTTGATGCCAATCGCGAACGTTGGCTGGAGCAAGACAATAGCGGTTGGAACAGACTGAACATGTTGATGAATGCCGGTCATGGTTTTGCAAGAAATTACGGTACGACGACGAATAACAGTACGAATTCTCTGGTGCAAGGCAATAATCCTTGGAGGAATGTAGGAACTGTAGGTTCTCTAGCGCTTCAGGCAGCACCAATGGCTTTTGGTTATATGATGGGTGGTCCAGCAGGAGCGGCAGTAGCAGCAGGAATGTCGAAAGAAGTCATCGACTTTCTTACTAAGCAACAACAACTGAAGAATAATTAAACAATAGTTTTGTAGGAGAGCGTTATGGTTGCACCGATAATCCCAATGGCTTTAGTGGCAGGAGCGAGATTTGCACCGCATATTATGCGATATCTTTATCCCAGATTGGCTCCAAAAGCGGTTACAGGGGCGCAAAGATTGGGACAATTCATGAAAGCAAATCCAAAGAGTGTTATATCTACTGCTGCGGGGATGACTCTCGCCCCTTTGATGGCACCAGAGGAGGTTCAAGCCCCCTCCAACCCCTATTTACAAAATATGCAGCAGCCATATGGACCATTTATGCCCTCTACGGCTCTTAAAACGGAAATGCCTCTTGGTGTAGGCAATCATCCACCTATGCCAAATCCACTGGAGGAATCCTTACAAGAACTTACACCTAAAGTTGATGTTCCCCAAACACAACCATTGCCACCTACATCACAAACACCGCCTTCTGAACCAACAGATTTAGAAAAGTTTTTACAATCCAATACTTATAAGTTTTTTCAATCAGATGCTTATAAAAAGCTTCAAGATCTTTTTGCAGGCATGTCGGCAGCACCCTCTGGTGGTTCTGGATGGGATGCGCTTGCAAGTGGTGTGAAGCATCTTAATGAAGGCGATAAACAAAGAGGGCAGGTTAACCAAACCGTCGAGTATCTAAAATCCAAAGGCTACAGTGAAGAAGAAGCTGCTGTCATGGCACGTAACCCTCAAATGCTTAGTGCATTGCTAAAAGGTGCTGATAAACCTACACTTTCTCCTGATTACCAGCATGTTTACAATCCTGAAACTGGAGAGTTGGAAGCAAAGGTTATTAAGGGATCTAAGGCATATCAAGAGATACAACAGCGTGAACAGTTGAAAAAGTTACAAATAGTAGATGCCAAAATTATGAGAGAGAGTACAGCGTATACGATAAATGAAGCACTTGAGATACTTAAGAAAAATCCTAAAGCATCTACTGGTGCAATTGGTCAATTTTTACAGCATTTGTGGAATACACCAGCATCACGTTTAAAAAATCATCTTGAAGCTATCAGAGGAGGAGTGATGCTTCATAAGTTAGAGAGAATTAAGGCACTCTCACCTAATGGCGCTTCAGGATTGGGTAATTTGACTGATAGGGAAGGTAAGACATTAGAAAGTGTTTATGGTGCTTTGCAACAGAGTTCATCTCCTAACGATCTTATAAAGAATTTGCAACGTTTACAGGAGATTTATAACAAAGCGACAGATGCTCAAATAGCTATTTTAATGAATGATAACATAACAGCTGCAGATGTGGATGAAGCATTTGGAAGTAGTGCGCAGCATTCTATAGATTCGCCAACTCTTACGGGAAAGTATGCAGGTGTATCGTTTATTACTACAAATGAAGAGATACAAGAACTTCCTAAAGGATCAAAATTTGCCGTTCGTACTCACGACGGCATAAGGATTTATGAAAGGTAAGTTGTATGACGTCTTCTCTAAAAAAACAAAGTAACCACATACCGAATTGGCTTAAAAAATATAAATTAATCGATACTATTCCAAATACTTCAAATGCTACGGATTTGGGTGACAATAAAACTCAACCTATACCGGATTGGCTAACAAAATACAAATTAATTGACACCATTCCGAATACTTCATCTTTTGTAGAAGTTGAAGATAATCAAGGAAAACAAGCTACAACAGATGATTTTTCATTTGATGATAAAGATCTTACGTGGTGGGATGCACTAAGGAGTCATGGTACATCTGGTTTGACAGCAGGATATAGTGATGAGATACAAGCGGCGAATGAAGCGGGTTTTAAGGATTATTGGAGTGGCGATAAACGGGCAGAAGAGATTTACAATAGAAGGGTAGCAAAAGAGCGTGCTTACCAAAAAGCCTTGGAAGAAAAACATCCAGTGTTGTCTTCTATTGGTTATGCTCTTGGTTCGCTTGTACCAACAGCACTCTCATTTATCCCTGGGCTTGGACTTTTGAGAGCAGGTACTGCGCTATCAACATTTGGAAATGTTGGTAAAGCAGCACTTTTAGGAATAGGTTCTGGAGCTTTGCATGGCTCTGGAGCAGGAGATGGTTTTTATGGTCGTCTTGGTTCGGCAGGAGTTGGTGGTGTTATTGGAGGAGTTGCTGCTCCAGTTGGTTCTCTTGCTGGTACATTCGTTTCTTCAGGATTGAAGAAAGTAGGACATGGATTGCAACAGGTTCCTTTTGTAAGAAGGCATTTTAATCCTGCTTATAAGGAAGTTAAAACCAAAGCGGTTAGGGAAGTTGCAAAAACATTATATGATGATGGTGTTGAAAATGTTGCAGAACGCCTTGCAAGTGCGCCACGCCATGCATTTTTGACAGATATTAGTCCGAATTTAGAAGTATCACTTGCTAATATGGGAAAAACAAATACGCGCGTTTCTGAACTTTTGAAACATGCTCATGGGGAAAGGGTACAGAACGCTATCCGCCGTATTGGTCAATCGGCAGATGAAAACATTACTCCTCTCCAAGATACGAAAGTTTTAAAAAGGTTGCTTGAAGAGCAGGGAAAAAGAGAATACCAACCTATTTATGAGCAAGTATATCGTATTCCAGTAGGCAAAGAGCATTATCCAGCTCTTAATGATCTTTTTGAACATGAAGCATTTCAAGAAGCTGTCGAGCGAGCCGTTAAAATCTTAAAGAAAGATCGTCGCAATACAAAGCCAGAAATGTTTTATTCTAGAGATTTTAGGCATATTAATTATAAGCCTACGATGGAGTTATTAGATGAAATTAAGAAGTCTCTCGATGACCTTCGCGACAAATATCATAATTCTGGTGATAAACGCATGGCTTCTGTATATCAGTCGCTTAAGAAAGATTTAGTAGAGATAGCGGACCAGATTGCTCCTACTTATAAAGTAGCACGTGGTAGTGTAGCAAAATATGAAGGTTTTGAAGAAGCAATACAACAAGGCAAAAAAATTGCAGAAAGAGATGTATCTGGAGAAGGAATTGCAGAAGGTCTTCGTAAAGGAGCGATGCCGGATGGTCTCAATACCTATCGCGTTGGGATGAGAGATTATATCGATGACATATTAGAAAAATCCCGCCCTATTAATACACTTTCGGATATTTTACAAACAGGTAGCATGTCTAAAAATCTTAGCAGGTCTTTAAGCCCTAAAAACGTTAAAGCGTTCAGAAAAGCTGTAGATGATGAAAGATTTTATGAAGATGCGGCGAAAAGAGCACTAAAGCCATTTCAAGGAACACCAGAGGCTTCTCCTTTAACAGGTGTTAATATTCCGTACGGAAAAGTTAGTACAGCACGTGCTGGGGCAAAAATTACTCAAAATATTTTATCTGATACGATTAGAAAATTGCCTCAAAAAGAGAGACAAATATTTGAAAGTGATATAGCAAAGTTAGCAACTTTTGGCGTTAAAGGTATGACCCAGCAAGAAGTAGCTCAAATGTTACAAAGGTTCATAAATTGGCATAAAAAGGGAGTTTTGACTGAGAAGACAATGCATTTCATTTCTTCGATATTGATGGGAGAAGCGGGCAGATTTGCAAGGAGCAAAATCTATGGCTAGATATAACCCTTCAGTTGATCAAGCGATACGTCAAGCAGCGGCGCGGTATGGCTTGCCGGAAAGCTATTTATACCGTGTTGCGCAAGTTGAAAGTGGCGGTAATCCCAATGCAAGGAATCCCCGTTCTTCTGCGGGTGGGTTGTATCAGTTCATAGACAGCACCGCTAAGCAATATGGCTTACAAGACCGTTTTGACCCCATGCAGGCAGCCGATGCCATGGGGCGGTTGACCCTTGACAATCGCAACCATTTAAGCCGTCTGTTGGGAAGGGCGCCTACAGATGCGGAACTGTATTTAGCCCATCAACAAGGAGCAGGGGGGAGCAGCGCGGCTTTTGCAAAATCCCCATGCCAATGCAGCGCAATTGGTTGGGAGCAATGCGGTTGGTTTGAATGCAGGCAATAACGCAATGCGCGCAAGTGATTTTGTTAATCGTGTATTTCAGATGTATGGGGGGCAGCCTTATAGAGCAAGCCCTATCGCACGGGGTGGTATGGGCGATAGAGAGAACTTGCTGGAGGTTTTACGGGCATTACTAGCGTCACAGGAAGAGCCTTTGGAAGAAGAAGAGCGTGAAGATGATAATCCTTTGATGACGCAATTCATGCGGGCATTTTACGGAGTTTAGGGGTCACAAATATGTCAACGATATATGATTGGTCGCTAAGAGCGGCGGATAACACGCGCGCAGATGATTTAATTGATTGGTCAGAGGGACAACACCCTAACACAGTCAATAACAGTGCGCGTGTGATGATGCAGCGTATCAAGGAATACTTGTTAGACATGGGTGGAACACTTGAAGGGATTGTGACGAATGATCATGTCCAACGAATAAGTACGATCAGTCTTGAAAGCCAATCACAGTTTTTAGAATACAAGAATGGTATCGTTTTACGCTTTATGGCGACAGGCAGAAATATTGGAGCAACCACGGTTTTTCTGAATGCTTTAGAGGGCAAGCCGGTTTATAAAGCGACCGCCTTAGGGATTGGTCCTTTATCGGGCTGGGAAATCCAACAGGGATGCATTTATACATTGGTATTTAGTGGAGATCATTGGCACCTTGTTAATCCCACCTCTATCCCTTTAGAAGAAGAAATCAGTCTTTATCCTACTGGTTTTATCGGAACGTTTGCGATGCGTGATCTTCCAACAGGTTGGTTACTCTGCGATGGGAGAGCATATTCGCGTAGTGATTATAGTGATCTGTTTTCTGCGATAGGGACGGTTTGGGGAGAAGGGAATAGTGTTACGACGTTTAATGTTCCGGATTTTCGGGGAATGTTCTTACGCGGTGTTGATGACGGTCGTCATATTGATGAAGGGCGTTCTTTTGCAAGTGTGCAAACAGATTTAATGGAGTCACACGAACATCAGGGGCAAAGTCTTTCCTTTCCCCATTTTACGAGCAATGAAGATTTTTGGGATGGGAATACGACGGCTGTTTTGGGATATCGTCTAGGATTGTTTGGAGGGGGGGCACTTGCAAACTTTATGGGAATAGAGCGTGAGAATTTAGGGAGCTATATTGCAAGTCCCTATAGCCATGATGAAGATCAAGAGGTTGACTTGAGAAGCAGTGGTGAAGGTGAGACGCGTCCAGTGAATGTTTCTGTTCTGTTTGCCATTAAGACATGAGGTTTTACGATGTCGACGATTTATGATTGGTCTTTGAGAGCCTCTGAGAATGCCTATTGTGATGATTTGATTGATTGGTCAGAAGGACAGCGTCCTAGCAGCGTGAATAATAGTGCGCGTGTGATGATGCAACGCGTAAAGGAATATTTATCCGATACGAGTGGTATGATTGCAAATACCTTTACGGTTGATGCGGAACAACAAACGACGTTGATAAGACTTGAAAGCCACTGTCAGTTTTTAGCGTATAAGAATGGTATCACGGTTTGTTTTAAAGCGAAGGGCAAGAATGTTGGGGCAACAACAATTGCTTTAAATGCTTTACCTGCCAAGCCTCTTTATAAGGCGACGGAATTAGGCATGCGTTCTTTGACAGGAGGCGAGTTTCAAAAGGGGTGCATTTATCGTTTGGTTTATAGGGATAATGGTTGGCATGTTTTGAATCCTACCCCCTTGCCTTTATTACAAGAACCAATGATTTCAGTTTATCCTACCGGTACGATAGGGATTTTTGGAATGCAAGTTTTGCCTGAAGGCTGGTTAGTCTGTGATGGGGCTGCTTATTTGCGCAGTGATTATCCAGCACTTTATGAAGCGATAAGAACAAGATGGGGTGGCAGTGATAGTTGGACGAAGTTTAATGTTCCCGATTTGCGTGGCGTGTTTTTGCGGGGTGTTGATGATGATCGCGAGATAGACCGTTTTCGTTATCTTGGCACATTACAGCATGACACTATGAGAAAGCATGAACATGGAGGTCAATCGGTTACGATTTTGAATGATGCCAATGAGGAAGAGAGTTGGTATGGAAATATGATGATTATCTGGGGGTATGTGCTGAATGAGCAGCAAAGGGAAAAGCTTGCCGAGCGTTTGGGTGTGCGTGCAGAGGATATACGGTTGCATCATGTGCTTGCCTTTCCCCATTCCCATCTTCACATGCGTGATGTTGTTTGGGCTCGTTCAGGTGTCAGTGAAACACGCCCGATTAATATGAGTGTTGTGTTTGGGATTAAGACGTGAGGTCAAGATGTCAACGATTTATGATTGGTCTTTGAGCGCCTCTGAGAATGGTGGGGCAGATAGCTTGATTAATTGGTCAGAGGGACAGCACCCTAACACGGTCAATAACAGCGCGCGTTTTATGATGCAAAGAGTCAGTGAGTATTTATCGGATACGGGGGGTGTGATTGAGGGGGTTGTTACGGTTAATCAAGAACAAAAGACGAGTGCGATACGTCTTCAAAGTCAATCGAAATTTTTAGCGTATAAGAATGGTATCTCGGTTTGTTTTAAAGCGAAAGGTAAAAACGTTGGGGCGACCACGATTGCTTTGGATAATTTGGCTGCTAAGCCCGTTTATAAGGCGACAGAAAGCGGTTTATTAGCCTTATCGGGAGGCGAGATCCAAGAGGGTTGTCTTTATACGCTTGTGTATGATGAAGAGATAAGCGGTTGGCAAATTCTCAATCCAACAAGGGAGAAAGCTTTTTCCTTAAAACGTCTACCGTCTGGTTTTATTGGTCCTTTTGCAATGGAACGCTTGCCGGCAGGTTGGTTGCCTTGTGATGGGGGGGCATATTCGCGAAGAACGTATAGAGCATTGTTTGACGCGATAGGAACGGTTTGGGGAGCAGGAGATGGCGTTTCGACATTTAATGTCCCCGATTTTCGGGGAATGTTTTTACGGGGCACAGATTATGAACGTGGTCTAGATCCTTGGCGTTCTTTTGCAAGTCAGCAAGCGTGTTCTTTGAAAGCGCATGAACATTTAATAGGAGCCGCTTCTTCAGTTGACCGTTCTTCACGCAAGAAACGAGATATTTCTTCTTCTGAATCTTCTTTGACAAGGCGAAAGAGATCTCTAGACGAAGAGTGTGTAGGGTTGAGTGGGGATGCCTTGGAAAGGTGTAATCAAGAATTTGACCAAATAGCAGGAGGTTCACAAGAAGAGGTTCCCTTTTGGTTTACCGATAAGGATAAGCCGCCTCGCTTGCCTTGGTTTATCCGAAGTCCCTTTGCGAACATTTTATATTATTCGACGCCTCTCAAAGAGGGCATTCATGATAGGGGGCATCATGAACATCATCTTATGTCAGAGAGGGTTGGTGGCGCTGAAACGCGCCCCGTTAATGTGAGTGTAATTTATGGAATAAAGACATGAGGAGTTGAAATGACCTTAAAACCGTTTGCGATATCAGAGCTTAGCGACCCGTCCCAAGTACGGGTCGTTTTGTATTCAGGGGGAGGCTTTTTGCATACGCCGCTTCAAGGGATTGTTGATTTAGTGACAACAGCTTTGAAAACAGAGTTTGATGGTTCGCAGAAAGAGATGGAGAAACGCTTAGAGAGCTTAAGCGCAGATCTTGAGGATTTGAAAGAGTGTTCTTTGGATGAAGCACTTTAGAGGGAGTAAGGAGGAAAGCAGATGAAGATCCCCGATCATAGTCATGAGTATCTGATACCGGTAGCGACTGAAGAGGAAATTAGAGAAGGGCTTTCGCAAGATAGTGTAGTTGTTCCGAAGATTTTAGGGACAGCTTCTTTGTATTCGTATGAGACCTTTGCACCGTTAGAACAGGTTGTGAATGCAAGGCAAGAGGCAGAAAAAGCGATGGCGCGTGCAAATGGTGCGCAACAGGTTGCAGAAGAAGCTAAGAGGGGCTCAGATCAAGCGCTCACAGAGGTAACAAAAACGGTTCAAACGGTTAATGTAGCGCTTACAACCTCCAGTGAAGCGAAGGAAGCGATTACAGCAGCAACAGCAATCGCCAATGAAGCAAAAGAGACAGCGGATAGCGCCAAGGGCTTAGCCGAAGAAGCCCAAAATGCCTCTGATGCTGCAAAGCACATAGCAGAAGAGACCAAAGCAGCGGTTGATAGAGCTTCAGGGGAAATCAGTGGTACGAAAGGTTCACTGGCTACGGCATTGGAAAGTTTTGCAGAGGTTAAGCAGGTAAGTGAGAATGCCGTTAATGTCTCGACAGAAGCTAAGAGGTTAGCCGATGCATCAAAAACGATTTCTGAACGTGCAGAGCAAACAGCGCGAGAAGCTTCCCAAACAGCGACAGAGACGTCCCAAGTAGCCGCAACCGCGGTAGCAACGTGTCATGAAGTCAAGACGGTAGCGACCCAAGCCAGTCTTAAGGCAGATGGAGCCAAACAGACAGCCGATGATGCCAAGGATATTGCAGAAGCGGCAAAAGGTTTATCGGAACGGGCGACAGCTTCTGTTACAGAACTGACAAAAACAGCAGAGCAAATCCAAACGCGTTCTAATGAAGTGTTGAGGAATGCAAAAGAAGCCAAGAATAAAGCAGAAAGTTTAGAGACTATTGCTAATGCAGCAAAACAAACGAGTGATGATGCAGCACAAACAGCGACAGCAGCAAAGAGTCTATCAGAAGAAGCAAAACGAGAAGCCGGTGTTGCAAAGACCACAGCTTTAGACGCTAAAAGCGCGGCAGATAGTGCACAAACGAAAGCAGAGCAGGCACAACAAGAAGCGTTCGAAGCGTCTCGCGTAGCCAAAGAGGCCAAGGCAGTTGCAGAGGCGTCAGTGCGTTCAGGTAGTGAAACAGCCCGTGGAGGAGAAGAGATCAAGAGCTTAGCAGAAGATGCGAAAGCTAAAGCGGAAACAGCAGAAAGATTAGCGCAAGAAGCGAACAGTGCCTGTGATGAAGTGAAGCAAACAGCCGATGGTGCGAAGGTAACGTCAGAAACAGCAGTAAATATGGCGACAGATGCGAAGACGTCAGCGTTAGAAGCCAAGCAAACAAGTGAAACAGCGACAACTACAGCAAGCTCTGCTCAATCAACAGCCAATACGGCATTAACAGAATCAAGAGAAGCCAAGAGCACAGCAGAAGAAGCAAAGAAACTTTCAGAACAGTCAAAGGAAGCTTGTGATGAAGTCAAATCATCCGTTGAAGCTGTTAAGGCTGTAGCAGAATTGGCAAAATCTGGTGGAGAACAAGCATCCCAAACAGCGTCCGAAGCGAAAAGATTAGCGGAATCCGCGAAAAGTGTAGCAGATAGTGCAAACACGAAAGCCGAGCAGGCACAACAGGCAGCAACAACGGCATCTCAAATAGCTTCTGAGGCTAAGACAGTTGCAGAGCAAGCATTACAAGCCGATAGACAAGCGGTTCGTGAAGGGAGTGAAGCATCCAAAAGTTTAGCAGAAGCCGTTCAGAAGAAAGCTGAGGCAGCAGAGAGAGTTGCACAAGAAAGTAAGAGTGTTTGTGAAGAAGCCAAACAGCTAGCAACAGAAGCTAAAAATGCCTCTACAAGTGCGCTTAGAGAATCGAGTGATGCGAAGGAGAAAGCTTCTACAGCGCTTACATCAGTCAATGATGTCAAGGGGATTTCTGAAGAAGTTAAAGGTTTAGCAGAAAAAGCAACGACATCATCTGCAGAAGCGCAAAAAACCGCCGATGAAGCATTAAGAGAAGCAAATGCAGCGAAAACAACGGCGGATACGGCATCTAGCACAGCTCATGATGCCAAGGGGATTGCTGAGGAAACTAAACAAACGCTTGGAGATGTTAAAAGCGTTGCAGACACGGCATTATCGACAGCCACTACAGCCAAGCAGAAAGGTGATGAGATAAGCCAGCAAACTTCAGAAGTCTTAACGAAGTCTGGTGAAGCAAAGGCTAAAGCGGAAGAGGCACAACGGTTGGCATCAAGCTCACAAGAGGCAGCAGAAACAGCAAAGGCTAAAGCCGAAAGCGTAGAGGCAGTTGCGAATGAAGCTTCACAGACAGCAATATCTGCGAAGAGCCTATCAGAGGAAGCAAAAGAAGAAGCAAGCAATGCCACAACGATAGCCTTGGAAGCGAAAAGTTCTGCGGATAGTGCGTCGGCGAAATCAGAGCAAGCCCAGCAGAGTGCAACCGAAGCCACGCGAATAGCCAAAGAAGCAGCAGAAGCGGCAGCGCGTTCAGGAGAGGCGGCAGGGCAGGCTGATGTAGAGGCGGTGAAGGGCATAGCGGAAGAGGCGAAGAGCAAAGCGGAAGCAGTAGAGAAGGTAGCAGAAGAAACGAAAGGAGCCTTGGATAGTCTAAAACAAATAGCTAATAGTGCGAAGTCAACAGCGGAAGAAGCGAAGAAGGTTGCGGAAGGAGCACAAACTAAAGCAGGAAAAGTAGAGACAGTAGCGGGTGAAGCCGAAAAGATAGCGAAAGAAGCCAAACAGACAGCCGGTTATGCCAACCATGAGGCAGAACAAGCGCGCAGAGAGGTAGAAAAGGCAAAAAGTACAGCTCATGAAGGGTGGAGTAATGCCAATAAAGCGAAGGCAGCAGCAGATGAGGCTAAGACCATAGCAAGTTTAGCACGGACATATGCAGACGAAGCCAAGAAGATAGCGGAAAATTCAGGCAACACAGCTCATCAAGGGTGGAGTACAGCTCACAAAGCGAAGGAAGTAGCCGATGACGCTAAGACCATAGCAAGTTTAGCGCGTACGTACGCAGATGAAGCCAAGAAAAAAGCCGAAACAGCAGATTCACAATCCTATCAAGCCAAGGGCGAAGCCGAAAAAGCTAAGGAAATAGCTAATAGTGCAAAATATACAGCCGAACAAGCACAGAAAGCGGCAGAAGCAGCTGATAAAAAGGCATCGTCTTTAGCAACATCTTTAGAAGGAAAAGTAGAAGAGGCACAAAAAACAGCGAAGGCAGCCAAGGAAAAAGCAGGCTATGCCGAAAATGATGCGAGGCAAGCTCGTAGTGAGGCAGAATCCGCAAAAAATATAGCTTATAACGCTAGTAGTACAGCTTATAATGCGAAGGAAGCGGCAGATAATGCTAAAACTACAGCAAGTTTAGCGCGGACGTACTCAGACGAAGCCAAGAAAAAAGCGGAAGCAGCAGATTCAAAAGCTTATCAAGCCAAGGGCGAAGCCACTAAAGCTAAAGAAACAGCTGATAGAGCGAAAAGGACAGCCGAAGAAGCCAAAGGAGTTGCGGAGCAAGCAAAGAAAACTGCTGATACGACGAAACAAGAGCTTGGAGGTCTCAAAAGTTCTTTAGCAACAGCAACGGCAGCTCAAACAACAGCAACAGCAGCAAAAGCGCTAGCAGAAAAGATAAATACTTTACTGAAACAGTCTAATTTAACGGTTTTGTCAAATTCTACCCCGTTTCTTGTAGCTACAGGCAAAGCGCAATTAACGGTAAAAAAAGGAACGACCCTAACCTTGGGAGTAGGCAATGATATTTTGGTTGTAGGTTATGCAGCCGATGCAAGAATAGGCATGCCGTCTCTTTCGGCAGGCAAGGATTATTATGTTTATTTGGTTTCTGATGGAGGACAGTCTCATAAATTTGTTGTATCGGAAAACTCTACGTATCCAAGGAATTACACCGTCAATAATTCGCGCAAGATAGGAGGGTTTCATACGCTTTGTGTGGATGTTGGTACGATTTCTGGTCATCTCTTATCGGGTTATCGTGCAGGGGATATATTACCCCACTCTGTTTGGTGTCTCAATCATCGCCCGCATAGTTCACCAGAAGGAATGGTTTACGACTTCTCTACAGATCTTTGGGTTGATATTTATCTTCAGTCAGGTACGGGAGAAAATACACGCTCCGCGTATAATGTTCCAATTACAACGGGGTGTACTTATACAGATCATGTAACAGATATGATGCTTGTAAATAAGTCATTATTAAGTGATGAAGAATTTGCTTCTGCTATGCATGGGAGTAATGATAAGACGAGTATTGTAGGAAAGAAGGCACCTTCTCCTAAGATTTCAGGTGGTCACGTTGATACGGCAAAACGTCGCATGATCTCTCATATAGGGTGTGAAGATGGTTGCGGTTATATTTGGCAGTTTTTATCCGGAACATTTCCTATGCAAATAACGAATAGGGGGCAGTCTAGGCTAGAAATGAGGTGGTTATCAGGAGGCGGAAGTTGGAGTCATGGTGCAGAGAGTGGACATTTTGCACGTGCTAACGTCTCTTCTGCTAGAGACAATCACCAATTAGGGGCGCGTGGTTGTAGCCGTCCTCGTCATTTTGTTTAGGAGGGGTAGATGATAGATTATCCAGAACACTTAAATACGAAGCAAGATTATCTAAATATGCTCGAATTTGATAGGGAAGAAACGGTAAAAAGGCTAGAGCAGCTTTTATCAACGCGTTTTTATTGGGTCTTTATCAAAGAGCTCAGTGAAGGAGAAGAGGGGGTAGAAGATGACACGCATAAGGTTGCTCTCATAACCGAAATGCCGTCTGATCTCAATGGAGATTTTGTCAAAAAGCGTTGTCAGTATGAATTACAGGAAAGCGAATATGCACCGCTTTTTCAACTTGGCTTTCGTGTTGAAGAAGTCGAGCAGTTGATCAAAGAGCATAGCCAATAGAAGATCATAAAAGAAGATTTTAATCCAGCCTCACAGATGTGGGGCTTTTTTTATGGAGGGTCAGATGAGAAAGATATCAAAGGAAGGATTAGAGCTTATCAAACAGTGGGAAGGGTTACGTTTAGAGGCTTATAGAGATGTAGCATGTATCTGGACGATAGGGTATGGTCACACCAGCAATGCCGGTCAACCGCTTGTTAAAAAAGGCATGCGTATCACACAAGAGCAAGCAGAAGAAATTCTTTGTGAAGACTTAAAGCAATTTGAGAAGACGGTTGAGGAATCGGTGACGGTTTCATTAACGGATTGCCAATTCGCGGCATTGGTATCGTTTTGTTATAACGTAGGAACGAAAGCCTTTAGCAAGTCAACGTTGTTGAAGAAGCTTAATCAAGGGGATTATGAAGCTGTTCCTAGTGAATTACAGAAATGGAATAAGATAGGGGGTAAGCCTTTTGTGGGATTATCCAACCGTCGAGCAGCCGAAGCCGGTTTGTGGGCGAAAGGGTCTTACATTGCTTCGAACTATCACAGGGTAGAAACGAAGGAGAGAACAGGTCTTTTCAAGATAGAGGCGCTAGCCCCGATTATAGGGTCTTGTTCAGGATTTGGAGGCTTTTTTGTTGGTAATGGACCAATTCAGTGGGCGTTAGCAGGGATTATGGTTTTAGCGGCGTGTACAGGACTGGTGATTGTTGCCAAGCGGTTTAAGGAACAGCGTTTGTGATTTGGGGGCGCAAAATAGGGAGCACGCTTATGTGGTTGGTCAAATGAGTAGAAAGCGTAAACCGGAACAAGATCTCACGGAGACAGAACAACAGCTGCTTCATGAGATGATAGAGACGTATCAAGGCTTAAAGATGATGTCACGCATTATGAAGTGGTTAGCCTTCATTGTCTTTATGTTTGTCATCGATTTATCCCGTTTCATAGATGCGCTAGATAATCACTTCTCACACTTTAAAAAATGGATAACTAAGAGTTAGAGATTTACAAAATCTTTTCTTTAAAATCGCAAAAAAAATCACCTCGAAAAGAAGTTTTGATTCGCAATTGAAATATATAAATAATGATGTTATTTGATAGCGTCACTTGTTCTATATATCAGGTGGTTTAAAAGGTGGTTTTATTATTTGGTATTTTTATTAACTTATTGAAAAATATTAAGTAATTGTTATTAAATGGTACCTCTCCGCACCATTGATAATTAATTTCTCTGTAACGGGAAGAAGTTATGTAGAGAAAGGTGGTCTATGCAAATTATAGAAAAATCTTTCCCATTATAGAAAAATATTTCTTTGTGTGTTATTTTGACGTTTTCTTTATAATTGTTTATTTTTTATTCCTTTGTCTGTGCATTTAAAACGTTATATTTTTTGTAGGTGGGGTGGAGTTGCGGTGAAAAGTAGAGTGATTCTAAGATATTTAACACTTCTTATTTGTATTTCTTTATTATCAGCATGTAGTGATTCGCGTGCTGTCCTTTGGCATGGGGTGCATGCAACGCCTTCTATGACTGCAGTAGAAAGAGAAGTTGAGGGAAAACCAATTTTTCCAAAAGCTATTGTTTCAGTGTATGTTGCAACAAGCCGTATGATGCAAAATAATTATGCTCAACCTTATGGCTCAGAGCGATCAAATAAAGTACATTATAATCGCGTTGATGTAGGAATTCCTCAGCAACATGTAAAGGGGGGTGTTGAAATAAACGCCTATAAACCTACGCATGATAAGTATTTTGCAGCAGTCTCATTGCAAAAATATGATAATAAAGAACAGTTTAAACAACAATTAAATGCTGCTTTAGCAAAAAAGCCAAAAGGAAAAAGAGAAATTTTTCTTTTTATCCATGGATATAATAATAATTTTGCAGATGGTACATTTCGTACGGCACAGTTTACACACGATTATTCTTTAAATGTTGTCGCTGTGCATTATTCTTGGCCTTCTGCTGGATCAGTTCCTCTTTACATTTATGACCGTGACAGCGCTAATTTTGCCCGTGATGGATTAATAGAGCTCTTGACACTTATTAGTGAAACCAATGCTGATCAGATTTCGGTTATTGCACATTCTATGGGCAATTTTGTTATAATGGAGGCATTTAGAACTTTAGCTCTACAGGGAAAATATAAGCCTATTCGTCGTATTACAAGTTTATTAATGGCAGCACCAGATATTGATATTGATGTATTTGAGCGCCAACTTAATGATATAAAAAAACTTCCACAGCCAACGGCAATTTTAGTATCTAGAGCAGATAAAGCTCTCGCGGTTTCAGGACGTCTTACGGGGGGACATCATCGTGTGGGTGATGGTTCAGACATTGAGATGTTGCGTAAAAATGGAATAGCTGTTCTTGATTTCTCTCATGTGGATGGGGGAGCACACAATGTCTTTGCCTCTTCACCAACATTAATGGCTCTTTCTCGAGAGGGTTCTTTGGCTTCAACAATTATGCAAGGTACGGAATTGTCGCCTAGCCAAGCTCTTCTTGCAGATGGTAGTAGTGTGTTAGAAAAAACAACACATCTTATCCTTTATACACCTTTACGTTTTCTCTCTCCACGGATTCCAGGTCGATAGTAAAAAAAGAGGAGCAAGGACTACGAATAATGTATTGGAGAAATATTTTTTAGCACTTTCTTTAGAATGGCTTTGTAAAATAAAAATAAATAGCGGGATGAGGTGTGAAAAACTGTTATTAGGTGGGTTTGTGATGATTACATGGAAAAGCTATGCCAATACACCTACAGTTGTTGATTATTTATCTCATTCCGCAATTAAGTTATTAGAAATTCATGCTATGCTTGTGAAGGTGAGAAAAGGTGATATGGGGGAAAAACCAAATTTATTGCGTCAAATTGATTCTACAAAAAAACAATTAGATGAAATAAGCCATGCTCTTATTTTAGAATATCGTAAACGCCAAGAAAATGAGCGTTTTTTAAAACAAATTTTACTCTCTATTTCCGATCAACTTTTTTCACTTAATAATGGTTTTAAGGAAACTGGGCGTCTTTTCTTTCAAGAAGTTAGAATACTTCAATCTCAAATGCAATGTTTATACGAAGGGAAGGAAAAGCTGCATTTGTTGAATAGTGAAGAAGCTCTTTGTTCTCCATCAAAAATTGATGAAGTCATTAAACAATTACAAAAAGCGCGAGAAAAGCTTATTGTTGAAAGCCCACATCTTTTTGAAAAAGAATGTTAAAGTGAAAAAAAGATTTTCTAAAACAAGCAAATTGATAAAAACATTTTTCCTTTAATCGTAAACAGTGCATTTAAATTACAGTTATTTTTTTCTTCTTTTCGTTTTGTACAATATCAGCTCATAGAGCATTTCAAGTGCTATACCAAAGAGAAAAAATATATTAACTATGCTGTATGCGAAAGAATATGTGATGATTTTAAAGAAGTGAGAGTCCGCAGAGGTACGCGTTAGTTTACAACATTTGGCTCTTCTTAATCCAGTTTCTAAAAAATTCAAAATGATTGACTAGGCGGCTTATCATGATAAAAACTACAATCGCCATGCTTATTTCATAGGTAAACACCGTTTCATCAATATAGTATAAGTCATTGATAAAGAAGAAAAATTGCCAATAGTTACTTTCAAATCTTCGCTCTCGACACTTTTTTCTTCACTGTTTATCGTGATATTTTTTTACTTTTATTTCAATATATCACTCTCAAAGGGGCAGAAGAGTTTTATACAGTTTCTCTTGTTGAAGTGGGTGAAGGCAAACAGATTTGTGCAGATATTCTGGAGTGGATTCATAGCCAAAATGTAAATAAAAACATCTATAATTATGCTTCTTTGTTTATACAGATAGTGAAAATTTAACTTTATAACGCACTATCTTGTTGCTCTTACTAATTTGGAATATTGAAAAGCTTCAATTTTACAAGGAGAACTTTAAGAAAAACTGCCTAAGTTTTATGGAAGGAATATACACAACTAACGCTTTTACTTTCGCTTGGCATTATCGAACAGTTTTTTCTAAAACGTCCCAATTTTTTCCATTCTTCCTCCAACGATATTTCTCATTTCTAAAACAGTACCTATTGATGTGACAGGAGAGAACGGATAAAATGGATTATAATGTTGACTATGGAGGCGTGTAACAGCACTTTTTAAAACTCTAAGCTTGTTGATTAATTAACAAGATCTGTAGGATGATCATATGGCAAGCTATCATGTGACTGATCGTGAAGATAAGTTCCTTTATAATGGTGAAATTGCTAAATTTTGTCTGTAATATGATAACTACTTTTTAATGAGTATCGATATTTTTCTACTGCTTGTAAAATGATCGATTTTACGTATTTTGAATATTTATCAGATTAAGAGCTTAATTTTGAGGCAAAGGGTTTAGAAATATTAGATGCCGTATATGTGATATCAATGATAGTTATATCTCTCTTAACTGTAGCGTTTTGTTTACCTGCTGCTTTTTGATTTTTATTAATAGTTTATGGATCATATGCAATTACACATTTTTGAAAAAAATCTAGCGTGAGGAGTGTCCCAGCTAAATATTAAGCTCATGACAGATTGCTGTTGACCAAAAAAAGATCTTTTCAAGTTTCTTTCTTATACACAATTGATCAATTATACGTAAGAGTCTTTGCACAATTGATATATTTATACGTATACCTTTTGCATTATTTTCAATAAAAGGAACTTGTATTAAAAAACTCTTAATGACAAATCTTTTTTGACAACTTTCTGTTGTATTATTTCCTCAAATTTTTAAAGGAATAGGTACTATATCCATATCTTCACACTAAGATTGTAGGCTTTGGTTGCATTTATGATAAAATTTTCTTCTTTATCAGCAGTAGAGAATAGATCTTCAAAATCAGGAAATTGCACACTAAAACATAATCTTCATCTTTATGGACAAGAGCAAAGAGACGCACCTATACAAGATGCCAAATATGTTCATATCCAATATTAACCAAATAACAAGCGGCGGTGTGAGATGGAACAAAGAATACAGAATGCTTTCAAGCCCATTTAGACAAATTCACTGCATCAAGCATTTTACAACGTAATTAGTAAAACAGAAAAGCGAATGCTTACAAATATGAGGAATACCCAATTAAGCTTATAACAGAGCGTTTAGCAAAAAAAACAAGCCTCTCTTATACAACGTCCACTATGCAATGGGATTAAACATGAAGAGAATGCACTAAAGAATATGCGTTCATTTATGATACAGAGATTACTCGATGTGATTTCATCCAACATTCCGTAATCAAAATGGTTGGTGTTAGTCTTGATGGGTTTGTTGCTGAGGACAGTCAACCATCTACGCTTCTTTATAGATGGCAATATCAAGCCTAAATATATCGCACAAATGCAATTCCAAATGGCATGATGCACTGGACGTAAATTGTGTCATTTCATGAGCTATAATCCAAACTTTGTAGGCAAATCATCTTACTTACGCATGAAAATCATATGCGTCGAGCGTTATGAGAAACAAATTGCACAGCTCAATCAAGCTGTTGAAAACTTTTTAGAGAAAATAGAGCAACGCATGAAGAAGATCTCGATACAAGCTTCTTAACCCTATGGGGATATTCCTCCTCAAATACCCCCACTCATTTACATAACATAAAAAATAGAAAGGTAATGAGATGATATTTGATGATGGCGTTTTGAGTGTACTGACAATAACGATCGTAATTAGGTGCTTCAAGGGGTATTTCCAGAGCCATATAAGCTAGGGAGAGCAGTAAGGTGGAGAAAAAAGATTAGGCATTTACTCTAGGGAAAAATACGACGCAAATAACAACAAATTAAGTAAAATTGCATAAACCGTAAGAGGAGATCTAAAAAAAGAGCATTAAAGAAAAAAATCTATATAATTTCTCAGTGCACTAAAAATGGTGCCCCGGAGATGCAAGTTGGGATTTAGCAACAAGATTCAAAGTATATAAATATGTGCAAGAGCGTATTGATGTGTATAGTCTTTTATGTTCCAATAAAAAAATTAAGAATTAAAGAAAAAATCTCAAATCAAAAGTTTAAGGTGGTCTAAAAGGTGGACGAGAAGGTAAATTAAGTGAGGGCGATACATAGATTATCAGCTGCATTCGTAAAGGCATCTCCTCAAGGGAAATATTGTGATGGGGCAGGGCTGTGGCTGAATGTTCGAAAAGACAATACACATTCTTGGTTTTTTCGCTATACACATCACAATAAGCGCCGTGAAATGGGGCTTGGTTCTGTCACAAGACTTTCTTTAAAAGAAGCACGAGAACTTGCAAGATATTATAGCGATATTCTTAAAGAAGGCAATGATCCTATTGTCTTTCGAGAACAAACTGTCTTAAAACAGCAAAGCAATATGTTTAAAGAAATTGCACAAGCAGCTTTTGAAAGTAAAAAAGCAGAGTTAAAAAATGAAGGCAAAAATGGGCGTTGGTTTTCTCCACTGGAATTACATGTTATTCCACAGATAGGGAGTTTGCCTATAGAACAATTAACTGCCAATATTATTCGCAATGTTTTGGCACCTCTTTGGCATGAAAAAGCAGATACGGCACGAAAAGCACTTAATCGTATTAACATTTGCTTGAAATATGCTGCAGCTCTTGGTTTGAATGTTGATCTACAGGCTTGTATGAAAGCGCGTGCTCTTTTAGGAAAACCTCGTGCTACACCAACAAACATTCCTGCTATGCCATGGCAAGAAATTCCAGCTTTTTATCAGAGTTTGGATGATAAGATTCTTTCAAATTTAGTACTGAAGCTTCTGATTTTGACTGGAGTACGGTCATATCCATTGCGATATTTACGTCTTGAACAAATAAATAAGGATATATGGACAATACCGAAAGAAAATATGAAAGGTATTGTAGGAAAGGTTTCCGATTTTCGCGTGCCATTAAGTCATGAAGCTTTGAAAGTGATTGAAAAATCTCTCCCTTTTGAGAAAAAAGGTTTTTTATTTGCTGGGAGTTCTGGAAAGCCTATATCTGATGTAACACTATCTAAATTCATGAAAGACAAAGGTTTTGATTATAGACCCCATGGTTTCAGATCTAGTCTTCGTGACTGGATAGCAGAGACAACGTCAACACCATTTGAGATTGCAGAAACTGTTCTTGCGCATTCCGTTGGGAGTTCGGTGACAAAAGCTTATATGCGGACAGATTTTTTAGAACAACGACATGCCCTCATGGAACAGTGGGCGGCATTTATAACAGAAGCGATTTGATAAAATATTCAAAGCCATTAGAGTAAAAATATAATTGCTGTTATTCTATCCTAATGGTAACCCTAAAGCTTCAAAGAAGCGTTGATGTCTTTTTTCGGCGTCAGCTATGAGCTTATCAAATGAAATCACCTCTATATAGGATTTAAAGCCTTTGTGATATCCAAAATATCCCATATAATCGCCTGATTGTGTTAAATCCCAACGTATGCAACAATCTCTTATGCGAGGAGTTAAATCACAGATAATATAACAATAACCGGGAACTTCTCCCTCCAAATTTATTGGACGCCCTTTGGGGGTACGTACTTTACCTTCACGAATTTTTTTTAGATAAGTAATGACCTGATCAATAGGATCTTTTTCGGTACCAGATTTTGCATCATCTCTCATAGGCGCTTAATTTCCACTATAGTAAGAGATGCCAACGTAGGAGACTTTGAATCCTCTTTGCTATCTGATACGAATAAAGGATTCCAATAGATAGAATTATCACACAATTCTAAACTACATATATCAGGTCTTTCCATTTCTACAGATCCTGTAATAGGCATTTTTTTAAATGAGAGATCAGAAGCTAAATAATTATGGAATACTAATTTTTCGTCTATTAACCACAAGTTACAATTATTCATAGCTACGGAATTAGAATCACACTTCGTGGGTACTATGAGTTGATGAATAACGTCTTCTTTAACATATTTTTTATCACCTTCAGAAAGGGAGTTTAAAGATTCCTTCAGAAGTTCTATGATCGTTTTTCTGTGGAATAAGTAATTTGCCAAATCGGACTTTTTAAGATCACCTACAGCATTTACATATTTACTAATTCTTGTAGTATAACTGTCTGAATTTTCTCCTTGTTGAACTGCTAAAACTTATGACCTTCTTTTAAAATTTCATTTTCTATTCTAGCGAAACGTTCATGCAAATATAGCTCTAATTCTGAATCCTTTATTGTAGGAGAAATCATATAGTCATTGTCTGTTAAATAGTTTAAGAGTGGACGATAGCGTGGTACTTTATGTGTGAACTGTTCAACTATCTCCTTACTGTTTTGAATGTTTTGCTGTAACTCTACAGCTAAATATTCTTGAATTTTTTCATATATAGCTTGCCGTATTATCGGAAATGATATTTTTATTCTTTCAAATAAATTTTCTTGTTTATCTTCAACCTTTTCTTCAATATCAAAACCTATTCTTTCAGAACGTACTCTCTTATCCAAAAAAGGAGAGTTTATGTAGCAAGAGTAGATGAATTCACCCTTATCATCTTGTAGTTTTGATTGCATACCAGGAATTTTCTTAGATAATTTTTCTTTTGTAATAACCCTATTGCCTGCACAAAAATATAAAGCCTGATTTTCTAAAGGTAAGAATCTAAATTTAATATGCATAATAGAAAAAATATCATTTCCAATTTGGATTTCTTCATTAAAAACGGCTCCATGCATGCATTGTTCATATAGACCATTCAACAATATCTTTTCCGAGTCATCTTCAATAGTTATGGAGGGACAACCACCAGTTCTTGCAAAATACCAGAGACAATGTTCTAAAAGTGCTTTTGCAATAGATTGTAGCGTTTTAGGGATATGACCTTTATATTCTTTTTTCAGATCTTGTAATTCAACAACAGTTTCTCTTTTTGTACAATTATCTTGAAAATCCTCTAATGCTTTTATACCTGTAGCAGTATCAAATAAAAATGCGCGTCCCTTTAACCCTTCATCTGTTTTATAAATACTTTTGATTTTTATATTATCAAAAGCTTTAAGCCATAAAAGTCGTCCTATACCATGGCAACCTTTTTCTATCTTATAATCTGAGTCTAAAGTTTCAAATGATTGAAAATTATGATCATTAAAGCCTGTACCATTATCGGTTATTTTAAAACCTACAATTTCTGTTTTGTTTAGTTTTTCAGTGCCTTCAAGTGGTAGTAAAGCTTGCTCTGATCTTATGACTGAAATTGTAATGTAGCTTGAGGAAAAATCATTTCCTATTTCTTCAATGGAATGAATAGAATTTACAACTGCTTCAAAAAGAGGCAGTAGAGCATTATTTTCTGGTAAAGATGTATTTCTTACCCGTCCACTTAAATTTGTTTTCATTATCTACTCTGATTTATAAAAGACAAGAAATTGTATCATTTTACAAAGATTTGACTTCTTCTTCATCTTCAAAGGACTAAAATTTCGAAGCCGATTACACCTAGTATACGCTATTAGAATTTTTAAATCCATGAAACAAGCTAATTTAAAGATTAATTTTTCAAAAAACACTGTTTTAAATATGCAAAGACATTATCTCATGCCTCCATGAGACGTGCAAAATTAAAAATCTATTGGCTAAAAAATTTAGCACGTCTCAGAGCGTATTTAGAGTCGGATATTTGGTTTTTGTGTAAAAATATTTTCTATGGCATCTAGGATCCGTGAAAAATCAAGCGCTAATAAGAGTATAATGAGTACAATCCATTTCGTATAACGCGACATCACCTTTACACTTTTGTAGGTCATGATGATTTCTTGTAGGATTTCTTTTTCCGCTTCTGTAAGCTCTATATCATCTCTTGTTTTTCTTCTAGCCATGTTTCCATCCACACAAACGTTCACCTAGGGTGTTATGTTTTAAGATATCTCTTGCTAAGCTTGAACTGATGACGTTAACATCTCTTTTGTTTAAATAAATGGGTAACCAACCAACACAAGAGACATACTTATTTGCCCCGCAGCCAACGAGAGAGAGCAGTGCGCACATCAGAATCGCTTTTTTGATTAACTTCATTTTCCACCTCCAGACGTTTTGTTGCTGCCTTTAGCGTTTTTTCTGTTTGCTTTTGCTGTTCTGCTTTTTTGCCAAGGGTAAAAGCTTTAGCTAAAGCCATAAAAAAAGCGGCAAAAGCCGCACCTGTTAACAGCAGATTTTTTTTCATCCATAAGATCATAGGCGGTGCTCCTGAAAGCGTTTGGCAACAAAGAAAAGACCAACACCTGCAGCTAGAACCATGATGGTGGCAAGTGCCCATTGCACTGGACCATTGCCTGCTAACAAGCCGCCAAGACCTGAAAAAGAGCCAATGACTGGTGCCAATGCTTCTGCTTTAAAGAGCGTTGTTGAATCCTTTGTTTCTACCGTTTGGTAGTTAGAGGAAACATAAGCGCCTTTCGCCCATAATCCTGCTTCTGCGACACGCCGGTGTACGAGACCTTGCAAGCGTTTACCACCCGCTTTGGTCCATTTTTGTAATTCGGCCGGGACTGCTTCATATTCACCGTTATTAAGCTTTTTTAGCAGGGTGGAATTGCAAAAAGCTGTTGTTCCTACATTATAGCAAAAGGAAACCAATGCCGCGAATTGCCAAGAATTTAAAGAGACTGTAACGGCTTTTGCAACAGTGTTTTCAAATTGTCTTAAGTCTTTACAAAGAAGTTCTTCGGCTTGTTTTTCAGTAATTGTCATGCCCTTGTGAACAAAAGGTTTTCCTGCGGCGCTGGTATGTCCATAACCAATAGTCCACACACCGATGGCGTCTTTATAAGCATTGAGGCGCAAGCCTTCCCATTGTTTTATGAGTGCAAGCCCTTCTTGTGATATTTTTCGCATAAAGTTCTCCATTAAAAAAGCCCCACACAAGGTGAGGCTGAGTGAAAATCTAAAAATAAATTTCTTTCTATCTTGACAGATGTTCGTTTATAAACGAATATAGATTATGTTTGAAATACGTCACTACCTTACCTCTGATGGAAAAGACTTGATAAATGATTGGCTGCGAAAGCTGCGTGATGTGCAGGCTAAAGCTGCAATTATTCGCCGTCTTAATCGTTTAGAGCAAGGAAACTTTGGCGGTTTCAAACCGCTTCGTGATGGTGTCTATGAATTGCGTATGAATATTGGTCCTGGTTACCGCGTTTATTATGCCCAGTCTGGCAAGACCGTATTGTTGCTATTATGCGGTGGTAGCAAAAAAACACAAGACACCGATATCACTCGCGCATGTGCTTGCTGGCGTGATCGGCAAAACCGTGAAGATTAAAGGAGTGCAAGAATGAAAGACCGTAACCATGATGATGCGATGGCAGAAATATTTCATGATGACCCTGAGTTGGCAGCAGCTACCCTTGATGCTATCTTAGCAGATGGTGACCAGGGGGAATTGCTTATAACACTGCGTCAAATGGCAAAAGCTTATGGTGGTGTTCAAGCTGTCGCTAAAGCAGCCAACCTGAATCCAACACAACTTTACCGGACACTTTCAGAAAAAGGTAATCCAGAATTTCGTAGTTTAAATGTTTTGCTGCGTACTATGGGGCTTCGCCTGGCTGTCCGACCTCTTGAACAACCCGTTCCACACATTTGATATCAGTGTTGAGTGTATTAAACACTTTCCACTCCTAAACAACAGTGTTTTACAGCAAATCATGATAATCTGCTATATATCTTCTTTATCCATATGGATGACGCCGTCTCCTTCGTCACATGCATTGGGAGGGGCGTTTGGATCAAGGGTATCATCTTTGTCTGGTGTGGTATTGGCTACGTTTTTGGCAGCATCTTCTTGGGCTTTATCAAAAAGTTCGCAGTCTATTTTTGTTGTATAGCCCCCCGTCTTATCAAGCTTGTGTTTGACACTTTTGATGCGCCATTCTGCTGGAATATAGGGGCGGAAAGGGGGCTCTTGAATAAGTTTTGCTTCTGCTTGTACAAAGAGATCACCACTGATATCACATGAGAAAGAAGATTTTCCACGCGATGATTTGTTGCGATAAGTAGCAATGGCCGCAACCGCTTCTGATTGATTATGGTAGGTATATTTGAGTTCATGAAAAGGTTCTTTACCAACCTTGACTTCCTTTTTCTCACCGGTGCGGATATCATGATAGCTTGCAAGTACACCGCCCTTTTTCTCTTCTTCTTGCTCTTTTTTTTCAGAGGATTGTGTTTCTGCTTTAGGCAAATTGGGGGCGTCATTTTCATCCATATGGATCACATCTTCGCCTTCTTCAATTTCCTCTGGTTCTCGTGCATTAGCGGCGGCTTTTTGGTCATCTCCTGCATCTGTTGCTAAGCCATTGGCGGCACCTGCTTCATCGCGTGCACTGTATTTAAAATCCCAAGAGGTGCAGTGTTTTTCATGGATGACAACAACGGGGAGTGTTTCACCGGTAATGGCTTTGCCTTCACCCCGTTTGGCAAGCACCAATTTGCCATCAACAGGCTTTGCGACGGCATCATATTCTTCTGCAAGGCGTGTGGCAAAAGCCATATCGCTTTCTGCGGTTTGATCAATGTGACGTACGACAATTTTGGCAAGAGCAGGGTCAACTTTTGCTATATAGCCATTGCGCTGTGCTATCTCTTGAATGATACCCCCGAGGGTTTGTTGATGATAGGATTGGCTTTTGGGTGTTCTATAAGATGTGTTCATAGAGGCGGCACGCCCTGTAACATTTAAGGTTTGTGGTGGACTGCTTACAGAGATTTCATCAATCAGATAGGCGCCCATATCGCGGTTTTTACCCCCTTCATAGCCAAGGGTGACAGAAAGGATAGTTCCGATGAGAGGAATATCAAGAAAGCCGTTATCACACTCACGGGCGCGGTCATCAAGCTCTATGGTAATACGATCACTTTTGTCTTCTGCTTCATCGGTAATTTCAATCGATAAGACATAGTCCATAAGTATGCGTGTAATATCTTCTCCATTTGCCATCACTGTGCAAAAAGGTTTCATGATTGACTCCCCCAAATTCTAATGACCGGTGTGGCTTTGGGATAGGGGAGGGATGGCAAGAGGATTGTGATACCTGCTTTTAAGAGTGGTCCATAGTCTGCAAGACCAAAATTAGCTGCATAAACGCGTTCAACAGCAAGAGCTTGTTGACCCTTGGCATAATATCTCCAGCAAATAGCATCAACCATATCGCCTTCTTTTGTCACATAAAGATCATTCATAGTTCTTCACCATATTCTCTCAAATTGACGGTAAATTCTTGTTTTTTTGGGTTACCATTTTTGTGAAAAATACTCTGTTTTTCTTTGACAGAAAGGATGACAAACTTACCTAAAATCTTTCCCTGTCCTGTTACGAGGATATGAGGTCCCTCATGTGCCATTTGCCGCAAATATTCCAGTTGTCTATAACCGCCTTTAAAGTCTGGATAAACCACACCTGTTAGGGAAAATTCCGCATTGGCAACAGCTGGCAATTGAAGAGCAGCCTTGCGCCTCAATCGCCCTTGCTCGACCCATGGAATGTTATAGGTCATATCGAGGGCTTGATAAGCTGCTGTTTCAATGGAAAAGATAAAACGACCTAAAGCTAACATCATGATGATTAATCCGAAAGGCTAGAAGCGATAGCCAAACGCTGTTGTTTGGCATAGTGTTCAAGGGCTTGATTGACGGCGGCGCGGATTTCGTCTTTTAAACCATTGGGAACAGAAATATTTAAATTTGAAATCATCACGCGGGCATCGATTTCTACCGGCTTATGAACGGTAATGGGCTCTGGAACTTTGAAAGATTCAACCTTTACATTTGTCGCCTGCATTTGTCCTGTTTCGACTATGCCTTTATTAGAACTGCTCTTACCTTTTCCAGATGGAGCATTGGGAACAATGGCTGTATCAAGCATTTTTTTGACGGGAGCTTTGGTTTCATCGTTAAGGGTTTTAATGGTTTGGGTTGAATTTTTGTCGATTGTAGCCTTAAATCCTAGCTTTTCTCTCATCCAGTTTGGCATCCAACTGGTTAATCCATCTATATTGTTGCTAAACCAATCGGATAGAGCATTCCATTTGCTTTTGATGCCTTCCCAAAGTCCGTTAATCAGATTGGTTCCTGCGGCCATTAAATCGATCCCAAACAGCCATTTAATGAGGTCATTGATTTTTTTTGCAATCCAAGAGAGGGGTGAAAACTTTTTAAAGAGACTAAAGAGGTTATTAAAAACAGTACTACATAAGTTGGCAAAAGAATTCCACAAGTTGCGTAAGAAATTCATGACCGTATCCCAATTTTTGTAGAGCAGATATCCAATTCCAATAAGGGCTGCAATACCAGCCATTATCCAGCCTATGGGGGTTGTCATGATGGCAATACCAAGCGATATAAAAGCGGAACCAACAGCAGTTATTGCTGGAATAAGTGAAGCGACAAGACTTACCGCGAGACCGGCAACTGCGGAAGCAGCTGGAACCATTGCTGCAATGAATGATCCGATAAGAACGGCTCCAACTGCGGCTAAAGATGCTGCTACCCAGCCATTGAGTTTATCCCAACTTTTATAAAGTACAACGAGGACAGCAATACCGCCAATGAGCCAACCGATAGGGGTGGTCATCATAGCATAGCCAAGGCTAACAAACGCTACTCCTACGGCTGCTAATGCGGCAATGAGCGGACCAAAAATAAAGGAACCAAGGGCGACAAGACCCACTTTAAAAAGGGTTATTTCACCAATTAAGGGCTCTAGCCATTGGAACCAGCCTTTAATCCTCTCTGTGAGATCACTGATACCTTTTCTTAAATCAGAGGTAGGATTAAGCAAATCTTGCAAGACTTGTTTTAAGGTTTTAGCCCAGCTTGCCACGGTTGTTTGAATGAGGTCACGGTTTTCATCAATCAATTTTGAAAATGCATCAATTAAATCATTGATCACGGGCATGAAGCGTGCGCCAATAAAGTTTGCGATACCGCCTATTTTTTTCTTAAAAGCACCAAGCTTATCACTTAAATCTGCTGCATAGCGTGCAACATCGGCACCAAGGAGCCATTTTCCTTTTCTCGCCTTTGCAAAGAGTTCTTTAATGGGCGCCATGCCTTGTGAGAGCATGGATGCCATCTCTTTACCATCTCCACCAAACAGTAAGGCAGCAATGTGCTGTCTTTGTGCTTGATTTTTCATCTTACTCATTTTTTCGGTAATTTCTTCTAGTAAGAGAGAATTTGATTTGAGTTTGCCAGAAGCGTTTTTGACAGAAATGCCGAGCGCTTCAAATCCCATCATGCCTCTTTTTTGTCCAGCATATGCTTGCGCAGAACGCCTATTTAAGGTTGCCAAGGATTGTTGAAAGAGTTCGGCAGAATATCCTGAATTATCGGCTGCATCACCCCATAATTGAAGGGCTGTGACACTCATTCCTAAATGGCGTGAGGCATGGTAGAGACTATCACCCATATGCATGGTTTTCATGGTAACGGCGGTCAAGCTTGCCACAAGACCACCCGCAGCAAGCCCTAAGACACCGGTAAAGACCGAAGCACGACTTGCAGCCACACTAAGAGCCCCTTGAACGCCATGAAGGCTTTTTGTCATGTTTTTTACAGCAGCAGAAAAGCGCGGAATACGCAAACTATGGGATAATGTTTTTGATAAATTGTCGAATTCCTTTTGCACACGTTTTAAAGGCACGGTGAGTTTGTCTTCAAGAGACAACTTGACCTTTGCATCGGCAACTTTTTTACTCATTTTGTCTTATACCTTTCTGCTGCTTGTTTTCGCCAAAAGAGCAACTCTCTTGGTTCCATTTCCATCATCTCTGAAAGAGACCAATGGAACACAATGGCAATATCGGCAATCAGTTTAGCGGCGGTTTCCCAGTCAAGGTTTCCCGCCGTTTGATAAAAGATTCCAAAATTTCTCCAATACTCGATAAGTCATTGATATCGAGTTCACTGATAGCGTCATGTGGCCATTCAGAAAGGCGTGCAATCATAGCGATTGTTTGCTCTACACCTTCTTTTTTATCAATAGCTTGCAAATCTTTTGTTTTGGGGCGGCGTAAAGTAATTTCGGTGTGTTCTTTTCCTTCAAAGGTAATAGGGATAAGCAATTGATGGGTAACACTTTGTTGTATAGTCATTTTATAATCCTATGTTTTCTCTGTGGACTGCGAGTTGATTGACGCCATTGAATTTTCTCACCATATTGAGGACGTCTATCTCAACAATTTCAACGTCCTTTTGGACATATTTGAAATATTGCAATGTGAATGTTGCTGTAGAAGTTGCTTTGCCTCCCGGTTGCCATTCTGCCATTTCAAAGCCTTTGCAAAGTCCTCTCATGGTAATGACAACCCCTTCTGCGGGTGTGCCTTGGGCTTGCATTGAACTGCGCAATGAGATGTCAACATCTGTGCGTCCCAACAGCGCCATTAATTCTGGAGAACAATCAGAAATGGTCATGGTAAGGGAGAGAGTTTCAAGACCAAGATCAACCTCAATGGCACTATCCATGCCGCCGCCGCGATAACTTTCAACGACCAAATTCAAGTTCGGGAGGGTGACGCTTTCACACTTTGCTTGATAGGGAATACCGTCGACAAAAATGTTAAAATATTTCAAAACTCTTGGTAAAACAGGAATAGTCATTAAAAGATCTCCTCTAGGTAATCATTGATGATTTGTGAACGGAAGGTGATGTGTTCTGCGGGTGTTGTGGGCGTGAATTCCACATTGAAATAGACTCTGCCATCTTCAATAGCACTTGCTGTGTTAAGCTCTAGATCTGGTGTACAGCGTCCGCCAAGAATGGCGCCTTGTGCTTTTAAATCACGCAAATAAGCATTGACGCTTTCACTCACATCATTCAGATAGGTCTTTTTGATATTGCGGTCGACCGCCCATAGATGTCCGCGCAAAATAGCATCATTGATCATATCTGCGGTGCGTACTACCGATAAAAAGGCAAATTTTGTATCGCTTGAAAGCGTGCGATTGCCCCAGAGGCGATAACCGTTTTCACGGATGATGGTGGTGATGTTTTGTTCGTTAAGAAGGTTAGCGCGGCTTGCACGATCACCAATAGAAAAATCAATGGGGCGCGCAGTTCCTACAATTCCATTGATCACTTTATTGGAAGGGGAATGCCAAAAACCATTAGCAAAATCATTTTTAGCAATGACACCAGCAACCGCTGCACTTGCTGGCTCTTCTAAGATCTTGCCATTGCGATTAACTTTGACAAATGGATCAATGAGAAGGGCGCGTTTGGAATCAAAATCCTTTGCTGCACTGAGTGTTGCTTCATCTGTCGTGTTGGGGGCATCAAGCACTACAATCGCGCGCAAACGTTCAGCAATGCCAATCAGTTCTGCTGCAACGGGGTTAGAGGTTGTACTGATCTCAGTTTTGGCGCTATCACTCGTTCCATCAGTGGTTACACTGGAAGGGCGTTGATGGGTAAAGCCTGGAGCAATCAGAATACGTGGTGTTTGTCCCACAACAGATTGTGCTCCAATGAAAGCATGAACACCTTCATAGGCGCCATGTTCGTTCACACCACCTAGAATATTGGTGAGTGTTGCTTCTTCATTGTCTCCTTCTTTCACACGGATAACGACGACAATGGCTCCCACTTGCTTGAAAATAAGATCAAGGGCATTGGGTAAAGTACCGCGTCGTTTGCCTGTTTTGTCCAGTTTTGCGGCTTGTGAAAGAGAGCCTGCGACCAAAACCGGTGTGTTAAGAGGAAAGGCTTGTTCATCTGCATCGGGTGCTGTGCCGATAATTCCGATAACGCCAGACTGAACTGCACGAAGGGGGCGTGTGCCGTCATCAACCTCGATGACTTCAACACCGTGTAGAAAACCTGTTGCCATTTTATGCTCCTTTAAAATAGTGGCGAATGAAATGAAGATGAAAAAATGAGAGTTGAAAGTCGCTCTTGAGAACGACTTGACAAAATATTTAAAACCGTTAGATTCATATAAAGGTGCTTCAAAAACACCTTAAAACAACAAGCGGATTGGTTGCCGAAATAACTGATCATCTGCAAACTAAAAGCTTTGACTCATTGTATGCTGTACGCATATAATAATGTTTGTCGGGTGTGGTTATGTTATACAATACCCTTTTAGGGGAAGGCATAACGACGGGCTTGTTGCCGTGTTTTTGAGCGCCCGGCATTCTTTTGAGAGTGTCAATCAAAAACGCCTAACAACAAGGAGTTCATCATGAACAATTTAGTAACAATCAACAGTGATGGTATCGTTGTCACAACCTCTTTAAAAATTGCAGAGGGCGTGGGGAATAGCCACGCTACAGTTATAAAGCTTGTACGTCAAAATATTGAAGACTTTGAAGAATTTGGTTCACTCGCATTTCAAATGCGATCCTTTGAAAACAATAATATGTGAAATAATTTTTTAAAAGCATATTGACACTAATAAACCCTCATGTTATTCGAATCATAAGTGCTAGAAACACTAAACCATTAGCGGATAGGTCACGTAAGATCTCTCCCATGCATTTAAAATACTGATTGTCTTTTATGCTATTATTGGCATATAACGATTTTGTCGGGTGTAGCTATGCTATACAATACCCTTTTAGGGGAAGGCATAGCGACGGACTAATGGCCGTGTTTCTAACGCCCGGCACTCTTGGGGGTGTCAATAGAGACATTAAAACCATTAGGAGTTCATCATGAATAATTTAGTAACAATCAACAGTGATGGTATCGTTGTCACAACCTCTTTAAAAATTGCAGAGGGCGTGGGGAATACGCATAAAACAGTTATACAGTTAGTACGCAATAATCGTAAGGATTTTGAGGAATTTGGTTCACTTGGATTTGAAATCCAAGTGAGTAAAAAAGATGGTAAAGGTGGTCAAAAAAGAGAAGTTGCTATTCTCAATGAACTACAAGCAACCTTACTCATGACGTATATGCGTAACAATGATACGGTGCGTGCGTTTAAAAAAGCTCTTGTTAAAGCTTTCTATGATTTAAAAAATCAGTTGATTGATAATGACCGCGATACACGGTTTTCTTTTCCAAGCAACTGGGATGAGATGTCTTCAACCGAAAAGGCTGTCTATATTTATGGCCCCCTCCATATGCATCTTGTTAAAGCCTTTACGTTAGTGGAGGAGAGCAAACATTATAAAAAACTTGTTGAAGAAGCAAAAAAAGTTTTAGAAAAATCCGTTGTAAAAGCTGCTTAATTAAAAAACATAACCTCTCTTCCCTGCTTCTAAGTGGGGAAGAGTTTATTAGATTCCCTCTGAGAACGGCTTATTCCAATTACAAAAGGGTACTTTTTTCTCCAGTACGTTGTAAAAAATCTTTACATAATACATATTATACGTACAATACGTATTATCTATTAAAGGTCTGTACTGATGAAAAAATATAGTTTTACAGATGTAAATCGCGGGGCAGGTGATATTTTAGACGAGGCGATGTCAAAGCCTGTTGCTTTAACGAAACGAGGGCGTGAAAAAATCATTATGCTTCCTGTTGATTTATATCATGAATTAATAAAAGCGCGCTCTCACGCACAATCTTTTTCTTATGCAGATGCACCTCAAAATATATTAGACGATTTAGATCATGGTTTAGATGACATTTTAAATAGTGATGAACATGTTTAAAGCAGGGGATGTTGTTCGATATTATTATTTATGGCACGAATAAGCGCAAAACGGTGAACATTTGGGGCGTAAAGCGCGTCCTTCGTGCGTTATGGTCAAAACTGAAAAGCATCTTTTTTTGTTTCCTATCACTTCTCAAGAACCTCATGATTTGCAGTATAGCGTAAAGGTACCTGAGATAGAATGTCAGCGTGCGGGTTTGCAAAAGCAATCTTGGGTACGTGTTGATGAATTTAATGTTGTTCCTTGCGAATCTTTGTTTGACTTTGAAGATTTGAAGCCACAAGGGCGTTTTAGCCTTGCTTTCATGCGTAAAATTGCAGTTAAAATTAAAGAAGTTAAAGCAATAAAACCACTTGGGAAAGTTTCTAGAGACTGAGTAATACACTTAAACAGTGTGGAGTACCGGAATTTTGCTCACATCTGTTTCACGCTCTGCATGCCAAGCATCATAATTGGCTTGCATACGTAACCATATGCCTGCTCCATTCCCAAACATCTTTCCAAGACAAGCCGAAAGAGAAGGGGAGATAGGCTTTTTTGCCTTTAGAATATCGCAAAGATGTTGGTGTGATATACCGAGCATTTGTGCGATTTCTGAATTTGTTTTTCCAGTTTCTGGAATAATATCTGCTAAAAGCTCTCCTGGATGAGTAGGGCAGCGGTTTTTATCTCTTTGTGCAGGAATGCCATTCATAATTGTATCCTTTCTTCATAAAGCGAATACGAAGTTTAAATTCTATTGCCATTTTGCTCTCCAAATCAATGGAGAGACAATAACAATTAAAAGCACTCTTTCATAAGACTGACAGTGTCAGTCAAAAAAAGCCCTTTAAAAGGGTTTTGAAAGAGTGATAAAAAAACTTTAAAAACTTATACAAAAACCTTTAATTTAACTGCGCCATCTCCACCCCGTCCAGCACCACTTGCTGTTCCATCCTCGCCATCTCGATACCCGCCGCCCCCGCCACCGCCATTGCCTAATTCAGCACCATTTCCTCCATTGCCACCATACTGGCTTTTTCCACCATTACCTCCATTATTAGGTACATGACCACTACCTCCACTACCACCCCCACCTGCACCACCATAGCTACTATCCCCCCCATTACCACCACGACCATTATTGGTACCACCGCCACCGCCTCCTCCTCCTTGCCATGCATGGCTTTTTCCTGAAAAACCACTCTCGTTGTTGGAAATATAGCCACTACCACCTGAAACGCCACCGCCACTATTCCCACCAATATAACCGTTATTCCCCTTACCACCTCGTGCTGTAAGAATAGAACCAACTAGCGTATTACCACCATTAACACCATTTCCATATCCGCCTTTTCCAATAGTCACTACATCATTATTCTGTAATTGGCGTTTTTGAATCTTTAAAGAAATACATTCACCACCACCTCCTCCTCCACGTTGGCCTCCGCTACCTCCTCCTCCCCAAGCCATGATTTCAATATCAGTGTCATCTGTCACCCCATCAGGCCAAGGAATATTACCACTCTGCAACATGGTGATTTCAATGTATTCTTCTTTACGCTTTTTGATTAAAGCATCTAAAAGAGCATCTACTTGCGCCTTGGTATAAACAAGATCACCATCGACTCTCAAAGGTCCTTTAAGTAAGCTTCCGCTTGTACTTAAGTTAGTGACCACTTTGTTGTTATGGGTAGTAATATTCAATGATGAGTTTCCCAACAGTTCCAAATCGCCACTCATAGTGACTTTACTGGTAAACTTGTTGTAACTTTGCCATTCATTGGCTTGTTTTAAGCGCCCATAGCTGGTCAGATCTTCATTGATCTTGGCTCTAAAGTCATCAAGCCCCACGATATCTTCTGTTTTATGTTGATGGGTGCCTAACAGAGAGATGGCACTGCCAAAGGTAAAATTATTGTTGCCTGATTTATAAAGCACATAGTTATTTGCGGCATCTTTTGCGCCCTCGATATCGCTTAAATCAGCAAAAGTGAAGGTTTTATTCGCTGCCATCTTGCCATTAAGAGCGCTTTCTAGCCCCGTCACATCATTGATTGTATGGGTGTGTTGTAAAGAGGCTTTTTCGTCTGTTTTTTCCACAATAGCTATAAGGGCTTGATCAAGTTTGCCTAAATTTTCACGTAAAATGGGGAATTCAGAACTGATAAAACGTCCTTCTTGAGGCAATTCCATGTCGAGTTTTTTAGTTTTTGTCATCTCTCATTCTCCCATCATATGATGCCGGCACCAAAATCACACACCATAGACCGCGCGGCGGGTCCACCGGTAATGGTGAGTTTTAAGCGTGCTTGTCGTGCTGTTTTCTCACCACTGATAAATTTACGCTCTGTGAGGAGAGGCTCCGATAACTGTTCTGTCTCGTCGAGTTTCAAAGGCGTAAAAGCACCATCATCCAGTTGCATCTCGAGGGTGAATGAAGAACCACCCGGCAAGAAGGTTTTGATATAGCTGGTCAATCTTGCCTTTTCCCCAAAGGCAAAAGCCCGTGTGACATAGGTTGCTTGCCTGTGAATCTTTCCTGCAATCAATTGCACAGGGGCAAATAAGACCGGCGAGAGCTTCTCTGTGCCTTTGAGAATGGCGCGAAGCTTGACTTTTTCATTGATATATTCGGTCAGACTAAGCAATTGAAAGGGCAGCAGTTGATAAACTGTACCGTTGTTTCTTTCAATTTCAAAGATGACAGAACAATCGCTTGAAGGCAATTCAATGGCTGCACGGATTTGCAAATCAGAGCAATCCACAAGATCAAAGGTGCCTAAATCCACCGTTTTTTCTGTTTGCCTATAGCGGGCGGCCAACACCCGAAATGCCAAGGCTTCATCTTGATGCGCTGTCCAACTCTGCGCATTAACAGAGGAAAAGCGCGGTCCCGTCACATAAGGGTGGCTTGAAACATATCTTTGGTGCTCTTTATCAAAATCCCCAAGTTTGGCAAGTGAAACAGAATGATCCCCATCATCAGTTTTAAGCACAAAGGCGGTCAGACGATCATCGGGCACTAACAAAGGAACAGCGTAGCGTGCGCTCGCCCAGCCGGTTTTAGCGCCCTTCATGGAATAGGAGGTTTGGGCTTGAATATCGGCGGTAGGATAGCCGTTTTCGGTGGTCACCAAATCAATCACGAGATCATGGGCTTGATTGCCAATTTTACAAAGATGGAAATCAATCCCAGTGATTTGCCGTGTTTCATCGGGGGTAAAGACTTGCGCTTGCGGATCATAGGCTGTCCATATTTTTACCGTGGTGGTGCGTCGCATCACTTTTACATCAATCACGCCTTGTCCGGTAAAAAGCCCCGTTGCTGTTGTTCCACCTTTCCCTTGTGCCACAACATTTTTTGTCCCAGCGGGAATGTTTGGAGGAATCTTGAAACTCCCTTCAAGGGTGCCTTTGCTATCGGCACTAAGGCGGCTTGTTGGCAAGACATTCACGCCATCAAAGCTAAGACTGTCCAAGATTTCGCCACTGCCAAAGCCTTCAATCTTAAAGTTCAACGGAATTTGTCTTAAAAAATCGATTTGCTCCCTTGTTGTATTCACCAAATCATCACTGATTTCTGTCTTAACGATGCTTCTCCCACGGTTCCAGCCCATATTGAGTTGATTGGTCACACCAGAGAGCCAATCGGTGCGTTCAACATGCCAAAAGTCTGTCGCGGGGGTCAGGGTGACTGTTCCAGGGAGAGGCGCAAAATTTTGATAAGGATTGATCTTTTCACAAGCGGTTGTCAATTCTTGCGCAATGATCACTTCATTGGTCCAGTCAAGGGTGACAGGGGTGTTCAAGGGGGCAGTATAAAAAGTTGGATCAATAGCAAGCTGTAAAATACCGTTTCCCACAGCCCCTGTTTGTTCAAAACCTTCGTCTCTATAACTGTCATCGAGAAAAGGGTCTGCAAACATGCCTTTTTTAGCAACAGGCTCTTTGGAATCCACATTGCTTTTAATGCGCTCTAATTGCATGAGGCGGTCAAGGGAGAGCACCCGTTGAAAATAACGCCACATCTCATCATAGGGGGCAACACGTGTGCCATCATTTTTCACACGCGGTACATCAATCCAGTTATTGGTAATGGTGGCAAGGGAGAGCACATCTTCAGGAACGCTTGGCGCCATGGGTTGGTCTGCCGAAACCCCTTTGATATAGACAACATCACCTCCTATATTCAGTCCAATACGGTCAATGCGGGGCAATTTGTAAGAGTAATTCACAATAATATCACCCCCCTCAGCACCTCCTGAGACAGTGATTTCTTGTGCTGTGACTTTATCGGCTTTTACACTTGCACGGTATCGATAGGTTACTTTATAGCTACTGCCAGGGAGAGGTTCGTCGCCTACAGGAGCCCAATCAATGGTGTCTCCGGTTTTTTTAAAGTCCTTGCCTTCTTTAAATTCCTTACCTCCTTGCACAATTTTAAGAAAAGCAGTGATACTTTTGTCAGGAACGCCGTCACGCCCAGATGTAATAGCCCCGCGGGTCACGTTAACGGTTTTTTCTTTCGTCAATAAAATAGAATGAACAGCCGCAATGGGAGCGTAATAGGTTTTAAAGGTAAAGCTTTTTTCTTGATTTTTAGGCGCAAAAATATGGGTTTCACTAGGAACTTCGCTTGTTGAAAAGTCTTCTACCTCTTCATGGCGCAAAGCAGCTAAGCGTTTGCGTTTAAAGCCGTTGATATTGGCTTCTCCCTCTTGGATACTGAACACTTGCTTTTGTCCCTCTTGTCCCAAAGCTGTGACACGGCAACCATTCACGATATAATGTCCATGGGCGCGGTCGTACGTCGCAATAGCTTGCATGGCTGGTTCAAGCAGTGAGGGTGATTTTTGATCAATGAGAACACCATCTTGTAAAATGTAAACGGGGTAAAATGTGCCTTCTTGTTCATCATCTTTGAGAGCCCAGACAAGTTTTGCCACCTCACGGGCGGCACCAGGCTCTCCTTCTGCTAAAGACCCCGGAACTTGCCCCAAGAGCTGTGGATCATCTTCATATGTCACCCAGCTTTTTTGAAGCTTCACACCGATTTCCATCCGTCCAACCATGGAAACATTCTCTAAGACGGCATTTGAGACAGGAAAAATATCGCCGGCGATATAAATCTTGCCCTCTGTTAAAGTGACCGTCTTTGTATCTTTGTTCACAAAAGCATCTGCTCGTTCAACGCGGTCTCCTTCTTGTGCTACAAGGCGCCCCAAACGGTTATGGCGTCCTTTGATGATGGTTTGCATTTCATTGAGTTCAGCCGATTGCAGAAAAGGGCGCTGTCCATAAAACACAACGCTTTGTTGTTCATCTTTGCCAACGGATCTGTCAATTGCAAAAGGCAAGCCACTTTCATGCTTCATATTAAAACCTCAATAAAATCTTGAATTGTTCGCGAACATCTGCGCGCAAAGGAATATCGACGGGTGTTTTAAGGATCTCTACACCCCCATTTAGTTCACCCTCGTCACACCAAAGTTTGCCAACGGGTGTCTGTTCTGCACATGTACCATGAACGAGCAGGGAAACAGAGGCGGCTTGTTTGTCCTCAACATCCCGAAAATCTGTACGCGCGGCAAGAAACAGCATGGTGCCAGTTTTCGAAGGGTTAAATCTGTTTCCACAATGGCTGTAAACACCCTCTAAAGCTTGTTCAACAGGCGCCACAGCATAGCATCTGCGATAACCAATCAGAGCGTTGTTTGTATCTCTTAAAGCCAGATAAAGCGTGCGGTTTTGGAACCATTCTGCCATGAGCATATCGCGTTCATGTTTTTTAACCGAACACCATGGAAAATTTGCCAAATCCCATGGATAATCAATTTGATCCCAGCTTAACTCCTCATCGAAATCATCAATCCAGTTACCAATGAGTTTGCCTTCTTCTTTTGTGAGAACGTGGTTGATTTCTGTCGTGCGCCCAAAAGAAAACAGTGTGCCAAGAGCTGTTACGGGGATGCCACTCTCAAAATCCAGCATGCACTCATCAAGCCTTGACATATTAGTTTCCATAGCCCCCACATCATAACCAATGACACCGCGGCGAAAATCAGAACGCAAGCTTTTGGAAAGGTTGACAATCGCTTCAATAGACTCAAGATCATCTCGTTCGGGAAGGTGATCAAATTCGAGTTGAAAGGAATTCCACCATGCACGCTCTGTCCACGCGGGTGTAAAGTGTACTGAGAGTCCAAGCCATTGAAGCCCCATATCAATTGCCGCTACAGAGCCACGTATCCGCTGCCATTCCAGCCCTTGGTCAAGAAGATCATAGAGGTTTGGAACATAAGGGGTAAGTTCTCCAAGCCCATATTCTTCAATCAACCATGGCAAGAAACGGGGAGGGCGTGTGATCAGTTTAGAGCGTGAAATCCCCAAAACAGAACCATCAACATCTTGATGAAAATCGCAAACATCAGCAAGGCGCCTTTCAAATTCCGTTGCATTTGTTGGGAGGAGGGAGGAAAGCATTAGCGTGCTCGCCCTTTAAAGTTTAAGGTGATCTTGCCAATGGATAACACTTCTTCGTCTAAAACAGCGTTGTCTGTTGTAGGTTCAACGGCAATGACTTTTTGCACACCAGGGATCATCAGTTTTGAAATCCACCAAGAGAGGCTTAATTCGCGCCCAAGAGCTTGTTCTTGTTTCCAAGCGGTGCGTAAGTTGGCTTCCATTTGGGTTAAAACCGTGAGTGCCGTTTCTGGTAACAGCCAAACATCTGCTTTCAAGTCCACAACTTTTGAAACAGCTGCATGCACAAGTATGGTGTCATTGGTCATGATGACATTTTTATCGTGAAGCGCTTGTGAGACTTTGTCTAGCAAGTCTTGGCTTGCGGTTTCTTCTTCATTATTGCCAAAAACAGCAACATGAATGGTTGGATTTTTGCCCTTCCGGTAAATAATGGCATCCTTTACGCGATTATCTGCGGATAAAGCAATAAATTTGTAATAAGGCTCTGTTCCACTGCCTTTGCCACTGCGGGTACGAAGTCTTATGCGTTCGCGGTATCTGTCATCACTCTCACCATCCATGCGTTGAATCCCGTGCCAATCGCCCAAAGCATCAAGGGAATTGCCTGTAGCAAAATCAAGAATATTATTGCGTGCGGCTTCGTTAATGCGTTGTCTTAAAAGCAGTTCTCGATAGCTAAAAGCTTCAATAATTTTTAAAGCAGGGTCACTTTCTAAAAAAATGTAGCGAGGCAAAAGTTCTTTTAAATGTTCAATATTTGCCGCGCGGATTTCTTCAAAGGAAAGTTCTGAGATGATTTCGGGATTGGCAAGGTTCTTCATTGTATCAGTATTCCTTCCATGGTAATGGGCTTGCCGGATGGCAAATAAATGCCTGCAAAGGATAAGGATACTTTTCCATCTTCACTCCTTTTAAAATCAATCTTTTTCAGCTTAAAACGGGGTTCCCACTTGTCTAACGCTTCAGCAACGGCGGCATAAAGGGCAACGGTAAGCGCATGATTGGCAGGTGCATCAATCAGTTCTGCAATGCGTGAACCATAATCGCGCCGCATCACCCGCGTGCCAATGCGTGTTGTTAAAATATCAAGAATTGATTGGCGCAAATGATCAATACCGGATAAAGGTTTCCCTGTCATACGGTCCATTCCACTATTCATTTTGGACCTCCTGTCATAGCGCCACCAGGAGAAACACCCCCATGAACATGGGTTGCTCCTACATTGGTGCCATTATGCTTTAAATCGCTTGAATGAAGAGCAATGCCATCATCCGCATGGAGTGAAATCCTCCTGCCTGCTTTCAGAGCAATGGCTTTTTCTGCGTTTAAATTCAGATCACCTTTTGAAACAATTTTGATGCCCTCCGGTGCTTGCAGCTCTAATTTCTTGCCAGCCCCTTTTATCGACACACCGTCAGAAATCATGAGATTAAACTTTCCTTCTGATGTGAGATGAAGGGTATAGCTATTTTGTTCATCATCATATTCAATGGTGGTTCCATCTGGATAAAGTGTCTTATGAATATTGCCTTTATCGGCTGCTTGGTTTGCATCCGTGTGAAGTGAACCAACAATTACTCCTTGTGATAAATCGCCAGAGGAAGAGACAACAATAACTTGCTCTCCAACATCACGCCCTTCATAAGAACAGGTTTTACCAGCGCGGGCTTGTGTATCTGGAATCCAATCACTGATCAGATGACCACTCTTTACCCGATAGCGTGCATTTTTATGGTCGACATGGCTAATTTTCCCAACCACCACCATGTTGGCCATGCGTCTTTTTAAATCGGTAATCTCTTTATCGCGTCGCTCTAACATGGGAGTCCTTAATTTTTACGTATTTCTCTTCGTTTTCCACACCGGCTTCGGGTTTAAAACCGACAAGAGGTTCAACAATTTCTGCGGTTGCATTTTCTTCATGAGGCGAGGGAATATTAGTCACATAAGTGACTTCAAAGGTTAAAATGGCACCATGGAGCGCTAGGGCCCCATTATCGCCAAAGGCAAAAGCAATATTTTGCAGGCGGCATGTCTCAACGGTGTTGTTAAGATTGGGATTGGCATGGAAAATCTTCTCAACTTGCCATGCCAATTGATCAACGAAGCACGCTCCGTTTTCTTGTGTGCTATAACATTCAACATCCACTGTTAAGACGCGCCGCCTTAAGCCAAAATCATGTCCATCTTCAATGGTTTCGTTTTGCGTTGAGATATTAATGGCCGGCATTGTTTCAATAAATAAGTTGAAGTCACGCATATTGAAAACATTGTCACTAGCTGTTGTCTTGGCTGCTTTGATCAATCCAACAAATGTTTCTCTTATCGTTTCGCGCGGATGCATGAGTGTTCCTGTTATTTAACATTTATCCTTTTCTTTATATTGGTATCGTGTTATGATACGTAAAAGAACGAATAAAGGTGATTTGGTGATTGAATCTTTTGCTGATAAGCGGTGTAAAGATCTTTTAGAAGGCAATCCGCCCAGAGGCTTTCCCCCTACTCTAGTGCGTATAGCCCAAAGAAAATTGTTTATGCTCGATAAAGCAGTTGATCTTAAAGATTTGCGCAGTCCCCCAGGAAATCGTTTAGAAGCATTGAAAGGAGAGCGTAAAGGTCAATATTCTATTCGTATTAATGACCAGTTTCGTATTTGTTTTGAATGGCGTTCTAATGGCGCCTATGAAGTTGAAATCGTAGATTATCATTGATCTGTAGGAGGTCGAGATGAAAAATTATATTGCTATTCATCCCGGAGAAATTTTACGAGAGGAATATTTAAAAGAATATGCTCTCTCTGCTTATGCTCTTGCAAAAGCATTGAATGTTCCACGCACGAGGATAGAACGTATTGTTGCGGAAAATAGCCCAATAACTCCAGATACAGCTCTTAGATTAGCTTCCTTTTTTGATACGACAGCTGAGTTCTGGCTTAATATGCAAGCTGCTTATGATGTTCATATTTTGCAAGCAGAAAAAGCAGACGAATTTGCCAAAATTAATAAATTCTCCCAAATCAATAAATTTGAATGTACGGTTTAGCCACCTCCCCACCTTTGAAGTGGGGAAGGGGATGTTTTTACCTTAAGCAACCTTTTTAATGGGATTGTCTAAATTGGGTTCATAAGCACGCAACAAAGAATCCATGCTATGTGGTAATTCTGAATCTCCAAAATCTGTAAGAACTGTTAAGATTTTAAGTATACTTGGCATCTCATTTTGAAGCTTTAAAATTAAAGCTTTTTCTATGACACTCATAGTATCCACCAGAGCTGTACAATCTTTGTCACTCATATTTTCATGTCTAGAAAATTGATATAACGCCATCCACAAATCGCATAAAAAGTTAGTATCGATCTTCATTGTACACCTCCATGGATCTGCTCTCTTAAACATGCCAAACCTCTGGAGGTAATTTTTGTCGAAGGCAGTATCTTTTCTGTACCATCTGGTCTTTGAATAGTAATCGCGGGGCAGTCCATAAAACCTTTCTTGATTTTATCTTGATAAGGTAACAAAGGCGCCCCTGGAGAACGTCGATAGACCCAATCATGTTTGCGCAAATAATCAGTTAAATCCTTTGGTCGTACCTCTAACATTTTCGCTGCTTCAATCAAACCAAACAAACCATCAGAACGCTTTAAACCTTCCAAAGCCTCTGCTTTTGGAGCTAATTCAGCAATCACATGATCTTTTTGCTCAATTTGACTTTGTAAGTGATTCAAAACACCAAGTAATACTTGAGGAGTTGAGTAATCGATTTGTGGAACAGCGACTTGTTTTTCCAATTCTTGCCAACGGTCAATTATTTTTGCACGTAAAGCAGTGCTATAACCGGATACAAGAATTAAACATTCACGTTTTGGAAGGTTGTAACAAGGGCGTGTTTCTCCTTTGCTATCAAGATAATAATCGCTAAAATCAACCACCCCAAATTTGGGGGCGTTAAGTTCTTCAAGCATTTTCTTGATATCACGCATAACATGATCATGCCGTTTATCACATAGTTCAGCAATTTCACGACTGGACATAGTCTGAACGGTTGCTTCACTAAAAGTGCTTTCTTTAGTTTCTATGAGAGTGTTCATAGTGAACTCCTTACTACTTAGACGTTTCTTAATGACACTCTAAAAGAGCGCCGGGTGCTAAGAAACACGGTAGTAAGTCCGTCGTTATGTTTTCCCCGTGAGGGTATTTTATGACATAACTACACCCGACAAAATCTTTATATGCTACATACATATAATGAGTCAAAGTCTTTAAATTTGCGGAAGATTAGTTATTTCGGCAACCAATCCGCTTACTATCAAGGTGTTTCTTAGGCACCTGATTCGATTATTCATATCCTTATGATGATGTCAAGTAATAATATTATATTTTATTTTGCTAATGTCGTTTGTTGGCAATCTGTAATTATTGTAAAAAGGCAGTTGATTTATACCTTAATATAAAATATATTCAACTTATTAAGATTAATTATAAATCCTTTGGAGTTCTATTTAGATGCTTACATCCTTTGGTAAAACCATACGAAAACTCCGTATTGATCATGCAGAACGTCTTTTAGATATGGCTGATAAATTAGGTATATCTGTAGCGTTTTTATCTTCTGTCGAGATTGGCAAAAAGTCTGTGCCTATTGGTATGGAAGAAAAGATCATAGAATTATACAATTTAGATCGAGATATGGCTTCTCTCTTAAGAAAAGAGGCTGATGCCTGCCGTAAGAGTTTTACAATAAAGTCTTCTAATTCATCCACAGGTGAACTTGTTGGTATGTTTGCTAGAGTTATAGATAACATTTCTCCAGAAGATGTAGAAAAAATGAAAAAACTGATGAAACAGATAAAAGAAAAAGAAGGTAAATAGAAGGTGTATAAAAGCATTGATTACGAAGTTCCTCCTCATAGTTGGCGCAAAATTAGTTATTTAGCTGGTTTATTTCGAAGAGAATTACAATTGTCAGATGTCCAATATTTTCCAGTAATGGAGTTTATTGAACACATTTTGCCTAATATGAAGCTAGATTTTCATTTACGTATCGCAGATAAGAAAGAACTTGGAAATGTGGGTGGTTTAACTGATCCACAAGGTAAGTTTATCGTTTTAAGAGAAGATATTTATAGAGATGCGTACAATGGTAATGGTCGTGCAAGATTTACAGTTGCTCATGAATTTGCTCACCTCTTTTTACATACAAATTTACCCTTACAACGCGTAATTGATTCTCATGAAATACCTGCTTATCGCAGTTCAGAACGGCAAGCTGATCAGTTTGCCGCTGAACTTTTAATGCCACGTTCAGGTATGTCCAAATTTAAGACTCCAGAAGAGGTTGCTAAGTGCTATAAAGTTTCATTACAAGCAGCAAAGGTTAGAATGAAAACATTAAACATTAAATCAGAATAAAAAGGGTTTGAGTTGCAGCTCAAACCCACAAGAAGTTTACGTCAGGCTAAGGTTTGCTGACGTAAAACCAGACAGGAAACAGCAAGATGCAACCTGTAGCAATAAAAAAATTGTATCATTGTGAATGTCTCCTGTCTAGGTGAATACACCGAGAAAGTTATCTTATGAATAACAAAAATAAAATTCATATTTTTCGAACATGGCGTAGATGCCCTTATACAGGTCAAAAACTTTACGCGAAACACTATGGACGAAAGGCTTGGCGTATTCCAATAAGTAAGTGATGAAAACACAGAAGGGGGATAATTTATTCCCCTTCTGTATATTAGAAACATAATCAAAATTGCTTTTTAGATGAAGATTCGTTACGCAGAATAAGCTTGTACATACCGGATTCAGAGGCTTGTACCTCTGTGACCACGAAGTGGTCTTGAGAAGTATCTTTAGGAGAAATGACCACAACACTATCTTGAGGCTTTGGGGGGAAGCCGCCGATATCATGGATACAGACATCAAGTTCTTTTCGAGGCACTGTTGTGGGAATTCTCCCGCCAGCGTCCGATTCTGAATGTTTAATGCCGTAAATCGCTGTAATCCGAAACGATTGTTGATTGTCTTTTCGCGTGTAGATGACGGGCTGCCCAAAGGTATTGCGTACATCTTGAATCATTTTATGAAGCAACCCGTACCATCGCATGTTATTTGCCTCCACTAACCGCTTTAAACAGCATTTCAGGGCGTGTGCAGATGTAAAGCGGATAGCTATAGACCTCTGGTTTCACCCATGCATTACGGTCGTGATCAATGATCAGCATGGTGTAGAGAGGTTTTCCAACGGTGTTGGCAAAATCCAAGCTTTCTCCCGGTGCAAAGGTTTTTTGGAACACACCAGGCGCATTAGCAGGAAAGAATTGGCATTCATCGGGCTTAATGCCTATGGCGCGTTTTGTCCCAGCTTTCGCACTCACATTATAGTTATGAATACTCCGGTAATTAATGAAAGTAACACCCGCAAAATCAAAACTCCCAAAGCTTCCAGAACCAATGGCACTTGGTGTTGCAACACCTCCAGCACTATTGAGTGTTTGTGCAAGCGCTGTGTTGAGATAGGTCTCACGAATTGTTTTATGGTTTTTCAATTTGGAAAAAAATTCATTTCCACAAAGCCCAATAATCCGTGAACGATCAGAAAATGCCCCCTTTGAAGCCTCAATCATTCTCATGATGACTTGATCAACATGGTCGGCAACATTTGTTGTCTCAACATTCAGTTTAAAATCAATAGGCTTTGGGGGTGTAATTTCCCATTCCTTGTACCAATCAACAATAACAGAGCCATCGGCATCAAGCACAACACCTTGAACAGCGCCAAGCTGCATATTTTCCCATGTCAATTCAATTTCAGAAATCAGTTTCTTTTGTTTTCTAGCAATATATTTCATTGCTGTCTCGAGTTGATCTTCTGTACCAAATTCACGTCTGTTTTGGATTTCTTCAGATTTCACCGTATCACTTTTGGCAATCCGTGTTGTTTTGAAAAACCTTAGATTACGCCCCTCTCTATCTCCTTCAACCAAAGGGGCACCCCGTTCACTGGTTTGAATCAAGGACAATGTATTGTCACGTCTTTCAATGCCAACCACTGTGGTGCTTGTTTCCACTTCTTCAAAAAGATCAAGAGAACTAATCAGACCAGGTTGAAACTCATAGTTTTCAATCGCTTTCATCATGGTAACAGCAGAGAAAGCATCGTGTTTAAAAAAGTTCATATCCATGTGCGCATTCTCCTATCGCAACAGTATTTTGTTATTGTCTTCTAAGGACTGAATGGCAGCACTTTTCTGTTCATCGGTGATGGCATCTGGCCATAGGAGTTCAGAAGCCTTTACGGTACTCAAGCGCGCTGTAATGACTGCGCGTTGATCTGCCTCTGTTACATCAACAGTGGCATAAGAAATCCCTGCCGGCGTTTGACTGCCATCTGATAGTGCTGGATTAAGGGGAACATATTTTCCCGTTGCTGTTACTTTTCCCATAACAGTGCCGGCTTCAACAAATGCCCCTGATGCAAAAACTACTTCTTCATTGGACATATCCGTGTCATAGCGTCCAAGATAAGCGCCATTGCGAACATCTTCATAAAAAACTTGACTCATTTTATTGCCCTCCAAGCTGCTTCCCATTTTGTATGAATTTTTGCCTTGCTCGCCCCATCACTATGGGGCGCTGTGGTCGAGAGTTTTAAAGAGGAACTTTTCGAGACAGCAGCAGATAAGACAACATTTTTAGCCTTCTCAACATTCATGCCGCTTTGAATGGCTTTTGCGGCATCAAAGGAGACACCTAAACGCTTTGCTTGCTTTTCAAGGTTTGTCAGTGCCTGTGCGCGTTTTCTTTCCTTTTCAAGAGCAGCTTTTATGGTTTCTTGCTTATCTTCGTTGTCTTCCTCTTCTTCTTCATCATCATCGTCGAAGTCTTCGGCATCTTCGTCAATGTCGAGAGTGTCTTCTTCGTCTTCATGGATGACGTCGACAATCTTTTCATCATCGTCTTCTCTAGCGCGATAGTGTGTGCGTGCCATGTGTTTTTTCCTTCTTTTATTGCTGTTGGGGGTGAGTTAATGGAAGCTGTTAAGGCTTCCAAAGCTTGCGCAAGGGGCCCCTGCGCATCTGCTAAGCCAAGCGTGATGGCTCGGGCACCTATAAAAGTTTCTGCTTTTGTGTCGTGGATTGCAGCCGCATTCAGAGGTCTGTTTTGTGCAACCAAATCCACAAACATCTCGTAGAGCAGGGCGCAATCTGCTTGTATTTTTATCTGTGCTGTATCGCTCAAGGGTTTGTGAGAGTTTCCATGAACTTTGTGATCCCCTTCAAATATAAAAGTCCATTTAAGCCCATGTTTTTCATCCGCACGGGACTGGTCAAGGTGCGCGCAAACAACCCCAATGGAGCCCACAACACTCGTGCGTGCAATCCAGATTTGAGAAGCAGAACAAGCAATGGCATAAGCTGCAGAACAAGCAACTTCATTGGCATGCGCCCAAATGGGTTTATTATATTTTTTTGAGAGTGCTTGAAACTCTTCCACAAGATCAAACACACCGCCGGCTTCTCCACCGCTACTGTCAATATCCAGCAATATCGCGCGAACATCAGGCTGCTCAATGGCTTCACGAAAAGAAGCTCTCAAACCTTCATAAGAGGTTAGACCCGATAAAGCCCCAAGCCATGCACCACGGCGTACAAGCGTGCCGTGAACCGGTATGATGGCAATATTGTTTTGCACCACGTAAGTTTCTGGTGGTTTTAAACGAGCACCATCTTTTTCTAACAATGCTCTCACAGTAAACTTTTCTCCTGCAAAAAGCCGTGGTGCAAGAGCATTGAGAATAATATCAAGCTTTGTGGAGGCAAGCATGAGGGGAACACCAAAAAGCCGGGATGCCAAAAACGGCATATCAAGATTATTCGCCATTTGCATGTGCCTTACTGTCTTGGTTACTTTCATAAGTTTCAGAAGTCTCTGAATCTTCCGTATCAATCAGTTGATTGCTAGCAGAGGGCGCTAGCGCATTATCGGTATCAAAGGATAAACCCCGCGTGCGCGCATCTGTGCGTTCTTCTTCGAGTTCGGCATGAATGTTATCAATATCAAAGCCCCGTTCAGCCAACGCCATACGCCGTGTTTTCAAGCCAGCACGAATTTCTTCTTTTTCTGCCGAGATATCCTTGATGGGATCAATCATTTCAAGGGGTGGTGCAAAGCTTTCACATTGAAGCCATGGCAAGGAATTTTCTTCCCATCCGGGTAAATTCACGCATCTGCCAAGCACTGCCATTTCGACAAAACGTGCCCAAATAATGCGGTTAAACTGAAAAGCAATGATATGTTCACGCCATTGTTTAACATGGCGTCTAAATTGAATGATGGAGGTTCGCACATTGGAAAAGTTTCCCCGTGTAACATCCCCTGTCACAACGGCATAAGGCATATTGAGAGCAGAACAAATTTTCAAGATATTGCGAAATTGAAAAGCCTCATAAGAACCTCCAACCTCAACAGGATTTGAGAATGTAATTTGTTTTTCACCATCGACCACGTTAACCGAGCCAGGGTAAATTGGATGCTCTTCGGGGACCTCTTCAATCTTCTTTTCCACCCTCTGTTCAGTTTTCGTTTTTTCACGATTCTCCTCTAACTCTGCCTCATGAGATTCCTTGCCTGTAATAAACACTGCAAAAAGAGCCGCTGTTTTTTTTCGTTCAAGTTCTGCATCATCATAGGATTCGAGTTGAAAGATTTTTGTCATAGAGCGCGTTATTTTGGGAGAACCGCGCAATTGTCCGGCAATACGGCGCTCTTTGATATGAATGACCATTTCAGCAGGCACACGTATGCGCTCTTGACTCTCAAAGACTGTATTGGAAGGGCAATCATCATAGGGGTGATGTTTCCAAAAATGATAAGCAACACGCTTACCACTGGCATCGAATTCAATTCCCATACGAATGTAATTGCCTTCAATCTCAGCCGGTCCATTATAGGCAAGGTCCAACATTTCAGTAGGATAAACTTGCAACTGAAGAGGCACACCAGAGCGTCCATAAAGGTCAACATAATGCAATCTTACAAAGCATTCACCAGTTAAAAAGACTTCTCGCGCAATGGTTGCTTGCAGACCATAAAAGCTGGCATCTTCATCATAGTCTGCTTCATCAACCCATTGCCACCATAAGTCTAAAAGCTTTTTCTTTTCTTCTTGAAAGCCTTCAATGCGAGGATAAGGTTTAATCCCATCACTTACAGCTGCAGAGACCCATTCCTCCGTTGCAGAACCATAAAGAGATTCATTGTCATAAAGCCATCTTGAACGGGCAACAATGGTATCTCCGCATTCTTCAATGGCTTTATTGATATGTTTTTTTGCGGGGTCAAAACCACTCATACGGCGGCTTTTGCTTGCCGCTTCAAAATGGGGATTGTGTTGACGAGAAATTTTAAAAAAGCCCGTAATTTTATTGAACAAACCAGCCATTAATAGCCTCGTGATATGTTAAAATAGAACACGCGTGCACTTTTACGCCCTTCAAGGTCCGCTATTTGCCTATTCAGCATCTCAAGCGCTCTGCGAAGTTCCTCAACAGAGCGGTTGCTGACTTGCTTATCGCCGTGACGCACTGATTGTGCTCCCGAATAAAGAGCCTCTTCAATTTGCTCACGTCGCCTTTTTAAACTTTCCAGTCTCGAAAATTTGCTGTTCATTGGTTCTAAAGTTTCATCCACAAATTACCTCCAATCCCCTCGCATATAAGGATTCATCATTGTTCTGAATGGCTTCTTTTTAGGCTGTGCTGTCTGAGATCTTCTTGGAGAAGTGAATGAAGAAATCCCAGCTGTTGTCTGCTCTACAGAGCCTTCAACTTTAAGCTTTTCCAAACGTTCTTCTAAGATATCGACTTCTCGATTAAGGTTTATTCCTGCCGAAATCAGACCTTGTAAAGCCGCATAAGCGTAGACCCTACAGTCCAAGGCTTCATTCCTTGCCTTTTCACTTTTTTGCCATTCAATACGCTTAAAGCCTTTAAAATATTTGATTACTTTTCTTTCAGCGGTTAGTTGGTCAAAATATTCTCGATCAAGGCTTTTGTGAAAGTGTGTTGCACCAGCCCCCGTTGCTTCAGGACCCGATTTTTTAAAGCGCGCTGTAATGATATCTTTCGCCGCATCCACTCCAACAATATAAAGATTAATCTGTCCTTTGTTGTTTCTGCTTGGTCGGCGTGGCCATACCGCTCGCCAACCAGCTTGTCCCTTAATGCCCCAGATACGCCGCCCCTCACGCGGGCGCACATAATTATAAACAGCCTGTGTATGTCCACCACCAGTATCAATACAAGCCGCCGTTATCCTAATACCCTCTTTATAGCCTGGATGTGGCCAACGTTTTGCAAGATATTCATCCAGTTGGTCCCATACTTCAAAAGAAGAGGGATCACCAAGGATAACTTGATAATCAATATGCCAGCTTTCTTCGCTGCGTCCCCATCCCACCACTTCAAGCTCTAAACGGTCATTTTGCACATCAATGCCTGCTGTCAACACGACAGCTTGTTCTGGTGCTAAAGGATATTCTTCGCGCTTTGCATAGAGACTGTCTGGATCAACAACTTCACCGGTTCTATCCTCCCATGGTTCTCCAAGCACTGTATTGACAAAAGGCTGTAGAAGGGCTGGATCATCTTTGGCATTTAAAAACTCTCTTGCACATTCCCCCCAAGTAAGCCAAGGGGAATAGAGTGCAGAAATATGATAAGAGCGCAAATTGGGTCTGCTTGACTCACTCGTTGGAACCCAACATGCGCCTCTTTCTTCACACATCAAATCCGTTTTTCGGTGTTCGGCATGCTCATGACCACAATGGGCACAAACAAAAACAGCTTTTTCAGGGGCACCTTTTGGCCATTTAATTTGTGACCAAACAATAGGTTGGAGTACACCACACGCATCACAAGGGACATTGTAATATCGCTGGTCTCCTAGCACAAAGTCCTTGGCAATACGGCTTGTGTCACGGTGTGTGGGCGTGGACAATTTAAAGATCTTTCGTTGTACAAAGGTTGATGTGCGCTTTTCCGCAATCATCACTGGATCCCCTTCGTTATCGACACTGAGAGGATAACCATCAACCTCATCCAAAATCAGATAACGAATAGGCATAGAGCGCAAACCAGCAGCACTGTTGGCTCCTGTAAGCATTAACGCTCCACCATCAAACTCTTTCGAAAACATCGTATTACCACTGTCACGCGCACGAGCAGGGGCTATACGTTCACTTAAAACGGGACTTGCCATAATCATGGGGTCAAGCCGCGTCTTTGAAAGCTTCTTAGCTGTCTCAACGGTAGGCATGACATAAAGGGCTGGTCCTGGACTATAATGAATAGCATAACCACAAAAGTTCAGTCCCGCCTCTGACATGCCAACTTGCGCCCCTTTCATGACAATGGTTGTTTCAACCGGCACGTACGAGGAAAGATTATCCATGATTTCGCGCAAATAGGGGGTGCGTTTTGTTCTCCACAATCCAGGTTCAGCACTTGCTACCGTGCTAAGGTATCTATTCTTATCCGCCCATTGAGAAACCGTATACGGTGGGTCCGGTTGTCTTGCATCATTGGCATTGGCGAAAAATTCTGTAACAGCATTCTCATCCATTATTCATTCTTTGCTCGCCCCAAAACTCTCTCATTCTGGAGGTTGAGGATCATGATAAGGAACTGGAATATGAACAGCTTCAAGCAAAGCCTTTCGTATGTAATAATCAATGGCACCGATTAGGCTTGCAGCATCACATCCAACTTGTGCGGCAATGCTTGCACCAAAGCGGTGAGGAAAATTCAACATGGCATCACGGTGTGCTCTTCCAAACTCACGTGCTGCTCTCTTTACTTCTTCACGGTCAACGGTTGTTTCGCGCAAACGTTCAAGAGCAATCTTTTCGCTTTCAAGGGCAACTTGCATTCGCTCCAGTTTAATCTTGTATTCATTTGCTGCATCTGATGAGACTTGTTTTATCTTAGTTCGTGGTTGACCATCTGGTGCTAAAAATGGGGTAGGGCGCTTTGTTGGATTCTCATTCCATATGGCTGTAGCAAGCGCTTCATTAACAGAACCATCTTCAAAAAGAGCCTTATCAAATTTACCCGTTTTAAAACGAGAAACCACCGCATTGGGTGAAACACGCATCTTTCTTGCAAAGGCACGAAGCGATAAACCTTTTCGAGATTTCTTATTCATAATGCTCCTTGCTTTCTTCTTTTCCCTAAGAAGTAAGTTTTACGGCATATCAGGATAAAGAGAGATTTATGGTCCTATCTGAAAAACAAGCTTCAATATGATAAGAAAATACTTAACACATTAAATTCGTTATTTATCAATATGTTAAGTGTACAATGTACAGTCGATTTAAAAATTCTGTCGCTAGCGATAGTTCGCGCTCGCCTGCCCCGCAACGAAGCCAACCCGCTGGAAAGTACCTTTTGCATTGATTTTATTGGTTTTTTTATGGACAATACAAAGCATAAGTGATGATCTGTTTTTAAAATTGTAATAAGAATATGTAATGTATGAACCAATAAGGATATGTAATATAGAGATAGAGCTTAAGAACATGATCTAGCCTCTTTTATTGGCAGCGTATTCTTGACGTTTAAGTTGGCTTTGAATATTTTCGATTAATCTTTCATTGGCTTTTTTTACAATAGCATTTGTAATCTCTGGTTTGGACATAACTGTAGCAATTGATGGTCCTTCTTGTTTTGCAATAGGGAATTGGTCCCCGTCGGCTCTTTGAAACACATTCCCTCCCATTTTTAAATCAACCCGCTTAGGAAAACTTCCTCCCTTGATGAAACCATGGGGCAAGATTTGTTGTTTCCCAAATATTGTGTAAGTCACACCGTGTTTTGTTTCTTTTGCTTGAAAAAATTTAAGAGGCAAGGGTGTTCCAGAACCAATGATATCTGTCTCGAGAAACTGTGCGGTAGCCTTGTCTTTAATATAAACACCTTTTTTAACGCGCTTTGGTTGGGCGGATGAGAGGTAGGCAACTTGCTTCTCAGTAAAGCGCTCGACTTGCTTTGCTGCGGTGTTAACAGCATTCCGTAAAGCCCAATTAAGGCGTGGTGCTTGAAGATTGCTAAAGGTATCTTTTACCTGTTGAAGATACCATTCTTGATGGATGATTAATTTCAATTTTTAAGCTTTTTAGCAGGAGGTGTTGATGACTTGGAAGCTTTAGGTGTTTCGGTCTGTTGAAGTGAAGTTTCTTGTGCCGCGGGTTCAGAAGATGTTTGTAGCACTTCTTTTTCGATTGGCTTAGTCTGTTCAATTACCTTTTCAGATTTTGTTGTTGTTTTGCTTTCAACAAAGGGTTTTGCGGCGTTTGCTCGTTTAAGTCGTGCATAGACTTGATTGGAAATCTCTACAAATGGATTACTTGAAGTTGATGGTTCAAAACGAATAGTGCTTTTGTTATCGCCAACAACACACATTGGTTTGGTGATGATTGCTTTCATCTTGACTCCTTTTGAGGTAATTAATTAATGACATCATTGGTCAATTAATGGCTTTTGATGTGTGCAAAATAGATAAGCCAATTTTATCAATAAAAACAGTAAGTTAAACTACTTTTAAAGCTTAATATTTTAACAAATTTTAGGGGATATTTTTGAATTTTAGATACAATACAACCCGGGACAGCACTGACATTAAATAAAAATTTTCACACATTGTCAACAGAAAAATCTAAATATTGTATAATTTCTATTTTAAAGCAAAATATATAGAATTCTGAAAACATTTTACATGTTATAAATTAATTAAACAGTTATTGTAGCAGGGAAGAGAAATGACAGATACAGAAATATTAGATGCCATGTATATGATATCAATGATAGTCATATTCCTCTTAACTATAGCGTTTTGTTTACCTTCTGCTTTTTGATTTTCATTAATATATAGCTAAATATTAAGCTCATGGCGGGCTGCTGTTGCCAAAAAAGCAGATCTTGTTAAACCTCTCTCTTGTGCACAATTATCAATTGCACGTAACAGTCCTCGTTCAATTGATATATTGGTACGTACTACTTCTGCATCATTTTCAATAAAAGGAACTTGTATTAAAAAAGCTCCTTGTGACAAAGCTTTTTTAACAGCTTTCTGTTGTATCACTTCTTCAAATTTTAAAGGAACAGGCACTGTATCCATATCTTCACAATAAAGTTGTAAGGCTTCGGTAGCATTTATGATAAGATTTTCTTCTTCATCAGCAGCAGAGAATAAACCTCCAAAATCAGGAAACTGAACACCAAAAGCAGAATCTTCATCTTTATGAACAAGAGCAAAAAATCTTTTCATTCTTCTTCTCCTTTTTTTAACCAGCATGCTTGTAGTGCAATAGAGCGCGCTGTACCAATTGGAAGATTTTTCTTAGGATGTGGAACAACAACAACCATACCATCTTTTTTAAATTTATGGTGTGAACCCTTTACTTTAACAAGTTCAAAGCCGTCGCGTTTTAATTTTGCAATTATCTTTCGGCTGTTTTGTTCCATTCCCCAATCTCTCAATGTGTATATATTTACATACTGTACTTTTTCTTATTTTAAGTCAATCTTTTTAATAACCAAAATATTTTTGGAGAGTATTAAGAACGATACGTAATGAAGGTATAAGATGTGGTAGAGGCTGATCTTCTACAACAAGATATTGTAATGCAGCATAAAAATTGTGCTGTCTGTAAAGGTGTTGTGTTTCTTTTATTACCTCTTGCATATTAAAAAATTGTTTTGTTGCAAATTCAACCCATTTCTCTCTTGCTGCTTCATCAGAAGATGAGGGCATTTCATTATAAATTGCACTAGGCAATGTTTTTGCACATAAATAATCATTTCTTACTTCAAGATATTTTTGTGCAGCATCGTATTGATCTTGATTGAGATTTCCTTGTAAGTAAAGCCGTCCGATATAAGTCCCGGAAAGCGGATTTTTAGCTTCTTCTATGGTCAAACCAAAGTGTTTAACACGCATTTCTATTGCCAATTTATCGATAGGATCACGTGGCATTTTTGTCCGTGAGATACGACCATTGGGTTCTCTGATACATCCTTCAATGCGTGGTCGACCACGTTTTGCTCGTTTTTTTCTTTTTGTCATATTTTTTCAATCAGAATGGCATGCTGTCATTAAGAGATACGCTATAATCGGAGGCACCAGAGGCTATAGCATAATTTTGAGAAGTCACGGGGGAGGGGGGAGATTGCTCTTTCTTTGCATCAAGTAAATACAATTCGCCTTTGTATTGTGACAAGACAATTTCTATTGTGAAGCGGTCAATACCGTTTTTATCTTGCCATTTACGGGTTTGTAATTTTCCTTCTACATAAACCTTTGAACCTTTGTTTAAGTATTGAAGAGCGATTTTTGCCAAATGTGGATTAAAAACCACCACGGAATGCCATTCTGTTTTCCCTACTTTTTGCTGTGTATTTTTATCTGTATAGCTTTCAGAAGTAGCCATGCGAAAATTGACGACTTCAGCACCAGAATTCATTGTTTTGCTTTCGGGATCTGCCCCTAAATAGCCAATTAAGATCACTTTATTCAACATGTTTGTAAGTTCCATTTGATTTGCATTTTATATACGTAAAATCCTATCATAATTTGTTTATTTTTTCAATTATTTCAAAAGGATATTATTATTTATTAACATATAACATTATATTTTAAAGCGCTTTGTGATCAATAATCAGTTGACAAAGTGTATTGTGTATCGTATCAGTATACAAAAGGGGTCATATATGGCAATCGTTAGTTTTAAGCATAAAGGGTTGAAGTTATTCTTTGAAAGAGGAATTGTTAAAGGAATACAGCCTGCACATGCTAAAAAACTAGCAAATATTTTAGTGATTTTAGATACGATATCCGCTCCTGAACAAATGACGATTAAATCATACCGTCTTCACGAGCTTACAGGTGATTTAAAGGGTTATTGGTCTATGCGTGTCAATGCAAATTGGCGTGTTACTTTTCGTTTCATTGGAACAGATGTTGAACTGGTTGATTACCAAGATTACCATTGATTTTTGAGGTGTTATTATGATGTACAATCCCCCACACCCTGGTGGCATTTTGAAAGAAGAATTGCTTGATGAATTGGGATTAACAGTAACAGAGGCTGCAAATCATCTTGGTGTTGCACGTTTAACTCTATCACGTGTTTTAAACTGTCATGCGGCAATCAGTATTAACCTTGCTTTACGCTTAGAAAAGGCTGGTTTAAATGATGCGGAATTTTGGCTTAAATTGCAACAAAAGCATGATCTATGGCAAGCACGGCATAATAACCCCATACCGGATATTTCGTCTTTAGAGCAAGTAAGCCATCCTTAGCAGTTAAGACTTGGCTTGTCCGATTTTTCGCTTAAAATACATCAAATGGCTTTTGATAATTTTTTGATTTCTTTGTTGATTTCATCAATGAGAGGTTCATAATCGAGAACACTTCTTGGTAAATTACCACCATAAACCCACGCCTTCACTTGCGCTTTGGTGCTAAAATCCGCATTCTCTGGTATGGTGTAATACTGACCACCATCAAACATTTCACACTCTCTTGTGCCGTCTTTATATTCGTAGAGGTTGTAAAAATACTCTGCTGCTCCATCTCCCCATGGAACATATCCAACAGCCGTTGCTACGAACTTTTTTTGCATGGGCTGTTTACGGTTTATTAAGGATAAATATTTTAAAATTGACATGCTTTAATCTTAATTTTACCTATGGGCTTATTTGCCTCAAATTTTACCGTATAGAGCGTTTTATATTACAGATGTGGTTTTCATCATAAAATCTTTAAATCGCCTTGTACGGTATTATTTTGTCGATTTAAACACACATCTAATCTCAAAACGATCAGCACTTTTCACTATTTTGCTGTTTTTTAGTAATCTATTCTGAATTCGCCTGTTATGAGTTCATGAAGAGTTTTAGCTCGTGAAAGCAGATCTTTTTCAAGCTCTTCGCAATATTCAGAAAAATCTGATGCTCTTGGAATAAATTTTTTAGACATGCCTTCTACTTTGCCCTGTAAAATGCGTTTTAAAGCCTCTTTCAAAATCAACAAGGAAACACCTTTGAGTTCAGTTTGATAAGCTTGAGCAGACGTATCACAATCCATATCTTTTCGCATTTGAAAGCCACCACAAGAGAATAAGCGAAAGGTGTTAATGATATCATCATTGGAAGCTTTTACGGCAATAAGTCTGTGAAGCCATAGGCAAGCTTCAAGTGCATTTCCTTCGTTTACACGCATCAGTTTTTCCCATGAATTGTTCATGAAAAACTTGATGATTTTTTCTTCATTTGGTTTTTGTTTTAAATTTTCCATATAATCACCTATTTTAAGCTATCGCTTTGGTTTGGTTAAGTAAAACAACATTTTCTCTTTTGTTTGTATTCATGATAGCTTTGCAAATAATCTTGGCTTTTGCCAAAAGGTCCAATTCTAATTTTTTGCAATATGACGCAAGCTCCGAAGCACTTGGCATGAATACTTTGGATATTTCTTCTACTTCACCACGTGCAATCCGTTTGATGGATTCTTGTAGGATTACAGATGAAACTCTTTCAAGAGCCATGCCGTAAAAAAGAGCAGAAAAATCATGATCCATATCTTTGGGGGTTTTCATTCCAGAAGAAAGCAAACGAAAAGCAAAAGAAATCTCATCAGCAGAAGCTTTTTTAGACACTAATTCCTCTAACTGTAGGCAAGCTTTAAGGGTATTCTGCTCTTCCTGTACGGTCATCTCATATCCAGGTTTCAGCATTGTTGGAAATCCTTGGTTCACATGCTTTAAAGCTTGTGTTAAAAAAACCTCTATCTGCGAAATCTTTGATGCGTTCTGCAATGATTTCTCCATTGCTTTTTTGTCTTTGAGAGTAATTTCCATTGTTTCCACCATTGTTGTTTGTGTTTTTTTCTTTCTCTAAATCTTCAATTTTTTTTCTTACCCAGTTACGCCATGTTGCTTGCCAATCACGTTTGCTAGCGTCCTTACCCGTCTTGGCATTCCAATAATCTCGAAACTTTGCGATCTCGATTTTGATACGCTCTGGAGGCAAGCCCTCTGCAATGGCAAAATCATAATCGGGTTCAAAATCCGCAGGCAATCGACAACCTCGATCAGTGTTAACCTGCTTGGCTTTCTTAGGAACGCTTTCTTGCTCGTGAATGGGAGGTTGGTTTTCTGATGATGTTTCGATTTGTTCTGATTGGCTTTTGAGAGCATCATCTTCTGTTGGCTCTTCAAGCAAATCGTTTGTTTCTAAATTTTCAGAATTAATTTCTTTTTTTGCTAAAACGATAGTTTTAGTTTTTTTATATATATTCTTATTCTGGTTCTTTATAGCTTGATTTTGCTTAGCGTTTGCTTCAGCAAAAAAAACGTTTTGCTTATCATTTGCTTCAGCAAAATTATTAACATGTTGTTTTATCGCATTTTTTGCTTGCGCACCTTTTTTACCAGCTTCACTACGAACTTGTGATATGTGGTCTTTTTTATCCGAAAAATCTTTTAGCTCTTCTTCAACACGCGTATTCCACAATCCATCATCTGTCTCAATAAGTTTATCATTCCTTATGAGATACTCGACAGTCGTTGAGAATTTTTTTTGTGAACAATGACAAACCCGTGCAAGCGTTTCAAAATCTGTTTTAAGTGGTGCTTTTTTTTCATACATAAGAACAAGAAGGGTTATATAAATCCCCCGTTGTTCAGATGTCATTCCATTTGTACCACTTATCCAGTCATACAAATGGAATCTTATCCATGGCATACCATTAGACATGTGTGCCCCCTTCTTTCTTTAAATATAAAATTGCTAAAGCATCTGCTTCGTTGTCATCTTTAGGCGCGTGCCCTTTTGCATACATCGCCTTAATCATTTCTACTTTTGAGGCGTTTCCTTTTCCTGTCGTTGCTTTCTTAATTGTGCTAACAGGAATGCCTTCATACGGTATCTGATGATGTTCACACCACGCCGTTAAGGTTGCTAACAAACCGCCATACACATGGGCTGCATCAGTACCGATATGCCGGCGTACTTCTTCAAAATACACGGCATCAATGCTGCCTACTGCCTGCTTTATTTCTGATAGCCCCCCCTTAAAGCGTAAGTAACGCATTCCACCGCCTTCAAAACGGCGTGATTGAAAATGTTCTGTATCGCTTGTTATGTGACCATCAGCACCGCATATAGCCCAACCAGTCTTGGTACCTAGATCAAGACAGAGAATCGTGTTAGTCATTTACTATTCCATTTAAAATATTTTTACAAAGCCGTTTGACGGTAATTATTTTCGAAATAAAGGTGGAAAATGCCTGATAATGATGCAATTCAAAATGTAAACAATCAAGTAAACAGCATTCCACTGCAACCTTTGTTTATTACGTCTTGTTATGAAGAGTTTGCTGATGATATTGCGTGGTTTAATTTTCACAATATAACCCCCTTTGATATTAAGTTGCATTCTGTTTCTGGTGTTTACTGTCGGACACCATGTAGTGATATTAAATGGGAATATACTAGTTCTTGGCCTGAAGTATTTCTTTCTGTTGGTCAATTTAATGCCCCTTGTGTACCTTATTGCCATAATATCGAAGATAGAATTCATTTTATAAGTCCACCTGAAGCGCCAGAGGTAAAAGTATTATTAGGACCTATAAATATTCCAGCCCATACAAAATGTTTTGCTATCATAGGAATGCAATTTTGGGCCGATATTAGTGAGACAGAGGGGGCTTCTATTAAACTCACTTTTCAATTTTCTCCGACATATGATTTCACAAAAATTTTTAGTACTAATATTTTTTTAGAACGTGTATTGCTATATTCTCCTAAAGAAGAAGCTAAACGAATCCAAGCATCGTGGGATGAAATGGAAGTTGCAGCAGATCGCTTAAAAGCATATCAATTACGATGCTCTTCATCTAATATAGAGACTGCTTATTATGCTTCTCAAATAATCCATGAAACTTCTCTTTGAAAGCTTTTGTGTCACCATGTATCTCTAAGTACAACATTGGTCCTAGAGTGCTTTTAGCTATTAAATGCTTGTGTTCATCAAAAGAAAAATTCCAATCAGAATTACTAAAAACGAGCGTGCACCCCTCTGGTAAGCCTATTGCATATATTAAATCGTCTGAAGTACTAAAAGTATAACGTGGTGTTTTTTTCATTTTCCCCCTTAAGGTTGTTGTGTATTTATCTGCACGCCATGATGACATGCACAGTGATTAAGCTTTTAAAAATTGTGCTGCTGGTGCTCGTTATTATCTGTAGAAGCAGGTGTGAAAGCAGGCATAGAACTGCTCTTTAATTGTTGTAGTTTCAGATAACTTTTTAATGATAATCCTTTGCCTTGTTCCCAACGACAAACAGAAGCTTGCTTAACGCCTAAAAGGTCTGCTAATTCCTTTTGTGTTAGAGATAAACACTTTCGGATAGATTTAATCTTTAATTTTTCCTCTGTGCCCATTTGAATTGAATCCATTATCTTTAACCATATACGCAATTGTATACAGTTTATTTAAAAAAACAATAGATTTTTTTAAATTTAAAAATCATAAGTGATTAATTATGACAAAAAACATCATTGCTACATTGCAAATATTGCAATCTGAATTTGGTCTCAGCCAACAAGATCTTGCAGAGAGATTAAATGTAACCCAAGCAACCATATCAAGATGGTTGGGGAGTGAGTCAGATCCTAGAGGTTCACATAGAGATGCAATTCTAGAACTATATAAAAGCTTAAAGGGCTATAACCAAATTACTACACTCGTTCCTATTATGGGGTATGTAGGAGCAGGACTAGAGATTGATACAGATGTTGAGCAAATTCCAGAAGATGGGCTTGAAACAGTTGAAATACCATTTGATTTACCTTTTGAAGCATTAGGTTTCATGGTCCGTGGAGATTCCATGTATCCTGTGTATAAAGATGGTGATTTAATTGTAGTTAAACATCTGCAAACAAAGCCAGTAAGCGATTATTATGGTGATGAAGTTGTTGTTCTAACAGAAGATAATAGGCGATTCATCAAACAAATTACTCGTTCTCTAGAGGGCATTGTACTTAAATCATGGAATGCAGACCCTATTAAAAATGCTAAGATAAAATGGGTTGGAGAAATAGTTGCAATACTACCACGTAAATCTTATCGTCCACTTATGAAATAAGTCCAGCAAAGCTTTTGATTCTATTATTCTGAAGCTAATATTTATACACAAATGTAAAAAAAGTGGAATATTCGTAATTTTTCTCTTGATTTTATTTATACGTTTGCGTATAAGTATTATATCAATTAACACAAACAATCGCTACTAGGCGTTAGGGAGGGGAAATTATGGAAAAGCCAATTCTCATAAATTCTAATGAAATTCTCTTAGTTCATTTAGTTTACTTCGATAGAGATGAACACATTGCAGAATCTGGACCGCTTGATGCAAGTCAAATTCTAAGCATTGTTAATGGGGTAGATGATGTTATCCAAATCTTTCGTATAAATCCTTCTGAAAAGAGTTGTGAAGATATCTCTGAAGAGATTGCAGACGCATATGTAGAAAAAAATATCGACCATCTCCATGAGGAGAGTGTGGTTCATTACTTTGTACGCGAAAGTGATACTTACAATGACCTTTTAGATGATTTAGCAAAAGAAAGATATAATGATGAGGTCTACGGTACTTATGAACAACAGCACCGTTTGCGTCCTTGTGATGTGCTTTAAAATTTTGAAGGGCGTTTCTAAAAGCCCCCCCTTTTCCCATCATATGAGGTACGTAATGAAAAATTTTATCCCTACTCATAATATCATAATTAAACAAAAAACCATTCAAACTGTTAGCGCTCGTGACTTGCATGCATTTTTGGAAGTCAAAGCCGAGTTTAGAAAATGGATAGAAAACTGTATTAAAGATTTTTCTTTTCGAGAAGATATCGATTTTGTCACATCTACTAAAAAATTACCATCACGGGGTGGTCCTTCTAAAGATTATGCTCTCACTTTAAACGCAGCAAAACACATTGCCATTTGTGAACCTAATCTCAAAGGTAAACAAGTACGTCAATATTTTTTGGAATGTGAAAAAAAAGCAAAAGCAACAATCGATTATTCAAAACCTGAAACATTAGAAGAAATCTTAAGACATCTCAAACAGCAAATTAAGCACAATGAAAATGTTCTCACAACGAATGGAGTGAAGCATGCATAATCTTATGACAGTAGAAGAAAACAATTTTAATAACCAAACCATTCAAACTATGTCCAGTCGTGAAATTGCTGAACTATGTAGTAAACAACACGCACACATTATGCGCGATATTAGGCAAATGTTAGGGGAATTATACCCTGAAGAGGGTCAATCCAAATTTGGATCCACCTATTTAGACAAACAAGGCAAGCCCCAAAACTGCTACCATCTACCCAAACGTGAGTGCCTCATCTTAGTTTCGGGTTACAGCATGACATTACGTGCTAAGATTATAGACCGTTGGCACGAATTGGAAAAACAAGTGGTAGCACCACAAATCGACTATTCAAGTCCAAAAGCTATGATTGGCTTTTTGAATTACCTCCAAGGGCAAATAGATCAAAAAGACAACATTATTGAAGATTTAACACCAAAAGCCATGGCACTTGAAAGTTTACAGCGCCATGATGGGCTCTTTGGTCTTACAGAAGCGGCTAAAATACTCGAGATGCAACCAAAACAATTCATTCAATTTTTACAGCAAAAAGGTTGGATTTACAGACGTGCAGCAGGGGGAAATTTACTCCCTTATCAAGACAAAATCCAAAAGCAACTGATGGATTGTCCAACCATCACACTTCAAACCGCCAGTGGAATAGAAAAAGTCATTCCTTGCGCAAAAATTACCACAAAAGGCATGGGGTTGCTGTCTCAAGAGCTTAAAAGACAAAGCATGCATTAAGGGAGGTTATCATGATAAAAAAGAAATATAAACTCACTGATGAAACAATCAAAGTTGATGGAACAACGCTTTATCGCATACGCGCCTTAAAAGATTTTGATGATGTCAAAGAAGGCGACCTTGGAGGCTTTGTCGAGAGTGAATGGAATCTTAGCCATGATGATAATTGCTGGGTTGGAGGCAATGCTTGTATTTATCAAAATGCATATATCTCTGAAAATGCGAAGGTTTATGATGATGCCGAAGTTTATAATAACGCAAAAGTTCGTGGTAATGCCATAGTAGCCGGCGAGACAGAATTTTATGGAAGTGACGCTATTTTAAGGTAGGGCGAAAATCATGCAAAAAAAATATGAACTGACTGATGAAACAATCGAAGTTGCCCTTATGACACTTCATAGAATTAAAGCATTACGAGACTTTGGAGATGTTAAAAAAGGCGTTCTTGGTGGTTTTATAGAAAAAGAGAGCAACTTAAGCCATGAGGGAAATTGCTGGGTAGCTGATGATGCCTATGTTTATCGTAATGCCCGTGTTTTTGGTGATGCACAAGTTTACGGAGAAGCATGGGTTTATAATTATGCTTGGGTTGGCGAGGAAGCCAAGATTTTCGACAAAGCCAAGGTTTATGGCAATGCCCGTGTTCACGGAAAGGCCCGTGTTTTTGATGATGCCGAGGTTTATGGTTTTTCCCGTGTTTATGGGAGTGCCAAAGTTTTTGGTGGTGCCGAGGTTCTTGGTGATGCCAAGGTTTCTGGCAATGCTTGTATTTTGGACTATTCTTTTGTTCTTAATAATGCACGTGTTTATGGTGACGCAAAAATTTATGGTGATGCACAAGTATCCGGAAATACAAAAATATCCGGAAACGACACTGTTTTAGAATATCCGAAAACGACACCGTTTTAAGGTAGGGGATAATCATGTATAGATATGAAATTAAACCTACTTGGTGTGTACAGACAGTTGTGAGAAGTGATCAAAACCCCGGAGAACTTTGTACAACTATCTCTGGATATGAAGACGACCCCTATGTAGATACCATAATTCCTAAAGACGTAATCAATGACCTTTTAGGTGAAGATAATTTTAAGAAAATGATATCAAATCACACATCTAGATGTACATATGCATCATACGCAAGCAAAGTATTTAGATGTATTGGATTTGAAATAGGACGATTTTCTAATGATAAAGAAAAAATCTTTATTGCACTTAAGTCTAATGATGGACGTAGATTTATGTCAATATTAGAAATTGATGACATCATACCGCCTCTGAAATTCAATTTTTAACAACCCAAACAAGCAACTTTTAACACATGCGTGATTCACGCCACGGGGGAATTGCGCTTTAATGGAGGAAATCAAGATGAGAGAACTAAGTACCACACAAACGGAATTAGTGGAAAAAACAAACGCTTGTGAAACCAACTCTACAGCTATGGAGCTTATTTTAGAAAGAGCTTTACAAAGTGATGTCGATCTGGAGCGTCTCAAGAGCCTTCTTGAATTGCGAGAAAAGGAGATAGAACGACAAGAGCGCCAAGACTTTGTCCGTGATCTTTCTGCTATGCAAATGGAATATAAAAACATCGAACAAAATGCCCTTAATACACATACTAAAAGTATCTATACAACACTTGATAAATATATTGATGCCATCAAGGAAACTCTTGCAAAACACCACTTTGCCTTGTTTTCTCAGATCAAAGCACAGAACTCAAACGGTATAACCGTAGAAATGACTTTAACACATAAATCAGGGAATAAAATATCAACAGAAGGAACATTTCCTTATGACACTACAGGGAGCAAAAACAGCATACAAGCGGTTGGCTCTACAATTACCTATGCACGAAGATACCTGCTAGGCATGCTTCTTAATGTAGCAAGAAAAGAAGACGATACAGATGGAGCCACAATTCTTGCTGGTATCTCTTCTGAACAAATGAATGAGATCAAAGAATTAATAGAACAGACACAAGCAAAGGAAAGCGATATTCTTTCTTTCATAGGAGTAAAAACCCTAACACAGATGTCTTATAAACAAGCACAAACCGTTTTGTTTGCTTTGAAAAAAAAGAAACGCTCTCAAATGAATAAAGCACAACAAGAGCAACAAAAGGCGGTGTGAAATGGAACAAAGAACAGCAGAATGGTTTCAAGCCCGTTTAGGTAAAGTCACCGCTTCAAACGTTTATAACGTACTCAGTAAAACAGCCAAGGGAATGCCTACAAGCAAATATGAAGACTACAAAATAAAACTTATGACGGAGCGATTAACAGAGGAAATAAGCCAATCTTATACGACACCGGCTATGCAATGGGGCATTGAACATGAAGAAGATGCCTTGAGAGAATATGAATTCATTTATGATACAGAGGTCACAAGGTGTGGTTTCATTCAACATCCCACAATCCAAATGGCTGGTGCTAGTCCTGATGGGTTTATTGGTGAAGATGGTTTAGTAGAGGTTAAATGCCCGCAACCACCAAACCATCTACGCTTCTTTATAGATAGTAATATTAAGCCTGAATATCTTGCACAAATGCAATTTCAAATGGCTTGTACGGGGCGCAAATGGTGTGATTTTATCAGTTATGATCCGCGTTTTGTAGGCAGATCATCTGATTTTCGTATGAAAATCAAGCGCATTCACCGTGATGAAGAACAAATCGAACAGATTAATCAAGCGGTCGAAATCTTTTTAGCAGAAATAGACCAAGAGATGCAAAAGATTTTAGCGAAAGCCGCTTGATATTATGGGGGTGCTCTCTCCTCCCAGCACCCCCACCCATTTGCATAAGGAAATTAAACATGTGTAATACCAAAGATGAGAAGCCTTGTTTTTTTACCATTGGTTATGAAGGAAAATCACTAGACCATTATCTGAATTGCCTCATAGAAAACAATGTTAAAATTTTGTGTGATGTTCGTAAAAATCCAATAAGTAGAAAACATGGTTTTTCAAAAAGGCAATTAGAGAAAGCTGTAAGCAACATTGGCATTGAATATATACACTTGCCTGAATTTGGAATTGCCTCTGAAAAAAGACGCAATCTGAAAACACGAGAAGATTATGAATATCTTTTTGAAGATTATAAAAATACAACTCTTAAGAATAATCTTCATGCAATAGAAAAATTATACAAGCTTTTTTTGGATAAAAAGCGTGTTGCAATTACTTGCTTTGAAACTGATGTGTGCATGTGTCATCGGGGAGAAATTACCAAGGCTCTTACACAACTCAAAGATTGGAAATATGAAATTAAACACATCTAACAAATAAATTTGCAAATTTAAAATACAGAGGTGTTTCTTAACAGCCCACCCATTTACATAATATAAAAAATAGAAAGGCAATGAGATGATATTTGATGATGGCGATAGATATGTAACAACCCGTGAATGTGCAGAGCTTTTTAGTGTATCGACAACAACGATTCGCAATTGGGTGCTTCAAGGGGTATTTCCAGAGCCATATAAGCTAGGGAGAGCAGTAAGGTGGAGAAAAAAAGAGATTTTAGCCTTTACTCCAAAGAAAAATACGGAACAAATAACAACAAATTAGGTAAAATTGTATAAACCGTAAAGGGTGGTCTAAAAGGTGGTCTTAAAAAAGATAATTAAAGATAAAATATATATATTTCAATATGTTAAAAGAAAAAAATGGCGCCTATTGATGGAACACAAAGTGCCAAGAAACGCAATGAAGCCCTTGATTGGTTAAAGGAAGATGCGGGGGAAAATACGTGTCGTGTGTTGACTAATGTACGCTGTTTGTCTGAAGGTGTTGATGTTCCTGCTCTTGATGCGATTATGTTTTTACACCCGCGCAAAAGCCAAGTGGATGTGATACAGGCGGTGGGGCGTATCATGCGTCGTTCCAAAGGCAAGAAGAGAGGTTATATCATTTTACCCGTTGGGGTACCTGCTGGGGTTTCTGCTGAAGAGGCTTTAAAATACAACAAGAGATACAGTGTTGTCTGGCAAGTGATCAATGCTTTGCTTTCCCATGATGAAAACTTTGAAGTAACCCTTAACCAGATGATTTTAGGTCAAGATGTTAGTCATACTTTAGAGATTGCTGCCTTAAAGAGTATGACGACGGTTGAAGATAAACTCCATGTTTATGAGAAACCAGAAAGCACGGGTCTTGATATTGGAAAAGCAGCTTATGAACCACAACGCTATATTCATAGCGTAACCGGAAGATTACCTTTTTATAAAGAGTTTCCTAATGCCCTTAAAACCCTTTTGGCTAAGAAATTTACTCTTGCGGATTATTGGGGCATATGGGCTAGCAATGTTGCTGAGATTGCACAAAACCATATCAATCATCTTAAAGATATCCTATCCGATGAAACCAGTGAAGCCTATCATGCCTTTGATGCATTCCATAAGGAATTAAAAAACAACTTAAACAGTGAAATCAAACAAGAAGAAGCACTTGAGATGTTAGGACAACATCTTGTAACGCGCCCCGTATTTGAAGCCTTGTTTGATGGCAATGAATTTGTGCAAAACAATGCCATTTCTCAAGCGATGGAAAAGATCTTAGCTGAGTTGGATAAAACCAATATCAAGCAAGTCTCTAAAGAATTACAAGAGTTTTATGACAGCGTAAAATTCCGTGCCTCTGGAATTACACCCCCCCAAGCAAGACAGAACCTTATTATCAAGCTTTATGAAGATTTTTTTACCAAGGCATTTAAGAAAACCACGGATAGGCTTGGAATTGTTTATACCCCCGTTGAGGTTGTTGATTTTATCATTCACTCTGTTGATGATGTTTTACGCAATGAATTTGGCAAAAGTCTAGGATCACGGGGTGTTTCTATTCTTGACCCTTTTACGGGTACTGGTACCTTTATCACACGGTTGTTACAATCAAATCTCATAAAACCAGAGGATATGGAATATAAGTTCCGTCATGATATCCATGCCAATGAGATTGTTTTATTGGCCTATTACATAGCAGCGATTAACATTGAATCGACTTATCATAGTCTTATGAAAGGTGATTATATCCCATTTAAGCATATTGGTTTAACCGATACGTTTCGGATGCTTGAAGAGAAAAGTCTGCTACAAAAATTATTTAAAGAGAACAGTGAATATTTAGAACATCAAAAGAAACTGGATATCAAAGTTATTTTTGGTAACCCCCCTTATTCGGTAGGACAAAAAAGTGAAAATGATAATGCAAAGAAGAGTCCTTATCCCATATTAGATAATCGTATCCGTGAAACTTATGCTGCTCAATCAAAAACAACTTGTGTGCAAGCACTTTACGACAGTTATATCCGTGCTATCCGCTGGGCTAGTGACCGTATTGATAATGCTGGGGTAATCGGATTTGTCACAAATGCCGGTTTTATTACTGGACATTCTATGGATGGCTTACGAAAATGCTTCGTTGAGGAATTTAGCAGCCTTTATATTTTCCATTTACGGGGTAATCAACGAACTTCTGGAGAACTTTCTCGAAAAGAGGGTGGCAAGATTTTTGGTTCTGGGTCACGGGCTCCTATCGCTATCTCTATTCTTATCAAAAATCCAGAATCTCAACAGCGTGGTAAAATATATTTCCGTGATATTGGAGATTATCTTAAAAGAGAAGAAAAACTTACGATAATTGAATCCCTTGTAAGCATTGATGGCATTACACGGAGTCAACAAGGTTGGCAAATAATCAAACCGGATGGACATAATGATTGGCTTAATCAACGTGATGATAGCTTCAAATCATTTTTAGTCATAGGTGATAAAACTACAGGTGATAAGAAAAGTCATGATAAAAAACTTTTTGATATTTATTCTTGTGGTCTAAAAACTAATCGTGATGCTTGGGCTTATAACTCAAGCTGTGAAGTTTTAACTAAAAACATGAGTAATATGATTACTTTCTATAACCGTGAAGTAGAACGTTTTAACAATATCTATCCACATGCTGAACGTAAGTCACGTGTAAAAGTTGTAAATGATTTCGTAAATTCGGATGAAAGCAAAATTAGTTGGAGCCATAACATTAAACAAGAGTTGGTAAGAGGAAAGTTTTTCGAGTTTGAAGATAAGTGCCTTATTCAAAGCCTATATCGCCCTTTTACAAAACAATGGCTTTATTACAATAGCATCTTCAATGATGGCATTTATCAAATACCGCGCCTATTCCCTATCGGAAAAGCAGTTAAAAATAAGGTAATACAAGTTACTGGCGCAGGAGCAATGAAAGGTTTTTCTGTATTGATGACGAAAAACTTACCTAACCATCATGCAATAGATACGAGTCAATGTTTTCCACGGTATATTTACGAAGATACTATGGTTTCAAAAAGTAAAAATGAAGATCAATCTCATCTATTTACGAACTCTATAGAAGAAAGCAACAATACTGATTTACAACGGCGTGATGCCATTACGGATGAGGGTTTAACCCATTTTAAAGCGGCTTATCCGAATGAAATCATAATAAAAGATGATTTGTTTTATTATGTTTATGGGATCTTACATTCGGAAGATTATCGTACCCGTTATGCTGATAACCTCTCTAAAGAACTGCCTCGTATCCCTTGTGTAAAGACAGCTGATGATTTTTGGAAATTTGTTACAGCAGGACGTGAATTAGGTCATTTACACGTGAATTATGAAGATGTGGAGCCTTATCCAGTCACATTTAAAAAAGGCAATCCAAAATTAACTGATATCTCTAATCTTGAGAAATTTTACTATGTTACAGAAATGAAATTCGCAAAAATTAAGAATAGTAAGGAAAAGGATAAAACAACGGTTATTTACAACAGCAACATCACAATGACAGATATCCCTCTTGAAGCTTATGAGTATATCGTCAATGGCAAGCCTGCTCTTGAATGGGTTATGGGGCGTCAATGCGTAAAGACTGATAAAAAGAGTGGTATTGTGAATGATGCCAATCGCTATGCTGTTGAGACCGTTGGAAACCCTGCCTACCCTCTAGAATTGTTTCAAAGGGTTATTACCGTAAGTTTAGAGACAATGAAGATTGTTAAGAACTTACCAAAATTAGAAATTAAAGAAACTGAATAAGCTTATAAGACCTTATAACTCATAAGGGGTATAGGATATAGCTATTATAATCTATACCTCTTTGTTAAGTTGATTAGATACAATCTTAAAAGAAGTGTTTATATGCGTTATTCTAAAAAAAGAAGCTTTGCACTTTTAGACACATTTATTTTGATTGCTTTAAGACTTTTAAGAAATCCCATCTTAAATAGAATACGCTTCTTTTGGATTGCCTTTAAGAGATTATACCGTAATCTCAAATGATAGCTTTATCCTTTTCAAAAGCTCTGTTTAAAAAGAGTTACATAGATTCATTTTGCTTATAGGTTTTGAAGGTTTCTAACACTCTCAAAACACCTTCAAAATATATTATGAGTTGTGTTTATAGCTTTATAATATCACTATAGGTTGTTATTTTTAAACTTAATAAAAATTAAGGTATTGAAATATAATAACTTTTATTTTTTGATTTAAAAAAAATATTATAAAGGGGTGTAAAAAGAACCTTCAAAATCTTCAAAATACTCAAAACTCATAACCATAATGATTTTAATAGCATGCCTTATGATTATAGGCTGTCTTTTAAAAAGCTTTAAAGGATCACATGCTTTCATAAGACATGTTTTAATCATTTTCTAAAATTATAAATTTATCTATTAAAGTGAAGTGATAAAAATACATTAAAGGGATTTTGAAAATATAATCAGTTTTCACTTTCATGCGCTTTTCATAAAGCACGTTTTAATCACTCACTAAAATGATCACTTGTGTCAGTTCAATTTACTGACAGATAACTGACAGGTTTTAATCAATTTACATCATTGGTTATCTTTAAAGATTGCACCATTGATATGAGTTGTGTTTTAAAGTCATTAATCTATTGAAATATAATAACTTTTATTTTTGATTAAAAAATATATAGAAAGGGGGGGCTAAAAAGAACTGACAAGACTGACAGCACTGACAAAAGTCTATTAAAAGGGATTTTGCTCATCTCTATAATTAACAATCTCTCTTTAGATGTTTTCATAACAAGCTATAAATCACAATTATCCTATTTATAATCTCTCTTATGAAAATGAAAAATGATGCGGTGGCTATAAAGATTATAACAGCTATAAAGCACGCGTGAAAAAAGCAGGGTTTCATAATCATAATGCATTTTCATAATCACAATGCAAATGAAAGCATGATTATAAAGACAATCCCTATAAAAGGCTGTTAAGTTGCAAATGTGTTATAAAAAGAAATTAACAGAAATCTTTAAAACCATTTAGTAAAAAACAAGATAGGTTATAAAGTTAAAAATACGCATGATGAGAGCGTTTATAAATATTATAAATGTATAGATTCAAAAAATAACGCAATTGTTTAAGAAAGCACATAATATAGCTTTAAAAGCATATAATAAAAAAGAAGCAATTCATAATCATATGATAAATATTTATACACAATGCATTTAAAAAAATCATAAAAAATATCAAAAAATATAAAATATTATTTGACAATAAATACGTATTTTGTTATATAAATAATCAAGTGATTAACAAACACTTTCGTTAAGCGGATAGGTTACGAAACAACCTCTCTTATGCTTTTAAAATACTGGCTGTTTTTTATGTGTTAATTAGCATATAATGACTCTGTCGGGTGTGCTTACACCATACAATACCCTTATGGGAAAAGTGTAAGCAACGGACTTAACGCCGTGTTTGTTAGCACCCGATGCTTGTTAAGAGTGTCAATAACAAACAATTTTACGTTAAGGTTTTAATTATGACAAATATATCAAAAAACACCCCCGTTATTTCTAACATTTCAAATGAAACCGCTTCTATTAACAAACAAGAGCCTGCAAAAAATACGAATTTATTGATGATTGTGAATATATAGATGGTCATTTCTTAAAGCGAATTAGAGCTTTAAGAGATTTTGATGATGTCAAAAAAGGCGACCTCGGGGGGTATATTGAAAGTGAAGATAATCTCTCTCATGATGGCAATTGCTGGGTATATGATAAAGCTCTTGTTTTAAATACTGCCTATATTTATGAAAATGCAAAAGTTTCTGATAACGCTATTATCATGGGCTTTGTTTATGGCAATGCGCATGTTTGTGACCGCGCCCGCGTTTATGCAAATGCTCATGTTTATGACAATGCGCATCTTTCTTATAACGCTTGGGTTTATCAATATGCAAGGGTTTATGGGAATGCAAAATTATCAGGAAGTGCTCGTATTCATAGCAATGCCGTGGTTTATGATCATGCTGTTGTGAGTGGCGCTGCAAAAATATATGGCAAGGTTTATGGTAATGCTAGCGTGGGGTCTCATACTGATGTTTATGGCTCTGTTTATGGGAATGCGAAAATCTCTGATTATATCGTGATTAGAGGCAAGGTCTATGGCAATGCAAGGATAAAAAGACATAGCGGTTTATGTTGGGTTCCCATAAATTGTGAGGTTTATGAAAGCGATCACGTTGTCAAGATTATTGAAAACAAAGCAGCATAAATAAAAGCAGCGGCGCGGCGGGGGCGCCCCCTCTTTAAAACATTTCATTTAAAAATTTAAATCTCTTTATAAAGGAATTGTGCTATGCAAAAAAAGTTTGCACTCACAAATGAGACACGTGTATTAAATAATCAAACTCTTTATCGTATTAAAGCATTAAGAGACTTTGCTGATGTTAAAGCCGGCTCTTTAGGTGGCTTTATTGAAAAGGAAGATAACCTCTCTCATGATGGTAATTGCTGGGTTTATGATGAGGCTCTTGTGTTTAAAAATGGTCACGTTTATGAAAATGCAAGAGTTTTTGGCAATGCTATCACTTGTGGTCGTGTGTATGGTCATGCGCGGGTTTATGATAATGCTATCGTTGCTGGTCATGTCTATGATAGTGCTCATGTCTATGGCAATGCTGTTATTTCTGATAATTCCCATGTCTATGGCAATGCTCATGTTTATGGCAAGGCTATTATTTATGATAAAGCCTCTGTTTATGATAATGCTAGGGTTTATGACAATGCTCGTATAGCAAATAACGTGCATGTTTGTGAAAATGCTCATATCCATGGCATTGCTGTTATTCGTAAAAATGTCGGGGGGTCTACTGAGATTAAAACCTATATTGAACGGCTTTCCCCTTATGGAGAATTAGAGATTGTCTATGTCTCTCCAAAAATAAAGCAGCATAATTGAATGCTCGGGCGTTGCGGGGGCGCCCTTCTTTTAAATTTTCCATTCCAAATTTTAGCAAACGTTTATCACATTAGATTGTGAGGGTATCCTTATGTCTAAAAAATATGAATTAACCAATCAAACAAAACAAATTAAAGATAGATTAACAAAACAAATTACAAACCTTTATCGCATTCGTGCTTTAAAAGATTTTGATGATGTCAAGGCTGGTGATCTAGGTGGCTATATCGAAAATGAAAGCAACTTATCACACTATGGCAATTGCTGGGTTTATGATGAGGCTCTTGTTTATGGCTATGCTCATATTACTGATCATGCAAAAGTAAGGCATTCTTCTCAAGTGCGGGGGCGTGTCTATGGCAATGCTGAGGTTTATGGCAAGGCTGTAATCACTCGATATGCAAAAATTTATGACCATGCTTGTGTCTATGACAGTGCTCATGTCGCAGGGAATGTTTATGGCAAAGCTCATGTGAGTGGTTGCGCCCGTGTTTATAGCAATTCCCATATTTATAATCATGCGCGCGTTTCTCATGATGCTTTTGTTTATGATCATGCAAGGATCTATGGTCATTCAAAGGTTTCTGGGTCTGCTTGTATTTACAGCAGTGCAAAAATTTATGGACAAGCTGCTATCAAAGGCTTTGCAAAGATTTATGGCAAGGTCTATGGCAATGCTATAGTGAGTGGTCGTGCCGCGGTTTATGGCTCTGTTTATGGGAATGCGAAAATCTCTGGTTATGTCAAGGTTTGGGGTCGTGCCTATGGAAGAGCAAAAATAGATACACAAAGTAAAATAAGATTGGTTCCCGATAATTATGAGGTCTATAAAAGCGATGAGGTTGTAAAGATTGAGAAATAAAACAAATAATAGTGTGTGAGTGCCTTCTTTATGGCTATAAATGCATTATAAGCATTGTTTAAAACGTATCATAAAAGAGAGAATTCAAAAAGAAAGCCGTGCCATTAATATAACGCGGCTTTCTAATTTTGATTCTAATGATTAAAATTAATCACCCACAATGGAGTAATGAATGCATATATACAAAACGTATCATATTGCAAGCGTTTTCTTGTTTTTATGAAAACTTATCAAAAGGAACATAAATGATGGGTATCATCTTGATAGCATTCATTTGAATGAGAGAAACTATAAACGCTTGTTATTGCTATCAAACGTATAATCATAACGTCCATTTCTTAAAGAGATTCATTTGAAACAAAGCACATTATCAAAACGCTTCTTAAAACGTTTTAATATACTACTAAGCTCAAAATTGAGTTGAGTGAATTTCAAATAACGCATTGTCTAAAATCAAAACATATTAAATAAATCAAAACGCTTTTATCAAATCTAAGGCTTTTAAGATTTGCTCTGCTGTGAAATCTAGATCTTTGTTTTTTCGTAAATGAAACGTTCTTAAAAACAAATGATAACTGTTATAAAACATCAGTTTCAAACGTTTAAACATTCACTTAAAGAGGTCCTTATAAGCGTCTTTTTACTTTTCTTTAAAACCTAATCTTTTTAAAAATTAGCCGGCTCAATTTTGAGTTGGCAAAATCAACCAATCCAATTTTGGAGGCGTTAAATTTAGAATAGAGCATTCTTTAAACATTATCGCTTTTTTCTAAAATTTTAGAAAAATCCTATGTCTTTATGATGCTACAATGGTTTTGAATTTTGCTTGCTTATCTTTGTCTAATAGGTGCCCCCATTTAACTTTGTATTTTTAAACGATAACTTTTAAAACGTCTTTTGATAGCTTGCTTGCATATGTCAAAAAAAGCTTTTGACATAAGATATAACATTTTGAATTTTATATCTGTTATGATGATAGTGTCTGTATAATTGCCTGCCTATCGTTTTCTAAATTTTTAGAAAGCGTTTTAAAAACGATTTTGTCTTTAAATCTTTTTATGCGCCCTTAATAAATGAAAATCTATAAGCTTATAAAAGTTTCAAACGATTATTTTCCTTTTAAGGTTTCGCTCAAAAAAGAGCAAAATACATACCATTCTTTAAACCCATGAAATTATGTTATCGATAATTTAAAACGACTAAATTTTAAAACAATGCGATTTGTGAGTGATAAAAACGTATCATAAAATTTATAAACTGTTATGAATGATAGCTGCTTTTCATTTCATTTGAATACACACATGCATTATAATATTTGCATCATGATTTGCTTTTTATGCTCTATTCATACGTGGCAATTGTTTATAAAAAATGGTCAAATGAATCATGCATAAAAGGATGGATTCTTAAGTGGATTCATATAAAATAATTACACTCAACATATTGACTTTATTGTGTTTTTTGGAATTATACTGCGTATAATTCCAACGGATTTCTAACATGGTTTATTTTCCTATAGCCGATTATCGACCGGATATTTCGGTTGTCAATGGCAGCTTTACAGATAGCCTTGTGAATGTTTTACCGGCAGATGGCGGTTACATTCCTATGCCGAGTGCAACGATTGTTTCTAAGGTTCCTTTGGAAGAAAAGCCGTTGGGTTGTATAGCTTTTAGAAGTGGCAATGGTGTTAAGATTATTGTTGGAGGTAAGCAAAAGCTTTATAGTTATGACAGTCAAACGCAGGGTTGGAAAGACATCAGTCAAAGTGGTGTGACGTATCATGCGCATGAAGATAATCAATGGTCATTTGCTTTGTTTGGTCAAAGAGTTATTGCGGTGAATAAAAATGACAAACCGCAAGTCTTTAATACCCACAGTTCTGAAAGATTTGAAGATTTAGGGGGCAATCCACCGAAAGCCGGATTGGTGAAGGTTTGGGGACCTTTTGTTTGTTTGATGCAATTGACAGATAATCCCAATCGCATTCATTGGTCTGGTTTGGATGATGCAACCCATTGGACTGTTAAGCAGAAAAATTGTGATTTTCAAGATTTTCCGGATGGAGAATATGTCCAAGGGGCAACAGAAACGACCAATCCGCTCATTTTTATGCGTTCTGCTGTTTATGCAGGAACCTTTGTTCCAGGTTCTAAGATAGTGTTTACGTTTCAAAAGATTCAAGACAAGCGAGGCGCGCGCAGTGCAGCCTCTATAGCTTGTCGAGGCAGTGACACCTTTTTTGCGAGTGATGGTGGCTTTTATCAGATGAGTTTGGATGGTCAACTTTTGCCGATAGGCTTTGAAAAGGTTGATAGAACGGTTTTTAAAACATTTGATAAGTTTGCTCTTGATGAGATGCAAGGGGTTATAGACCCCGTTGATAACCGGATTTACTGGTCTTTAAAGAGAGGTAACAACGAGCAAACTACCTTTATTTATGATTGGGGTTTGCAAAAGTGGTCGACGATACAAGGAAAGCCTTTCACATTTTTTCCAGTCTTTACGACAGGTTATACTTTAGAACAATTGGATGAGATTTCGATCAATCTTGAGTCCTTACCGGCTTCTTTAGATAGCCCTCGTTGGCAAAGTGGTGCGCCTATCCTTGGGGCTTTTGATGATCAAAATCATCTTGTTATGTTTACAGGAGCCCCAATGGAGGCAACGGTTGTTTCGCAAGAGATGGGGGCACCGGATGGAAGTTTTAGCTTTATCACGAAGATATTTGCAGAGGTTGATACGACGCAAGGTCTTTTAAGTATTGGTGAGAGAAGATTGCGTAATCACGATACGCCGATCACATGGCACAAGGAGAGGATATGTTCTTATGTCACAGGTGCTTATCATGGTCGCTCACGCAATCGTTATCACCGCTTTAAATTGCGCATTCCAGAACATGAATCTTGGACGATGATTACGGGCTTTAATGTTGATTTACGTCCTTTAGGCAGGGGATAATGGCAAAAGTCTATTTGACCAGTTCTTGGGATCTGGAGCGTATAGCGCCGTATTTTGAAGAGATCATTGCGTCATTGAGTGATTACGTAGAGCGTTTCAAACATGAAGTTACGTTACAAGAACTGATTGAAGCCATTTGCAGTGGCAAGAAACAGTTGTGGCTTGTTTTGGATGATGACGAGCGATTTTTAGCGGCTGTTACAACCCAGATACAAGAGACAGTTTTGGGTAAGAAGCGCGCCTTGATTTGTGAATGCAGTGGCAAGGGCGTTCTTGATCAGATTGACAATTTAAAAGTTGTAGAGGATTGGGCGCGTGAGAATGGCGCTTTTGAGATAGAGATTTTAGGGCGTCTTGGTTGGAAGCGCGCTTTAGACAAGCAAGGTTATGGCATAACGATGCTTTACTACAGGAAGGAATTATGACATGGGGAGCAAGACACCAACAACAAAAGAACAGAAGCAGGTGCAGACAAGCGCCCCACCTTCTTGGATGCAGAATGTCTTTAAGCGTGGTGGTGCGGATGCATCAAATGTATAACACAGGGATGGGTGGTAATGTTTATGGTGGTCCTCGTGTTGCGCCGTTAAGTGATCAGACGCGCTATGCCATTGGGGGACTTGGGAGTATCCCTAGCCATTATCAAAATCGTTCTTTGATGAATACGATCTACAATCCAACGTCGGCAGCAAATAATCTTGGAAGAATGGCTTCTGGCGGTATGGTTGGACAGAATCCCTCTTTTAATGCCGCTCTTCAAAATAGTTTAGACCGTGTAAGAGATACGATTAACAGTTCTTTTGCAGGTGCAGGTCGTTATGGATCTGGTGCACATACAGATGTATTGGCAAATGAACTTGGTGCTTTGTCTACAAGTGCTACAGCAAACCAGTATAATCAAGATGTACAGAACATGATGCAAGCCAATGCAATGATTGATCAAGCCAATCAAAACCAGTTGGGAGCTTCGAATAACTTCTTACAGGGTTATGGCAATGCCTATTCTAATGCCATACAGGGAGGAGGCGTGCTTGATAATTATAATCAACGGCTTGTTGATGCCAATCGCGAACGTTGGCTGGAGCAAGACAATAGCGGTTGGAACAGACTGAACATGTTGATGAATGCCGGTCATGGTTTTGCAAGAAATTACGGTACGACGACGAATAACAGTACGAATTCTCTGGTGCAAGGCAATAATCCTTGGAGGAATGTAGGAACTGTAGCATCTCTTGCAACAAGTTTCATGGGAATACCTGATATTTCTAAACCTTTTGGTGCATTTTTAGGCAAAAAACTTGGTGTATAGGAGAGAAAAAGATGGAAAAAGGTTCTTGGTTCAATAACATTTCGCGTTTTTTTATTCCTCCTGATCAAGGCGAACATCCCTTAGTTAGAATGTCTAGAATAGGTGCTGATGGCTTAATCAGTCCACACCTTCCACCTACAGTACAACGTGCGAAAAATAAGTGGTCTGTAGTTCAAGAAGAAAGAGAACGTCAAAAGCATGAAGAGATATATGGTCGAAAGCTGTTAGGAATGATTATTCCGAAGATTGGTGAGAGACCAGTTGATAAGATGAATATGTTGCAGAAAGTAATAGAGCAGCATCAAGGTCCTATTGTTCCTAGTGCAATTTCTCTTAATCAACCGTTTAATACAGGGGATCTTTCTTCTGTTAACGTAGGTTCTATTATTCCTGATGGAATCTATCATGAAAAGAAAGAGCCCTATATGGTTCCTGAAGTAAAAATACCACTTGGTGTAGGAGATCATTCACCTCTCCCCAATGCACAGGAGTTTAATCAACTTACGCCTATAATAGAAGAGGCAACTTCAACTCCACAGTCACAAGCTTCTCCGGTAGATACACGAACTGGTTTTGAAAAGTTTGTACAATCGGATTTTTATAAAAAGCTTCAAGATCTTTTTTCAGGTATGTCGGCAGCACCGTCCGGTGGTTCTGGATGGGATGCGCTTGCAAGTGGTGTGAAGCATCTTAATGAAGGCGATAAACAAAGAGGACAAGTTAATCAAACGGTCGAGTATCTGAAATCTAAAGGCTACAGTGAAGAAGAAGCTGCTGTCATGGCACGTAATCCTCAAATGCTTAATGCGCTGTTAACAGGTGGTAAGACCCCAGAAGGCTTTCAATCGTATACCAATCCAGAGACAGGTGAACTTGAATATAGACCGGTTAAGGGGTCTATGCAGGAACTTGAGTATAATCAGAAGAAAAAAGAAATAGAAGAGTGGGAAATAAATAAGAGAAACGCTGCTGCTATAGCAGCAAAAGAAATTGATAACATTATGGGTACAGTTAATGATGCTCTTAAACTTATAGATGAGAACCCCGATAAGGTTGCAGGTATAATTGGTTCACTCGCTCTGCTTGTTCCAGGATCTGATGCAAACTCATTAAAAAAGAAGTTCAAACAGCTTGAAGGTGGTATCTTTACTCGAGTGATTGAAACAATCAAAAAACAAAGTGAAAATGGCTCATTGGGAGTAGGACCGTTATCTAATGAAGAAAGCGCGCGGTTGGTAGCATCTTATGGTTCTTTGGATATTAGCGATAAACCTGAAGAACTACATAAAACGCTCTTAAAAATTAAAGATATGTTTGATCTTTTTAAACAACTCAATGATGAGGAAATTTATAGGTTATCAAAAGGAATGGAAGTAAGACCGCGTTCAAATCCCTCTGCTCAATATTCTAATCAGTCGATATCGCAAGGAGGCGGTGCAAACTTGCCAACGATAAGTAGCAGGGAAGAGCTATATAATTATCCTCCTGGAACAGTGGTTGATTATAATGGTACTCCAGTATATAGGGAGGCAAAAAGATGATGAACAATAAGCGTTACCGACCAGGAGATCGTGTACCAGAACTTGGTGATGATGTTTATGTAGCTGATTATCCTCTTAAACACAGCAATTCAGGAAAACATTATCGACCAGGAGATCGTGTACCAGAGCTTGGTGATGATGTTTATGTAGCCGACTATCCTTTATATGTTGAAGGATTACAAAATACAGCAAATCAATCAAGAGTAACAGATGATTTTTCATTTGATGATAAAGATCTTACGTGGTGGGATGCACTAAGGAGTCATGGTGCATCTGGTTTGACAGCAGGATATAGTGATGAGATACAAGCGGCGAATGAAGCGGGTTTTAAGGATTATTGGAGTGGCGATAAACGGGCAGAAGAGATTTACAATAGAAGGGTAGCAAAAGAGCGTGCTTACCAAAAAGCCTTGGAAGAAAAACATCCAGTGTTGTCTTCTATTGGTTATGCTCTTGGTTCGCTTGTACCAACAGCACTCTCATTTATCCCTGGGCTTGGACTTTTGAGAGCAGGTACTGCGCTATCAACATTTGGAAATGTTGGTAAAGCAGCACTTTTAGGAATAGGTTCTGGAGCTTTGCATGGCTCTGGAGCAGGAGATGGTTTTTATGGTCGTCTTGGTTCGGCAGGAGTTGGTGGTGTTATTGGAGGAGTTGCTGCTCCAGTTGGTTCTCTTGCTGGTACATTCGTTTCTTCAGGATTGAAGAAAGTAGGACATGGATTGCAACAGGTTCCTTTTGTAAGAAGGCATTTTAATCCTGCTTATAAGGAAGTTAAAACCAAAGCGGTTAGGGAAGTTGCAAAAACATTATATGATGATGGTGTTGAAAATGTTGCAGAACGCCTTGCAAGTGCGCCACGCCATGCATTTTTGACAGATATTAGTCCGAATTTAGAAGTATCACTTGCTAATATGGGAAAAACAAATACGCGCGTTTCTGAACTTTTGAAACATGCTCATGGGGAAAGGGTACAGAACGCTATCCGCCGTATTGGTCAATCGGCAGATGAAAACATTACTCCTCTCCAAGATACGAAAGTTTTAAAAAGGTTGCTTGAAGAGCAGGGAAAAAGAGAATACCAACCTATTTATGAGCAAGTATATCGTATTCCAGTAGGCAAAGAGCATTATCCAGCTCTTAATGATCTTTTTGAACATGAAGCATTTCAAGAAGCTGTCGAGCGAGCCGTTAAAATCTTAAAGAAAGATCGTCGCAATACAAAGCCAGAAATGTTTTATTCTAGAGATTTTAGGCATATTAATTATAAGCCTACGATGGAGTTATTAGATGAAATTAAGAAGTCTCTCGATGACCTTCGCGACAAATATCATAATTCTGGTGATAAACGCATGGCTTCTGTATATCAGTCGCTTAAGAAAGATTTAGTAGAGATAGCGGACCAGATTGCTCCTACTTATAAAGTAGCACGTGGTAGTGTAGCAAAATATGAAGGTTTTGAAGAAGCAATACAACAAGGCAAAAAAATTGCAGAAAGAGATGTATCTGGAGAAGGAATTGCAGAAGGTCTTCGTAAAGGAGCGATGCCGGATGGTCTCAATACCTATCGCGTTGGGATGAGAGATTATATCGATGACATATTAGAAAAATCCCGCCCTATTAATACACTTTCGGATATTTTACAAACAGGTAGCATGTCTAAAAATCTTAGCAGGTCTTTAAGCCCTAAAAACGTTAAAGCGTTCAGAAAAGCTGTAGATGATGAAAGATTTTATGAAGATGCGGCGAAAAGAGCACTAAAGCCATTTCAAGGAACACCAGAGGCTTCTCCTTTAACAGGTGTTAATATTCCGTACGGAAAAGTTAGTACAGCACGTGCTGGGGCAAAAATTACTCAAAATATTTTATCTGATACGATTAAAAAATTGCCTCAAAAAGAGAGACAAATATTTGAAAGTGATATAGCAAAGTTAGCAACTTTTGGCGTTAAAGGTATGACCCAGCAAGAAGTAGCTCAAATGGTACAAAGGTTCATAAATTGGCATAAAAAGGGAGTTTTGACTGAGAAGACAATGCATTTCATTTCTTCGGCATTGATGGGGGAAGCTGGCAGATTTGCAAGGAGCAAAATCTATGGCTAGATATAACCCTTCAGTTGATCAAGCGATAAGACAGGCAGCGGCGCGGTATGGCTTGCCGGAAAGCTATTTATACCGTGTTGCGCAAGTTGAAAGTGGGGGCAATCCCAATGCAAGGAATCCCCGTTCTTCTGCGGGTGGGTTGTATCAGTTCATAGACAGCACCGCTAAGCAATATGGCTTACAAGACCGTTTTGACCCTATGCAGGCAGCCGATGCCATGGGGCGGTTGACCCTTGACAATCGCAATCATTTAAGCCGTCTGTTGGGAAGGGCGCCTACAGATGCGGAACTGTATTTAGCCCATCAACAAGGAGCAGGGGGAGCAGCGCGGTTGGTTTGAATGCAGGCAATAACGCAATGCGCGCAAGTGATTTTGTTAATCGTGTATTTCAGATGTATGGGGGGCAGCCTTATAGAGCAAGCCCTATCGCACGGGGTGGTATGGGCGATAGAGAGAACTTGCTGGAGGTTTTACGGGCATTACTAGCGTCACAGGAAGAGCCTTTGGAAGAAGAAGAGCGTGAAGATGATAATCCTTTGATGACGCAATTCATGCGGGCATTTTACGGAGTTTAGGGGTCACAAATATGTCAACGATATATGATTGGTCGCTAAGAGCGGCGGATAACACGCGCGCAGATGATTTAATTGATTGGTCAGAGGGACAACACCCTAACACAGTCAATAACAGTGCGCGTGTGATGATGCAGCGTATCAAGGAATACTTGTTAGACATGGGTGGAACACTTGAAGGGATTGTGACGAATGATCATGTCCAACGAATAAGTACGATCAGTCTTGAAAGCCAATCACAGTTTTTAGAATACAAGAATGGTATCGTTTTACGCTTTATGGCGACAGGCAGAAATATTGGAGCAACCACGGTTTTTCTGAATGCTTTAGAGGGCAAGCCGGTTTATAAAGCGACCGCCTTAGGGATTGGTCCTTTATCGGGCTGGGAAATCCAACAGGGATGCATTTATACATTGGTATTTAGTGGAGATCATTGGCACCTTGTTAATCCCACCTCTATCCCTTTAGAAGAAGAAATCAGTCTTTATCCTACTGGTTTTATCGGAACGTTTGCGATGCGTGATCTTCCAACAGGTTGGTTACTCTGCGATGGGAGAGCATATTCGCGTAGTGATTATAGTGATCTGTTTTCTGCGATAGGGACGGTTTGGGGAGAAGGGAATAGTGTTACGACGTTTAATGTTCCGGATTTTCGGGGAATGTTCTTACGCGGTGTTGATGACGGTCGTCATATTGATGAAGGGCGTTCTTTTGCAAGTGTGCAAACAGATTTAATGGAGTCACACGAACATCAGGGGCAAAGTCTTTCCTTTCCCCATTTTACGAGCAATGAAGATTTTTGGGATGGGAATACGACGGCTGTTTTGGGATATCGTCTAGGATTGTTTGGAGGGGGGGCACTTGCAAACTTTATGGGAATAGAGCGTGAGAATTTAGGGAGCTATATTGCAAGTCCCTATAGCCATGATGAAGATCAAGAGGTTGACTTGAGAAGCAGTGGTGAAGGTGAGACGCGTCCAGTGAATGTTTCTGTTCTGTTTGCCATTAAGACATGAGGTTTTACGATGTCGACGATTTATGATTGGTCTTTGAGAGCCTCTGAGAATGCCTATTGTGATGATTTGATTGATTGGTCAGAAGGACAGCGTCCTAGCAGCGTGAATAATAGTGCGCGTGTGATGATGCAACGCGTAAAGGAATATTTATCCGATACGAGTGGTATGATTGCAAATACCTTTACGGTTGATGCGGAACAACAAACGACGTTGATAAGACTTGAAAGCCACTGTCAGTTTTTAGCGTATAAGAATGGTATCACGGTTTGTTTTAAAGCGAAGGGCAAGAATGTTGGGGCAACAACAATTGCTTTAAATGCTTTACCTGCCAAGCCTCTTTATAAGGCGACGGAATTAGGCATGCGTTCTTTGACAGGAGGCGAGTTTCAAAAGGGGTGCATTTATCGTTTGGTTTATAGGGATAATGGTTGGCATGTTTTGAATCCTACCCCCTTGCCTTTATTACAAGAACCAATGATTTCAGTTTATCCTACCGGTACGATAGGGATTTTTGGAATGCAAGTTTTGCCTGAAGGCTGGTTAGTCTGTGATGGGGCTGCTTATTTGCGCAGTGATTATCCAGCACTTTATGAAGCGATAAGAACAAGATGGGGTGGCAGTGATAGTTGGACGAAGTTTAATGTTCCCGATTTGCGTGGCGTGTTTTTGCGGGGTGTTGATGATGATCGCGAGATAGACCGTTTTCGTTATCTTGGCACATTACAGCATGACACTATGAGAAAGCATGAACATGGAGGTCAATCGGTTACGATTTTGAATGATGCCAATGAGGAAGAGAGTTGGTATGGAAATATGATGATTATCTGGGGGTATGTGCTGAATGAGCAGCAAAGGGAAAAGCTTGCCGAGCGTTTGGGTGTGCGTGCAGAGGATATACGGTTGCATCATGTGCTTGCCTTTCCCCATTCCCATCTTCACATGCGTGATGTTGTTTGGGCTCGTTCAGGTGTCAGTGAAACACGCCCGATTAATATGAGTGTTGTGTTTGGGATTAAGACGTGAGGTCAAGATGTCAACGATTTATGATTGGTCTTTGAGCGCCTCTGAGAATGGTGGGGCAGATAGCTTGATTAATTGGTCAGAGGGACAGCACCCTAACACGGTCAATAACAGCGCGCGTTTTATGATGCAAAGAGTCAGTGAGTATTTATCGGATACGGGGGGTGTGATTGAGGGGGTTGTTACGGTTAATCAAGAACAAAAGACGAGTGCGATACGTCTTCAAAGTCAATCGAAATTTTTAGCGTATAAGAATGGTATCTCGGTTTGTTTTAAAGCGAAAGGTAAAAACGTTGGGGCGACCACGATTGCTTTGGATAATTTGGCTGCTAAGCCCGTTTATAAGGCGACAGAAAGCGGTTTATTAGCCTTATCGGGAGGCGAGATCCAAGAGGGTTGTCTTTATACGCTTGTGTATGATGAAGAGATAAGCGGTTGGCAAATTCTCAATCCAACAAGGGAGAAAGCTTTTTCCTTAAAACGTCTACCGTCTGGTTTTATTGGTCCTTTTGCAATGGAACGCTTGCCGGCAGGTTGGTTGCCTTGTGATGGGGGGGCATATTCGCGAAGAACGTATAGAGCATTGTTTGACGCGATAGGAACGGTTTGGGGAGCAGGAGATGGCGTTTCGACATTTAATGTCCCCGATTTTCGGGGAATGTTTTTACGGGGCACAGATTATGAACGTGGTCTAGATCCTTGGCGTTCTTTTGCAAGTCAGCAAGCGTGTTCTTTGAAAGCGCATGAACATTTAATAGGAGCCGCTTCTTCAGTTGACCGTTCTTCACGCAAGAAACGAGATATTTCTTCTTCTGAATCTTCTTTGACAAGGCGAAAGAGATCTCTAGACGAAGAGTGTGTAGGGTTGAGTGGGGATGCCTTGGAAAGGTGTAATCAAGAATTTGACCAAATAGCAGGAGGTTCACAAGAAGAGGTTCCCTTTTGGTTTACCGATAAGGATAAGCCGCCTCGCTTGCCTTGGTTTATCCGAAGTCCCTTTGCGAACATTTTATATTATTCGACGCCTCTCAAAGAGGGCATTCATGATAGGGGGCATCATGAACATCATCTTATGTCAGAGAGGGTTGGTGGCGCTGAAACGCGCCCCGTTAATGTGAGTGTAATTTATGGAATAAAGACATGAGGAGTTGAAATGACCTTAAAACCGTTTGCGATATCAGAGCTTAGCGACCCGTCCCAAGTACGGGTCGTTTTGTATTCAGGGGGAGGCTTTTTGCATACGCCGCTTCAAGGGATTGTTGATTTAGTGACAACAGCTTTGAAAACAGAGTTTGATGGTTCGCAGAAAGAGATGGAGAAACGCTTAGAGAGCTTAAGCGCAGATCTTGAGGATTTGAAAGAGTGTTCTTTGGATGAAGCACTTTAGAGGGAGTAAGGAGGAAAGCAGATGAAGATCCCCGATCATAGTCATGAGTATCTGATACCGGTAGCGACTGAAGAGGAAATTAGAGAAGGGCTTTCGCAAGATAGTGTAGTTGTTCCGAAGATTTTAGGGACAGCTTCTTTGTATTCGTATGAGACCTTTGCACCGTTAGAACAGGTTGTGAATGCAAGGCAAGAGGCAGAAAAAGCGATGGCGCGTGCAAATGGTGCGCAACAGGTTGCAGAAGAAGCTAAGAGGGGCTCAGATCAAGCGCTCACAGAGGTAACAAAAACGGTTCAAACGGTTAATGTAGCGCTTACAACCTCCAGTGAAGCGAAGGAAGCGATTACAGCAGCAACAGCAATCGCCAATGAAGCAAAAGAGACAGCGGATAGCGCCAAGGGCTTAGCCGAAGAAGCCCAAAATGCCTCTGATGCTGCAAAGCACATAGCAGAAGAGACCAAAGCAGCGGTTGATAGAGCTTCAGGGGAAATCAGTGGTACGAAAGGTTCACTGGCTACGGCATTGGAAAGTTTTGCAGAGGTTAAGCAGGTAAGTGAGAATGCCGTTAATGTCTCGACAGAAGCTAAGAGGTTAGCCGATGCATCAAAAACGATTTCTGAACGTGCAGAGCAAACAGCGCGAGAAGCTTCCCAAACAGCGACAGAGACGTCCCAAGTAGCCGCAACCGCGGTAGCAACGTGTCATGAAGTCAAGACGGTAGCGACCCAAGCCAGTCTTAAGGCAGATGGAGCCAAACAGACAGCCGATGATGCCAAGGATATTGCAGAAGCGGCAAAAGGTTTATCGGAACGGGCGACAGCTTCTGTTACAGAACTGACAAAAACAGCAGAGCAAATCCAAACGCGTTCTAATGAAGTGTTGAGGAATGCAAAAGAAGCCAAGAATAAAGCAGAAAGTTTAGAGACTATTGCTAATGCAGCAAAACAAACGAGTGATGATGCAGCACAAACAGCGACAGCAGCAAAGAGTCTATCAGAAGAAGCAAAACGAGAAGCCGGTGTTGCAAAGACCACAGCTTTAGACGCTAAAAGCGCGGCAGATAGTGCACAAACGAAAGCAGAGCAGGCACAACAAGAAGCGTTCGAAGCGTCTCGCGTAGCCAAAGAGGCCAAGGCAGTTGCAGAGGCGTCAGTGCGTTCAGGTAGTGAAACAGCCCGTGGAGGAGAAGAGATCAAGAGCTTAGCAGAAGATGCGAAAGCTAAAGCGGAAACAGCAGAAAGATTAGCGCAAGAAGCGAACAGTGCCTGTGATGAAGTGAAGCAAACAGCCGATGGTGCGAAGGTAACGTCAGAAACAGCAGTAAATATGGCGACAGATGCGAAGACGTCAGCGTTAGAAGCCAAGCAAACAAGTGAAACAGCGACAACTACAGCAAGCTCTGCTCAATCAACAGCCAATACGGCATTAACAGAATCAAGAGAAGCCAAGAGCACAGCAGAAGAAGCAAAGAAACTTTCAGAACAGTCAAAGGAAGCTTGTGATGAAGTCAAATCATCCGTTGAAGCTGTTAAGGCTGTAGCAGAATTGGCAAAATCTGGTGGAGAACAAGCATCCCAAACAGCGTCCGAAGCGAAAAGATTAGCGGAATCCGCGAAAAGTGTAGCAGATAGTGCAAACACGAAAGCCGAGCAGGCACAACAGGCAGCAACAACGGCATCTCAAATAGCTTCTGAGGCTAAGACAGTTGCAGAGCAAGCATTACAAGCCGATAGACAAGCGGTTCGTGAAGGGAGTGAAGCATCCAAAAGTTTAGCAGAAGCCGTTCAGAAGAAAGCTGAGGCAGCAGAGAGAGTTGCACAAGAAAGTAAGAGTGTTTGTGAAGAAGCCAAACAGCTAGCAACAGAAGCTAAAAATGCCTCTACAAGTGCGCTTAGAGAATCGAGTGATGCGAAGGAGAAAGCTTCTACAGCGCTTACATCAGTCAATGATGTCAAGGGGATTTCTGAAGAAGTTAAAGGTTTAGCAGAAAAAGCAACGACATCATCTGCAGAAGCGCAAAAAACCGCCGATGAAGCATTAAGAGAAGCAAATGCAGCGAAAACAACGGCGGATACGGCATCTAGCACAGCTCATGATGCCAAGGGGATTGCTGAGGAAACTAAACAAACGCTTGGAGATGTTAAAAGCGTTGCAGACACGGCATTATCGACAGCCACTACAGCCAAGCAGAAAGGTGATGAGATAAGCCAGCAAACTTCAGAAGTCTTAACGAAGTCTGGTGAAGCAAAGGCTAAAGCGGAAGAGGCACAACGGTTGGCATCAAGCTCACAAGAGGCAGCAGAAACAGCAAAGGCTAAAGCCGAAAGCGTAGAGGCAGTTGCGAATGAAGCTTCACAGACAGCAATATCTGCGAAGAGCCTATCAGAGGAAGCAAAAGAAGAAGCAAGCAATGCCACAACGATAGCCTTGGAAGCGAAAAGTTCTGCGGATAGTGCGTCGGCGAAATCAGAGCAAGCCCAGCAGAGTGCAACCGAAGCCACGCGAATAGCCAAAGAAGCAGCAGAAGCGGCAGCGCGTTCAGGAGAGGCGGCAGGGCAGGCTGATGTAGAGGCGGTGAAGGGCATAGCGGAAGAGGCGAAGAGCAAAGCGGAAGCAGTAGAGAAGGTAGCAGAAGAAACGAAAGGAGCCTTGGATAGTCTAAAACAAATAGCTAATAGTGCGAAGTCAACAGCGGAAGAAGCGAAGAAGGTTGCGGAAGGAGCACAAACTAAAGCAGGAAAAGTAGAGACAGTAGCGGGTGAAGCCGAAAAGATAGCGAAAGAAGCCAAACAGACAGCCGGTTATGCCAACCATGAGGCAGAACAAGCGCGCAGAGAGGTAGAAAAGGCAAAAAGTACAGCTCATGAAGGGTGGAGTAATGCCAATAAAGCGAAGGCAGCAGCAGATGAGGCTAAGACCATAGCAAGTTTAGCACGGACATATGCAGACGAAGCCAAGAAGATAGCGGAAAATTCAGGCAACACAGCTCATCAAGGGTGGAGTACAGCTCACAAAGCGAAGGAAGTAGCCGATGACGCTAAGACCATAGCAAGTTTAGCGCGTACGTACGCAGATGAAGCCAAGAAAAAAGCCGAAACAGCAGATTCACAATCCTATCAAGCCAAGGGCGAAGCCGAAAAAGCTAAGGAAATAGCTAATAGTGCAAAATATACAGCCGAACAAGCACAGAAAGCGGCAGAAGCAGCTGATAAAAAGGCATCGTCTTTAGCAACATCTTTAGAAGGAAAAGTAGAAGAGGCACAAAAAACAGCGAAGGCAGCCAAGGAAAAAGCAGGCTATGCCGAAAATGATGCGAGGCAAGCTCGTAGTGAGGCAGAATCCGCAAAAAATATAGCTTATAACGCTAGTAGTACAGCTTATAATGCGAAGGAAGCGGCAGATAATGCTAAAACTACAGCAAGTTTAGCGCGGACGTACTCAGACGAAGCCAAGAAAAAAGCGGAAGCAGCAGATTCAAAAGCTTATCAAGCCAAGGGCGAAGCCACTAAAGCTAAAGAAACAGCTGATAGAGCGAAAAGGACAGCCGAAGAAGCCAAAGGAGTTGCGGAGCAAGCAAAGAAAACTGCTGATACGACGAAACAAGAGCTTGGAGGTCTCAAAAGTTCTTTAGCAACAGCAACGGCAGCTCAAACAACAGCAACAGCAGCAAAAGCGCTAGCAGAAAAGATAAATACTTTACTGAAACAGTCTAATTTAACGGTTTTGTCAAATTCTACCCCGTTTCTTGTAGCTACAGGCAAAGCGCAATTAACGGTAAAAAAAGGAACGACCCTAACCTTGGGAGTAGGCAATGATATTTTGGTTGTAGGTTATGCAGCCGATGCAAGAATAGGCATGCCGTCTCTTTCGGCAGGCAAGGATTATTATGTTTATTTGGTTTCTGATGGAGGACAGTCTCATAAATTTGTTGTATCGGAAAACTCTACGTATCCAAGGAATTACACCGTCAATAATTCGCGCAAGATAGGAGGGTTTCATACGCTTTGTGTGGATGTTGGTACGATTTCTGGTCATCTCTTATCGGGTTATCGTGCAGGGGATATATTACCCCACTCTGTTTGGTGTCTCAATCATCGCCCGCATAGTTCACCAGAAGGAATGGTTTACGACTTCTCTACAGATCTTTGGGTTGATATTTATCTTCAGTCAGGTACGGGAGAAAATACACGCTCCGCGTATAATGTTCCAATTACAACGGGGTGTACTTATACAGATCATGTAACAGATATGATGCTTGTAAATAAGTCATTATTAAGTGATGAAGAATTTGCTTCTGCTATGCATGGGAGTAATGATAAGACGAGTATTGTAGGAAAGAAGGCACCTTCTCCTAAGATTTCAGGTGGTCACGTTGATACGGCAAAACGTCGCATGATCTCTCATATAGGGTGTGAAGATGGTTGCGGTTATATTTGGCAGTTTTTATCCGGAACATTTCCTATGCAAATAACGAATAGGGGGCAGTCTAGGCTAGAAATGAGGTGGTTATCAGGAGGCGGAAGTTGGAGTCATGGTGCAGAGAGTGGACATTTTGCACGTGCTAACGTCTCTTCTGCTAGAGACAATCACCAATTAGGGGCGCGTGGTTGTAGCCGTCCTCGTCATTTTGTTTAGGAGGGGTAGATGATAGATTATCCAGAACACTTAAATACGAAGCAAGATTATCTAAATATGCTCGAATTTGATAGGGAAGAAACGGTAAAAAGGCTAGAGCAGCTTTTATCAACGCGTTTTTATTGGGTCTTTATCAAAGAGCTCAGTGAAGGAGAAGAGGGGGTAGAAGATGACACGCATAAGGTTGCTCTCATAACCGAAATGCCGTCTGATCTCAATGGAGATTTTGTCAAAAAGCGTTGTCAGTATGAATTACAGGAAAGCGAATATGCACCGCTTTTTCAACTTGGCTTTCGTGTTGAAGAAGTCGAGCAGTTGATCAAAGAGCATAGCCAATAGAAGATCATAAAAGAAGATTTTAATCCAGCCTCACAGATGTGGGGCTTTTTTTATGGAGGGTCAGATGAGAAAGATATCAAAGGAAGGATTAGAGCTTATCAAACAGTGGGAAGGGTTACGTTTAGAGGCTTATAGAGATGTAGCATGTATCTGGACGATAGGGTATGGTCACACCAGCAATGCCGGTCAACCGCTTGTTAAAAAAGGCATGCGTATCACACAAGAGCAAGCAGAAGAAATTCTTTGTGAAGACTTAAAGCAATTTGAGAAGACGGTTGAGGAATCGGTGACGGTTTCATTAACGGATTGCCAATTCGCGGCATTGGTATCGTTTTGTTATAACGTAGGAACGAAAGCCTTTAGCAAGTCAACGTTGTTGAAGAAGCTTAATCAAGGGGATTATGAAGCTGTTCCTAGTGAATTACAGAAATGGAATAAGATAGGGGGTAAGCCTTTTGTGGGATTATCCAACCGTCGAGCAGCCGAAGCCGGTTTGTGGGCGAAAGGGTCTTACATTGCTTCGAACTATCACAGGGTAGAAACGAAGGAGAGAACAGGTCTTTTCAAGATAGAGGCGCTAGCCCCGATTATAGGGTCTTGTTCAGGATTTGGAGGCTTTTTTGTTGGTAATGGACCAATTCAGTGGGCGTTAGCAGGGATTATGGTTTTAGCGGCGTGTACAGGACTGGTGATTGTTGCCAAGCGGTTTAAGGAACAGCGTTTGTGATTTGGGGGCGCAAAATAGGGAGCACGCTTATGTGGTTGGTCAAATGAGTAGAAAGCGTAAACCGGAACAAGATCTCACGGAGACAGAACAACAGCTGCTTCATGAGATGATAGAGACGTATCAAGGCTTAAAGATGATGTCACGCATTATGAAGTGGTTAGCCTTCATTGTCTTTATGTTTGTCATCGATTTATCCCGTTTCATAGATGCGCTAGATAATCACTTCTCACACTTTAAAAAATGGATAACTAAGAGTTAGAGATTTACAAAATCTTTTCTTTAAAATCGCAAAAAAAATCACCTCGAAAAGAAGTTTTGATTCGCAATAATTGAGAGGCATGTCGGAAAATCCTATTCCCTTACTTTTATTGAAGCGTCCCTAACCCATTAAAATACACATAAAATCAATAAATTATAGGAGAAGTAAAAGTGTATGGTGCCCCCAGAGAGACTCGAACTCCCGACCCCCTGATTACAAATCAGGTGCTCTACCAACTGAGCTATAAGGGCGTGACCAAGTAGGAGTTAGCACAAACTCACAAAAAGGAAAACAGAAAATTATCAATTTTTGTACATATTAAAAGAAAATTATATAACAAATAAAAAATAATCAGCTTATTTCTTTTTTAACAATGTTTATGGCAGCATTGAAATTATCCTTACTTATAGAATATGGTGATAAGCTAATATTTTCATTCTTGAATTAAAGGTCTAAAGAAGTTGATTGTTGAGAAAGATACTTCTCTAGCCAGTGAATGTTATAATTACCGTCTGCAACATCTTTATTGTTAATGAGATCACGAAAGAGAGGAAGTGTCGTTTTTATCCCATCGACGACAAACTCATCTAAAGCACGCCGTAAACGCATCATACATTCTAAACGGGTACGTCCATGAACAATCAGTTTTCCAATCATGCTATCATAATAAGGAGGAATCCGGTAACCTGAATAAGCACCTGAATCAACACGAATTCCTAGACCTCCAGGAGTATGAAAATGTGTAATGGTTCCTGGTGATGGTGTAAAGGTAAGAGGATCTTCTGCATTAATACGGCATTCAATGGCGTGACCGAAGAAACAAACATCATCTTGTGTCACTGAAAGTTTGTAGCCTGATGCAATATGAATTTGCTCATGGACTAAATCTATACCTGTAATTGCTTCAGTTACAGGATGTTCGACTTGTAAACGCGTATTCATTTCAATGAAATAGAACTCACCATTTTCATAAAGAAATTCGACAGTACCAGCTCCACGGTATCCAAGTTGAGCACAGGCATTTGCAACAATACTACCAATTCTTTTTCGTTCAGTTTCATTAAGCGCAGGTGATGTAGCTTCTTCCCATACTTTTTGATGCCGTCGTTGAAGTGAACAATCACGTTCTCCTAAATGAATAGCATTTCCCGCACCATCACCTATGATTTGAATTTCAATATGACGGGGTTTTTCTAAATATTTTTCTATATAAACAGCATCATCACCAAAAGCTGCTTTCGCTTCTGAACGCGTTGTTTTAAGCGCTACCGAAAACTCTTGTTCAGAATGAACAACTTTCATACCACGTCCACCACCACCGGCAGAAGCTTTGATAATAACGGGATAACCAATTTCACGAGCAATGCGTAAAGCATCTGATTCTTCTGTGACAGCTCCATCTGAACCAGGAACGACGGGAATACCAAGTTTTTTGGCAGTTTTTTTGGCCTCAATTTTATCGCCCATGATTCGAATATGAGCAGCCGTTGGGCCGATGAATGTAATATCATGGGCTTCTAGAACATCTGCAAATTTTGCATTTTCAGAAAGAAAGCCATAACCTGGATGAACTGCGTCAGCTCCCGTAATTTCACAAGCAGCTATAATTTGCTGAATACTCAAATAAGAATCGCAAGCGGGAGGAGGGCCAATACAGACACTTTCGTCAGCAAGACGAACATGCATTGCATCTGCATCAGCGGTAGAGTGAACAGCTACGGTTTTTATACCAAGTTCTTTACATGCACGTAAAACGCGAAGAGCAATTTCTCCCCGATTAGCAATGAGGATTTTTCGAATCATGGTTGCCCCTCGCTTTATTCAACAATAATAAGTGGTTCACCAAACTCAACAGGTTGACCATCTTTGACAAGAACAGTGGTTACTTTGCCTGAGCGTGGTGATGAAATTTGATTCATTGTTTTCATCGCTTCAATGATCAGTAATGTTTCTCCTTCAGAAACATTTTTTCCTACTTCTACAAATGGCTGAGCACCCGGTGAAGGGGCAAGATAAGCTGTTCCAACCATTGGGGAGGTTATTGTATTTTTTGATTTATCTTCTTGGGTAGATTGTATGGGAGATTCGGATGTTGGGACTGGAGAAGATGCTATAGAAAAACTAGGAGTAGCAACAGGTGAATAAATTGCTTGTTCGGAAGAAGTAGAGGTATTTTGACGTGAAACACAAATACGAAGTTCTCCTTGCTCAACTTCAATATTCGTTAAATTCGTGTCATTCAAAATTTCAGCAAGATCGCGAATAATTTTCGTATCAATTGCGGAATATTTTGCCGAATCTATTTTTTTTGTTGCCATTTTATTTCTAACTCCTTGATCAATGAAGATCGTCACTATCTCATTTTATGACTGAACATCTCTAGATTAGGGATGATATCTTTAGAGGCTTTAAAGATATTTATTTAAGTCATTATACTTTGCAATTTTAAACTCGTATCTGCTTTACACAAAATTGCACTTATAAGCCTGTTGTCAAAAAAGAGAAAGTACAAAATCACTTCATTTACAGTATTCTTCCTAAAACGCATCAGGTATAGAATAGCTATTCACTGTGTATTGTCTATCGCTTGTTTTAGAACATCTTGGCTGGCTGCACCGATGAGTATTTTATTACCGATAATGTAAGAAGGTGTTCCCGTAATATGAAGTTGAGTGGCAATTCGGATATTTTCTTTAAAAGTGTTTTGTAGAGTAGGATCTTTTATTGCATTACGGAGTTTTTTTTCATCTGCTCTTAAAGAAACAGCTATTTTTATAGCTTTAGCTTCATTTACACGACCCTGATGCATTAAAAGCGCTTTGTGAAACTGCGGATATCTTTCTGGAAATTGTTTTCGAAATGCATAAGCAACAGTATGGACCGCTATAGAATCTGGCCCTAAAATTGGCAAATCCTTGATAATAACCCGTAGATCTGGGTACTTTCTTATCAAGTCTTCTATATCTGAATAGGAACTTTTACAATGTTGACAGTTGTAATCAAAAAAATCAACAAGTACTTTTTTACCATTTGGATTGCCTAAAACAGCGTCATGAGGAGAGTGAAAAATCTCCTTTTCTAATAAATGAATGATAGAGGCTTGTCTTTCACTTTCATATTCATTCTGTTTTTCTAGCTTATCTTGAAGGATAAGCTGCATTTCAATCATAATTTCTGGATGAGTAAGAAGATACTCTCTTACAGTTTGTTGAATATGATGAGAATCAATATGGGGTGTAACTTTTTCTTTAAACTTAGATAAAAAGTTAGAATCTTCCAGAAGTTGTATTTTAAGCTTTTCTAAGTTTAAATGATTTGTTGTTTGGGAGTGTGATGTTGCGTTTGATAAAGAAGGGGAAAAAATTAAAATACTCAGCATAACAAGCGCTAAAATTTTTAAAACAAGTGTTATTTTTGAGTTTTGGGGTTGATGAGTCATCTGTATCCCTTCATATTTTCTATTGTGTTATCGAGTGAACTATATGAAAAACATTATCTATGTGCAATAAAGCATTCGCTATAGTGTATATTCACAAATGGGAAAAAACATCAATTTTTCTCTAAAAAATTTTATATGATGCACATTCGCAAAAATTATGTTCTCTGAAGGAGAAAAAAATCTTTTTAATTTGTCAAATGTTGTTTTGATAAAAGGGTGTCAAAAAGCTTTTTATGCGTATTTTAGGCATATTTATTGTGGAAAAAAAGCGGATTGAGCATACAATGAAGTGCACTTGTATTGATTTTTTACTGTTACTTTATTGAGTAGTGTGAAACAAAATTAAATCATGAAAAGTAAAATTATGAAAACCACAACGCATTATGAGCTGTTTATCATTGGGGGAGGGATAAACGGGTGTGGATTAGCAAGAGATGCAGCTGGCCGCGGTTTTAAAGTAGGATTAGCTGAAATGAATGATCTTGCATCGGGAACATCGAGTGCATCAACAAAGCTTATTCATGGGGGGCTTCGTTATCTTGAACATTATGAATTCAAACTTGTTCGTGAAGCGTTAAAAGAACGTGAGATCATATTACGTATAGCTCCACATATTGTGCGTCCTTTGCGTTTTCTTCTTCCTTATCATAAAGAATTGCGCCCTGCTTGGATGTTGCGTTTTGGACTTTTTATTTATGATTATTTAGGGAAATGGAATCAAAAATTGTGGCGCAGTAAAACGATTAATTTTTCAAAAAAGTTTTGCTCTACACTGAAGAAAGAATATCAGAGAGGCTTTGAATATTCTGATGCCAGAGTCGATGATGCCCGTTTAGTCATTGCCAATGCGCGTGATGCAGAAAAGTGCGGAGCTGATATAAAAGTACGGACAGAAGTTCTCTCTTTAAAAAAAGAAGACAAAAAATGGTGTATTGTTCTACAAGATAAGTTAAGTGGTAAAGAATACAGTGTCACAGCCTCTTATGTCGCAAATATGACAGGTCCGTGGATTGATCATGTTTTGACAAGCGTATTAGATTGTAAAGAACATCCACCCGTACGGCTTGTTAGAGGTTCTCATATTTTGGTTCCGAAGCTTTATACGCATGACCGTGCTTATATTTTTCAAAATGGTGATGGGCGTATTATATTTGCTATTCCCTATCAAGAAGATTTTACCTTGCTTGGAACCACAGATTGTAATTATCAGGGAAATCTAGCCAATGTTCATATTACTGGCACAGAGATTAATTACATCTGCACAGCAGCCAGTGAATATTTCATACAACCAGTATCGCCTAAAACGATTGTTTGGTCTTACTCTGGAGTTCGTCCACTCTATGACGATGGATCTTCAAAGGCACAAGAAATTACGCGCGATTATGTTTTAAAAGAAATGGGAACAGGAAGTACACCAAAGATTCTTAATCTTTATGGTGGAAAGATTACAACTTATCGTAAATTGGCTGAAGATGCGATGAAATTCGTTGAAAAAGCGCTTGGTAAAAAGGGGGCATCATGGACGGCTAATGCAGTTCTTCCTGGCGGTGATTTTCCTTATAATCAATTAGATGCAATCGAAAATAAGATTGCTCTTTTAACGCCAGATTTAGATGCTTTTACACATCGCAGGCTTGCACGCTCCTATGGTACAGAAGCATTGGTGATATTTGCAGATGGTAAGGCGGATAGAGGGAAAGATTTTGGACATGGGCTTTATGAAGTAGAAGTAAAATGGTTGATGGAAAAGGAGTGGGCGAAAACATGTGAAGATGTGTTATGGCGTCGTTCAAAACTTGGCCTTTTTTTTAATGAACAAGAGATTGATACTCTTTCTTCCTATATGCAAAGTCAAAAAGAAATTGAAAAATGTTTATAGTCATTTAGCTTTACAGATTTTATCTGCAATGTTGTAAAATATTTTTCTTCAGGAGATATTGATACAAGCCCATATACGTTGAAAAGACAATGATTATCTGTATCCTCAATTTAGTTTTTTTGCAACAACCATAAAATAGCGAAATTGGAATGGAATATTTTTAGAATGAAGTTTGTCTATCCTATGAGGGAAAATTCAATAAATATCACCAAGAAAAACGCATTGTGAAAAAATAATTTATAATCGGATTTGTATGGAAAAAAATTTTTTGTTTTTTATTGGAGAAAAAAATAAAAGCACTTTCTGTCGCATTTTCTTCACGATGAATTGAAAAAGACTAAAGAAAATTAAGCCTATCATGGAAAATTGTGGAATGTTTTAGTTTATTATTTTAAACTCTGTGATAAAATCCGTAAGGATGAGAAGTTAATGGCATAAAAAACTTGCAAATGAGTTTTTTATATTACAGATGAAAGTCTTTTTTTTCGCGTTTATGTACTTTAGCGTTACTCTATGAAAATTGTGGTTTGGTATGCTTGATTATCGTCAACCTTTATATCAATTGGATAAAGGGACTGTTAGTATGCTCATAATGGTCTTAGAGAATAAAGCTTTCTGTAAACTAGAAGGTAAGTATTTTTACGTATAAAGAGAAAGCTATGAGGATATAAGAGCAATGCCCTCATGATATTTTATAATCTTCCATCACCTGTAAAATTTGCAGTAGCGCCAATGTTGGACTGGACAGACCGGCATTGTAGGTTTTTTCATCGTCTTTTAACAAAAAAAGCACTCCTTTATACAGAAATGGTGGTAGCAGATGCTGTTATTCATGGTGTTCGGGAACAATTGTTGGCTTTTAGTCATAAAGAGTGTCCAGTTGCATTACAATTAGGGGGAGCAGATCCAAAAAAGTTGGCAGAGGCTGCGCGGATTGCTGAAGATTTTGGTTATAATGAGATAAACCTCAATGTTGGTTGTCCATCAAATCGTGTTCAAGCAGGTGTATTTGGAGCTTGTTTGATGTTAGATCCTGATACTGTGGCAAATGCTGTGGAAGCCATAAAAAAAGCAGTTACGATACCTGTAACGGTCAAATGTCGTCTTGGGGTCGACGAGCAGGATGAAGAAGTCGCTTTAAATCTTTTAGCGGAGAAAGTTTGGAATGCAGGATGTGATGCCCTTTGGGTTCATGCGCGTAAAGCCTGGCTAAAAGGATTGAGTCCAAAAGAAAATCGCAATATTCCGCCCCTTAATTATGAAAGAGTTTATAAATTAAAACGTAAATATCCTCATAAATTCGTTGGGATAAATGGTGGAATTAAATCAATTGATGAGATAAAAGAGCACTTGATTTTCTGTGATGCGACCATGGTTGGGCGCCAAGTTTATCATGATCCAACTTTGTTAAAGCATATTGATTTTGAACTCTATGGTGAATCGAAGAATAATTTGAGTGAGAGTGATCTTATTGAACTCATGTGTGATTATGCGGCTCGACATATTGCATCGGGAGGGCGGCTTTCTCATGTGACGCGTCACATGATTGGTTTATTTCATGGGCGGGAAGGGGCACGTCGATGGCGGCAAATATTATCCAATGAAGCGACGAAACCAAATGCAGATATATGTATTTTGAAAGAAGCTTTTTCCGCTCTCATAGAATAACAGCAAGACAATTAATATATTATGTTAAAAGTTAGATCATTGATGCAATTTGCATTTTTCCACGATGATTTTTCTGACTTCAATTTTATAATTTTTGAAAGCTTATCACTTTTATTATGAAAAGAATGTTAGAATTTATATATTAAACGGTATGTCGATGACGTCTATTAGATAGGAAAATAGGTTAAGGGTATTCTGTAAAGTTCATCATAAGATATTGATAATATTTTGAATCGTGCATGTTTGTTATTGGGGTAGAAAATAGAATATAAAAGTCTTCACTATAAGATTTAATATTTTTAAAACACTGTAAAAAAAACAATAAATTATTCATACCCTATCTATATGAGGTGGTTTTTATTAAACATTGTAGATTTAAAAAGGTATCCTCATGACCGCTCGTCCATTTGATGATTTTCGTGCTTTGCTTACAAATTTACCTGTTGCTGATGAATTTTCTATAATTTTGGCTAAAAAACGGCAAGAAAACTTAATAAAAGCACGAGGAGCATTAGGAAAACTGGGAGATATTGCTGTTTGGTATGCGGGGTGGAGGGGTACAGAAAAACCCATCGTAACGCGGCCTTTGGTCGCTATTTTTTCTGGAAACCATGGTATCGTAGAAGAGAATGTTACACCGTTTCCACAATCTATGACACAAAAGATGGTAGAAAATTTTGCATCTGGTGGTGCTGCTATCAACCAAATTTGTATAGCTTATGATCTTGGATTAAAAATATTTGATTTAGCACTGGAATATCCAACAATGAATATTACAAAAGATGCTGCAATGGACGAGCTGAGTGCGGCTGCTACAATGGCATTTGGCATGGAATCCATTGCTGGTGGGACAGATCTTTTATGTATCGGTGAAATGGGGATTGGAAATACAACAATAGCTTCAGCTTTATGCTTCGCATTATTTGGGGGAGAAGTTGAAGAGTGGACAGGAAATGGTATGGGATCGGAAGGTGATTTTTATCAGCGTAAAATAGCAGCGGTTAAGACAGCTGTCGCTTTACATAAGGAGCATTTTAATGATCCTTTTGAGATAATGCGTCGCTTGGGAGGACGTGAAATTGCTGCTATGGTTGGTGCTATTTTAGCAGCAAGAATGGAGAAAATACCCGTTATTTTAGATGGTTTTGTGGCAACAGCAGCTGCTGCTATCCTTTATAAAATGCATCCAAGAGCTCTTGAACATACCCTTGTTGGACATGTTTCTTCTGAGAAAGCTCATCGTACACTTTTAAAAAAAATTGACAAAGAACCACTTCTGGATTTGGGAATGCGCCTTGGTGAAGGAGCAGGGGCCGCTATGGCTGCTGGTATCGTCAAAGCTGCTGTTTTAACACATGCACAAATGGCGGTTTTGGAACAAGAGAGTTTGAATACCTAAAAAAGAATGATGAGAAGGATGTAAAAAACTTTTAAGTTTGTTCATTCGCTTTTTCTTGTAATTTAATGTAATTAAGTGGAAGTTCTGTTGTATATTTAATCTGTTCCATTGCAAAAGAAGATGAAACATCACGGATATCAATTTTAGAAATTAATTTTTTATAAAAAAGATCATACGCTTCAATATCGGGAACAACAACACGCAATAAATAGTCAATATCCCCACTCATTCGATAAAATTCAATGACTTCACGGAATTCTTGCACAATTTTTGAAAAGCGCTTAAACCATTCATGGCTGTGGGTGTTTGTACGAATAGAAACGAAAACAGTAACGTGCGCATTGACTTTTTCTGGAGAAAGAACGGCAACGCGACGCTGAATAACACCATCTTCTTCAAGTTTTTGAATTCTACGCCAGCAAGGAGTGGTCGAAAGTCCCACTTTTTTAGCAATATCAGCGACAGAAAGTGTCGCATTTTCCTGCAAAAGATGTAAAATTTTTCGGTCAAGACGATCCATATTTTTTCTCAATATTTTAATTTATAAAAATTTACGCACTAAACGACGCAGATATACAATAAGCTCATCGTTAAACCATGGATTTTTCTGTAACCAAGAAGTATTTCGCCATGATGGATGAGGTAAAGGCATAACATTATAGCCCCGAGGCTGAGAGATGGAAAGGATATTTCTCCAATCACGAACGGTTGCTGAAACGGTTTTATGCTTTAATTCTGTAATATGCCACTTTTGCGCATAACTGCCAATAGCAAGAACAAGCTTTATTTGAGGCATCGCTTGAAATATCTTTTCATGCCATATTTCTCTACATTCACGTCTTGGTGGCAAATCAGCTTTATTTTTGTCATAACCTGGAAAACAAAATCCCATAGGAATAATTGCAAAGAGAGATTTATTATAAAATTCTTCTTCTGTGACATTAAGCCAATCACGTAATCTTTCTCCAGAGCGATCATTAAAAGGGATAGATGTTTCATGAACACGCAATCCTGGTGCTTGTCCTGCGATTGCAATCGAAGCCGTATGGGATAAATAAACAACGGGATTGGGTTCATGAGGAAGAGGAGGGAAATAATGTGGTTGTTGGATACAAATCCGACAGGAATAGATTTCTTTTTCAAGTTTGATAATTGGGCTAGATTGTTTCATTGTTCAATAAAATTTAAAAATATTTTTTTATTCCGTGCGCGGATGTGCTTTGCGCCATTCTTTGGGTCGTTGAAAACTTGATGCCCATATTCCCCTTTTTTTCCTTCTGGCTTCCTGCTCTTCTTTGAGATAATCATAATAGCTTACAGCCCAACCATTCTGTACAAGCGTTGCGTTAATATTGCGAACTTGTTGCGTTTGACATGTTGCAAGGATACGGTGATATTTATCTGTTTTATGCCAGTAACATGTGACAGTTTGATTTTCGACCAATTGTTCTAAATATTTTTTTGCCTCAAATCCACAAGGGTATCGTGCATTTTTCTTTCCACAAAATTGGTGAAGTTCAGGAGCATCAATGCCGACCAGTCGAATCTTAATGGAAGAAATCATGATGGAATCACCATCCATAATAAGTGCCTTTCCTTCAATGGAATTTTTAGAAGAAAATCTTTCTTTTTGAGGCAACGGTTGAGTCGGCTTAAAATAAGTTGCTATTATGACCAGAATGCTAGCAGCGATAAAAATAAAACCAATAATTTTCTTTAAGATTCTTAGGTTAAAATGGGAAAAAAATTTTTTCATGAAATAAAGAAACTGTCACTATCATTATAACGCAATTCTATTGAGCATTGCTTATAATTCTTTCAAAAAATTTTATTTACATGACGAAACACATTCCGTTTTAATGATAAAATTGTTGTTAGATATTACAAAAATCAAATACGCGCGCAGTATAATATGTAAGAAACTTAAACAATAAATCAACTTAGCTGAATCTGTATAGACCATACAAATTTAAAGTTATACAGATTTTAAAATAAAATTTAAAAGACAAAAAACACTCCTCAAAAAATAACTTTGAAGAGCAATAATCCCACATTTCTTTTGGAGTATAAAATCTATCAATAAGGATTGGCTGATTTATTTAATTTTTGTTTCTTTAAATTCAACATGCTTTTTTACAACTGGATCATATTTACGTTTGCTCATTTTATCTGTCATTGTACGGCTGTTTTTCTTTGTTACATAGAAAAAACCAGTATCTGCAGTTGATAAAAGCTTGATCTTAATAGTTGCTGCTTTAGCCATAATGTAAAAACCCTATTTATACTGAAAAAATATTATCGCTGTCAGAACGTATTTCCGACATCATCAAATTGGCAACAGTACGGATGTTCTCAAAAAAGTCAAGAGCTGATTAATTTTCTCATAAGTTGGACAAATAGCAAAATGACATATAGACCAAAAAAAACAGCCATGGCTATTGAAAAACCAAAGAGATCAAAGAGATCCATGGATTTTCCGATAAAAGTTGGTCCTATGAGCATACCAATTCCATAGCAAAAAATAAAAGCAGAATTAGCAGCAGCAAGTTTTTGCCCCGTAAGACGTGCTCCTAGATGTGCAAGACCAATTGTATAAAGGCTCGCTGATACACCACCTAGAATAAATAGATCAAACATCAGAATCCATAGATATTGAATAATCCATGGTACTATAAAAGTTCCCACAAAACCTAAGATAGCACAACCTATCAGCGGATAGCACCTATCTTTGGCGTAGTCGCTTAACATGCTGATAGGAATTAAGAGGATAATATTCCCGAGTGCAAGGGTTGCCATAAAGTGTGCTGCTTCATTTTCATGATAACCAATGGATAAACTAAAGGGGATTATAAGCGTTAATGTGCCCATTTGAATGGCCCCGTAAACAAGGGCCGCCATCATCGCGCTTGGAACGTGAAAAAGATAACAAAAAAATGGCGTATATTGATTTTTTTGAAATTTTGGACTTAGCTTCCAAGCTGCAAGAATTGGTATAGTAGCAAGTATAATAAGGCTATAGCCAACCGCAAAAGGAATAAATCCCTGTGTTCCCACTTTTACTAGCAGTGTTAGACCTATCACAAACCCTAATCCTAAGACAATAGCATAAATAGAAAGAATCAAACCGCGTTTTTTGGGGGGAGCATAACTGTTGATCCAAAACTCTGATAGGATAAACATAACTGTCATCGTGAAATGTAATATAAACTTTAAAATAAACCAAACCCATATGAATTCAAAAAAATAGAATCCTAAAAAACTTAAAGATCCTATCGCCATCATAAGCAATATTGTTTGAGCGATGCCTAAACATAAAGCAATTCGAGACGTAAAAATAGCTGCAATAATTGTGGCGATTCCACCAACTGTTCCACTATAGCCGATCGTACTGTTGGAAAGCCCTTTCTCTGCCATAAGAAGAGAGATAAGTTGTGTTCCCATTGCCAGTGCTGTTCCAACAGTGCCAATGGTTGCAATAGCGGCAATAATTGCACGCAAAGAATTATTTTGAGAGTCAAAAATTTTTTTCATGAGAATAGCTTAAGGTACTTTTGTTTATTAAAACAACGAAAAGGTGAACTGAAATGAAAGAAAGATCAAACCAATTTTTGCAGATTCTCTCACTTCATTGAGTATAAAAAACTCTGCAATACTTTTAATATAAAATAAAACGTATGCATTTATATGCTAAAGAAAGCATATTGTATACATAAAATAATAT
>NZ_CALYLP010000004.1:0-202879 GCF_944896145.1 Bartonella sp. B1098 | reverse complement strand
TGCCTTTTTTAAAGGTCACCGGATAAGGTTCTACAGTTTCATAATTGACGTGCAAATGACCCAATTCACGCCCTGCTGTAACAAATTTCCAAAAGTCCTCAGCAGTTTTTACACAAGGGATACGAGGTAATTCTTTAGAGAGATTATCAGCATAACGAGTACGATAATCTTCCGAATGTAAGATTCCGTAAACGTAATAAAATAGATCATCTTTTGTTATATTCTCATTAGGATAAGCAGCTTTAAAATGTGCTAGCCCTTCATCCGTAATGGCATCATGCCTCTGTAAACCAGTTGTGTTGTTTTCCTCTGTAGAAATTAAAAATAAATGGGATTGTTTCTCACTTTTATTTTTTAAAACCGTAGTGTCTTCATAAATATAGCGTGGAAAGCATTGGCTTTTTTCTATTGAATCCAAGTTAGGTACATCCTTACTCATCAGTACAGAAAAACCACATCTTGCTCCTATGCCTGTAATTTGTATTACTCTATTTTTAACGGCTTTTCCCATAGAGAATACGCGCGGCATTTGATAAACTGCTTCATTAAAGACGCTATTATAATAAAGCCATTGTTTTGTAAAAGGGCGATATAGGCTTTGAATAAGGCATTTATCTTCAAATTCGGAAAATTTACCTCTTAATAATTCTCTTTTAAGAGTACTACTCCAACTAATTTTGCTTTCATCCGAATTTACGAAATCATTCACGACCTTTGCACGTGCTGTATGATCAGCATGTGAATAGGTATTATTTAAACGTTTTACCTCACTATTATAGAAGGCAATCATATTATTCATATTTTTCTTTACAGATTCACGGCTTGAGTTATACGCCCAAGCATCACGATTGGTTGAAACACCAAGAGAATAAGTTTCAAAGAGCTTTTTATCATGCCCCTTTTTGACACCCATAGCTAAGAATGTTTTGAAACTTTTATCACGTTGCTTAATCCAATCACTATGTTTGTCTGGTATAATTATTTGCCAGCTAGATTTATTTTTGATGCCATCAATACTACCCAAATACTCGAGAGCTGTAAGTTTTTCTTTTGTTGTGAGATTATTACCAATGTCATGATAGTAAATTTTACAATCTCCAGAAACATTGGGGTTTTTGATAAACAGTGTGACAGCAATACCAGTCATGCTACCATTGCCAAAAATATTCTCTCCTTCTTGAGCTCTTCCACTGCTTAACATATTCTTGCGAATATCTCCCCGTAAATTAAGCACATAAATACTGGTAAACTCTTTGGCTAAAGATTTTCGTAAACCATCCATTGTAGACTTTTCTATGTAACCAGAACCAGAAACAAAACCGATTACCCCAGCATTATCAATACGGTCACTAGCCCAGCGGATAGCGCGGATATAACTATCATATAACTTTTGCGTACTAGTTGCTTTCGATTGAGCTATATAAGTTTCACGAATACGCTTGTTTAATACTGGATAAGGGGTATTCTTTGCATTGTCGTTTTCGCTTTTTTGTCCTACCGAATAAGGGGGATTACCAAAAATAACTTTGATATCCAGTTTCTTTTGATGTTCTAAATATTCACTGTTCTCTTTGAGTATACCATCTATCAAGTTTTTTTCTTTAAGCGTCTGAAACGTATCAGCCAGACCAATATGTTTGAAAGGAATATAATTCCCTTTCATAAGACTATGATAGGTCGATTCAATGTTAATGGCTGCTATGTAATAAGCCAGTAAAACAATCTCATTGGCATGAATATCATGACGGAATTTATATTCCATATCTTCTGGTTTTATGAGATTGGATTGTAACAACCGTGTGATAAAGGTTCCAGTACCTGTAAAAGGATCAAGAATAGAAACACCCCGTGATCCTAGACTTTTGCCAAATTCATTGCGCAAGACATCATCAACAGAGTGAATGATAAAATCAACAACCTCAACGGGGGTATAAACAATTCCAAGCCTATCCGTGGTTTTCTTAAATGCCTTGGCAAAAAAATCTTCGTAAAGTTTGATAATAAGATTCTGTTTTGCTTGAGGTTCGGTAATCCCTGCTGTACAGAACGTGATACTTTTGTAGAATTTATCAAGATCTTTTGCTTCTTCCTCAATATTGGTTTTATCCAGTTTCGCTAAAATCTTTTCCATGGCTTGTGAAATGGCATTGTTCTGTACAAACTTATTGCCATCAAACAAAGCTTCAAACACGGGACGCGTTACAAGATGTTGGGCTAACATCTCAACAGCTTCTTCTTGTTTGATTTCACTATTTACGTTGTTTTTTAGTTCCTTATGAAAGGCATCAAAAGCATGAAAAGTTTCACTCTTTTCGTCCACAAGCATATCTTTAAGACGATTGATATGGTTTTGTGCAATCTCAGCAACATTGCCAGCCCATATGCCCCAATAATCCGTGATTTTAAAACTATCCAGAAAAATTGTCTTGATAAAATCAACAAATTCAGAAGGGCGGAATAATTCTCCTTGCTCTGTAGTCGATTGAGAGTTGCTTGCTGCTGTTCCAATAACATGTCCAGAACTTTCTGCTTTTGATTGTATCTGGACCTCATCAACTGTTGTGGTGAGTTCTTTTAATTCATTGTCACGCTTAATCTCTATAATCTCAATCGTATGGCTGCTATCTTGTCCTAGCGACATTTGATTAATCGTTCGAGCCAGCCTCTCATCATGAGAATGTAAAGCATTCAAAACTTGCCAAACAACATGGTACTTCTTATTATTCCGTAAAGCTTTTTTGGCTTCTAAATGCGAGGGAATGATAACGGGTAAAATGATATAACCTGTCTTTTTTCCCTTGGCACGACGCATCACACGCCCCACCGCCTGTATCACATCCACTTGGCTATTGCGCGGGTGTAAAAACATGATGGCATCAAGAGCAGGAACATCAATCCCTTCTGAAAGACACCGAACATTGCTTAAGATCCGACAAACATTGTGCCCCGCATCTTGTTTCAGCCAATCCAATTCTTCATTGCGTTTTTTGACACTTTGCTTTCCGTCAATATGTCTTACTTCACAATTCAGAAAGGGAACATCTTTAAGGAAATCATTGATATGAGATTCGATAATTTGATTGAAGAGCTTTGTAACATATTTAGAAGTATTGATATCTTTGCAAAAAGCTAAGGCACAATGCATGGGCTCTGTATCATCATCATCAACAGCTGCTTCCTTATCTATTTTAGTCAGTGCTCTATAACAGCCAATAATTTTTGCCGCATCATCTAAATCAATTTCACGGTCTTCATTGGCTATAATCTTCTGTATGGCTGGTGTGATATAGGTTTCATCAATGCCTAAGACCACAATCTTGTAAGGAGTTAAAAGTTCATTCTCGACAGCTTCAGTGAAGGTATAATGATGGAGTTGTTTTCCAAAAAGCGCTTCATCATCCATGGACGCCAAAACGGCATTAATCTCATCAGCCCGTCTTTTGGCAGTCTCACTAAAGATACGAGGCGTTGCTGTCATGTATAGACGTTTTTTACCTCGAATGATGCTGTTATCATGAACTTTGACAAATTCAGATTCATTGTCATCAGTTCCCAATGAAGCACCAGTTGTCCTATGGGCTTCATCACAAATAATCAGATCAAATTCGGGTAATCCATGCTCTTTTTGTGCATCGGAAATCACTTGAATGGAATGATAGGTTGAAAAGATGACGGTCATTGCCTCTGCGAAGTGTTCACAAGCTTCTTTGGCAAGGGCTTTTGCATCTGTTGTAGCAGGAAGCACAAGATCTGATGTTTCCATGCCAACAAGATCATCTTGGTTTTTACGACGCTTTCCTACTTTTGTATCCGAACACACCGCAAAGGAACGCAAGGGAATTTGTGTGTCCAGTGTCCATTCACGGATTGTTTGTGAAACTAAAGCAAGAGAAGGCACCAAAAACAAAACACGCTTGCCTTTTCCCGCTATGGTCTCTGCTATTTTTAGGCTTGTGAACGTCTTCCCCGTACCACATGCCATAATAAGCTTGCCACGGTCTGCTTCTTTTAAACCTTCACAGACTTTCTTGATGGCTTCTTTCTGATGGGGACGAGGTTCTTTTGTTGATTTCAGAACAACTTTTTGTTTTGTTGCAAATATTTGCCAATCTATACGACTGTTTTCCATATGACGAAGGTCAATGCGATAAACGGGTATCGCTTGTCCTTTAATCATGGCATTCACATTGTCACTTAATTCACTTTCAGTGCTATCAACGAGAAGGCGATATTTAAAGATGTCTTTTCCAGAGGCTGCGATAAAGCTATCAATATCCTTTTTACTGATCTGATGGTCAGCTTTATAAAACTTACATTGAATAGCCACATAGCCTTCTTGATTGCGAAGTTTTGCAACCAGATCAATGCCGATATCATTTTTATTCCAATCTTTACGCTCTTTAGCCCATTCAAAATAGCTTTCAACCTTTTCATAGCGTCCATAATGGATAGGGTCATGCATAAGATATTTGCTAACAAAATCTTCAAAAATTTTTCCCTTTTTAGCATTTGAAGTTGCTTGTTGACGATAATATTCCAACAGAGAGCGTAGAGTGACGTGTTTATTATCAGACTTAACAGATTGCAGCATATTACAATAAAAATCCCTTGTCTTATAAGATGATCAATAACCATCAAAAGAATCAAAACGAATTCAATTAAATGCGTTTAAAACAAATATCGATAAAAATGGGGAAAAACTGCTAAAAAGCCGATAATTTTTTCAAAAGAGTTTTTAAAAGGATACTTATCAACAGCCTATGAGAAAGATCAGATCAGCAAAATAGTGAAATTTGCTATTCATTTGATGTGTTAATCAAGACAGATGCAATACGTGCTTTTAAAATATCATAATGATTATTTTGAAGCATTTTATCACGAATTTAATAGATAGGTTTTGACGGTGTTTAAAACACCCAAAACCCCTACAAAACCCTCTTAAATATATATTAAAGATTGTATTTACGTGTTGTGTTTAATATAGGTTGTTTATTTAAAACATTAACATATTGAAATATAATAACTTTTATTTTTGATTTAAAAAATATATAGAGGGGGTGTAAAAAGAACCCCCAAAACCAATAGATGCGGAATGCTTTGAAGGCTCTCTTCGATAATACAAGGTTATAGGGTTTAATGTTTTATAAGATATCCAGATTGCCTATTGTGTTGTTTTATGACTTTTTATTAAAGGATGCCATTCATAGCGTATGGTAGGTCGACCGCCTTGAGAGCTATTGTCTCCAGAGATTTCACGAATATAGTTACAACAGCATAAAAGCTCTAAAGCTTGCTTAACGGCTCCATTGTCCTTTAAACATTTCCAATTACGTTTATAAACATCACGTGAAGTAAAACCATCGGGTAAATAATCACAGCGTTCAACAATTAATTTCGCACGCTCTGCTGTTAATGTATCATGCGCCGCATAAAGGCGTTTTGCGTGACTTATCAGATATTTTTCCCAATACAAGGCTCTCTCAAGGGCATCTCTATTGATTTCAAAACGCCCACCTTCACACAGTTCAAAAATCAACGCAAGGGTTGGTATGGTTTTATCCATTTTCAAGAGATGCGCTTGTAAACTTTCGGAGAAATTTTCCCCTTTGGTTGTTTTTTGAAAATTTTCCCACCATTCACGAAACATCTCTTGGGCTTCGGCAGAAAAACGTATGGTAATGGGGTGTTTTGGTGATCCTAAAGGTTTATCATAAAGAGAACGAAAGACCCCTTGATAGTTTTCCCATGCATTTTGATTGGGTGGTCTATCAACCCAGTTACGCTCTTTTCGTTCATCGGGAAGGACCAGCATTTGAAATCGTTGCAATAAACCATCATCGTTTATTCCACGGTGCATGGCTTGAATGAGTGGAATAATTCGTGAAGGTTGAATGCCCCCAATGACAGAAAGGGTTGCATTGGGAATAAAAATGGTTCCACGCTCGATACGGTCATAGGTAAATTGATCATCTCCATTAAAAGATGTTAAATAGAAAGAACGGCCTGTTTGATATTCCTTCCGTTCCAAATCGGATAAAAAACCAGATAATTCATCACGAACCAACAACAAACCACGGGGGTTTTCTTTTAACAATTCCCCAAGCTTTTCGACCGTGACATCGTTGACAATAAGACGTCGTTTATTAAGCGTGTCATCATCATCACTTTCTTTGTATTCAAGAGCTTGAGAAAGAAGAGCAAGGGCTTGTTCCTCATCTTGATCTTTGAGTGCTTTGTAGGCTTGTTTTTTCTTTTCTTTTTTGTCTAATTCAATCAGAATATCTTTTGTTTCTTGCTGTTTTTTCTGCTTTACCCATTCTTGATGCCATTCCTCTTGAAAAGCATAGAGAGGGGCTAAAGCAGCTTTCAAGGTAGGTGTTTTCATGGTTGAAGGTTGCCCCACAATGGCGCCCCAGAGATTAGGAACAATTTCCCAATTGGCATATTGTTTTGGAGCGATACGCACGCCATTTCCAATAACAGCAGCCAAACCGCATAAAGCAGAGATAGCAACAAAGTCGATAGAAGATTGTTGCATATCAGAAACGTCATAAACATAGTCTATCAATGGTGTTGGGAGCAGATATACTTTAAAAGGCTCGACGGGTAAAAGAGCTTTATCAATAGACTGTAATTCCCCCCAACCGTTTTGTTGCAAGGCTTGTTCATAAGGAATAGCTTTTAAACAAGTATTATCATTTAAAAAGGCATGATCCTTATCATTAACGGGAGCAGTTTTATTATTGTGTTGTAAATTACTATTTTTCATATTTTCCTTTCTCTAGAAACTAATACGTTATTAAAGTCCATTCCTTTTGGGGCTTGCATCATAAAGACCTCAAAGCCTTGTCTATAAGCACGATTTGCTAGGGTAAAACCTGCTTTACGACCCGCATCATCGCCATCCATTGCGATTGTCAGACGCCCTTTTATCGGGGGTAAATTCACACGCATCATGCCATTGGTGGAAAGAGACGACCATAAATTCACGGGCTCTGATAACAATCCAGACAGCAGAGACAGCCCCGTTTCAATGCCTTCACAAATAACCAAATGTTTTGGATTGTCTTGACTTAAATGCACAGCACCGCCCATGACAGAACCCAACATGGCTTTGGCTGGTTTCTGATCTGTTTTGCAGCCATTGGCTTTTAAAAAGGTCCTATGAATGGCAAAGGAACCAGCCCCCTTAACAAGAGCTACCAACGCGGGCAGTGTCATTCCTAATGGATGTGGACATTTGTCGTGAAAGCGTAAATAAGCAGGTAATTCACATGTGATCCCCCGCATGCGTAAATAGGTTTCTGCTAAAGTATTTTTGATCGGTTGACTTTGTTGCCAAATCGCTTTTGCTCTTTCTGCTTTTTGTTTTGCTCTTTTGAAATCAGCACAAAACTGTTTTGAGAAAGAAAGCGTGTGATCATAGGCTTTATCAAAAAAGGCTTGTTTCCCCAGCAAGCCAATTCTTGTGAGCGCTTGTATGATCTCTCTAAAAGAGCAACCAGCATAACAGTAGAGTAAAAGACGCCCATCATTTCCATTAGAAAGAGATAAGCTAGGCAGCCTATCATCATGAGCTGGACAACGGGCAAGTCCATAACGCCCATGCCAAACCCCATGCAAGGCACGTGTAATGCCCTGCGCATTCGTAAAAGAAAACATATTTTTGATCCTATAATGATTGCATCATAGGACGGACTCTGCTATTCATAAGCTTCGTGTGAAAATGAAAAGCCTTGTCCATCCTTATGTGACAAAGTTTTTTTATGCCGCATCACTTTGACGTTGCTGTTTCGCTTGTTCAATAACATTCAAAAGATCCGATTGTAACCAACGCGATAAAAAACCGAATTTTAAAGGTTTTGGGAGAGAGCCATTGGTCACATGACGGCGGAAAGTTGAGACACTCATATGAAGCAATTTTGCACTTTCACGGTCTGTTAAAAGAATATCATTTTCTATCATCGTAAAATCCTTTCATATTAAAAAATGGGAACAAATCATGCCTATTTATTAAGCACATTTTGTTTCATTTTTGAAGGTATTTTATTCATAGAAAACAGTATTTTATCATATATTTTCTGATGTGATAATTTATGAGTTTAATTGAGATGATATGAGAGAAAAGAGAGAGAAAGTTATCCACAGATAATGGGGTTATGCACCCCATATCTTAAGATTGACCTGTGACATAAGCCGTCCATTTATCCATATAGACACGGCGCTGTTCTAAATAATCAGTACGACGATAGGCACGCTCTACTTTACCCCCAACCGTATGAGCTAGAATGGTTTCAGCAACCTCATAGGGGGCATCGGTTGTTTCAGCAAGCCAATCGCGTAAACTAGAGCGAAAACCATGGGGACGTGCTTCAAGTCCAATCTGTTGCATATATTGTGACATGCAATTTTCACCAAGGGGACCGCGACCGGTTGCAGAAAAGAAGAAATCGTTGCGAGAAAGCAAGCGCGCCTGTTTTAGAATTTCTAATGCCTCTGTTGATAAGGGTACGCGAAATTCTGTTGTAGCATCCCGCCTTCCTTTCATATTTTCAGCAGGGATAATCCATATATCGTCTTCAATTTGATCTTCACGAATATGACGCAAGGAATTAGTGCGAACGCCTGTCAAAATAAGCAAACGTAAAGCCAGTTGTGTTAGGGTTGATGCTTCGCAAAGTGTTTTATAAAAAGCCGGCACATCTTTCCAATCCATTGCTGGTATATTTTGCGTTTTATGACGTTGTTTGCCTAAGAGCGCGCGTGCTTTTGTTACTGCTTGTAAGTCAACATTCAATCCTAGAGCAGCCGCATGTTTAAGACACATATTGAGACGTTTCAGTGCAGCATGAGCTGCTCCAGCTTTTGTATGCCAAATAGGGGCAAGGGTATTGCGTATCTCTATTTGCGTAATCTCAGAAACCGGCAGACAACCTAATTTAGGGAGAATATGAAGGCGTAATGGTAAAAACCAATCCCCATTTTTACCATCCCCTTTTAATTCAGCTTTACGGCTTTCAAAAGCATCTAAAGCAATGTCTTTTAAATAATGAAGATTGCTTATTGCCTCACGCTTTTGTTTGTTGCGTTCTTTAATGGGGTCACGACCTTCACGTAAAACAGAACGCCATTGGTTTGCTAATTCACGTGCTTGTTTTAAAGAGACATGTCTTAAGGCACCCAAGCCCATTTCACGACGGCGCCCGTGAAGGGTATAACGATAAAGCCATTGAGCACCCCCATCTTTACGCTTATGAAGAAGCAAGCCGGCACCATCATTATATTTGCCAGCCCCCAATGTTGCGACAGATCTTGCATTAAGACGGTTCATAAGGACCATTTTTACTCCTTTCTTATACAATTTTAACCCACACACCAGCCCCGCTTGTGACGTGCAAATGAGTGATTTTGATTGATACAACATAAACAGATTTGAAATGAGAGAATCTTACGTTATTCGGTGTTCTAATTCAATATAAATAACGCTAGATTATCATTATAAATCAATGTGTTGTCTCAAAGGTGAAGAAGTTAAAGAATGGCTTCATATTATGCTTCGGTAAGGGGTAAGGTGCGTCTTATGATGCCGTAAAATACTGTCATGTGAAGTGTGGTGATATAAGGCAGTTTCTTTGAAACATGAAGTGTTTTTAGAATATGTGATAAATATTTAAGTTCGCGTATCAAGTTTTGGGTTAAGTGAATCGTGTAAAATAAGAAGCAGATGGAATCGTTTACAGGTGGGAAATCGATTCAATAACTATCTAGATTACAGACCGGATTGAATGAAAATCTTTGTTCTTTAAAAGGTGAGGGAAAGTAATTTTCTTATGCTTTTGTTCCACGGCGTCCCGTCCCGATTAAGGGTGAGGCTTTTTCATCTAATGGCCAGCGTGAGCGAGGAGCAATATCAAGCGAGCTTATTTCTCCACGTGCGAGCTTTTGTGCACCGGCAAAAGCAATCATTGCTGCATTATCCGTACACAAGGAAAGAGGAGGTGCTATAAATTCGAAACCATGTTGATGGGCAAGTTCTTCCAATGTCAAGCGAAGTGCTTGGTTTGCGGCAACTCCGCCTGCGACAACTAGAGCAGGGGAATGCTTTTCTTGATCATGAGAGAAAGGGTATTGGTTGGTAAAGTGTTGTAGAGCCAATTGAACGCGATCACGCACCGTATCGGTCACAGCGGCTTGAAAACTTGCTGCAATGTCAGCAACATCATTTTCTGTAAGAGGAGCTATGGCTGTTGCGGCTTGTCGAACAGCCGTTTTGAGGCCTGAAAAAGAAAAATCTAACCGTTTTTCACCTTTTAAAGGTCGTGGAAGAGGGATGCGACTTTTATCACCCAATAAAGCTGCTTTTTCAAGCGCTGGTCCACCAGGATAAGGAAGACCTAAAAGTTTTGCAGTTTTATCAAAGGCTTCTCCTAATGCATCATCAATGGTGGTTCCTAAACGCTGATAGTTGCCTACTCCATGAACAAGGATTGTTTGTGTATGTCCGCCTGAAACTAAAAGTAATAAATAAGGAAATTTGACATTGTGCGTTAATACAGCTGTTAAAGCATGTCCCTCTAAGTGATTGACGGCAATAAATGGTTTTCCAGTGGCAAGAGAGAGTGCCTTTGCGCTCATAACACCTACCAATAGCCCCCCCATTAAACCAGGTCCACTAGTGGCTGCAATGCCATCAATATCTTTTAGTTTTATGTTTGCTTCTGTGAGGGCTTGCAGAATTAAATGATCAAGAATTTCAACATGCGCACGCGCGGCAATTTCAGGAACAACACCCCCATAGGGTGCATGATGATCAATTTGACTCCAAACAATATTGGAAAGAATTCGGCTGTTTGATGCATTGTTGTATTCAATGACAGCCGCTGCCGTTTCATCACAACTTGTTTCTATTCCCAACAGACGCATTTTAAACAAAACCTTATTTTGAAGTTTCTTTTCCACGTGCGTATCATGAACAGAAAAAGATGCAAAGTATTTCTCTTAAGAATTGATTTTTCTATGAGAGAATGATTTCATTTGGCACTTTTTTGAATTTTATGGCATTGTTGATTAAAAAATGAAGCTATGTTTTTAAAAACTTGTCTATTAAAGTTTATCATTGTAAATATTCTTGAGGAAAATGCGTTTTAGAAAATTTCTATAAAGTTATACACTTTATGAAAAGTGTGTAAAGAAAACAAAGATATTTGAGAAAAGCTTCATTTTTAAAACTTTTTTCATTTTATTATTTTATCATTAAAAGAAGTGTGCACAAAAAGTAACAAAAATGGTCGATTCTTCAAAACCAAAAGTTAAATCGCATTATACTGGTACGCGTCGTAAGAAGCCAGTCATTGAACATGAAGCTGTTTCCTATGATTCAGAGGAAAAAATACAAAATTCTGTAGAATCTCATGTCCAAGAAAAACAGAATATGCAAAATCAGGATCAAAGTACTTCTCGTACAGCTTGGCTTTTGTTGCCTCTTTCAGGGGTTTTAGGGGGACTCATTGCTTTGGGAATTTTTGTGGGGCTTCAATGGGTGGGTTTGTTTTCTTCTCCTTTTGTGAAAAATTCTGCTGAAGGGAAAAAAGTTTTACAGATTGCTGAGGCTGCAAAAGGCCAAAGTGAAGAAACAAGAGAACAATTGGAGCGAATGCTTCAAGAGATCGATGCCTTAAAAACAGCATTTTCTTCTGAGGAAAATTCTGTTGGAGAGGAAAAAGTTTTGCAGATTGCTGAAGCTGCAAAAGACACAAGTGAAGAAACAAGAGAACAATTGGAGCAGGTCCTTCAGGAGATTGATGCGTTAAAAACAACATTTTCTTCTTTTTCATCACAACAGTTTCAAACAATGAAAAACGATGAACTTTTGCAAAAGGAAAGCAGAAAAGCTTTTGCGATTTTAGAGGAAAAAGTAAAAGCTCTTGAAGAGGTTGTACAAACTTTTGTTGGAGAGTCAAAAGAGATAGAAACGGCTTTGTCTATCGGGCAGAGCAATGCACATGATCTTGCTTCGTTAAAAAAACAGTTGGAAGCACTACAGCAAGAAATTATTGTTAAAAATAATGAAAAAAAAGAAATAAATACAGCACTTTTTACAGCAATCAGCTCGTTAAAAAATGCTGTAGAACGGGGTGGATCTTATAATAATGAATTAAAGCTGTTAGAGCAATTATCACCCTCGATTGATGGACTTGATCTGTTGCAAAAGACAGCTACTGTAGGTCTTCCAAGTTCAGCACAACTCTCTGTTGATTTTGCGCGTGTTGCTGATGCAATTGTTGGTACGCAAAATATTGTTACGTCAGATGCTGGTTTTTTTGACCGAATTTTAGCGTGGATAAAAGGGCTTGTTGTTTCGCGACCGATTGGAAATGTTGAAGGGATGACGCTTGGAGCTATTACAGCGCGCATGGAAGTTGCCATTCAAGCGGGTGATTACGAAAAGGCTTTGAGCGAATGGCAATCATTACCTCAAAATGCAAAAGATGTTTCAAGAGATTTTGTTCAGCAGCTTGAAAGACATATTGCTGTTCAACAATTGCTGCAGCAATTGTTGTTGTCTGTGCAACAAGGATCTTTTAAGGCAACAAAGTAAATAGGCTCCAGATGATACGTGTTTTTATTTATACTTTTGTTGTTTGTATCCTTGGGTTAGCTTTCGGGTGGGTTGCTAATCATAATGGTGTTTTTGTCCTCACATTTTTAAATTTCAGATTTTCTGCTTCATTGCTTACAGTATTAAGTGTGCTTACTTTGCTTTTTGTAGCGCTGGTGCTTTTGTGGTGGTTATTGTCTTTCTTTTTTTCCATACCGAGTGCGCTTTCCAATTATTTTTATAAACGTCATCGAAGGCGCGGTTATGAAGCTCTCTCAAAGGGAATTCTTGCAACTTTTGCTGGTGATGGTATGGTTGCGCAAAGAATGGAAGCACAGGTTGCTAAATATCTTGCAGGAAAACAAGAGCCATTAGTGAAACTCTTACAAGCGCAAACCTTGTCTTTACAAAATAACTCTGTTCGGGCTATCGGTCTTTTTGAGGAGATGAGAAAGGAAGATCCGACAAAATTGGTTGGACTTTATGGTTTGTTTCGTGAGGCGATGAAGAGTAAAGCTTATGAGGCAGCGCAACAATATGCAGAAGAAGCGCTGTCTTTATCGCCAGCACTTGTATGGGCGCATCAGGCGGTGCTTGATCGTTTGGGTGCTGAGGGTAAATGGGATCGGGCACTTACTGTTTTTGAAAGGGCACAAAAAGCTCTCCCGCGTTCTGCGCGCGTGACTCCAGAGCGACAGCATATACAGGTTTTACTGTTAAGTGGACAGGCTCTTCATCTGTTTGATACACATCCAGTACAAGCACGTGAAGCCATTTTGAAAGCTCATAAATTGGCGCCTGATTTTGTTCCAATAACGATTATAGCTGCTGATATTCTTTATAAATTAAATGAAAAGCGTAAAGCGGATAAAATGATTATAGCGGCTTGGCAGAAAGAACCTCATCCTGATTTGGGAATCCTTTATCTTGAAAAAGAAGAAGGAGCTGTTGGGCGGTTGAAAAGGGCTAAGATACTTGCTTCTTATAATAAAGATGCATTTGAGTCGGCTTTCCTTATTGCCAAAGCTGCTTTGGATGCTGGTGAAATGACATTAGCAAGAGAGCAGGCACAAAAAGCATTGCAGTATCATCCACGGGAAAGTGTTTATTTATTATTGGCAGATATTGAGGAAGCACAGGGAAACAATCAAGGTGCTGTGCGTCAATGGCTTTCCTTAGCTCTTCGTGCTGAACGTGATCCAGTATGGATGTGTGAGGGATCTATTTTTTCTTCTTGGTCAGCTGTTTCTCCAATCAGTGGACGTTTGGGTTGCTTTGAATGGAAAGCGCCTCCCCGTGTACCTTCTCTTACATTAGAGGCGGTCAATATTGTGCCAAACAGCCAAGATAAAAAGGACATGGTGGAAAAAACTGAAGGGGTTGAAGATAAGAAGCTTGAAAAATCAAAGCCTATAGATGATTCTTTTTTGCATAATATGCAGGTGGACAAACAAGATATAAAAGAACAAGATGCAAAAACATTCAGCCAAATTCATTTAAATGTTGATGATCCAGGGGTTAAAACAGAAGAAGAGGACGCGTCTTTATCGAGGAAAAAATTTCGTTTATTTTAAATTGCATCAACAGGGTAATTTGAGGGTTTTCTCAGAAGAAACAATGAATGTAGAAGAAAAAATATCGTTAATCTTATTCAATAAAATTATTCTCTTATGCTTTAAAAATGAAGTTTTGCTCGGTTGCAGAGGTGATTGATTAAAAAATGTTTTTAAATCAGAGATGTCTTGATAAAAAGCAAAAAAATAGCAAACCAAGGATTGCTGTCGTTATTCATCGGCGGTCTACCTATACTGGTCGTTTGGGAAAATTTTTACAACAAAATGGTTTTGTTCTTGATGTTTATCGTCCTATTTTTGGGCAAAAACTCCCTGATACATTAGAACATTATGCCGGTGTTGTTATTTTAGGGGGGCCAATGAGTGTGAATGACAGCGAAGCCTATATTGGTGAGGAAATTGATTGGATTTCGTTATCGCTAAAGGAAAATAAACCTTTTTTGGGTATTTGTTTGGGGGCACAAATGTTAGCGCGAAATTTAGGAGCACGCGTTGGTACAAGAAGTGATGGGACTGTTGAAGTGGGCTGGTATCCACTCGAAGTGACCCCACAAGGAAAGAAATTGATGAATTGGCCAGAAATGGTCTACCATTTTCATGATGAAGGTATTTATGATTTACCAAAAGAGGCAAAGCTTTTGGCAACAGGGTATACATATCCTACGCAAGCTTTCCGTTATGGAAAAAATGCATGGGGCTTGCAATTTCATGCTGAATTTACACGCGCTATGATGCGGCGTTTGTTGGTGCGTTCGGCCCATAAATTGACCGAAAAAGGTGCTCAACCTGCTTGTGCACATTTAAAAGGGCGTTTAATCTATGATCAAGCTTTAAGCCAATGGTTTGAAGGTGCATTACGGCAGATCTTTTGTACACCGCCCGCACTGATGTGAGTATGCACTTTATATTCTTAATGGGCTCACGACCTTTACGTAAAACAGAACGTCATTTGGTTGCATGGTTACGGGCTTGTTTTTAAAGAGACATTTCTCAAAGCATACTCAAGCACATTTTACGGTGCTGATCATGAATAGTATAATGATAAAGCTCCCATGGAATAATATAAAATACATAGAGCACCGCCATTTTTATGCTTGTGAAGGAGTAAGCCGGCACTATCACACACTCTGTCCGACCCAATATTGTGACATCCCTTGGCATTTCTCGACGATTCATGAAAAGGCTTTTTGTCCTTTCTTGTGCCGTTTTTACCTCTACGTCAGCTTCGCTTTTGACGTGTAAGAAAATGGTTTTGATTAATTCAGCCTAGAACAGGTTTGAAATGAGAGAATCTTACGAGATTCTGGACTCTCAATTCAACATGCAAAACAGTAAGTTATTACTGTAAATCAATTTGTCATTGTCATTCTTGTTGTACTGTAAAATAATGCGTTTAAGGTTGAAGATAGACAGCGCATGTAAAACTTTACATATAAGGTATTTTTTGTTAGAAAGTGTAAAGGGTTTTCTTAAGAAAGTTTTGCTTCTTGAGCGTGTGAGATACTATACTTTAGGACGGTGAATTATGTCCTCCATAACGTGGTCAGTAGATAAAATCCGATAGATTAAGAAGCTGGATTGTTTATAGATTGGTGAATGTTTCAGAAACTTTATCCTTTTTAAGATGGGGTGAAAATCAAAAGGTAAAGAAAGTTTTAAGGTTGTCTACGTCCTCTCAAATACCATCATCACAAAAAAGTTTTTCTTTGCACTATTTGTTATGTGGGCTGTTTTGTCTTGCTCTGATCCTCATTTATAGCGCTTTCTGGTTTTTTTTTCACGTAAAATAGAAAACTATGTTTCTGATATATCTGCAAAAGCATCTTCCGGTAATATGGCGGCCGTGTGTGAGAATGTGCGCAAGAATGGTTATCCTTTGCGTATCGGTGTTGTTTGTGACAAGTTTCAATTTTCTTGGCCTTTATACGGGGTCTCTTTATCGACGGGGCGTTTGACAGCTGGTGCACCAATTTATGCACCTCATTTGGTCGAATTTAATGTTGATTCTCCTGCATCAACTGTTTTTTCTGGGAAAACTTCCATCGTATCCCATTGGCGTAAGTTGGTGATTGAAACAGAACCTTATTGGAAAACGGGTCAGACATTGAAGGTTATCGCTGAAGAGCTTGAACTTTCTCCTCTTGCCTCTTCTCTTGAGGATCAAAAGCTTCAAGAGGCATTGGGATCAAAAGCGATAGACAAAAAGGTAACACAACAAAATGTTGAAAATCCGGCATTGTTGCAAGATACTCCTGATGGGGTTTCACAGCCATTACAGCCAAAAGATGTCTCTCAAAAAATAACGACAGAATTTTTGCGTCTTGATCTTAAACATGAAAAAAAGCATTTCTCAGGAAATATCATTTTTGATGGTTTTGATGTTTCTCCAATTTTTATATCTTCTTCTGTTGAAATTCCGAAAATTGATGGCAATTTGGAATGGATTTTAAATGATGCCTCTCTTCTGTCTGACCATGAAGAAAAAAATTGGAAACAGCGTCTGTATGAAAAAAATGGCGTTTTAAAGCATGCTAAATTGGCTTTTCATATAGGCGGTGGGGTGCATATTAGTGGACCTTTTTCTTTTGATAATGAAGGATATTTGTCAGCAACATTCGAAATTGTTTGTATACAGCACGTGAAGTTTCTTGAGGCTTTGCAACATTTGTTTCCTGAAGAAACGGATAATTTTCAAGCGTTACTTTTTATTTTGAGTACACTGCCTAAAAATGCAGATGGCTCTCCCATTCTGTCCTTAACTATTAGTCATGGCTGGGTCAAATTGGGATTTTTAGAACTTGGTCGTCTTGCTCCACTTTAGGTTTGAGAAGAAGTAAGAGCGTCTGTATGGCTAGGTATTGCTTTATAAAAAGTGTCCACTGTTTTATATGTTGAATGAGAATCTTGAAGATTGTAAGACTCTCTTCTCATTTCAATCTTGTTCATATTGAATCAAACAAAATCCTTCCTCCTTGTATGTTGTGAATGGGAAAGCCATGTGGATCACTTGCTTAAGAAAGGGCTAAAAATGCCTCTTATGAACCGTCTCAATAGTTCAAAGTATTGCACACATTAGGGGCTGGAAAAGTGTGTGAGGGCGCCGGCTTACTTCTTCATGTGTATAAAAGATGATGGTATAGATTTTATATTATTCCATGGGAGGGTATCATTGTACTATTCATGGTCGACGTCGTGAAATGTGCTAGGGTGCGCTTTGAGAGATGTCGCTTTAAAACACGCCGATGAATATGCGACGCAGTGTATTTTGTTTGGGGCGCTTTGTTTTATGTGAAAGTCGTGCCTCTCTTAAAGAACGTGATAAACAAAAGCGTGAGGCAATCAAAAATCTCCATTATTTTAAAAATATTGCTCTAAATTCTTTTGAAATCCGTAAAGCTAAATTAAAAAATGATGATAAGGATGGGAACAGATTTATACCTTTAAAACTCTACGTTTTCCCTAAATGAGATTAACTATTGTTTTAGAGATTACACAAACCGAGATACACAATTTTTTTGCTCCAATTTAGTATATAAAAGCTAAGACAGCTCGTAAGGTACAGAATCTTCTTAATATTTTTCTCAAACATACTGCTTTTAAATCTGAAAATTGATGTTTTTACGTTGAGAAATTAATTGTTAAAATCCATTACTGTTGTCTTTTTGAAATTGTTATAAGTAATTCTGTTGTGATAGAGAGCGGGATTTTTATTTTGGGTGCTGCATCTCAAAACAAAAACTCCCGCTTCATCTTTGCTGGTTTGATCTGGTAGGATGGAACGGAAGTTTTTAAACTGGATTGTTTTATAGTCATGTTAAGTTTGAAAGCCAGTATTTTGCAGTTGAGAAATCAACCCTGCTGCAAAAGTAAAACGAGAAATATTGAGATCATTTTCAATAAGGGCACTAATACGGTTTGTGACATTGTGAATATGATCTTCTTCTGTTTTTTTCCAAGTGGTAAAAGAATTCTCTTTTTTTCCATAATTTTTGAGAATTTTAATGACGATTTGCCGTAAGCTTTCGGAAATACTTTCTTTGGCTTGGCTTAAAGCCATACTGTCATAATAATCTACTACAGGAATAATACGACTTGCTTCGTTAATTCGGTTGATACGAATGATTTGCGCAAGTGAGAAATAGATCTCTGCAGTTTTAATAAGATCGCTGTTGCTTTGTTTTGCAATTAAAGAAATATCACAGATGGTTGGAGCGGCTTCCAAGATAGCCAGTTGTTTTGCTAATGCTTTTGGTGCTCCTTCTTCACTGTAGTGTCGTGCTTTTTCTTCAATCTTTTGCTTAATATCATTATCGTGAGAATGCATAAGCTCTTTTTCAATAATACTACGGGCTTGTTTTATTGTTTCTACAATTTCTTCTAATGGACGTGAGAGATCCATGTTGTGTAAACCCCAATTTGTTGTTTCAAAGAGCGTTGGGGTCATTGCTGCGTAGAGTTTGTTTTGGACAAGACCGGGTATTTTATTATCAAGCTTATCAATTTGATCAGATAGTTGAGGAATTTCAAAACCATCACGGATGGCAATGAAAACACGAATAATATTTTCAGTCTTTTGTTCTGTTGCATCGTGTAGTTGCTTAACAAAAGTGGGACCTCCACGATTGACAAGATCGTTGGCAATCAGCGTTGCAATAATATTACGACGCAATTGATGGTTAATGACTTCCTTTTCAAAATTTTCTTGAATTTGGGTTGGAAAATAATTCAGCAAGGCTCTGTTGAAATAGTCATCATCAACAATGGGGCTATGAGCAATTTCTTCTTTGAGCGTTAATTTAGCATAGGCAAAAATAACGGCGAGTTCTGGACGGATAAGACCTTTGCCTTGGGTTATTCTTTGCCGTAAAACTTGCTCATCAGGGAGTACTTCAACTCTGCGATCTAAAAGCTTTTTTTGTTCCAAATCATGCATAAAACGTATTTGATAGGGTAAATCAGCAGTGCTTTGGCTTTCTGCTAAAGAAAGAGCAAGGGGTTGTAGATAATTGTTGCGCAAGACGAGTTGTTCGACTTGAGGAGTCATTTTTTTCAAGAGTTTATTGCGTTCTTCGTGGGTGAGTGTTTTAGCACGAAGTGCTGATGCAAGAACAATTTTGAGATTGACTTCAATATCAGAACAATTCACACCGGCTGAATTGTCAATGGCATCCGTATTGCAGCGACCACCATTTGAGACATATTCAATCCGTCCACGTTGCGTAACACCAAGATTAGCCCCTTCACCAATAATTTTTGCACGCACTTGTTCTCCAGTAATGCGTATTGCATCATTTGCACGATCACCTACTTGAGCATCACTTTCTGTTGTGGCGCGGATGTAAGTCCCAATGCCACCAAACCATAAAAGATCAACAGGGGCTTTGAGAAGAGCAGAGATAATTTCAAAGGGGGTTCCTGTTTGTTTTTCGAAACCAATAGCCCCTGCTGCTTCAGGGGAGAGCGTAATGGTTTTTTCTTTTCGTGAGAAAATACCACCGCCCTTTGATAATTTGCTTTGGTTGTAATCCTGCCAGCTTGAGCGAGGTAGTTTGAAGAGACGTGCACGCTCTGCATAGCTTTCCTCTATGTTCGGATCTGGATCAATAAAGATATCGCGGTGATCAAAAGCGGCAATCAATTTTGTTTGTTTGGAAAGGAGCATTCCATTGCCAAAGACATCACCAGACATGTCGCCAACACCGACACAGGTGAAGGGCGTTGTTTGAATATCCTGATTAAATGATTCTCGGAAATGTCTTTTAACGGCTTCCCATGCACCTTTCGCTGTAATCCCAATTTCTTTGTGGTCATAACCTGCTGAGCCGCCAGAGGCAAAAGCATCATCGAGCCAAAAATGGTTTGCTTGGCTGATGGCGTTGGCTGTATCAGAAAAGGTTGCTGTTCCTTTGTCGGCTGCAACAACAAAATAGGGATCAGGGTCATCATGACAGATGACATTGTGGGGCGCACTTATTTTGCCGTTAACCAGATTGTCTGTGATGGAGAGCAAAGCTGTTATAAAGTCCGTATAAGCTTGTCGCGCTGCTTCTATGATAACAGCACGATCACTTGTTTGAGGAAGGCGATGGGGATAGAATCCACCTTTTGCCCCTGCAGGAACAATAACTGCATTTTTAACTTGTTGGGCTTTGACTAAGCTAAGCACTTCAGTGCGATAATCGAGTGCGCGGTCAGACCACCGAATTCCGCCACGAGCGATAGGTCCAAAACGCAAATGGACTCCTTCAACTTCTGGTCCATAAACAAAAATTTCTCGATAAGGGCGTGGTTCAGGCAAACCTTCAATTTGGCGTGGATTTAATTTGGTGGCTAAAATACGCCGTGGACTGCCATCGCTAAGAGGTGTAAAGGCATTCGTTCGTAAACTCGCATCGATAAGGTTACTATACCGGCGTAAGATAAGATCATCATCTAAACCAGATACTTTCTGTAATTTTTCTTCAATGCGCCTTTGAATAATCTGTTGGTTTTTTGCTCGTTCTTTTTCTGTATGGCTTTGATGAAATTTTAAATGAAATAAACCATAAAGCTCTTTGGTAATGTCAGGATAAGCATTTAAAGTTTGGGCGACACGATCTTGCGAGTAAGGAATTCCAGCTTGTTGGAGATAGCGCCCGTAATGGCGCAAAATAACAATTTCATGCCAATCAAGCTCAGCTGTTTGGGTGAGGGCATTAAAGGCGTCATTATCAGCATTTTGTGCCCAAATGGCTTCAAAAGTTTCGGCAAGCTTTTGACCGTCTTTTTCAAAATCGAGACTGAGCTGGAAAGTACTCTCTAATTGCATATCATGAAGATATACAGATTGCCCGTTACCATCTGGTAATTCAAGGGTTTGTTCAGCAATAACACGAAATCCCATATTTTCAAGCAGTGGAACACGTTTGGAAAGAGCAAGGGCTTCATGGCGGTGAAAGAGACGAAGAGAAATGTTCTGTTTTTCTTTGTTTTGCGCGTGATAAAAGGTCACGAAAAGGGGGGTATCATCATGAAGACTGAGAATATGTCCGGCGTCTTTAATGGCATCTTCTGTTGAGAATAAATCACGATAACTGTTGGGAAATTCACTGGCTAGACGGGTTTGTGGTTCTGTTGTTTTATGGGTAAGGGCGATGGCTTGAACACTATCTTCCCAACTTCGTGCGATTGAACGAACATGTTGTTCAAGTGTGGTGCGCTCGTGAAGTGGAACAATTTCGCTTACTTTGCGATGGATAATATAATAGACACGGATAAGAGTGCTTTCCAGAAATAGCGGATAGGATTCAAAAAAGTCGCCTTTGTAAAGTTCAACAAAATGTTCGCCAACTTTTTCACGGAGGCTGCTGCTGTAATGGTCACGGGGTACATAGACAAGGATGGAAACAAAACGTCCAAAAGAATCAGTGTGGACGAGCACCCGCAAACGTGGACGTTCGTCTAATTGCAGGATAAGTTTGGCATTTTCTGTTAGTGTATCAACATCAACACGAAACATTTCATCTCTTGGATAGGTTTCTAAAACACTGATAAGGGCTTTTCCTGAATAATCAGCGTGATTATGTCCAAGGCGTTGAATGATGGTTTGGGCTTTTTCTTTTAAAAAAGGAATTTGCAAAATAGAGCGTGTATAAGCTGAAGAGGTAAAAAGCCCTACAATACGTAATTCTCCACAGAGCTGGTCTTCTTTATCAAAGATTTTAAGACCAATATAATCGAGCCAAACGGAACGGTGAATTTTGGAGCGGCTGTTCGCTTTTGTCACAATGAACAGGTTATCACTTTCCATAAAGGATAAGACTTCCTGGGGTGGTTCTTTCATACTTTCATCGTCAACAATATGAATAGAAGCATCCGCGAGTATACCAAGTTCGACGTTACTCGCTGTAAAAGATTTTATAGGTTTCTGATCTTTGATGAAGTTGTAAGTGCGCATGCCAAGGAAGATGAAATTATCGTCTGTGAGCCAGTGAAGAAATTCAATAGCCTTTTCGCCTTCTTGTTTGTAATGTGAGGGAAGGCTTGTTTGATAGGCATGAATATGCTTTTCAACTTCTTCAAGCATAGGTTTCCAGTCTCGTACAGCAGCATTAACCTGCTTAAGAACTAAGGTGAGTTCATGTTCAAGTTTTTGTATCTGCTGTTTGTTTAAAGACTCGATGTGAATTTGCATCAGACTGATGCGTTTTCCAGAAGTACAATCAAGAATAGGGTGTGCAATCAAATAAATATGGTTTTTGTGTTGATTGACGAGATTTAAAATAGAATCGAGAAGAAAAGGTTTGTTATCATTGACAAGGGTGATAACAGTTATAGGTCTGTTATTGCGGGTTAAATTTTGTTCAAAGCAAATAGTATTTTTTCCTGCCTGATGGAGATTAAAAGCTTTTACTGCGATGGCTGCGGCTTTTTGAAGTTCTTCATTTTCGTAATAAGCAATATCTTCTTTATCAGTTTGAGCAAAAAGGATTTTTTCTATTTTGTCTGGTGTGTTTTTTGTTTCTATTGTTTTTTGTTGTAACACATTTCTCTCCCTTTTTGCTCTTAGAGGTCTTTTCTTGTCTTCACATTAAAAGAAGACCATTATATCTTTTTATACTGTAACACTTTCTTCTTAAAGAAAATAGCTCTTTATTTGAAAAGAATGACTTTGTTGTTGCTCTTTTTTAGTAATAATTTGCACTTTAAAGAAATATTTTGCACCAACAAAAGGGACTTTTTAGTATTTTTGTATGGTAATAGTTTGTTTTTCTAAATATACGAAATGAAAGTAAAGAGAGAATTAGAAGTAAAGAGAGAATGACCTGTTTACCAGAAAGACTTTTAAGTGGTTACCAAAACTTTATTAATAATCATTTTTTATATAAAACAGCAGATTATCAGCAATTGGCAATTGAGGGGCAGAAACCTGAAGTTTTGGTTATTGCTTGTTGTGATTCGCGTGCTGTCCCAGAAATGATTTTTGATGCTAAACCAGGGGAAATTTTCACCCTGCGCAACGTGGCAAATGTGGTTCCTCCTTTTTCTCCTGATAACCAATATCATGCAACATCAGCGGCTCTTGAATATGCCGTACAATTGCTTGAGGTGAAACATATTGTCGTTTTTGGGCATGCCCATTGTGGAGGGGTTCTTACGGCTCTTAAGGAGACGTGTAAATCTTTATCGTCAAATGATTTTATTGGCCAATGGATTAGTCTTTTAGCACCAGCCGCAGAAATCGTTTTGAATAATAAGTCGCTCTCTTGGCCAGAAAAACAAACGGCTTTAGAGCAGCTTTCTATTCGCCATTCGTTGAGAAATTTAGAGACGTTTCCGTGGATAAAGTTCCGAAAAGATCAAGGTATTTTAACATTGCATGGGGTTTGGTTTGATATCTTTAGCGGGAAATTATGGAATATGGAACAGGAAACAGGATGCTTTATGTGTGTTGAAGTTGAAAGTTTTGAAATGTAGTATTTGCTGTTTTTATTTCTTCGTATAAAAAGACATTTTATGATAAAACTTGACAAAGCTGGGGTTTTATTGTTTGAAGGAGCAAGCTTTCAGTGACAAAATTAACTTGGAGCCACCGGCTGAGACCCCAGTTTAAGGGTATGAAGAGATCTCAGAGGTCAACATTCGACGGCGCGATGCGTTCTCGGATGTTCTTTTGGTTTGTTTGTTATGCAACTTTGTTCGGAAACAATGAGGTAAATAATGTTTGAATCTTTGCAAGAGCGACTTGGTTCTATCCTGTCTCATTTGACGGGGCGTGGTGCTTTGTCGGATCAAGACGTTGCAGAGGCGCTGCGTGAAATTCGACGCGCTTTATTGGAAGCTGATGTTGCTCTTGATGTTGTTCGTTCTTTTACTGATAGGGTCCGGGAAAAAGCGGTTGGGGCTGAAATTGTTAAATCAATTAAGCCAGGCCAAATGGTGGTTAAAATTGTTCATGATGAATTGGTTCGTATTCTTGGAAATGAAAGCGTTCTGAGTGATTTGAATGCACCAGCGCCCGTTGTTATCATGATGATTGGTTTGCAAGGTTCCGGAAAAACAACCACAACAGCAAAGCTTGCAAAACGTTTCATTGATAAACACAATAAAAAAGTTCTCATGGCGTCATTAGATACACGTCGTCCCGCTGCACAGGAGCAATTGCGCCAGTTGGGAGAACAAGCAAAACTTGCAAGTTTGCCTATTATTGCCGGACAACTGCCCGTTGATATTGCTGCACGTGCTGTACAAGCTGCTAAATTGGGCGGTTATGATGTGCTTCTTCTTGATACTGCAGGACGTAATCATATTGATGAAGCTTTGATGCTTGAATTGGCTGAAATTAAAGCGTGTTCTCTTCCTCATGAGATTATGTTGGTGGCTGATAGTTTGACGGGGCAAGATGCCGTTCATCTTGCGCGTTCTTTTGATGAGCGTGTAGGGATTACAGGAATTATTTTAACACGGATGGATAGTGATGGGCGTGGGGGTGCAGCTCTTTCCATGCGTGCTGTGACAGGAAAGCCAATTAAAGCCGTTGGAACTGGTGAAAAAATAGAAGCTTTGGAAGAGTTTCATCCCAGTCGTATTGCTGATCGTATTCTCGGAATGGGCGATATTGTTTCTTTGGTTGAAAAAGCGGCTGAAACAATGGATCATGAGAAAGCTGCTGCTTTTGCAAAAAAAATGCAGGCCGGAAAATTTGATCTGAATGATCTTGCAGAACAGTTGCAGAAAATGAAAAAACTCGGTGGAATGGGCGGTATTATGGGTATGTTGCCAGGATTGGGTAAGGTGAAAGAGCAGATTGCGGCGGCGGGTCTTGATGATCGTTTGTTTAATCGTCAATTGGCTATTATTTCATCCATGACACCCCAGGAGCGTGCGAATCCGGAGCTTTTAAAACATAGCCGCAAACAACGAATTGCGAAGGGGTCTGGGACAACGGCGGCTGATATTAATAAACTTTTGAAGATGTATCGCCAAATGGCTGATATGATGAAAGCCATGGGTGGTAAAGGTAAAAGTGGTTTGATGGGAAAAATGTTAGGAGGACTTGGCTCCAAAATGGGTTTTGGAGGGATAGGAGGTGCAGATTCTTCAGCTGTGCCTGATTTATCGGGATTGGATCTGAAGCAACTTTCAACGCTTCAAAAACAGATTGAAAATGGCCATGGAGGGAAGGTCTTGCCCGGACTTCCCGGACGTGATCCTACATTTCCTGGTCTTTCCAATGGCATTGCCGATAGGGGGAAACTTCCTCAGCATTTTAAGAAAAAATAAGATGCAAAGAGGGAAAGGAATGTGATGCAGGAAACAGTATTAAACGAATTGGCACATTTACGGGCATCTATTGATAATTTTGATGCAACTTTGATTCATATTTTAGCAGAGCGTTTTCGTTGTACAAAGGCTGTTGGGCACTTAAAAGCCCGTTATGATTTGCCTAAAGTAGATCCTCTGCGTGAGCAACATCAGATCGCACGTTTGCGGCAATTGGCTATGGAAAGTCATCTTGATCCTGATTTTGCTGAAAGATTTTTAAAGTTTATTATTAAAGAAGTTGTGCGTCATCATGAAGTTATTGCTGAAGAGCAAAAAACAAAAAAAGTCAATTTAAACGAAAGCCAGAGCTGACAATAGGAGAAAAATATGGCATTGAAAATTCGTTTGTCCCGTGGAGGTTCAAAGAAACGTCCTTATTATCATATCGTTGTTGCGGATGTTCGTAGTCCGCGCGATGGGCGATTTCTTGAACGTGTTGGTGCATGGGATCCAATGTTGCCTAAAGATGGATCGAGGGTGAAACTTAATGAAGAACGTATCCAATATTGGCTTGGGCAAGGGGCTCAACCAACAGATCGCGTTTTACGGTTTTTAGATGCCGCTGGCTTAAAAAAGCGTCCAACCCGCAATAACCCACATAAAGGTGAACCGGGTAAAAAAGCACAAGAACGTATAGCAGCAGCAAAGCAGGCAGCAGAGGAAGCAGCAGCTGCGGCTGACGCAGAATCTGCTTCAGAATAAGAAGCATGATTGTTTAATCAACGCTTTTTAAAAAAATTCTAGGAGAATAAATATTATCCGTTTTTGCCAATCAAAAACGGATCTTCTTTAAAAGAATGTTTATTTAAAATGGCGTTGGTTGTTTTAAAAGTTCAATTTTGAAAATCTATGGCTTTAAAAGTCGATGGCGCGGCCCTTAATTTCCCAGTCTCCATAGCGGGAAGGGTCTTTGCCGCCGCGTCCACCGTTTTCCAACGGGTGTTCTTTTTTTGCTTCGTCTTTTCGCCTTTCTTCAGCTTCTTTAAGGGCGCGTTGTGCTGCGGGAGGAAGAGATTGCTGTTTAACAATAGTTGAATTTTTTGGGCTTGTTTTTTCATCTTTTTTATTCATTTTACACCTATTCCATTGAAGAAGCAGAAAGAAAACCCCATCATATAATATTGGTAGACTTTTATCATGGAGTTTTTTGAGTAATGAACATAATGCGTACAGCCATGCTTTTGGCTTTTTTAACGGCCCTCTTTATGGGGGTTGGTTATCTTGTTGGAGGGGGCAGTGGCATGGTCATTGCTCTTTTAATGGCAAGTGGTTTAAACTTTTTTTCTTATTGGAATTCAGATAAAATCGTTTTACGTATGTACGGGGCGCGTGAGGTTGATCAGCATTCCGCACCCGTTTATTATAAAATCATAAGCGATTTAGCTAAAAAAGCTTCTCTTCCTCAACCAAAGGTTTATGTGCTTGATAGCGCGCAGCCGAATGCTTTTGCAACAGGACGTAATCCTCAAAATGCCGCTGTTGCTGCGAGTCGTGGTTTGTTAGAGCGGTTAAGTGCAGAAGAAATTGCTGGCGTTATGGCGCATGAGCTCGCACATATTGAGCATCGCGATACCTTAACCATGACTCTAACAGCAACGATTGCAGGGGCAATTTCAATGCTTGGTAATTTTGCTTTTTTTATGGGAGGACAGCGTAGCTCTTCGGAGGATTCTCATGGTGCGGGGGCAATTGGAGGATTTATTGCATTACTCGTGGCACCTTTTGCTGCAATGCTCGTGCAAATGGCCATTAGCCGTACGCGTGAATATGCTGCGGATCGGAGAGGCGCTGAAATATGTGGTAATCCTTTATGGTTAGCTTCGGCATTGCGTAAAATTGCTGATGGTGGGCATGGGGTTTACAATGAAGAAGCAGAGCATAATCCAGCAACCGCGCATCTATTTATTATCAATCCTTTGCGCGGTGAGGGAGCGGATAGTCTTTTTTCAACACATCCAGCAACGGCAAATCGTATTGCTGCTCTTTATCGGCAAGCAGAAGAGATGAAAGGGGCTCTTGCTGAAAGTGGCGGATGGAATAGAGAAGACGCTATAAATAAAAAAAGCAACGAGAAAAATTATGAAGATTTTCGCAGTCAGGCTCATGCATCAGGTGAGAAAGAAGATGACACTTTTCAGCGAGTCACAAAACGTCCTTCTTGGCTTCGTTATGAAAATTCAAAAAGTTCTCGTTCATAGAGTTTTTGAGGAGATTTCTAGGAGATCTCTTGAGGAAGCAGTGATATAAAGGTGTTATTTTGAAACACAAAAAAGCGGGGCATGTGTCTGAAAAAGATGTTCCAGGATTGGCTATTCGGCAGGTGTGTGTGCGTCTTTTAGGGGCGGTTGTTGATAAGGATACGCCTCTTTCTGGTTTAACGGATAATGAACATGGACACCCACAATATTTAAAGCTTTCACAACGAGATCGTTTATTGTGTCGGGCTATTTTGACAACGTCATTGCGTCATCGGGGGCCGATTGCGGCGGCTCTCTCGCGCTTTTTAGCGCGCCCTTTGCCTTCACAAGCATTGTCACTTCAGCATCTTTTGCATGTCAGTGTGGCGCAAATTCTTTATCTTGATATTCCCGATCATGCCGCTATTGATTTAGCTGTGCGTGCGGCGAAACTTGATCCTCGTATGCGCCGTTTTTCAGGGGTGGTAAATGCTCTTTTGCGCAATGTTGCACGTGAGGCGGCATCTTTACGCCAACAAATTCCGACCATTGAAGGTGTTCCAGCGTGGTTTGGAGAGCTTTTAGTATCAGCTTATGGAATAGAGAAGGCACGTCAAATTATAGAAATTCAAAGTGTGGAGCCTCCGCTTGATTTGACAGTAAAGTCTGATCGTGTTGGATGGGCTGAGAGGCTTGGCGGTGTGGTGTTGCCCAATGGATCTGTTCGATTGAATCGTTTGGCGTGTTCTGTTTCTGATTTACCGGGTTATCGTGAGGGGGCGTGGTGGGTTCAAGATTTTGCCGCAGCGTTACCTGCCTGTTTACTAGGAGAGCTTCAGGGGAAAAATGTTGCTGACCTTTGTGCGAGTCCTGGGGGGAAAACAGCACAATTGGCTTTGCAGGGAGCAGAGGTGACAGCCATTGAACTTTCTGCTAACCGCATCAAGCGTTTAAAAGAAAATATGGAACGGCTGCATTTTTCCGTTCACATTTGGCAGGGGGATGTGAGAAATTTCCATCCCACACAGCTTTTTGATGCGGTTCTTCTTGATGCTCCTTGTTCTTCTACAGGAACAATCCGTCGTCATCCCGATATTTTATGGACGAAATCGAGGGATGATGTTGTCAAGTTAGCGGCATTGCAATATGATTTGCTTATCGCCGCCATTGCCTTGGTAAAGGAGGGAGGACGGATTGTTTTTTCCAATTGTTCATTGGCGCGAGAAGAAGGTGAAGATCTCATTGAGAAAATTTTATCAACACGCAATGATATTGTTTTAGACCCTATTGATCCAGAAGAAATGGGAGCACTGGCGCATTTGCTTGGTGAGGGGATGTTGCGCACGACGCCGGCGGATTTTTGTCATAAAAATTTTGATGCTGAGACAACTGCCTTTTTAGGAATGGATGGTTTTTTTGCCGCGCGCTTACGAAAAATTGCTTAATTAACGCTTCATTTACAAAAATGGTCGAAATTGTATTTGATTCAGTATAGATGGAGATGGAATTTTGGCGATTGCGGTAAAAGCTCCTCAGGTAAAGATAGCAGCCTGTATCGATACGCTACAGCATGTTATGCGACGTTTATGGGTTGGACCATTGTTTCGTTGGCGTTTTTCAGGGTTTCGTCCTCATAAAATTTTAGCCCATCCCATTGATTTGCATGTGGCTGATCCGATGATGGCGCATGAATTTTATCACGGTCGTTTTGCTTTTGCTGGTCATATTGTTCATTCTGGTGCTGTTTCACTCTTTTCATTGGTTGCGCCAACGCCCGAATGGGAAGCGGCTCTGCATGATTTTCATTGGTTGCGCCATATGGAAGCAGCAGAAAGTGATTTAGCTGCAGCGCATGCACGTTCTCTTTTAGAAGATTGGCTGGACCATGCTGGTAAAAAGGTAAAAGGGCTTGCTTGGAGTGGTCCTGTTGTCGCACGGCGTTTGATTTCGTGGATTTGTCACTCAAAAATGTTGTTAGAAGGGGCAAGCGAGCGGTTTGAAAAACGCTTTTTACGTGCACTTGGTTTGCAATTCCGTTATTTGCGCGTAACAATTTGCAGTATGGAGCACAATGATCAACGGTTACAAGCAGCAACAGCTTTGACGTTTGCATCTCTTGCTTTGCCTGTTTCTGCAGCCGTGAAAAAAAAGGTCCAAACCACGCTTATAGAAGAGCTTTCGCTTCAGATTTTGCTTGATGGTGGGCATATTTCCCGTAGTCCTATCATTTTGCTTAATTTATTATCAGATTTATTATCTTTACGTTGCCTTTTTATGCGAAGTAATGAAACAGCACCCCGTATTTTGATTGATTCTGTTGAGCGCATGTTGCCAGCTTTGCGATTCTTTATCCATGAGGATCGAACATTGGCGCATTTTAATGGGGTTGGTCCCCTCGTGTCGGAACGGTTGTCAACACTTTTGGAGCTTGATGAGACAGGAGGGCATCCTTTTAGTTGTGCGCGTTATTCAGGATTTCAGCGCTTAAAAGCCAATCAAACAACAATTCTTGCCGATACGGGAAAATTTCCACCACGCTTTGTAGCACAGCAAGCTTGTTCGGGATGTTTGTCTTTTGAAATGTCTTCACAAGGACACCGTTTTATTATCAATACTGGTGTTAATCCTGATGGGCGGGAGGACTATCGACATTTAGGGCGTGTTACTGCTGCCCATTCAACAGCGACGCTTAATGATTGTTCGGTGGGCGTTTTTTACAAAAAAAAGAAAAATGGCGCTTCTCTTTTATGTGATGGACCCAGGGAAGTTCAAGTGCACCGTATAGAGGATTCAGAGAAAACAGGTTTTATTGCAAGCCATAATGGTTATGTGCGATCCTTTAATCTTATTCATGAGCGTGGTCTTATTTTGGCGACGAGTGGAGATATGATCGAAGGTTTTGATCGCTTTTTTATGCCCAATAAAGAAGGGAAAAAACATAAAAGGGCGCAAAGTGAACAAGATCATGTTGCTGTTCGGTTTCATCTTCATCCACAAGTTGACGTTAACTATGATGGTGAGCGTGTGTGTTTAGCGGTAAAGAACGAACACGTAGCGGGCGAGCAAGTATGGTATTTTATTTCACCTGATGCGGATATTTATCTTGAAGATTCGGTTGATTTTGCGGAATTAGCAGGTCCACAACGGACACAGCAGATCGTTTTATATTTTCGCCCTGCATTTCAGGAAAAGGTTCGCTGGCGTTTTATTCGTAAAGCCGTTTGATAAACAATCAAAACATTGTTCTTATCGTCTATTGCGTTTTATTTTCGTGTCCTAAAATATCATCGTTTATTGGGGATATATCCTATTGAAGGATTGTGTAAATTTTTATACACGGAAGTATTTTTTGTAAGTGTGTGGGATGAATATTTTGAGGCAAATTTTGCCTATAGAATCTCATGTGCTAGTGCTAAGAGCGAGTGCTCTAGCGAAAACGGGGGTGTTGACAGACCATTATTGACAGATTGGTATTGATTTTAAGAATCTTCATTCTTTAAAGATGTTAAGAGAAAATTAAACGGTTGCTTATCTTCAAAAAGTTCTGGGGGGTGTTATCGTGATCAATATTCTTGGTTTTGATCACATTATGGCTGCTTATAGAGTAATACGCTGGTACCATCACACACCTAGAGCTACTTTTAATGTTGCAACACTCTCTTTGGCGTTTGAGACGGTTCATTATAGGTATTTTTAATTCCTTTTTGTGCAATTTTACTCCATACACCACGCTACTCGCTTGGTAATGTGCAAGAGACAGGATTATAGTTGATCCAATATAAATAGATTTAGAATAAGACACTCCTCCAGTAGAATCTTTCATCAAATACGCAAAATAATGCACATTCTTGATAAATCAAAAGTCGCCCATCATAGAAACATTGAGAATTCAAGAAACAACATTACACTAAAGCACTCGGGAAAAATCTTTTCTGCTTTGTGTCATTATCAAAGTGTTATTATACTAAAAACGACGTCATAACCACCAACCCTCAAAATGCTCGTTTCTTTATAGCAAAACACTCCCTCAAATATGCTTCAAACAACTCTTAGAAAGATTTACGCGAATAGCGCCACGCAACTGAATCAATATCACCTCGACAAATGCCAAGGTCATTGAGTTCATATATTGAAAGATGACTTAACGCATTAACGGTTCGGCGATAACGGCGCCAATTACTATAAGAACGTAGAATATTCATATCCTGTACTCAAACTTTGTTACACTCTTTAGTTTAAGAATAGAGCATATTACTAAAAATAGTTGTGATATAATGTCATAACAGGTATGCATCTACATACAAAAAAATCCCTTTAACACATGTCTCATGTAAAAGGGCCACTCTTAAAGCTATTAATAACGGTAATATTTTATTCCTAAAATAATGGCTAAATTATGTGCATTTTTTGCGGTGATAATTTCTTCATCACGTGCAGATTCTCCAGATTGAATCACTGCTCCTATTTCAACGGTTATCGATCGATATACGATTTAAGAAAAATCTCTTGAAATGCTTGTCTTATATGAAGAGGAAATCATCCAAATTATATTAATGACGGAAGTGTCGTATTCCTGTAAAAATCATCGCTAAACCCTGTTCATTCGCAGCCGTGATAACTTCTTCATCACGCATGGAACCTCCTGGTTGAATGACGGCAGTTGCCCCCGCTTCAGCTGCTGCTAATAAACCATCTGCAAAAGGAAAAAATGCATCGGATGCAACCACTGATCCTTTTGTGAGCGTTTCTGTTAAGCCTGCTCTCCTTGCACTTTCTGCTGCTTTACTTGCAGCAATTTTTGCTGAATCGATGCGGCTCATTTGTCCAGCCCCAATGCCAACTGTTGCACTATTTTTCGCGTATACAATAGCATTTGATTTAACGTGTTTTGCTACACGAAAAGCAAATTGAAGATCACGCGTTTCATCTTGAGTTGGTGCTCGTTTGGTTACCACTTGCAATTTAAGATCATCAACCACCACATTATCACGTGATTGCACTAAAATGCCTCCCGCAAGTGTTTTTGCAAGAAGTCCTTCACAACGGGGATCAGGAATGCCACCTGTAATGAGCAAACGAAGATTTTTTTTCTTGGCAATAATTTCACGTGCTGCCATTGTCGCGTCAGGCGCAATAATTACTTCCGTGAAAATTTTAACAATCTCTTCTGCACATTCCTCATCAAGGGGTTGATTTAAAGCAACAATTCCACCAAATGCCGATACATTGTCACACATAAGAGCTTTCAAATAAGCTTCTTTCAAATTTTTCCCTTCCGCAACACCACAAGGATTGGCATGTTTAATAAGAGCAACAGCAGCGGTTTTGTGCGGATCAAATTCTGCTACGAGCTCAAAGGCTGCATCTGTATCATTCAAATTGTTATAAGAGAGCGCTTTGCCTTGTAAAAGTTTTGCTGTTGCAACGCCAAAACGTTTTTCATTATTGCGATAAAATGCTGCCTGTTGATGTGGATTTTCCCCATAGCGCATAACACTTTCAAGATGACCAGAAAAACTCTGCCATGATGGTGTTTCAATTTTTAAATCCCGTGCAAACCATGCTGCTATTGCCGTATCATAAGCAGCGGTGTGCGCGTATGCACGCATTGCCAACTGATGGCGCATGGATAAGCTTAAACATCCGTTATGCTGTTTTAATTCCTCAAGAATCGAATCATAATCATTTATTGCTGTTACGACACCGGTATAAGCATAATTTTTTGCCGCAGCGCGAATCATCGCTGGTCCACCGATATCAATATTTTCAAGAATCGTTTGTGGATCAGCTCCCGATAGGAGTGTCTCTTCAAAAGGATAAAGATTTACCACCAAGAGATCAATTCCATGAATGTTGTTTTTTTTCATAGCTTCCCTATGGCTAGGATCTTCTCTTACCCCTAACAAAGCGCCATGAATCAAAGGATGGAGTGTTTTTACACGTCCATCCATTATTTCAGGAAATCCAGTAACTTCAGCAACATCTTTTACAGGTAAACCAGCAGCTATGAGAGTTTTGGCTGTTCCTCCTGTTGAAATCAATTCAACATTGTAAGTTGCATAAAGGGCTTTTGCAAAGGCAACTACCCCCGTTTTATCAGATACAGAAAGAAGAACACGACGAACCCGATGAAGATCAGGTATGGGAAAATTTTTGGCAACAACGCCCATAACAGAAGCCTTAAAAATGAAAGAGTTAAAATTTCAGCAAAACAAGTTTATACATTTATAGCACAAGCCTTTAGCAAAATACACTAAAAGGATAAACTGTCTTTTTAAAATAGACGATGACTCTCCTTTTTTCTTATACTGTAAAATGCCATCATTGGAGGTGTTGTAATAGGGATAAAAGTCTCATTGACACATTCAAATATTTTTTGTTGCTTATAACTCAATATCTCATCTTCATAGCAGGTTTGAAACACAAAACGTTTCCATACGTTTTTGTTGTATTCGCTTTTGTATGTGCGATGAAGGCCAGAATATTTCATATACCCGTTTGAGTTACCTTTAGAAACAGAGCATAACCGGCAAGAATATGAAATTGTGACAATGGAAATGCGTGCTCATCTTTCTTGTCATTTTTAATTTTTATATTTTTGTAAAAGCATTGATGACAATGTTTTTAATAGAATGTTTTTTTAAGAGTCGAAATGACGTATTGCTCCATATTTTTGGGTATTGCCTTTTTAATGAGATTACGCTTTTCATGCAAAATAAAATGCTATTACAGTGTGCATTCACGCGCGTTTATTTTAAAGTAAGCATTTTTCAATGAATCAACTTTCATTTTATGGTTGTCTTGTGAAGAGTGTCGTGTAAATTCTTCGTGAATGGTATAGACCCATTGTATGTCCATGATCTGTAATTAAAGGTGCGAGGGTGGGACGCTCATTCTCTTTATACTTTAATAGCGCTTGCTTTAACAATACTTGGCATGTGAGAGGAAGGAAGTATTGATCTTGTTATTTTTTAATCTTTGTGTCGTAGCAGAAAGATAAAAGCGCCTAACATACCAGCAGCTAAAATAAACCACGTGATTGCGTAAACAAGATGATTGTTTCGAAAATGGATCATCGTAAGACCAGCAACGGGAAGGTTTGTTTGTGGAGATGTTTTTCTGGCATCAATAAAATAAGGGGCAACAGTGGTTAACCCAAGTTTTTCTGCCATAGCGGGAAGATCACGCGTATACCATACATTTTTGTCAGGATTATTTTTGCGTGGAAAAAATCCATTTTTTTCACTCATGCGTAATAAACCGATAATTGTCGTTTGTTCTGTGTTTGTGGTAGAATCTTGCTGAGGTGAGGCATATGTATGCGATGGATCTGAGTGTTGAAAATTGTTACGTTCGTCCATAGGGATAAAGCCACGGTTGATAAAGGTCAGTGTGTTGTCAGCGGTTTGTAAAGGAGTCAAAACCCAGTAACCCGTGGTGTTTTGAGCAGCAGCCGTGACCAAAATATTTTTATTTTTTAAAAAATTTCCTGTGATCACAACCGGTCGATATTCATCTTTTTCAAAAGTAACCTCAGCCCATTGATCTTTTTGGGGGGCTTTTATGGGGGATAAGTGAACGCGCTGATTGGCACTGGTGATAAGATTTGTTTTCCAGTTTAACCGTTGTATTTGCCATATGCCTAATGCACTAAAGAGAAAGAAAAAACAAATGCATAAAGTTCCAAACAAGAAAGAAGAAAAACGGCAAGAATTTTCCTGAAGCTTTGTCATGGGGGGGGATTTTTTGCTCATGATGTATGCTTCCTTTCAGGACAATAGATTTCCATTCTAACATGATATGCCTTTAAAAAAAGCATTTTCTACGCTTTTTAGCAGAATTTGCACGCCTTGATTTTGGAAAAAGATGAAGGATGAGCCAGCCAAGAGATGAAAAAGGTTTTATAAAAGACTTGACCTTTTGTTGTCGAGCCCCTATTAGAAAGAAACTTCCCAATGATGCCCGTTCAAGGTCGCATTATGCGCGATTTGCATTCATTGTGTCTTTGGGGTATAGGGATTTGAAAGTTTCTTAGAGTTTAAAGGTGAAGTTTATGTCTCGTGCATGTGAATTGACAGGGAAAACGGTTCTGTATGGTAATAATGTTAGCCATGCGAATAATAAGACTCGGCGTCGTTTTTTGCCAAATCTTTGCAATGTGACATTAATTTCAGAAGTGTTGCAGCAAAGTTATCGCTTGCGTATTTCAGCAAATGCATTGCGTTCTGTTGAGCATCGTGGTGGTCTTGATGGCTTTTTGGTCAAGGCAGACGATAAAGAATTGTCGCAACGTGCGCGTTTGTTAAAACGCCAAATCATTAAGAAAAAAGCTGAGCAAGCAGCGTGATTGTTGTGGCGTGATTATTCGTATCATTATCTTTGGTGGATTGATGCTCTAATCACCGATCTTTATTCTAGAAGTTCGCTTTTGGGGCTTTTCTCTCTTTGATCACTCTATTATTTTATTGGTTCCATACCCCAGGTTAAAAAAATGTTTTCCAGCGGTCTTTTATTAGAACAGCAAAAGAGAAGATATGTTGTTTTTTCTATTTTAGCGATGTGCCTTGCGGTCACTGCCTCTAATATTTTGGTTCAATATCCCGTCTATTGGTTTGATTTAAATGAGCTTTTGACTTATGGGGCTTTTACCTATCCATTTGCTTTTCTCATCAATGATTTGACCAATCGTTTTTATGGCCCATCTGCTGCGCGGTGTGTGGTTTATGCTGGTTTTTTTGCCGGTGTTTTTGTTTCTTGGATATTGGCAACACCGCGGCTTGCTCTTGCTTCTAGTTTGGCATTTTTATTTGGCCAACTCCTTGATATTGTTGTTTTTACGCCTTTGCGACGGAAAACATGGTGGAAAGCACCTTTAGCAGCGGCGTTAGTTGGTTCAGCGTTGGATACGGTGTTGTTTTTTTCTCTTGCTTTTTCGAGCTCTTTTGCTCTTCTTGATAAACTAACAGGCTATGCTGATAGTTCACTGGTGGAGAGTACTGTTTTGGGAGGGATAGGCATGCCAGTTTGGCTCTCGCTTGCTTTTGGCGATTTCTCCGTAAAAATTATTATGAGCCTGTTGATGTTGATTCCTTATGGAACAATTCTTAACATTGTGAAACTCCCTCTTTACCAAAGTCATGCAAAGGGTAATTCCTCTTTTGCTTGTAACAAGTAATAACCTTTGTTTTTTGTTTTCTTTAAACTTTGAGAAAATTTCCGTTATGTTACGCATGCGATAGCATCGTTGATTGAGAAATTTTATCGCTTCATGGTTTAAAGGGAGAGGCTCTTCTTTCAAGTCCCTTTTTGTGAGGAAGTAATAAAAATTATTTGTTTAGGCTTTCATAAAAAATAGATCGATTAACACTCTTTGAAAGAGGTTAAAAACACCTTCTTATAGACCATATTGATGTAAAAGAAACTTCAGTTGTGTGTTGTTAATTTATTGAAGTTATGAGGATAATTCATCATTTTGCAACATGGCGAGAAGCCGCATATAACTTTTACGTATTGTAAATCTTCTTATATTGTTTCAATAAAAGTCTCTCTCTTGCATATGATAAGTGGGGGAAGTCCCTTCATGAATCATCTTAAATGTCAAGGTTTGTTGCGATATCAGGGGGCCAAGCAGAATAATGGTATCTGTTTTGTCTTTTATGGAGCGTAAAGATGGTGATACTGCAATATCATTCATAGGTGCTTTTGTGAAATAAACTTGGAAGTAACGTGAAATGTTTTTTAAATAGACTTATGCTTTCTAGCATCGCTTGTTATGGGCAGGAAAATGATTTTACTTGATTTAACGGGGGACAGATTTGAAATGAAAGAATTTTACGGCGTTTAGGATTCTTATTTAAGTTGAATAACGCTCGATGCATGATGATAAATCAATAGATTGCTGTATGGCTGATTTAAGGCGGGTTTATTTCTCATAAAGTTTGTGGTGTTTTATCACTAAAAAGTGCCTCTAGTTGTTTTGTTATGGCACCTGCAAGCTCTTCGGCATTCATAATTGTTACAGCACGTTGATAATAACGGGTGACATCATGACCAATGCCAATAGCAATGAGTTCGATGGGGGAATGGGTTTGAATTTCTTGAATCACTGCGCGTAAATGTTTTTCTAGATAATTGCTGGCGTTGACCGATAGTGTTGAGTCGTCAACAGGGGCACCATCAGAGATGACCATGAGAATGCGACGTTGTTCACGCCGTGATAAAAGGCGTTGATGCGCCCAAATTAAAGCTTCCCCGTCGATATTTTCTTTGAGTAATCCTTCTTGCATCATCAAACCTAGATTGCGGCGTGCGCGACGCCATGGGGTATCAGCACTTTTATAGATGATATGACACAAATCATTCAGGCGTCCAGGATGATGAGGTTTATGTTGCTCCAGCCATTTTTCACGTGATTTCCCCCCTTTCCAAGTTTTGGTGGTAAACCCTAAAATTTCAACTTTGACACCACAACGCTCAAGCGTTTGTGCCAAAATATCAGCACAACTTGCGGCAACGCTAATGGGGCGTCCGCGCATTGAACCAGAATTATCAATGAGGAGTGAAACAACCGTATCTCGAAATTGGGTGTTACTTTCCATTTTAAAAGAAAGGGGCTGCATGGGATCAATAATCAGGCGTGGAAGCTTTGCGGTGTCGAGATATCCTTCTTCAAGGTCAAAGTTCCAGTTGCGATTTTGTTGTGCCATAAGGCGGCGTTGGAGACGGTTGGCTAAACGTCCAACAATGTTTTGAAGATGATGAATTTGCTTATCAAGACAACGGCGTAAGTGATCTAATTCGTTTTCAGAACAAAAATCAGTTGCTTCCAAAATTTCATCAAATTGACGGGTGAAGATTTTATAATTGCCAAGTTTTTCCATTTGTTCTGAATCGGAAAAAAGATGTTTGGGTTTGCGCGGCTTTTCTTGCCAAGGGTCATTTTTTTCCTCGCCGTCAGCTTGATCATTGTCGTTTGTTTGTGTTGCTTGTGTTTTTCCTTCTTCTTGACCATCACTTTCTTGTTCAGTGCTGGTTTGTTCTTCACTGTGAGCGTGTTTTTTATTTTTACTTTCTTCTTCTGTTTGATCTTGAGGCTCACATTCGTTTTTTAATTTTTTATTGTTTTCACTGTCAGGAGTTTCATCTTGTTGCACTGTCATTTTGAGTGTAGCAAGCATTTGGCGAACGATCTGTGCAAAAGCCTGTTGATTATAAATATGATGTGTGAGTTCATTGAGTTCTGCTGCGGCTTTTTGTTCAAGTTCTTGGCGCCACAATTCTAAGACGGGGCCTGCTTCTTTTGGAGCTGCGCGCTTTGTTATTTTTTCGCGCAATAAAAGGGCAACCGCTTCTTGGATAGGGGCTTCACTTTGGTTGTTAATCTTTTCATAATGGGCTCTTTTGTATTTATCGGCGAGCATGGCATCAAGGTTTTTTGCCAGCCCCTCCATGGCTAAAGTACCGATTGCTTCAACACGTGTTTGTTCGAGGGCATCAAAGATAGCCTGCGCTTCTGATACTAGCGGAGAAAATTGCATGTGAATGCGCTTATCATGCCATGCTTTGCGCAGAGCCATGGAATCACCTAAGCCGCGGGTAATGGTGATATCTTTATCCGTAGCATGGTGTGGTAATTCTGGTAAACGTGCACAATTTTCACTCAGAGATGGTCGGTTATGACTAAAAGAAACTTCGAGGTGGGATGTCCCGGCAATGGCACGCATACAAGTGGAAAGAGCTTTCTTAAACGCTCCACTATCAAGCGTATTGAGGGGAGGATTGTTTGTTTGATTTTTGCTGTTGTTGTCAGGGGCGATCGCCATAATTGACATATTCCTTTAAGACAAGACACCCTGCATAAGTGATTCGGGAAGCTCTTGTCCAAAGGCGCGTTGATAAAACTCTGCGACAGTGGCACGTTCGAGTTCATCACATTTATTGAGAAAGGTTAAGCGAAAGGCTAAGCCGATATCTTGAAAAATTGTGGTATTTTCTGCCCAAGTAATGACAGTGCGTGGGCTCATGACTGTTGAAAGATCTCCATTAATAAAAGCTTGGCGGACCATATCAGCAACGTGAACCATTTGTGAAATTGTCTTTTTTCCCTCAGCCGTTTGAAAAGGTTTGACCTTTGAACAAACAATATCAACCTCTTTATCATGGGGTAAATAATTAAGTATCGTTACAATAGACCAGCGGTCCATTTGGGCTTGATTGATTTGTTGGGTACCATGATAAAGCCCTGTTGTATCGCCAAGGCCAATGGTATTGGCTGTTGCAAAAAGGCGAAATGCTGGGTGAGGAGAGATAACGCGGCTTTGATCAAGTAAGCTGAGTTTGCCAGAGGTTTCAAGAACACGTTGGATGACAAACATAACATCAGGACGCCCTGCATCATATTCGTCGAAAACAAGAGCAATATTATTTTGATAAGCCCATGGCAAAATGCCCTCTTTAAATTCAGTGACTTGTAAGCCATCTTTTAAAACAATCGCGTCTTTTCCTACAAGATCGATACGACTTACATGACTGTCGAGATTAATGCGAAGACAAGGCCAATTGAGACGGGCAGCAACTTGTTCAATATGCGTTGATTTGCCTGTTCCGTGATAGCCGGAAACCATGACACGACGGTTAAAAGTAAAACCTGCAAGAATCGCTAAAGTTGTTTGCGGATCAAAAAGATAATCGGGATCGATATCAGGAACATGCGGACTTTTTGTGCTAAAAGCAGGAATTTTCATATCTGTTTCAATATGAAACAGGCCACGAGCACAAAGGGTAATATCGGGTGTATTTTCAAGGTTAAGATTTGTCATGATGTTTCTGGCAGGGAAAGAACGCTATTTATTTCATGAGAAAACGATACAAGAGTTAGAGCATTTATGCAATGCTCTAACGAGAGCCTTAGAGATGAAGGAAAATCGTTTTCATCTATTCTATCATATTGTGTGAAGATAAGAATGTTTTTATGCAAAGAGTGATGATCTCAATGAGAATGGGTTCGCATCAATGCGTATTTTTTAGCATAAACCAGATTTTTTGAGTAAATTATAAGCATGTAAAACATCGCGAAAGCGCTCTTCAGAAGCGCGATTACCCCCATTGGAATCAGGATGATGCTTTTTTACCAGCTCTTTATATTTCATTTTGATATCTTCTGCTGAAGCGTTTGCTTGTAGTCCTAATGTATCAAAAGCTTTTGCTTCTAAGGGTTTTAATTTTCGTGAGAAACTATTGCTTGAACGACGCTCAGTAAAAAGCATGAAGGGATCACACATACGATTTTGATAGGCCGCTGTTCCAGAGCGAATCTTTGCATAATTGGCAGCAGTTTTTTTCGCTGTGCCGTTGCTAAGATCTGTCGGCCATGTTGGGCGATGCCCTGTGAGAGCATCCTTTTGGAATTTTGCGATATCTTGATTGCTAAGACCCGAGAAGTAATTAAAATTTTTATTATAGGCACGCACGTGCTCAATACAAAAATGTAGATATTGTCCTTCGTGATTTCGACCTGCCGGTGCCTTATGGGTTCCTGTCTTTTCACACCCTTTCCACTGACACTGTTGCGCTTCTGGCTCAGATTTTTGTTTTTTATTTGAGCTTATGCGAATTGAATCGAATAATTTAGATGTTATTGCCATATTATTGGTTTATGCAAAATTGGTTAATTTTACAAGAATTGACTTTTAAAAAATTTGTTTTCACACTTATTTGGTTATGAAAAAGGTGTATTCTTACACTTTCATTTTGTTAAGGAATGAAAAATGTCTATAGAAACAATCATCAAGAAAAAGCTTCAGGATGCTTTTCATCCGCAGAAACTTGAAGTGATTAATGAGAGCCATCTTCATGAGGGACATCCTCATAATGAATATGCTTTTGATGGTAAAGGAGAAACACATTTTCGCGTGAAAATTTTATCTTCTTCTTTTTCCAAGATGACGCGCGTAGAAATCCATCGAGCGATTTATAAAGTTTTACAAGAAGAGTTAACCACTTGTGTCCATGCTTTGGCACTTGAGGTTGAAACAACTTAATTTTTTGATGAGGCGTTTTTAAGAACGAGGATGGGCCTTTTGATAAATTTCCAACAAATGGTCTGTATCAACATGGGTATAGGTTTGTGTGGTAGAAAGACTCGCATGCCCAAGAAGTTCTTGAATCGTTCGCAAATCTCCCCCCCGTGATAAAAGATGGGTGGCAAAAGAATGGCGTAGTGTATGGGGGGTGGCCGTTTCTGGTAAACCAAGACTTGCACGTAAGTTGCGTACAGTTTTCTGAATGATAGCCGGCTGTAGGGGGCCACCTCGTGCACCGCGAAACATGGGTTGGTTATCTTTTAAAGGATATGGGCAACATTTGAGATAATTGTGTACAGCTTCGTAAACAATTTTGATGAGAGGGACAAGGCGTGTTTTGCCCCCTTTTCCTGTTATGTATAAACTTGTTTTTTCAGGATCAGAAAATTGTTCTGGTGTGAGGCTTAAGGCTTCTGATATTCGCATACCACAGCCATAGAGAAGCATAAGGACAGCTGCGTTACGCGCGTTAATCCAAGGTTCGTTTTCTAGCTGATTTTCTTGTTGGACGACGTGAAGAGCTGATTGTATTGCTAAAGGTTTTGGGAGCGACTTTGGATGTTTGGGGCTTCGGATAAGCTGAGCAGCGGGAATATTGACGATTCCTTCGCGAGATAGGTATTTGAAAAAAGAACGGATGCCTGCTACCCCACGGCTTAAAGAGCGTGCACTGATATTGTTTGTACGCCGATAAGCAAGATAAGCACGCAAATCACTGACGCGTAAATGAGCAAGATCTGTGAAAGTTGGTGCTTGGCTTAAATGTTGACAGAGAAAAGATAAAAATTGCCGCGTATCACGTTCATAGGCTTGTGCTGTTTGTACGGACATACGACGGGTTTTTACAAGATGCTCTAACCAGTTTTTCCTTGCAGTTAAAACCGCATGGGCAGCTGGAATGAGAGGACTATTTTCATCTTTTCTCTTATCGTTTTTTATAGGCATTATCTAGTTAAGGGTTTCTTTCTTCGTAGATTTTTCATCGTTGATGTGACCATTCTTGTTTTCGGGTTTCTCTTCATGATTGATAAGTTGCTTTTCACCTTTGAGAGAGAGTATTTTTAAAAGATTATGCGTTGACATCAAATGCGCAAAGATTAACCCTAAAAAGCCATTTTTATGAAGTTTTGCAAGTTGGCTTGCTGATAATTTATTCAATTTTTCTTCGTCAACAACCCAAAAATTTTCCAATTGCGCCGAGAGACCTTGATCGTTTTTCACATTGATTGATTTTTGACTGAGAAGATCCATTTCCACAAGAGCATCAATGAATTCAGAGGTTTTCTCCATCGCGATTTTAAAACTTTCAAGAAAACGAATACGTTCTTCCATAAAAGGAGAAATAGAGCCATCAGAATTAAAAAGTTCTGTTCCTGCGACTTCATTAAACATTCCTGACTGTTGATCAAAGCAAACAGAAAGTTCTTTTTCATTGCTAATTTGTGCTAAAACAAAAGGATAGCGACGAACAAAAGCAGGAACATAAGTATGGGTTCTCCAACTTTTATCAGAGGCGATATAGTCATTTTCATCGTTAGAAAGGCCAACAAGGGCAGCGGAAGTATAGTGCCGTTTTTTTTGTTCATCTTCGGCGCACATAAACAAAATAGGATAGTCTAGGGCTGCTTGAAAATATTCAGTACTTGCTAAAGGAACCCAGTGCGTATCTTTGGCAAAAGACATATCACTTGGTGGCGCAAATTTTAGATTTTTATGGGAAACTTTATTGATTGGCGTGATATCTTTGTAAAATAGCATAATATTTGCCATAAGACTTCTCCTTATATTAATTTGTTTTTGTTACCAAGAAAGGTCTTTGGGGAAGATTGTCTCATATGGCAACAAGATTGAATAGAAATGATTAAGATTGAGGGTTCACTTTTGAGAGATAATTTTTTGTATGAAGTATAATAAAGAAAAGCTTAAAAATAAAGTCTATCTTGCCATTATTGGTATGCCTCATGGTATAAAAGGGGAAGTTTTTGTTAAAATTTTAAGTGCTGAGCCACAGCGTTTCAAATTTTACGGAACTCTTTATGATGATATGGGGCGTTCTTATGAAATTGTAACTCTTCGCACACAAAAAAATAACGCGATTGTACATTTTAAAGGGATCGATAATCGTAATGATGCCGAGTCTTTGAAAGGGATTCACCTTTATGTGATGCGTGATCAATTGAGTGATGATTTGGGCGAGGATGAGTTTTATCAAATTGATTTAATAGGACTGCGTGTTCAAGATTGTGGGGGAAAAGTCTTAGGGGAAGTGTGTGGTTTTTATAATTTCGGGGCTGGCGATTTGCTTGAAATAGGTTTGAATACAGGCAAAAGAGTACTTATTCCTTTTAGTAAGGTGGCGGTACCAGAAATTTGTATGGATTCTGGTTTTCTTATTGTTGATCCCATGGCGGCTGGCCTGAGCAGTGGGAGAGAAAATGATCAGTAACGAAATAGCTTGAATCTAAGAAAATAAAGATGAAAGTAAAAAATAACTGGCGAATTTTATCAATAAAAAGTGAAAAGTATGCAAAGATTAAGAGAATACTTTTGAGCAGATATTGTAAGCATTTTATCTTGAGATATTCCTGAATTTTTAGAGCCTTTTTTGAAAGTGTAAGTATGAAAAGGACCCTATTGAATAGGTTGCAGGTTAAGAAGATTCCATATAACGCTATAGCGTTATATGGAATTGGTTTGTGTAATTTTGACTTTAAAAGAGTTTGTTGAATAAAATGAGGATGAAAAAACAAAAATGAAATTTCAAGCGCGCGTTTTAACTCTTTATCCTGAAATGTTTCCTGGTTTTTTAGGGTATTCTTTAGCAGGGCAAGCTTTAGAGCGCGGAATTTGGTCACTGGAGACAGTGCAGATTAGAGATTTTGCTTTGGATAAACACCATAGCGTTGATGATACACCTGCTGGTGGGGGGGCTGGTATGGTGATGCGGGCAGATGTCTTGGCAGCTGCGATTGATCATTGTCCACAGGATTCGCCAAGATTATTGATGAGTCCTCGTGGGCGGCCTTTTGATCAAGCTTATGCACGTCGTTTGGCTGGTGATTCGGGCGTAACATTGGTTTGTGGACGGTTTGAAGGCGTTGATGAGCGAGTTATAGAAGCACGGGAATTAGAAGAAGTTTCTATTGGTGATTATATTCTTTCAGGCGGTGAAACTGCCGCACTGGTTATCTTAGATGCTATTATCCGTCTTCTCCCCGGCGTGATGGGAAATAAAGCTTCTGCAAAGTGTGAAAGTTTTGAAAATGGTTTGCTGGAACATCCCCAATACACGCGCCCTTCTCTTTTCGAAGGACGAGAGATTCCGCCTGTGTTAACCTCAGGGCATCACAAAGCGATTGCAGATTGGCGTCAAAGCCAAGCCGAATTGTTAACACGTCAACGTCGTCCTGATCTTTATGTGCAGTATGATAAAAATCGTCAGAAAACTTGATTCATAGGATAAGGTGGTGTATTGCATGGCTCTCTTTTTGAGAGAATTTTGAATAAAAGGTTGTTTATAGTTCCAAAAGTAAAATGAAGGAATGGTGTATTCGCTCCTGTAATAAGGCATAGCCTAAAGAGCATCTTTTCGTAGAACAAGGCTTTTTGGGTAAGAGTTGAGCGCTCTGACTGTTCGATAAAGAACATGAAGGATTAAAAAATGAATATTATCGCACAGCTTGAAGCTGAACAATGTGCAAAAATTGAAGAAAAACGCCAATTTCCAGCCTTTAAACCAGGAGATACAGTCCGTGTTATGGTGCGTGTGACGGAAGGTACGCGGACGCGTGTTCAGGCTTATGAAGGCGTGTGTATTGCGCGTTCCGGCGGTGGGTTGAATGAGACCTTTACAGTCCGCAAGATTTCTTATGGTGAAGGGGTCGAACGTGTCTTTCCTGTTTATTCTCCTTTGATTGAAGCTGTTGAGCTGGTGCGTCGTGGTAAAGTGCGTCGAGCAAAACTCTATTATCTTCGTGGTCTGAGAGGTAAAGCCGCCCGTATTGCTGAAAAGAGAGATTATCGAAAAAAAGCTGAAAAAGTAGAAACAGCCTCTGTAAGCGCAGATGTTGAAATGCACGTTGCTGAGTAAAAATTATATCGGTTAAACTTTATGCAAAAGCGGCTTTTATGCTGCTTAGTTGTGTCTTTTATGATTCGTGTTGTCATTTAAAAGGCTTAGAGAGGGCATAAAAATGTTTAATCTATCCAAATTTTGTCTCTTTTTTATTCTTAATAATGGATGAAGCGCAGGGTATCATTGCACATGTCGTGGATACTCAAACGGAGTAAGTATAGTTTAAAAAAATGTCTGTTTATATTTGATAAAAGCTGTTAGACCTTTGACGTTAAGATGAAAGTGTATTAAATTAAAGCGAGTTTTACGGATCATATCCGTGGAGTGATCGGTTTTTTTTGTGCGTGACCTTTAATCCGTTATTTGAGATAACCGACCTGTAATATCGGTATCTTGAGATGCCAAATAAGTAAAAACGAGATAATGTATCGGGTCGTTTCGTGCGAACTTTCTCGTTCATTGCGGTTGCAAAAACCAGGTCAGGATATTTTATGATAGAGACAACTAGGATAAAAGAACGCCCTCGTTCCCCTCATATAAGTATTTATCGTTGGACAATTACTATGGCCATGTCCATTGCACATCGCATCACGGGTATGGCCCTTTATGTTGGAACGATTTTTTTTGCTGTTTGGTTAATGGCTATTGCATGTGGCGAGGAGGTATTTAGAACAGTTCGCGAGATTTATAGTTCTTGGTTTGGATTGTGTATTTTGTTTCTTTATACTTTGGCAGGAGTCCATCACATGGTTGGTGGGCTTCGCCACATTGTGTGGGATCTGAAGCCTTGCCTTTTGGCAAAAGAAAAGGCAACAGTTACTGCTTGGGCGACAGTGTTTATTTCTCTTATTGTTACTTTTGCAATTTGGATTATTGGGTATACCGTTGTTTAGCTGGGGGTAAAAAGAGCCATGAAAAAAGATTTTCGAACGGAACTTGGAAAAGTACGAGGGCGTGGGAGTGCGCATGAAGGTACAGAGCATTTTTGGCGAGAACGTTTAACAGGGTTTATTAATCTACCGCTTTTAATCTTTTTTATTGTTCTTATTCTTTCGCTTGTGGGCAAGGACTATAGTATTGTGCGTGCAAGGCTTGCACATCCTATTGTGGCTATTTTGATGGGATTGATGACTCTTTCAGTCCTTTATCATATGAAACTTGTTATGCAGGTGGTGATTGAAGACTATATTCCACGCGAAGGTTTCCGGTTATTCTTTTTAACATTAAATATTTTATTTTGTTTTTTCATGGGCGGTGTCATTATTTTTTCTCTTTTAAAAATTGCATTAGGGGGTTAAACAAATATGGCGGGTACAAGATCATCTTTGGGCGCTAAAGCAGGTAACGCTCCTTATCACACTGTAGATCATAAATTTGATGTTGTTGTTGTTGGGGCAGGTGGTGCAGGATTACGTGCAACACTGGGTATGGCAGAACAAGGATTAAAGACAGCTTGTATCACGAAGGTTTTTCCAACTCGCTCACACACGGTTGCAGCACAAGGGGGAATTGCCGCATCGCTTTCAAATATGGGACCTGACAATTGGCAGTGGCATTTATATGATACCGTGAAAGGCTCTGATTGGTTGGGCGATACCGATGCAATGGAATATTTGGTGCGTAATGCCCCTGCTGCTGTGTATGAATTAGAACATTATGGCGTTCCTTTTTCCCGAACGCAAGAAGGCAAAATTTATCAACGTCCCTTTGGTGGACATACGACACAATTTGGTGAAGGTCCACCTGTTCAACGGACTTGTGCTGCAGCAGATCGTACAGGCCATGCCATTTTGCATACGCTTTATGGACAAAGTTTAAAGCATAATGCGCAATTTTTTATTGAATATTTTGCACTCGATCTTATCATGACCGATGGGGTTTGTACGGGGGTTGTGGCGTGGAATCTCGATGATGGTACAATACACCGTTTTTCTGCTAAGATGGTTGTTCTTGCAACTGGTGGTTATGGACGTGCTTATTTTTCTGCAACATCGGCGCATACCTGTACGGGTGATGGGGGTGGAATGATCACACGGGCTGGATTACCCCTTCAGGATATGGAATTTGTGCAATTCCATCCTACAGGCATTTATGGTTCTGGCTGTCTCATTACAGAGGGTGCTCGTGGGGAAGGGGGCTATTTAATCAATTCTGAAGGTGAACGCTTTATGGAGCGCTATGCTCCTTCCTTTAAGGATTTGGCTTCACGCGATTTGGTTTCACGTTGTATCACGCTTGAAATTCGTGAAGGGCGTGGCGTTGGACCTAAGAAGGATCATATTCATTTGGTTCTCAATCATATTGATCCTGCAATCTTACACGAGCGTTTACCAGGGATTTCTGAATCCGCCCGAATCTTTGCAGGGGTGGATGTCACAAAAGAACCGATCCCCATCTTGCCAACGGTTCATTATAATATGGGCGGGATTCCTACCAACTACTACGGAGAAGTTCTCAATCCAACAGCTGATTCGCCTGATCGTATTCAGCCAGGACTGATGGCAGTGGGTGAAGCGGGATGTGCTTCTGTTCATGGTGCTAACCGCTTGGGATCAAATTCATTGATTGATCTTGTGGTGTTTGGGCGTGCTGCTGCCATTCGTGCGGGGGAAGTTATTGATCGGAATGCAGAAATTCCGCCTTTGAATGAAGAAGCTGTTGACGAAATTATGGCACGTTTTGATCGTTTACGTTTTGCACAGGGAGCGATACCAACAGCTCTATTGCGTGAGAAAATGCAACGCACCATGCAAGAAGATGCAGCAGTCTTCCGTACAGAAGATTCTTTGCAACAGGGATGCCAACGGATGAATAAAATCTGGGAGGAATTGTCTGACCTTAAAGTCACAGATCGTTCCATGATATGGAATTCTGATTTGGTTGAAACCTTAGAGCTTCAAAATCTCATGGCAAATGCGATCATGACTGTTCATTCTGCGGCAGCACGTTTAGAAAGCCGTGGTGCTCACGCCCGTGAAGATTATCCAGAGCGTGATGATAAAAATTGGCGAAAACATACCCTTTCACATTTATCAAAAGAAGGTAAGGTGACGTTATCATATCGACCTGTCCATGTGGAGCCATTAACATCTGAAGCTGATGGTGGAATCGATTTAAAGCGCATTGCACCTAAAAAACGGGTCTATTAAGGGGAGAATGAAATATGGTACAAATTAAACTTCCCAAAAATTCTCAAGTAAAACCAGGAAAGGTTTGGCCTAAACCTGAAGGTGCTACAAAACTGACAGAATTTCACGTGTATCGTTGGTCGCCTGATGATGAGGAAAATCCCCATCTGGATACCTATTATGTGGATCGTTCTGCTTGTGGTCCTATGATTCTTGATGGGCTTTTGTTCATTAAAAACCATATTGACCCGACTTTGACACTGCGTCGATCTTGCCGTGAAGGCATCTGTGGTTCCTGTGCGATGAATATTGATGGAACCAATACATTGGCTTGTACCAAAGGTATGGATGATGTAAAGCACCCCATTAAGGTCTATCCTTTGCCTTCCATGCCAGTCGTGAAAGATTTGGTTCCTGATTTAAAGCGCTTTTATGCTCAACACAGAGTCATTGAACCTTGGTTGCAAACTGTTTCGCCTGAACCTGCAAAAGAGTGGTTACAAAGTCACTCCGATCGCCAAAAAATTGATGGTCTTTATGAATGTATTTTGTGCGCCTGTTGTCAAACATCATGTCCAAGTTATTGGTGGAATGGTGATCGTTATTTGGGGCCCGCTGTTTTGCTCCAAGCTTATCGTTGGATTGCTGATTCACGTGATGAGATGTGTGGTGAACGTCTGGATAATTTAGAAGATCCTTTCCGCCTTTATCGCTGTCATACGATTATGAATTGTGCACAAACTTGTCCAAAAGGATTAAATCCAGCAAAAGCGATTGCTGAAATTAAAAAACTCATGGTTGAACGTCGCCTTTAAAAATAACGCCTTCATGAAAGTGAAGGTTAAGGTTAGAAATAGTATGTGCCTTTAGAGATTTAATCTCTAAGAGCCCATTGGCTTCCATAAGATGGTCAACATAATTATTATTGCTTAAAAAAAACATGAGTCTTTCGGTTAAAATAGATACTTAAAACAGCATGTTATGTAAAAATAATATCCTGTGTGTTTTTATTTGCATTAAATCTGTATCAAAATTTTCACTTTAATGTATGATTCACTTAATCGTTTTTTATAAAAAAGCTTATCTTACAATAGGGCAAAAAGACACAGAATAATACAAACATTATAACGCATGTAAATTATTCAAATGAAATAATAAAGGAATGACGATAGTTCGTAATTTTACGATACGTTTATTATAATATCGAAAATACTGCTGATATGCAGTGATTGAGGGCTTTTGATATCATCATCCCATATATTTAAAGGTCATATTTTGTTTTAGGCATTCGATTGTTAAGTACATTAAAAAAACAAAATTTATAGTTCTCAAAATCGGAGAGCATAAAATCCACTCTCTATTATTCTGATAGATTATATAATTAAGGGGGAGTTGTTTAAAACTATTATAACGTCAAACGATTTGAATTTATTAGAGAGCCCAAAAGGCTTTTGAGGAGATATCAAATTTATATAAGTTTAATCCTTATTTTTCAGTATAAAATACATTTCTTAATATAAAAGAGAGCTCTACAATTATTAATGATATGATCCGTTATTCTTTATGTATTTATTTGGTTGTGCTGTAAAATACCGTCATTTGCGATGTGGTGCTTAAAGTGGTTAAAAGTTGACCCTGCTAGGCAAAGAGACAGAGAGTTAAAGATCAGTTTGGGTTGAGAAGTTTAATCCTTTGGGCTGGGGATATGAGTCCCACGTGATATGGTTAGCAAAGCTTTCTTTAGAGAAATTTGATTGTTTACAAGCTAGTATAGGATAAGAATCTTTCTTCTTCCGAGGAAGATCGATATGTCACTATACTTTTTATTCCCGAATGAAATGTGATTTATAGATGCTCAATCAGAATGATACTATACTTATATTGGGTTCTCTGTATCTGGAGATTGTTTGATTTAAAAAATATTTATTGATCGCTTAAAATAAGCTTTTGTCTTGATGATGATAATTATTGGTGATGATCGGTATCTGTTTCATGAAGTTCTTATTGATAGGCGAATCAAAATTTATTTTTTCTCTTTTGCATTAAGTATACATTTTTAAAAGATAAATCGAGAGAATGAACAAAGATAAAAGAATAAAACCTCATATGCGATTTTGTTTTCTTTTGAAGTTTTTATCTGTTCGCTTTTTTCTTTTTTTGTTCATGAAGAGTGTAGAAAATACATTTGAGAAGCAAAGAGAAGAGGAATATTCAATAAAAAGCCGTAACAATTGGTTACGGCTTTTTTTATTTGTGTGCTCTTATCGAGAGTGTAATCCTTATTTAAGCGATTTTTGATTTAGCAAAAATCGGGTCGTAAAAGATTTCAGAAAGCTTTCTATCTTTAAAGAACAACACGACATCAACTGTTGTGTAAAGAACAATCTTGATCATTTCTATCTCGAGTTGGCGGCCAATTTCTGATCTTTTAATCAAGGTGGCACAGCGCTCAAATGTCTGCAAAGCGCTGTTGGCATGCGTCGTTGTAATCGATCCAGGATGACCTGTGTTGAGTGAATTGAGATATTCCCATGCTTCATTGCCTCGTAATTCAGCAAGAAAAATTCTGTCAGGCGATTGACGCATACAGGCATCTAAGCATTCTTCAGCTGAAACACGACCTACATTGTTACCATAAATCATATTTACATGATTAGGATGATTGGGTAGAAAAAGTTCATGAACATCTTCAATCGTGATAATACGCTCTTCTACAGGGACTTTTTCAATGAGCGAGCGGGCAAATGTTGTTTTCCCCGATCCTGTCTTGCCGGCAATGATAATGTTGCGTTTGTGAAGGACGCATTCTTCCAAAAATTCAAGAATTTTTCCTTCACGTTTACGTTGTAAGAGCTGAACTTCAAATGGTTCCAACCGCGTGAAGTCATGCTTCGATAACAAGTTATTGGCTTCTTTTGCTGAAGGTTTGTTAAAACTTACATCAGAAAAATTATCAAAAGCCCCTTCTTCTTTGAGTTCTTCTAACGTCTTAACGATAAGGGAATGTTTACGAATCACAAAGGAAAGAGAACCATCAACGACAGCTGGCGTTTGGATAATTGTACCACGTTGTCCACCAGGCAAGAGCACATAATTAATACTTCTGGGAGCCATTCCGTTATAAACGATAATCGCTGTAATAAGCGTTTGCAAAAAAACTGTTGTTAACTCAGGTACGCTATGGACCTGCCACCCGTTGAAGCTTTTTGTCCATACTTCACAGGGGCGGCAGATCGATAATTCAGTGATCTTCGGATCTTCTAAGAAACGATCAAGCGGTTGCAAAAGCTGAGAAACAGCTTGATCTTTTTGTATTGGATTAACGTGTGACGAGACTGTAGACATCGCTGAAATCCAGATCACGAGCAACAAAAATATTCACTCGTTCGCCTTGGTGTTTGTAAAGAGTTGGTGTGATATTGATGGAATTTTGAAGAACATCGGCTACTATCGATTCAGCATTCTGAGCACCTTGAGGTTGTGATTTCTCTTTATCTTCTTTGCTACTTTTATTGATTTTACCTCTCACCCATTCTCCTAAATCACCGATGATACTCACCATAATTGCACCACTAAATCGCTCCCAAAAGTGTCTATCAACCCAGCCACCAATACCCGCTTCACCAAGAGGACCTGTACCGGGTGAGTCAAGATTGACAATAACTCCAGAAGGGGTTTCAATGCGTAACCATTGTACAAACACACGTGTTTGTCCTTGCTGTAAGCCACTTTGGTAAAAACCAACGACTTTAGAACCACGGTCAAGCAAAACAACACGACCACTTGTAGAATAAATATCCCGTGTTAAATGACATGTCGTCATTCCTGGTTGTGACGTGATGATTTTTGTTTCTAATGTACAATCTATTTGCGTTCCTTGTGTAATTAAGAGATCACGGTTATGAAGTTGCGCTGCATGTGATTGACCTAAACGTACAGGTTGGAGATTTAATGCACCACTGTCATCATTCGATGTTTTATTGTCTGTATACGTAGATCCTTCACTCCCACCATTGTTAAGACTAGAACTAAGCATACGCTTACGCGCTAATTCTTCAGAATCTTGGAGCATATGTGGGGGAATGGTTGTTTGAAGAAGTTTAGCTAAGGCTGGTGAAATATCTAGGCTTGAATCTTCAGTTTGTGTTGGTTTTTCTTCTTCTACAGGTTTTGGCTCTTCTATAACCCGAGGGATATAGCTCGGTATAATTTGCTGTACCGTTTGTTGTGGTTTTTCTTCCTCTACTTCCACGGTATTACCCATTTTTAAAGCTTTCCAAGTTAAAGCAATTGGTACCGCTACTATGACAATAAGTCCTACAATTAACAATGCACGGGTCCCTGGAATTGTCGGACGATGATCTGAACCCAGTTCGGAGCTCCCATAAGCATCTTCAATATGTTTTTGCTCTATATTGTCCAGTTTTCTACCTTTTTCATCTCCTTCCTTATTGTCAAACATTATTTTCCTCCTTTATTGATACGATAAACTACCGAAGATACCGTTCCAGTTGTGTTTGGTATACCATGGGGGTCATAGGCCTCATTAAAAACAGCGAGCGCGCGTTTACCAAGTCGTATGAGCCATTTAGGATTAACTTTATGAACGGCGATAATATCATTAGAACTACCGACAACAGTACGTGGTATTAAGCTTTCATTCCCTTCAGCATCTACGACATAAATCGATGGCATATCCATGTTAGCAGGAAACTTGAAGTAAGTAATACGCCCATTGTCCCAAGCATTGATCGGAGCAATATCTTGATGACCGCTCATGGTGTAACTGAGATTATAGCCCTTCACGCTTTGGTGAAAACCACGTTCAATCGCAAGGCGTCGGTTGTTTTCTTCTGACTTTTCATCGGTTGAATCGGGATAATGGAAAGCCAATTCATAGGTTGATCCCGCACGGTCATTTCGAAATTGTAGTCGGAATTTGTAACTCCGTTTGTCAGTTACAACGATGAGATTGGTATTGGCAAGTTCTGCTTTTGGCTTAATAAAAATATGCCGCCCTTTATGCGCAAAGGCATAGGCTTCTGAATCACCAAAGGCATGAGTGATATATTGTTCACCTTCTTCAAGAATAATATGTGTTGCTACTCCAAGAACTGTTTCAATTTGAACCACATCGGCTTCGTTATAAGTTATATAGCGAATGCGGTGATCATATTGTGAATTTGATGGACTTTTGAGTGCCTGAACAGGTACCGTATAAAGAGAAGAAAACGAAGACAATAGAACAACGAATGCAAGTTTTTTCATAACAATCAATTCCTTAATCATTCAACAGTATTTCTGGGTCAGAACGGTAACTTGTTACTTGAAAACCAAGGGGGTTAAGCAATCGGGCAGATGATTTCATAGGTGCACCGACATAGGTATAACCAATTGTTGCAATCTGGTGCTGTTTTGGTCCAGTAGCAGCACCGCTGCTGTCAAGTTGTTGAGTCGTAAAACGTACAGTTGCTTGACCAAGGCCATTAGGCTGGATTGATCGTACTTTAACTGTGATACGTGCTTTGTTGGAAAGCATTTTATCTCGTGCATTTTCCCCATCATAGATTTTATAATATTCTTGCTGAACAGAAGATGCACTTAAAAGTGCTGTTGTGTCATAGTTCAGTTGAATGGTATCGTAGTCATAAGTTTCGCGGTTAAGTACATATTGGTTGAGCCAATATCTATCTACAACTTCACCATAGCTTTCTTCGTGCTCGCGCATAATTGAGATAACATCAACAGCACCCGTCGTATTATCAACGCGTAACACTAAAGGTGTAGGCGCTGGTTGGGAAAATCCAATGACGCCACATATCATACCGAATAAGCCCAAAAGACCAACCGCACTTGCTACACGCCACGCCGTTCTGCGCGACTTTACAAATTCGCTTATCAGATCCCGTTCTAGACCACGGCTTTCTTCGTAATAACTGCTAAGTTGTTCGGCTTTCACTGGTTTTGCTTGTTTTGTTTTCATCTGTCTCCTCGCTTAATTTCGGCAGGGATTGTTTTATTAATAGGCACACGGTTCCTATCATTGGGTTGTTTGAGCTTTGGTGCTAATGCACAAGCCGATAAAAGGTTTGCAATCAAAATCATCAGAATGATATTTTTCATTTTAATATTACTCTTTTTTACTGTTAGTTGCATCCTAACATTTATTATCATTATTTCCATTTTGAATGTAAAGTAAAGTGCATAGTGTATAATTATTTTACTTTTCTTAATTTCATTTTTTATATTGATGAAAATAGCCCTATTTCACTGCAAATATTTTTCACTGCAAGATTGGATATCTTGATTATTTTGTCCTATGGATATTCAGGGTGCCTGTTAGGGGAATCATTACCTTTGGTTATCCTCTAGTTTTTATGTTTCCATAGATGTCCAAATGTCATGCCTTTTGCGAGAGAATTGGCAATGCTTGATAGTTTGAGTAACAGCATGATGGATATAATGGAGAGGATAAGCGCTCCCCCAAACATGAAGCTTATATTTTGTTGGTCATCGAGTTTCATATCAGCCAAATAGTTTGCAAAGATAGTCATCATCACATTAAAGACAGTGGCTAAGAGTAGAAAGAGGATTATATAGCTCAGGACTTGGATTAACCATTGCTGGAAAAGGCGATGGGTTGGTTGCCAAAGCAAAGCGGTGATAAAGAATGGGCCAAGTCCCACGAGAAGCGTAATAGCGATTTTTGTCAGTATAACGAGCCCCCCACCGATTGCGACGACGAAGCTTGTTGCCAGCAAGATGAGGATGCCTAAGAGACTGTAAAGTAGCCCATTGGCTTCGAAGAAGACGGTTTCTTCGAAGAGACGACCTGCATATTGAAATCCCCCAGTTGCTGTTTTGTCAAGCAAGTTCATTAATTGTGTCTCAGTGAGCGGATTTGACATGAGCGCTTTTGATAAATCATAGGGCATTTGAGTTATCAAATTTGCAATGTCACTTTGATAAAGTCCTGTGGTTAGAGCGATTGAAGTAATAATACTTATACGCAGGAAACGGTTTACAAATCCGGAGAGTGGCATATCTATAGCGCCACGAATGATAAGCCATCCATAGATGAGGAAAGTGATTGTAAGACCGATTGATACAAAGGGGGTAATTGTGACAATTGCTTTTGAGGAAATATCCGCGACATATGTTTTTGTTATCTGATCAATTTTACTGAAAAGTTGCGTGAACACAGTGAAGCTCATGGCATTCCTCTTTAACGAATTTTTAATTCTTTAACACCTTGGAACATCGATAAATGCTAGACGTTTCATTTGCATTGATACATTGCTTAAATTTTCATCACGGTATTTTGGTTTTGATAAAATCTCTGTACCGTTCTGAATTGTTGAGATAGTCTTGAACCCTCTGCATGGGTCCTTGTTTTCATCGTATGATAGGCATTCTCTGTTTGTTATGGTTAAAAAATTTCATATCAAGTTCGCGTCTTTTTCTTTTGATCAGTGATTGCTCAGCGTTACGTATATGCGCTACCATTTGCATCTTTATGGATTCATTCTGGATCATAGCCAATGAACCATCGATATGTGCTTGAAGATCTGCAATATCTTTCAGGTTTTCTTTTGTTTGAAGTTCGTCGAATAGATTTTGGAGGTATTCAAAACGACTTTCTACATTTTCAAAACTTTTTAAAGTTACAGCTTTATCGAGAATCGACAAAAAGCTTAAACGCGCAAAAATAGCTTTTCTTATTTTTCCAAAATTCCCAGAAACTTTGTTTTCATCCTCCAATATCTTTTGATATGATTCCCTTGAAAGATTATCTCTTTTGTAGAGCGCTTCTGGCTCTTTAAGAAAAAAACTAGGAAAATCTATTTTCTGAGATCCCGTTTTCTGACTCTTTGTTATAGCCTGATAGGCTTTTTCTGTTTGTGAAAGTTGCTCTTTTTTCAACTCAAGCTGTTTTGTTAAGAGCTTAATAATTTCCCCTTTTTGTAAGAGCTGAATAATCTCCAGATATTCTGCTGATGGAGCAGAATTCTGTACGTTTACGTGTGAGTTATCGGATTGTGAGGGTTCATAACTTACTGTTGTCTCTGCATTTGCTGGAGCTAGATTCAGCATTACCAAAAGGGTAATCATTCCTGTTTTAATAAACTGCTTTCTCATCTGTCTCCTCGCTTAATTTCGGCAGGGATTGTTTTATTAATAGGCACACGGTTCCTATCATTGGGTTGTTTGAGCTTTGGTGCTAATGCACAAGCCGATAAAAGGTTTGCAATCAAAATCATCAGAATGATATTTTTCATTTTAATATTACTCTTTTTTACTGTTAGTTGCATCCTAACATTTATTATCATTATTTCCATTTTGAATGTAAAGTAAAGTGCATAGTGTATAATTATTTTACTTTTCTTAATTTCATTTTTTATATTGATGAAAATAGCCCTATTTCACTGCAAATATTTTTCACTGCAAGATTGGATATCTTGATTATTTTGTCCTATGGATATTCAGGGTGCCTGTTAGGGGAATCATTACCTTTGGTTATCCTCTAGTTTTTATGTTTCCATAGATGTCCAAATGTCATGCCTTTTGCGAGAGAATTGGCAATGCTTGATAGTTTGAGTAACAGCATGATGGATATAATGGAGAGGATAAGCGCTCCCCCAAACATGAAGCTTATATTTTGTTGGTCATCGAGTTTCATATCAGCCAAATAGTTTGCAAAGATAGTCATCATCACATTAAAGACAGTGGCTAAGAGTAGAAAGAGGATTATATAGCTCAGGACTTGGATTAACCATTGCTGGAAAAGGCGATGGGTTGGTTGCCAAAGCAAAGCGGTGATAAAGAATGGGCCAAGTCCCACGAGAAGCGTAATAGCGATTTTTGTCAGTATAACAAGCCCCCCACCGATTGCGACGACGAAGCTTGTTGCCAGCAAGATGAGGATACCTAAGAGACTGTAAAGTAGCCCATTGGCTTCGAAGAAGACGGTTTCTTCGAAGAGACGACCTGCATATTGAAATCCCCCAGTTGCTGTTTTGTCAAGCAAGTTCATTAATTGTGTCTCAGTGAGCGGATTTGACATGAGCGCTTTTGATAAATCATAGGGCATTTGAGTTATCAAATTTGCAATGTCACTTTGATAAAGTCCTGTGGTTAGAGCGATTGAAGTAATAATACTTATACGCAGGAAACGGTTTACAAATCCGGAGAGTGGCATATCTATAGCGCCACGAATGATAAGCCATCCATAGATGAGGAAAGTGATTGTAAGACCGATTGATACAAAGGGGGTAATTGTGACAATTGCTTTTGAGGAAATATCCGCGACATATGTTTTTGTTATCTGATCAATTTTACTGAAAAGTTGCGTGAACACAGTGAAGCTCATGGCATTCCTCTTTAACGAATTTTTAATTCTTTAACACCTTGGAACATCGATAAATGCTAGACGTTTCATTTGCATTGATACATTGCTTAAATTTTCATCACGGTATTTTGGTTTTGATAAAATCTCTGTACCGTTCTGAATTGTTGAGATAGTCTTGAACCCTCTGCATGGGTCCTTGTTTTCATGAAAAAAAGCAAATGTTGTAAACAGCTTCATTAGTTAAATTTTATTTCAGGCACATTTCGGTTTTCAGAGTTTATAATTTTTCCATACAATTTACGTTTTTGTATTTCGATAAGAAGCTCTTCATTATTGCTTAAATTCTTGACCATTTGTAGCTTTGCATATTCATTTTGGAGCATGGCTGACATATTTCTGATGCGTGTTTGCAGCTCGAAGACTTCTCTTAAATCTTTTGTTTGATCTATATCATTTACGAAATTGGCAATTTGTGTAAAGCGCTTTTCTGCATCTTGGAAAGTTTGCAAACTTACGGCTTTATCGACAATTCCATTGTAGTTAAGACGCGTATTAATTATTTTGCGCATCTTCTCCAGGGGCAGGTGCCAAAAGGTGAACCTTTGCTCTTCTTTCTGAGTAGAAAGTATAAGCTCTTTGAAATAATTATCATTGTGGGATAGCAGAGCATCCGGGTTCTGGAAGTTTGCGTGGGCGTCTGGGTAGATAGACGAACCTCGTAAGAAAAAACTCTGATTCTCTCCTATTGTTGGTTTTTGTATTCTACTTCCTGTTATAGACTGATGAACTTTTTTCGCCTTTTCAATCTGCTCGTTAGCTGTTGTGATTTGTTGATTTAACAAGTCAATAATTTTCAGATATTCTTCTTTTGAAAAAGGGAAAGGAGACTGAACAGTTGAACCTTGATTCCCAGAACCCCAACTAAAGTTAGACGTTAGAGTTAGATTCAGCACTGCCAAAAGGGTAATCATTCCTGTTTTAATAAACTGCTTTCTCATCTGTCTCCTCGCTTAATTTCGGCAGGGATTGTTTTATTAATAGGCACACGGTTCCTATCATTGGGTTGTTTGAGCTTTGGTGCTAATGCACAAGCCGATAAAAGGTTTGCAATCAAAATCATCAGAATGATATTTTTCATTTTAATATTACTCTTTTTTACTGTTAGTTGCATCCTAACATTTATTATCATTATTTCCATTTTGAATGTAAAGTAAAGTGCATAGTGTATAATTATTTTACTTTTCTTAATTTCATTTTTTATATTGATGAAAATAGCCCTATTTCACTGCAAATATTTTTCACTGCAAGATTGGATATCTTGATTATTTTGTCCTATGGATATTCAGGGTGCCTGTTAGGGGAATCATTACCTTTGGTTATCCTCTAGTTTTTATGTTTCCATAGATGTCCAAATGTCATGCCTTTTGCGAGAGAATTGGCAATGCTTGATAGTTTGAGTAACAGCATGATGGATATAATGGAGAGGATAAGCGCTCCCCCAAACATGAAGCTTATATTTTGTTGGTCATCGAGTTTCATATCAGCCAAATAGTTTGCAAAGATAGTCATCATCACATTAAAGACAGTGGCTAAGAGTAGAAAGAGGATTATATAGCTCAGGACTTGGATTAACCATTGCTGGAAAAGGCGATGGGTTGGTTGCCAAAGCAAAGCGGTGATAAAGAATGGGCCAAGTCCCACGAGAAGCGTAATAGCGATTTTTGTCAGTATAACGAGCCCCCCACCGATTGCGACGACGAAGCTTGTTGCCAGCAAGATGAGGATGCCTAAGAGACTGTAAAGTAGCCCATTGGCTTCGAAGAAGACGGTTTCTTCGAAGAGACGACCTGCATATTGAAATCCCCCAGTTGCTGTTTTGTCAAGCAAGTTCATTAATTGTGTCTCAGTGAGCGGATTTGACATGAGCGCTTTTGATAAATCATAGGGCATTTGAGTTATCAAATTTGCAATGTCACTTTGATAAAGTCCTGTGGTTAGAGCGATTGAAGTAATAATACTTATACGCAGGAAACGGTTTACAAATCCGGAGAGTGGCATATCTATAGCGCCACGAATGATAAGCCATCCATAGATGAGGAAAGTGATTGTAAGACCGATTGATACAAAGGGGGTAATTGTGACAATTGCTTTTGAGGAAATATCCGCGACATATGTTTTTGTTATCTGATCAATTTTACTGAAAAGTTGCGTGAACACAGTGAAGCTCATGGCATTCCTCTTTAACGAATTTTTAATTCTTTAACACCTTGGAACATCGATAAATGCTAGACGTTTCATTTGCATTGATACATTGCCTAATTTTTTATCACGCCTCTTGGCTTGGATAAAAACTCTGTGAACCTTTAAATTGTTGGGGTTATCAACATTCGCTTTTGTTTTCATCGTATGATAGGCATTCTCTGTTTGTTATGGTTAAAAAATTCCATATCAAGTTCGCGTCTTTTTCTTTTGATCAGTGATTGCTCAGCGTTGCGTAAATGCGCTACCATTTCCATCTTTATAAATTCATTTTGGATCATGGCTAACGAACCATCGACATGTGCTTGAAAATCTGCAATGTCTTTCAGGTTTTGTTTTGATTTAAGTTCATCTAATAGATTTTGAAGGTATTTAAAACGATTTTCTACTTTTTCAATACTTTCTAAACTTACAGCTTTATCGAGAATCGGTACAGATTGTAAACGTCTCGAAAGAGCTTTGCTCACTTGATCAAAAGTTCCAGAAACTTTGTTTTCATCTTCCAATATCTTTTGATATGATTGACTTGAAAGTTTATTTTTTTGATAGAGTGCTTCTGGCTCTTTAAGAAAAAAACTAGAAAAGTCTATTTTCTGAGATCCCGTTTTCTGACTCTTTGTTATAGCCTGATAGGCTTTTTCTATTTGTGAAGTTTGTTGTTTTTTTAATTCAAGTTGTTTTTTTAAGAGCTTAATAATGTTTAGATATTCTGCTGATAGGGAAGGTGATTTCGGTTGAGCGGGTGATTTCGGTTGAGCGGGTGGTTTCGGTGGAGTAGGTCGATATATATGAAAACGTCTGCCTGGATCTGTATGACTTTGATCAAAACGTGATCCATGTGCCAAATCCAGCATTGCTAAAAGGGATATCATCCCTGTTATCATAAACTGCTTTCTCATCTGTTTCCTCGCTTAATTTCGGCAGGGATTGTTTTATTAATAGGCACACGGTTCCTATCATTGGGTTGTTTGAGCTTTGGTGCTAATGCACAAGCCGATAAAAGGTTTGCAATCAAAATCATCAGAATGATATTTTTCATTTTAATATTACTCTTTTTTACTGTTAGTTGCATCCTAACATTTATTATCATTATTTCCATTTTGAATGTAAAGTAAAGTGCATAGTGTATAATTATTTTACTTTTCTTAATTTCATTTTTTATATTGATGAAAATAGCCCTATTTCACTGCAAATATTTTTCACTGCAAGATTGGATATCTTGATTATTTTGTCCTATGGATATTCAGGGTGCCTGTTAGGGGAATCATTACCTTTGGTTATCCTCTAGTTTTTATGTTTCCATAGATGTCCAAATGTCATGCCTTTTGCGAGAGAATTGGCAATGCTTGATAGTTTGAGTAACAGCATGATGGATATAATGGAGAGGATAAGCGCTCCCCCAAACATGAAGCTTATATTTTGTTGGTCATCGAGTTTCATATCAGCCAAATAGTTTGCAAAGATAGTCATCATCACATTAAAGACAGTGGCTAAGAGTAGAAAGAGGATTATATAGCTCAGGACTTGGATTAACCATTGCTGGAAAAGGCGATGGGTTGGTTGCCAAAGCAAAGCGGTGATAAAGAATGGGCCAAGTCCCACGAGAAGCGTAATAGCGATTTTTGTCAGTATAACAAGCCCCCCACCGATTGCGACGACGAAGCTTGTTGCCAGCAAGATGAGGATACCTAAGAGACTGTAAAGTAGCCCATTGGCTTCGAAGAAGACGGTTTCTTCGAAGAGACGACCTGCATATTGAAATCCCCCAGTTGCTGTTTTGTCAAGCAAGTTCATTAATTGTGTCTCAGTGAGCGGATTTGACATGAGCGCTTTTGATAAATCATAGGGCATTTGAGTTATCAAATTTGCAATGTCACTTTGATAAAGTCCTGTGGTTAGAGCGATTGAAGTAATAATACTTATACGCAGGAAACGGTTTACAAATCCGGAGAGTGGCATATCTATAGCGCCACGAATGATAAGCCATCCATAGATGAGGAAAGTGATTGTAAGACCGATTGATACAAAGGGGGTAATTGTGACAATTGCTTTTGAGGAAATATCCGCGACATATGTTTTTGTTATCTGATCAATTTTACTGAAAAGTTGCGTGAACACAGTGAAGCTCATGGCATTCCTCTTTAACGAATAGTCAAGTTTTATATGTTTTTTTAGGCATTCCTCGTTGAATTTTTTAGGGTAGGTCAAACTTGACAGAGCTTCTCAGTCTATGAGAGAAAACTGAGTATTATGCATTAACTTTTTCTTTTTACGAGCATACAGGAAAAATAATATAGAAAATACTATTATAAAAAGCTTTATCTAATAAATTTTATAGTAGGCATTTTTGTGTTTTTACTATTAAAAATCTTTATGTTATGTCTATCCTTCTGCTGTTTGATCAGTGTATATTCAGCGTTACGTAAATGCGCTACCATTTGTAGCTTTGCTGTTTCATTTTGTAGCATAGCGAGCATTCCAATTACATGTGCTTGTAGCTCAGCAATACTTTTTAGATCTTTTGTTGTCTTGATTTTGTTTAATAGTTCTTGAATTTTCTGAAAACGATTGTTTGCTTCCTGAAAGGTCTTTAAACTTACAGCTTTATCCGTGATGGCTGCATATTGGATACGCTTATTGATAAAATTGCTAAACTCATGGATAGAAGCAGGAATTTCTTCTTCTTTTAAAATATTTTCAAGGGATGTAGATAGTGCAGAAGGTTTGTCTCTATTGTAGAGAAGTTCTGGATTTTTGAGAAAAAAACTGCCGTGATCTGTTTGTATATTTTTAAGTTTTTTAGTGTCGAGTTTTTGGCTTCCCGTTATAGATTCGTGTATTTTTTTTACTTCCTCAAGTTGTTTTTTTACGACTTCGAGGAGTTCTCTAGGATTTATTACAGGTTGTTTAGGGGTTGCTGTACTTGAAAACCAATTCAAACGGGGCCATGTTGTTGGAACTGTTGCTCCCAAATCTGCTGCTCCAGCACCCCAAACCCAAGCCATTGCTGGGTTTGAGACTCCTAAGGTTATTGCTATTGCTATTGAAATGACCTGTTTTTTCATGTTTCCCTCCTGTCATTTTTTGCGTGCTGTAAAAAAATCGGTAACCATATTGCTGGATCATCACCCACTTCAGCGATAATTCTTTCGACTAACTCCGCGTTATCAGGTGTACCTGATAACACCAAGAGCTCGTCACTAAAGTCATGTTCGATAGTTTTTCCATTGCTTGTTACATGGAATTTACCAAGATTCAGTTCTGCAAGTGCAGATTGATCACCCTGTTTAATGAGGAATTGACGACTAAATTCACCAAGTCCTTTAACGAGTTCAAATTCAGTATCTGTTAATTTAAAGCCTTTTGTATAATCTTCATAATTTGCTTTGGGGTTAGCCAGAAAAATATAAGTCGCACATTGTTGAATGAGTGTTTTGGCAATATTACTTTCCAAAGCATCGCTAGGTTCTTGTGTTGCGTAAACAAAAATACCATTTTGTTTACGGATAGTCTTTTGTTTATTTTTTGCTAAATCTTCAAAGTACGGATCTTGCAAAGGCTTCCAGAACTCATCAAAGATATACATAAACCGCTGCCCGCTAATCATACCCTCTGTACGGTAAAGCAGATACATCATCACTGGAGTACGCGTTTCCAAATTATCTAAGAATTCGGTGATATCAAAGCCGTAAATTTGATGGGTTGAAAGATCAAGAGCATCATGGGGATTATCAAATAACCAACCATAATCACCACCTTCACACCATTTGAGTAAACGAGCGTGAACAGATGGAGGCGCATTATAATCACTTAAACGCGGATTTGGTAAGAATTGCACCAGAAAAGACAAACGACGCAGCGATAGGTCAATGTTACTGCTCATAACAGACATAACAGCTTTATTAATTTCTTCCTCGTCGTGATGTGTGACTTCACCACCTGCTTCTGCTAATTTTTTAACAAATTGTTTCAGAAAAATCAGATTGTCTTGTGTGGCGGGAAGTTGGAAAGGATTAAAACCACTTGATCTTCCTGGCTTGAATGTTAAATATCTTCCCCCCATAGCTCGAATGGCAATTTCCATGCCACGGTCTTTATCAAAAACGACAGTTGTTGGTTTAAATTTTTGCGCTTGTGCTAACAAAAAGCCGAGCAACACAGTTTTACCAGATCCAGATTGTCCGATAAGTGCGGTATTACCGAGTAACCGCTTATCGGTTGAATCTTCTTCAAGTTTGGAGGCATGAAAATTGAAATAAAGTGGTGTTTTACTGGTTGTTTTAAGAATTGTAACTGCTGGTCCCCATGGATTTCCAGTGGGTTTTCCTGACATGAAATTATGAAAAGATGAAAATGATAAAAAGTTTAGTGATGTAATTGGGGCAGGGCGGGGCCTCCATTTCCAATTACCAGGAAGTTGTGCCCAATAGCCAGCTTCTATCGCCAAATCCACGGGTTTGGGTAATAGGGCAACATCTAATAATGCTGCACTTGCTTTGGCCATATGGTCGCGAATTTGTTGAATTGTATCACCATATATGGTCAATGTACAATGATGTTCCCCCATGACAAAATGCCCACTGATAAGCTGGTTTAAGGCTTCGTCAATCTGAGCAATTTGACTTGTTGCCACATCACGTGCATCAATAAGATTACGTTGATGCCGCTGCAAATAATCTTTAGCAGCATGCCGAGAGAGCACTGAAAAACTCTGCGTCAATATGAACTCAAAGTCACTTTCTAACAAAGAATTCAGTTGTCCTGGTTTAGTTGTTGCATCGTATTCTTTAATTTCCAACATTCCAAATCGACGTGTTCCACTGGTTGTGCGGAGCTCACCAAGAGCACCCCATTTTGAGAAAAATGGTCGATTGATAGACATGTAGTCAGCAAAACGATCATGGCAAATTGGCATAGGGCGATATTCACCATTGACAAGCATTCCAAGGAATTCAAGTGCAGAAGAATAAACATGTCCATTTTTTTCATAAGCACCAAGCAGTTCTGCACCATAACGCCTTAAAGATTGGCCTAAAGTACGATTGACGTCATTGAGTTCTTTGATACATGAGTCTTGTCGCATCTTTTTTTGATCAAGCGTTTCGCGCTCATGTTTAGAAAAGAACGACATAATTTTATCCGCTATCGGTTGGAAAACGACAGTCAGATATAGATCATTGACCATCAAATTATAACCAGCAAAACTTTGCCGATATTTTTCATCAAGCTGATAGCAAAACATTTGATCAAATGTTGAATCAGGATATTCATAAACACGACGGCGCACGATATGCGTCCAAAATGATAAATTAGCTGATGCAATACCCCGTAGAGTATTATTAAGCTCTTTTGTCCATTGAAAAATATCTTCTTCTGAAGCGCTTTGATGCGAACGGCCGTCAATTTTCCAAATTGACAAATATTCTGCATTTTTCGTAGAGATAATCGTATCTGTAATATGATGTGAATAAGGGAGGAACAGGCTTACAGGTGTCTCTGATGCGAGACGTTTGCTGCTTTCAACAGCTGTCATGTTTATCTCCTTTTACTATAATCAGAGGGACTATAACTTGATGCGCCCCAAAAACCTTTGTTGCGATTACGAAATTTAGTATCGATCCATAACCACCAGATACGAAATGCTTTATCATCATTTTTAGTAATTTGTGCCATAATAAACCATAATGGCGGTGCTATTATCCACAAAAAGATATTTATCGTCATGGCAATAATAGCAACTCCCATAAGCATAACGATAAAAGGCATCATGGGAACTCCCCATATCGTTGGAACACGTGTTGCTCCTTTGAATAGAGGAAATTCTTTTTGTTCTTGTGATTTCATGGGGTGCTCTTGTCATTGGAGGTAAAATAATATGTGGCTAATATAGAAAGCTGCACCAGCAATAATGACGCTGAATGCCCATCGCATAAATGTAGCTTTTGCGATGAGACGAAATATATAAATAAGCAAAAGAAATAAAAGAATAATAGCTGCAGCCATAGGAATAAGGATACTTAATCCATATTGCATTCCGATGAAAACATCTAAGCTTTTTGCTTCCGTTTGAGCATACGCATATTGCGTTATTAATAACACCATTGAAGTAATAACAATAACACTAATATTGTTGCAGATTTTTTCCTGAAACGTATTTAATTTTTTCATATCTTTTATCCCCTTTTACTTAAAGTTGCTATAGATAATATTCCTTTTTTTGTAGTATGAACGACATTATTACGGGTACACAGCTATTACTCATTTTATTGTTAACTCTATTTATCGTTAACTTTATGCTGGCTTAAATAACATCCCAACAAGTTGAGTTGCTGAACCAGCGATGACAACACCAATTGCCCAACGTACAAAAGTATCTTTTTCTATGTAGCGACCTGCATAACCAATTGCCAAGCACAAAAGTATAACAGCAGCAGCAGCAGGAATAATATAAGTAGTAAGATCTGTTTGTAGAGCAGTTAAAGCATCTTTAGCTTTTAAAACTGGTGCTTGAGAATGTACTGGGTGAGCTATAAAAAATGTTATTATAGCTAAAGAGATTGCTGTCATTCCGTTGTTATTTTTGGGTTTGAAATTATTTAATTGTTTCATTTTCTATCCTCTTAGGAAGCGTTTATGAATGTTATGTATTATTTTTTACATTAAATGATACTATCATCAGTGTAACTATACCAGATAGGTAAAATTCATTTTATTAAAATTAAATTTGTATATAATTCATTATGGCTTAAACAGCATCCCAACAAGTTGAGTTGTTGAACCAGCGATGACAACACCAATTGCCCATCGTACGAAAGTATCTTTTCCGATGTAACGTCCTGCATAACCAATTGCTAAGCACAAGAGGATAAGGGCAGCAGCAACGGGGATAATGTATTTAACAAGATCATCTTCTAAACTTTTTAAAGCTTTGTTTGCCGGGGCCAAAACTTGTGCTTGAGCGCATATAGGATGAGCCATGAAAAATGCGGTTATAGCTGCAAAAGCTGTAATGATTGGATTATTATTTTCTGATTTGAAATTATTTAATTGTTTCATTTTCTATCCTCTTAGGAAGCATTTATGAATGTGATGTGTTATTTCTTACATTAAATGATATTATCACCAGTGTATCTACAACAGATATGTAAAATCTATTTTATGAAAACTACACTTACATATAATTCATTACGGTTAAAACAGCATTCCAACAAGTTCGGTTGCTGAACCAGCGATGACGACACCAATTGCCCAACGTACAAAAGTGTCTTTTCCGATGTAACGCCCTGCATAACCAATTGCTAAGCATAAAAGTATAACGGCAGCAGCAATAGGGATAATATTGTTAATAAGGTCTGTTTTCAAAGAGGTCAGAGCTGTTTTTGCTTTTCCCAAAACTTGTGCTTGAACACATATAGGATGCGCTATAAAAAATACAGTTACAACGGCAGAAATTGCAAAAATTCGATTATTTTTTAACTTCGATTTATTTAATTGCTTCATTTTATTCTTTTAAGAGTTTTATTGTTATTTTCAATACTAGTGATATTAATTAGTAAAATTATTACCAATTTAGCTATAACAGATAAGTAAAACCTATTTCCCACATATAATCATGACGGAGCTACTCCAAATAGCATCTTGACAAGTTCAGCTGCTGAACCAGCAATGACAACACCGATTGCCCAACGTACAAAAGTGTCTTTTCCGATGTAACGCCCTGCATAACCAATTGCTAAGCATAAAAGTATAACGGCAGCAGCAATAGGGATAATATTGTCAATAAGGTCTGTTTTCAAAGAGGTCAGAGCTGTTTTTGCTTTTCCCAAAACTTGTGCTTGAACACATATAGGATGCGCTATAAAAAATATAGTTACAGCGGCAGAAATTGCAAAAATTCGATTATTTTTTAACTTCGATTTATTTAATTGCTTCATTTTATTCTCTTAAGAGTTTTATTGTTATTTTCAATACTAGTGATATTAATTAGTAAGATTATTACCAATTTAGCTATAACAGATAAGTAAAACCTATTTCCCACATATAATCATGACGGAGCTACTCCAAATAGCATCGTGACAAGTTCAGCTGCTGAACCAGCAATGACAACACCGATTGCCCAACGTACAAAAGTGTCTTTTCCGATGTAACGCCCTGCATAACCAATTGCTAAGCATAAAAGTATAACGGCAGCAGCAATAGGGATAATGTGCCCAATAAGATCTTTTTTCAGAGCATCTAAAGCTGTTTTTGCTTTGTCCAAAACTAGCGCTTGAGCATATATAGGACGTGCCATAAAAAACACAGTTAAAGCTGCAATCTTTGTGATAATTCTATTACGAGCTGTCGTTTGAAGAATATTTAATTGTTTCATGTTCTTTATCCTGATTAAGATTAAAACTCCCACAAATGACCCCTCTTTCATAAAGAAACTTAAAAAGATATTTGGGATCAGCCCAAGTTCTTAGTTTTCCTCTTTGTGTAAGTAATGTATATTTATTTGGTTTTCCGGTGATTGGATCATCAGCAACAAACGTAAAATACCATTCTCTTTCTGAGCGCATCACAACTGTAATTTCACGTGCCGCTCTCTGATTAAATGCTATATCAACACTGTTTTGTTCGATCATTTTCATTTTTTTGCCCTCAATTAGAAGAGATTTTATCCAATCTTACTAATTAGAGCTTTAATATTTTCTTATCTAGCTTTCATTATACCACCCTATCAAAATTCTAGTTTTCATTTATGAAAATACCAGTCATTACTCGAGCTGCTTTGTCGATGAAGAAGAATCTTCCGTGGCAAAAGCATCGCGGCTACTACTTTCTTTATGTGCAAACGCATCTTCTAATTCCTCTGAAGAAAGAGGAAGAGAATCTACTTTAGTTGTCTGTTCTGGTTTTTCTTTTTTAAGCCTCACAGGCTCTTGCAAGTCTTCATCTCTTCGTGCAGCAGCTTCTACTTCGATATATGAAGTGACGGTTCGCGTATCGATGCCACTATTTAAGTTTTCTGTGTTGTGAAAACTTAGCGTAGACTGCAATGTTGCTTTTTCAAAGATATACTTTGATGTTGTTTGTTCATAGCAGTAAGTTAAAGTGCTTTGTATTGCTGCAAGATTCCTATTTCTGCAAGAGTCAAGTACCTCAAAAAGAGAAAACCATTTCATATTTTGAACATCGATTTGCTCAAAAATTGCGTCAAAATTATGTTTATTTTGTTTAAATTGTTCGGTTGTTGCAATTTCTTCTCTAAGCGGAGATGATGGACAGAATAATTTATCATTATTACCTGTTATATAAAAATTATCCCGTCTTTCTTGTTCGAAGAGAGTTGAAAATGCTATGAGGGGGGGATTGGATATGGATGGCGTAGTAAACATTGTGAAATCTGGAACAATCATTAGAAATACACCTTATTATGAAGAATTTTATTGATATAAATGCCAATATTGCTTGGTGCTTTTTGTCGTTGTTTCTCGATTTTATCAATTTGAAAAACGGAATTGTTTAGCTTAAAATGTCCCTGGTGGTTATGACTTCTTTCTTTTCTGAGAAGATTTCTAGTATATGTGAATATCCAAGAAAAAAGATCAATGTGTGGTATAAAACAGAGCAGACTACGCCAACCAACATTATTGGGATGAATGAAAAAAATACCATTTTTAAGCAATAATGATCTTTGGGACTCTCTTGATGTTGCTTGTTTTATATAATTTTTTTGTTGTAAAAAAAGATTTGAAGGACATTTATACGAAGTGAAAATTCGTTGTACTTGAGGGGATCTCTTATTGTCATAATAAACGACACCATCATTATAAGGAGAGGGCTTGTTCTTTGTTACATATTGCCATAGTTTATAGAGTGGTGATTTATATTTACTTTTGACGACTGATTCATGAGAGTCAGCGAGGTGTGATGGCATTTGTGCACTGCCCTTTCCAATTTCAGCAACTGAACTGAAAAAGGATGTAGTGGTGGAAGCTGAGACACAAATAAACAATTCTTTGTGGTACAAAACACATCTCCGTCAAAGTGATATATGTATCGTAATTTCAATTTTGACAATAAATAGACAGGAATTGTCTATAATTGTGTTTAAAATATGGCAATGGCAATTCTTTTTTTGCAAGGGGAGTAATTAAGGTGAATGATCTCAAAAATATGAATTTTGATGAATTACAAGAGATGCGTACACAAATTGATGTGGAATTAAAAAAACGGCAAGCAAAGGAAAAGCAAAATGCGCGACGAAAAATTCTTGAAATTGCTAATACCCATGGAATTGATATCGCTGATCTTGTGAGTAAAGAGCGTCATTATAGGAATCCCAATAACCAATGGGAATTATGGAATGGGCGTGGACGGAGACCTAAGTGGATTAAAGAGTGGTTGGAGAATGGGTATACACTTGATGAACTCGAAGTAACATAAAACATGTGTAATATTTATAAGGTAAGGGAATATCAAGAAATATGAATATAACAAGTAGAGCCTCTTTTTGCTATAAAAATACTGAATGGATGTATTGACCTATTGAGGTATTAAAAAAATGTTAGAAAGTATGGGCAAATGTATCTCAATGCAGAAGGTATTTTTATCATAAGTTGCCATCGTCATTAAGTTTACCAGCTTAAGATGTTATGGTTGCTTTTGGCATTTGAGAAGGGGGACACTGTATCCCTTTGTTATAGTTTTTTATTAAATGTTGCTCTTTTTAGTCTAGACAAATAAATGGTTTTATTGATTCTTTACAAAAAGGGTTGAAATCAAAAAAAATTATGACATTAGGAGTTCGACAACATCATTGTTATATTTGCTAATCCTAATTTTGTGATAGTTCTTGGTATTTGGGAGGGGATAGGAGGGGCTTGGATTCTTTTTTAATCATTTTTTATCCATATGTTCATCCCATTTGTGATGTGTAAAGGGTGATTTTTATTGATTCAACAGGAGGGAGAGTTGAAAGGAGAAGTATTTTACGTTCTTCAGCTCTCTCATTCAACATGAGAACAATGAAGTATTCCTTATAAGTCAAAGTTTTCCTGATCAAGAAAGTCTTGTTTATTTTGTTATGCGGTGAAAGAGCGTCATTTGAAGTGTGATTAGATCGATTTCATGATATATTTTTTCAGTGTGTAGTGAATTTCTTAAAGTATAGCTCGCTTATCTTGTCTTATGGTAAGTGAAATACGGGAGGGGTAAGTCAAGGAGAAATCTACGCGGCAAAAATCCGGATTGTTTACAGACTGAATTGAATGGAAGTTTTTGTTCTTTGTGGGGGAGGAAAGAAGCCAAAGGTTGTAAAAAGTATGAAGAGTATGAATTTTTGCTTAAAGTGGGAAGCCGTTTAGAAGACGGGGTGCATTGGGGGTAAGGCCAGCAGCTTCTTGAATGAAATACTTTTTTATTTTTGGTGCTTGATTGACGATTCCAAGACCGGTATCGCGAAGCATCCGTAAGAGAAGGTTATCGTTCGAAAAGAGTTTATTAAGCCAATCATTGCTGAAAGCCATACGGACAATTTCAAAACGTCTCCAGCTTTGATAGCGCTCTAAAGCGGTGAGGGAGCCAATGTCAAGACCTAATCGTGCTGTTTCAATAATCACTTCAGCAAGGGCAGCGCTATCGCGTAATCCCAAATTGAGTCCTTGTCCTGCAAGGGGATGGATGGTATGGGCAGCATCGCCAACGAGGGCAAAACGGGGCTTAATACATTGACGTGTTAGAGAAAGTTTTAGCGGAAAAGCTTGACGTTCGCCATTCCAAGAGAGTTTTCCTAATCGATGACCAATACGTCTTTCGAGCTCTGTTTCAAAAATAAGTGCGTCAGCTTTGAGGTAATATTGCGCAGTTTTATGATCTTCATTCCACACAATGGCGGATCGGTTGCCTTTGAGCGGGAGAAGAGCGAAAGGGCCGGCGGGTAAAAAATGTTGAATTGCTTGACCATTATGGGGTTTTTCATGTTCAACTGTGCAGATGATTGCTGTTTGTTTATAGGGGTGAGAAAAGTTTTTAAGATCTGCTTTTTGGCGTAATGTCGAATGAGCACCACTGGCTGCAATAAGCAATTTTGTTTGCCAAATCTCTTCATTATCTAAAGTGACAGTTGTGTGTTGGTTGTCTTGATGAAAATCAATGACACGTGTGTTTGCGAGAACAGGGATATTGAGATCTTTGACACGTTTTTTTAAAGTATTGATGAGTTCTCTATGTTCTACCATAGTCGCAAAAGGTTCACCGGGGGTAATGTCGCCTTCAAAGGTTAAAAGAGTGGGTTTAACAGGATCATTTGTGCCTGTATCTGTGATGATCATTGAGTGAATGGGTTGCGCATAGGGTTTGATAGAGTCCCAACATTGCAATTGTTTTAACATGCGAATAGAAGCAGCAGCAAGGGCAGTGGTTCGTATGTTAGAAGCAGGAATATTTTCTTGTGGAGCAGCATCAACGATTTTTATTTTCAGATTAGGGGCTGTTTGCTTGAGCGCTATTGCCAGTGTTGAACCGACAACCGCCCCCCCTGCAATGAGAAGATCACATTGTTTGATTTTATGAGATTTTGTTTTCTTATGGGGTTTTATATCGTTATGGTGATTAGAATACACAATGTTTTTTTCCATTATTTACGAGGCTTCTTCCATTGTTTAAAGCTTGCTTGCTGTTAAAAAGAATATTGTTCTTTCAAATTATCTATACACTATTTTAATTTTTACCTTTTTTCCTATTTTACAAAGAAGAGACTTCTCTTTGGACGAGATGTTTTTTGGTGTCACTTTGATGACAGATGAGTGTTTTAGAGCGCTTTTGTTTTACTGCTTTTGTTTTACTTGTGTGACTCACTTTACAGATTTATCGGATCAGCCTTTTTTGAATGTCCTCTTCAATTCTTTTTACACTTGGTTGATAGAAAAGAAAACTAAAATCAGACAAAGATGAGAATGTATTTTTAAATTTGTATGAATATCCTTTAAGAGGCTTGTTTTGAAAGGGTACATTGAGGATGATAGATAAGGAAAATAGTGTTCATTTGTGATGGTTAAAACGGTATTAATATTTTTTTGTTACCATACCTTCTGTTGAGGAGGGTGATAGGGCCTGTTGTAAACTCTATAACCCATGTAAAGCTTTACACATGAAGTGTTTTTTTGTTGTTCGTGTGATAATATTTTAGGATAGGGCTGTTTTTATGCTTTATGAAAGTTTCGCTCTCCAGATGGTGGTTTATGAACGACATGAAGTAGGAAAAAGGCAGAACGCACGAGATTAAGAAGTTAGATTATTGACAGATGATTGTTTACAGATCGGCGCTGAGGTAAGCTTTGTCCTTTTTTAAGAGAAGAGGGAAGTTATAACGCTTTAAATATGAAAGTTTTATATTTGGAATTGATGGATGCACCGAAGTTCTTCACCTTATGATTCATTAGAACCCCGAGATTCTCAAGGTTTTCGACTTATTGAGATGTTTTTACGTCAGATTGGCGTATTTATTGGGCTTGGGCTTTTGGGCTTTATTATTTTTTGTGTATTTGCTTTGGCGACGTGGAATGTTGCTGATCCCTCTTTAACCCATGCAAGTACAAATGAGGTTACAAACCTTATGGGGTGGCTGGGGGCGATTTTTTCAGATTTTATTATGCAGTTTTTTGGCTTGGCAAGTCTTGCTGTTTTGTTACCACCATTATTTTGGTCTTTTCTCTTGTTGGCACAAAAGAATATCTACAATTTGACTTTGCGCTTTTTTTTGTGGGTGGTATCAACGATTTGTTTTTTAATGGCTTTTGCTCTTATGACGCCTGTTGCTTCTTTTACCCATTGGCCATTGCCCATGGGATTGGGGGGGGTTTTAGGAGATAAAGTTTTAAGTATTACTTCTTCAATTTTTCCTCTTTTTCTTTCTCCTCTTTACAGGGGGCTCTTCAGTGTTGTTTTTATCCTTTTAGGTTTTTTCATTGCTGCTTTTGCTGGCAATGTGATATGGCGGCGTCGAATAAAGAAAAGAAAAGAAAAAAACATTCCAAAAAATGAAATCGTTGATCCGGTTTTTGAGATGGAAGAAGATGTTGAATATGCCGCAGAGAATGATCGTGAGAAACATGGTTTTTTTGCCACAACTTTTGGTGCTCTTTTACATCTTTTTTATTTTTTACAAGCGCGTTTTTTTCGTTTTTTCTGTTTCAAAAGGTGTTCTCAAAGTAAGAGGCAAGGCAAGTCATTTGATCGGATTGAACCAACTTTTGGGGGTGAAAAAGAAAAGTGTGAGGAAAATCAAAATAAAGCCCATGCTCCTTCTGTGAAAAGTCGTGGTTTGAAATCTTTAACAGTTTCTTCAAAGGATGGTTTTGTTCTTCCACTTTTAGATTACCTATCGGTTCCACCACCCTCTGTCAGGGATGCCAAACTTTCTCCTGCTGCTTTAAGAGCAAATTCTCAAGAACTTGAAGGGGTTTTGTTAGATTTTGGAGTCAAAGGAAAAATTATAGATGCTTGTCCTGGACCCGTGGTCACTTTGTATGAATTTGAACCGGCTGCTGGCATTAAGTCTTCTCGTATCATTAGTTTAGCAGATGATATTGCGCGCTCGATGCGCGCGATTTCTGCCCGTGTTGCTGTGGTTCCTGGGCGCAATGTGATTGGAATAGAATTACCCAATGCAAAGCGAGAGATGGTTTATTTAAGGGAGATTGTGCAAGCGCAGGAATTTGTTGAAAGTAAAGCCAAATTAGGGCTTGCTTTGGGAAAGACTATCGGCGGGGAAGCTGTGATTGCGGATTTAGCAAAAATGCCGCATCTCTTGGTGGCTGGGACAACAGGATCGGGGAAGTCTGTTGCTATCAATACAATGATTTTATCATTGCTTTATCGTATGACGCCTGAACAATGTCGTCTCATTATGGTGGATCCGAAAATGCTTGAACTTTCGGTTTATGATGGCATTCCTCATCTGTTAACACCGGTGGTGACAGATCCTAAAAAAGCTGTGACTGCGCTTAAATGGGCTGTTCGTGAAATGGAAGAACGCTACAGTAAAATGTCAAAACTTGGCGTTCGCAATATCGATGGGTTTAATGCACGTCTCAAGGAGTCAGAAGGTCAAGGAGAGACAATGGTGCGGACCATTCAAGTGGGCTTTGATCATGAGACGGGTGAACCTCTTTATGAGACGGAAACTCTTGATTTTAGTCCTATGCCCTATATTGTTGTCATTATCGATGAAATGGCTGATTTGATGATGGTCGCGGGGAAAGATATTGAAGGTGCGGTTCAACGCTTAGCACAAATGGCTCGAGCCGCCGGTATCCATGTGATTATGGCGACACAGCGTCCTTCCGTCGATGTTATTACGGGGACGATCAAAGCCAATTTTCCTACACGCATTTCCTTTTCCGTGAGTTCAAAAATCGATAGCCGAACAATTTTAGGCGAACAAGGGGCCGAGCAATTATTGGGACAAGGAGATATGCTCTTTATGATGGGAGGAGGACGTATTCAGCGTGTACATGGACCTTTTGTTGCGGATGATGAAGTGGAGCAAGTTGTGGCGCATCTCAAAGCGCAAGCACGACCTGATTATTTGGAAACAGTTACCCAAGAAGTTGAAGAAGATGGTGCTGATGTTTCTTCGGCTTCTCCTTCAGCAGATGATCCCTATAGTCAAGCTGTTGCTATTGTTCTTCGTGATCGTAAGGCTTCAACCTCTTATATTCAACGCCGTTTAGGGATTGGTTATAACCGTGCTGCGACATTGATTGAAAGGATGGAAGAAGAAGGTATCATTAGTCCAGCAAATCATGCAGGCAAACGAGAAATTTTAGTCCCTGCTGAAGAAGAACGCTTTTGAAAAATCTTTATCATCATTTTTTAAATGACTTATAAAAACAAATCGTTGCCTTATTGTACCGTAGAAAGCCCGCGGCGTCATACACGAGCTCTCAATTTGCGATAGGTCCATAGCATTTGAGACTTTTCATAAGAGCTATCCCTTATTTTATATCATTTTACTTACATGTTAGCTTTTCTTGTAACGTGTCAGTAAATAGTTTGAATTGATTTAATATATAGAGAGTATTTTACAATCTTCGGCGTTATGATTTTAGTTAAAAAAATGATAATTTACCGTTATAAATCAATATTTTGATGTAAAATAGAATTATGTGAGGTGTGGTGGTATAAAGGCATGAAAGGATTGATATTTAAGTGTTTTTGTTGTTCTTGTCGTTCAATCTCACGGCAAAACCAGTTGCGTCACGTGATTTGCCTGTCTGCTTTTAGAAAAGGGCTGGTCTGTCGAGCTTTTGTTTAAGTGAATTATCGGTGGGAAGTTAAGTAGAACTTGCTAAAATTCAAATTATTTACACAGCGGATTGGCTGAGAATTTTTATTCTTTTGGGTGCATGGTAAGTCAAAAAAGTATTTTTTCCATTGAGTTATTTAAAAAATTTTCAGGTTCGCAAGAAATATGTTTAGAACTTAACGCCATCTACGTATTGACTATGATTCATGCAGCTTTACGGATTGGGGGTGGAGAAGAGCTTATGCGTTTAGCCAATCAGCAGAAAAGTTAAGAAATTAGGGTGATTTCGAAAACTCAAGAGCAGACTGATTATTTGGATAATGCATTGATTTATAATAATATTGCATTACTCATTTTGAATAGGAGACCTCAATATCGTAAGATTCTTTCATTTCAAACCTGTTTGTATTGAATCAACCAAAACTATTCGCTTGCACGTTACGAGCGGGATGCCCTATGTGGATAAAAATGATTAAGAAAGAACTAAAAATGTTTTTTGCGAATTGTTTTAAGGACCAAGGGTTTTCGCAACATTCTAGGGCTGGCACACGTATGTAATGATGTTGACTTGGATGAAGATACCGCAAGATATCGCAAGAAGTAAAGAAGGATTTTTTGTTGGCTTTTTCTTCAACGAATGATCCCTATCGTCAGGCTGTTGCAGTTGCGCTTCGTGATGGTAAAGTTTCAACTTCTTATATTCAATGCCGTTTGGGTATTGGTTATAATTGAGTAGCGACATTGATTGAAAAGATGAAAGAAGGAGGTATCGTTTGTCCAGAAAATCATAGGGGTAAGTAGAAAATTTTGGTGCCTGTCGAAGAAGAATACTTTTAAAAATCTTTTGATAGTGTTTTCAAACAATATCTTTATCTTATAAAGCAGGGTATTTATTCATCATTGATGACTTAATTATAAATGATAATGATCAAGTCAATTCGATATTGTTTGGGAGCATTTTTATGAAAACATCTTTTTTACCGCAAAGAAGAGTCTTAGGGTTTGTGGGAATTATTATATTTTGGTGTTTAATTTTTCCTGCTTTTTCGCAAGTATCTCAGAAGGTGGCAAAAGCACAGAATATTGCCAACTACTTTGCGGCAATCAAAACAATGACGGGTGATTTTATTCAATTTAGTCCGAAGGGAAAAATGTCTCAAGGAACATTTTATCTCGAGCGTCCAGGGAAAATTCGTTTTATTTATAAGAAAATGCCTTTACAAATCATTGCAGATAGTCAATTTGTGGGCATTAACAATCGGGCTTTAAATACTTGGAACTTTTCACAACTTTCACAAACGCCAATGAAGTTTTTGTTGGATGATAAAATTGACGTATCATCCGGGCGTTTGTTGGCATTTCGTGAAGATCCAGGGGCTGTGACAATCGTTCTGCGTGATAAAACGATTGGGGGTGGGCAAATAAAAATGGTGTTTGATTCCAAAAACTTTGCTTTGCGGCAGTGGACAATTGTTGACCAACAAAACATGGAAACCACAGTGCAGATTATGAATGTGCGAACAGGCGTTCGTTTTGCTCAGGGAATGTTTACACTTCCCTCAAAAAAATGAAGCAATAGTATCACGTCATTGGGATTGAAGCAGATGCTCTTTCGTATTGCGACTTGGAATATTAACTCTATTCGTTTGCGTCTTGCACAGGTTTTTCAGTATTTGAAGCTCTTTCCGGCCGATGTTTTGTGTCTACAGGAAACAAAATGTTCCGATGCTTTATTTCCAGTGGAGGCTTTTGAAGCAGCAGGATATAAGCATATCGCACTGAGTGGACAAAAATCTTATAACGGAGTGGCGATTGTTTCTCGTTTGCCTTTTAAAAAGTTAGAAAAGCGTTTCTTTTGTCAAAACCAAGATTGTCGCTATATCTCAGTGATTGTGGAAACCCATGGTAAATTGATGCGGATTCATAATTTTTATGTCCCCGCTGGAGGCGATATTCCTGATGCTGAGGTGAATGAAAAATTTCGTCATAAGCTTGATTTTTTAGAAGAAATGTCTTCTATTCGCGCCGATCAGGAAGAGGGGCTGTCTTCTCTTTTGTTGGGCGATTTGAATATTGCTCCTTTAGCAGAGGATGTTTGGTCTCATCAGAAATTGTTGAAGGTTGTAAGCCATACACCTATTGAAACTGAGCGTTTACAAAATTTGTGTTGTCAGGGCGGATGGGTTGATCTTATGCGGTTGCATATCCCTGTTCCCACACAACTTTATACATGGTGGAGTTATCGTGCGCGCGATTGGGCGTTGACTAATTATGGGCGCCGGCTTGATCATATTTGGTCGTCTCCAGATTTAGCACCTTTTGTGGCGGATCTTTCGACTTTTCGTGATGCGCGCGGATGGGACCGTCCTTCAGATCATATTCCTGTGCAAACAGTATTTGATTTTTCACGTTAATTTTGAAATAACAAGGTAAATAAAGTATTAATATTTACATAATGATTCTGAAAGAATGCGGGAGAGTAGATGCATATCAAAAATCTCAAAAGGGGCGCTTCTCGCGGATTATTTTCTAGTATCTTGCTTTGTTTTCTTTTGTCAGGGTGTATGGTTGGTCCGAATTATCATAAGACATTTTTTTCTGTTCCTTCCAAGTGGGGAAAGCAGTCTGCGCAGATATCTCAGCGTTCAATTTCCCTTGCAGGGTGGTGGCGACAGTTAAATGATCCAGTTTTAAATGCGTTAATGGATGAGGCAATTTCTGGAAATAATGATGTTGCAGTTGCCAAAGCTCGGGTTCGTGAAGCGCGTGCGAGCTTTGGGCAAGTGGTGGGATCTTTGTTGCCAAGTGCGTCCAATACGATTTCAGGAACGCGTAGCGGCTCTGGACAATCTGATACGTTTAACCAATATCGTAGTGGATTTGATGCAAGTTGGGAGCTTGATTTTTTTGGAGGGCATAAGCGAGGCGTTGAAGCGGCGCGTTATGGTCTTGAAGCAACTGTGGAAGATATGCGTGCGACGATGGTTGTATTGTTAGGCGATGTAGCAACAAATTACGTTCAAATGCGTGGTTGGCAACAAAAGTTATTAATTGTGCGGCAAATTGCTGCAACGCAGCGCAAAACATATGAATTGATGCAGGCAAAATTAACAGCGGGTGATATTTCTGAGCTCGACGTTTCAAATGCACAAGCGCAAATGGCTAATACAGAAGCCGATATCGCTCAGATGGAAGCAAGTTTGGAAATGAGTATGCATCGCCTTTCCGTCTTAACTGGTCATGTGCCTACGGCTTTGAAGGACTTTTTACAAAAAAATGCCAAACACGTCAAAATTCCACAACCGCAATGGCCAATACCAGCAGGAATCCCGGCAGATATTTTGTTGTCACGTCCCGATTTACGGCGGGCAGAGCGCCAATATGCACAAGCAACAGCCCGCATTGGTCAACGTGAGGCAGAACGTTATCCGTCGCTTACATTAACAGGGAATATTTCAACAGCAGCAACAGCCATAGATCAATTATGGAAAAGCTCAACAATTGGTTGGTCTTTTGGACCTGGTCTTCGTTTTCCCTTCTTTAATGGAGGACAGATTGTTGCTTCTGTTGCAATGGCGCGGGCGCAGCGCGATCAGGCTTTTATTACTTATCGCTCTGCTGTATTGAGGGCTTTAGAAGATGTTGAAAATGCGCTCGTGAGATTAACAAAGGAACATCAGCGCCTTAAAAAGCTTGTCATTGCAAATAAAGCTTTTCTGCATTCTTTACATCTTTCACAAAGTCTTTTTGAAAATGGCAATACCAGTTTTCTTGAATTATTAAATGCTGATCGTTCCTATTATTCTGCGCAAATGGCACTTAAAGATAGCCGCATTGCTTTAGCTACCCAATATATTGCTCTGATGAAAGCATTGGGTGGTGGATGGGATGGTGTCGTTGATGTGTCACGTCCGGAAGTCGTTGATGGTGTTTCCCATTCACTTGCAAAGGTAGGGCAATGAAAAAAAATTTCATCAAAAATTTCATTACAAAACGCAAAAAGCTTTCATTCTTTCTTATTTCTCTCTTCATTATTATCATTTTGTTGTGGTTACGCTCTGTTTTTTTTGGAACATCCACGCCAACCTATATGACAGCTGTGGTGAAGCGCGGTGATATTGAGGAAAGTGTTTTGGCTTCTGGAATTGTGCGTCCTTATCGGTTGGTGGCAGTTGGAGCGCGTGCTACAGGGCGGGTGGTTTCCATGCGCGTCTTTCCGGGAAGTGTTGTGAAAGAGGGAGATCTCTTGGCAGAAATTGATCCTACAGACCAAGAAAATGATCTGAAAAGAAAAAAAGCAGCCTTATCTCATTATCATGCCAATTTAATGGAACAAGAAGCTTATCTTGCCCTTGCGCAGAAAAATTTAGCACGCCAGAAAAAAATGATCGAAACACGTGCAATTTCAAAAGCTAATTTTGATGATGCCGTGACACAGGTGAAAATACGCGAAGCGCAAATTGCTCAACTGCGTCAACAGATTGTACAAGCCCAAATTGATGTGGAGAGTGCAGAGGTTAATCTTAGTTATACGCGGATAACTGCTCCTTCAGCGGGAACGGTTTTGGCAACAGTCGTTGAAGAAGGTCAAAATGTTAATGCTGTTCAGTCGGCACCAACAATTGTTATTTTAGGTGATTTGTCAAAGATGACCGTTAAAGCACAAATTTCGGAAGCTGATATTCTTAAAGTTCGCACCGGGCAACCTCTTTATTTTACGGTATTGGGTAATGCAGATCGTCGTTATGAGGGAACGTTAGAAAGAGTTGACCCAGCCCCTGAATCCATTCGTGCTGATGTGAGTATTAACCCTGGTTTAGGGGGGGGTAGCTCTCTCTCATCGTCGGCAATTTATTATAATGGGATCGTGCATGTTGATAATCAAGACAACTTTTTGCGAACTTATATGACTGCTCAAGTGCATATTATTTTAGGACGTGCTCAGAATGTTTTGCTGGTTCCAAGTGATGCTTTGCGTGATGAAACAAAAGAAGGAAAAGCGTGGGTTTCAGTGTTGGTCGGGGAAAATAAAGTAGTGGCAAAACAAGTGACTGTAGGGCTTAATAACAAAGTGATGGCAGAGATTGCTTCAGGGCTTGATGAGGGGGATGTGGTTATTACTGGTTCGCGCGATGGTGTGATGCCAGAAATTCCTGATGAACACAGCGAAGATGAGAATTAAGTCATGAAAGCAGAAAAAGCAGAGGCTGTTTTCGTTTTAGAAAATATTGTGCGCTCATTTCCTGCGGGTGAAACATTTGTTACTGTCTTAAAGGATATCAATTTGACCATTAAGCGTGGAGAAATGGTGGCAATTGTGGGGGCTTCTGGCTCTGGAAAGTCCACACTGATGAATATTTTGGGGTGTCTTGATCGACCAAGTTCTGGGCGTTATTGGATTTCAGGAAAAGAAACTGCTTCTCTTTCTGCTGATGAATTATCAGCCTTACGGCGCAATCATTTTGGATTTATTTTTCAGCGCTATCACTTGTTGAATGAATTAACCGCCCTTGGAAATGTTGAAATTCCAGCTATTTATGCAGGTTATGCACCGGATATGAGAAAAAAACGTGCAGAAGAGCTTTTAACACGTTTAGGTATGAGAGAGAGAATTAATCATCGTCCCAATCAACTTTCAGGAGGGCAACAACAACGGGTGTCTATTGCGCGTGCATTGATGAATAATGCGGAGGTTATTCTTGCCGATGAGCCAACCGGTGCACTCGATAAACAGAGTGGGCAAGAAGTTTTGCGTATTTTGGATGAGCTTCATCAAGAAGGGCGCACCATTATTATTGTAACGCATGATATGCAGGTAGCTAAAAGAGCAGATCGTATTATTGAAATCAGTGATGGAGAAATTATTGCTGATAAGCTCTCAAAAAGTGCAAAAATAAAAATGAGTGTTCAACCTCTTCAGGAGCGAGAAGATATGAAAGATCCAAAAACATTGGGTTTTTTTCGTTCTTTTGTTGAACGTTTTCGTGAAGCATTTGTCATGGCATTGTTGGCTATGAATGCACATCGTCTGCGAACTTTTTTAACAATGCTTGGGGTGATTATCGGTATTGGGGCGATTATTGCCATGGTTGCTTTGGGAAATGGTACGCGGGAAAAAATACTGGATAATTTTAAAAGTTTTGGGTCTAATACATTAACCATTTTGCCTGGAAAAAGCCTCTCTGATCCACAAGCAGAGAAAATAACCAGTTTAGTGGAAGCGGATGCAGAAGCCCTTTCTAAATTACCCTATATTTCTGGTGTAACACCTCAGATTTCAGCAAGTTCTATGGTTCGTTTTGGTGCAGTTGAAGTCAATGCTGTCATTTCTGGGGTAGGAGAACAATATTTTCAAACACAGGGGCTTAAAGCTGTTCAAGGGCAGCTGTTTGATCAAAAAAGTGTGCATGAGCGGGCGGTTGATCTCGTTATCGAAAAGGAAGCACTTTCGGTGCTTTTCCCTCATAGTCATGGGAGTCCCATAGGGAAAATTGTTCATTTGGGTAATGTTCCTGCGCGCATTATTGGTGTGGTAGATCCACAACATATGGGAGGAGGGACTTCAAATACGTTGCAGGTTTATTTGCCCTATACAACTTTACAAACACGTTTTCTTGGTACAACTCAAGTTCGGGCCATTACTGTGAAAATTGCTGATCATATTGATTCAAATTTAGCCGAAAATATGGTGAAGCGTTTCCTTATTATGCGTCATGGTGGAGAGGATTTTTTCATTAGAAATTCGCAGTTCTTTCGTGATCGTATCATGGAAAGCACACATATTTTAACGCTTTTAGTGTCTTCTATTGCTGCAATTTCACTGATTGTAGGTGGGATTGGAGTGATGAATATCATGTTGGTTACGGTTTCTGAACGGATCAATGAAATTGGGGTGCGTATGGCTGTTGGCGCACGCCAAAGTGATATTCTTCAGCAATTTCTCATTGAAGCAATTTTGGTTTGTGTCATTGGTGGTGGATTGGGAGTCCTCTTTGGGCTTTCTATCGGTGGTTTGTTTTTGCTGTTTAAGGCGCCTATTCACCTCGTCTATACGATGGATTCAATCATTCTATCTCTTACTTTTTCCACCCTCATCGGGGTATGTTTTGGCTTTTCGCCAGCGCGACAAGCTTCACGGCTTGATCCTGTTGTTGCACTCTCGCGTGATTAAGTGCTCATTATATCCTAAGGCATGTCTATTATTTTATCTGCTTGGATATCGGCGTTTTTGAAGAAAAATATGGATGGGAAAAAGTTTGATTATCCGCTGCTTTTTCTTAGAAAACACTTCATTCGTTAAGGAAACAATCTCATTGAGACTCATAAAGTTTTATAGCACACCGTTCTCTTTATGTTTGATCAGGAGCAAATTGGAACCATCATACACTGCTTTTCAATATTGTTACAGCCGTTGGCATAAGAAGAGTGGAGATTTGAAACTCTTCATAAGAGACATTTGCCGTTTTTTCATGCGCGTAATTTAGCTTTCTTTAGACTATTTGTTTAAGATATCGCTTTTTTCTTCTCCATCTTCTCATTTTGGGGGCTGAGATAAAACAAGCCATTTTGGTTTTCTGCGATAAGGATGCTATCGGTGTTTCCATAGGAGGGTGATTTTAGGAAGCAACTGCGTAAAATGTGGCTTTGATCTCATGATTTTGGTGAGGGGGATAAAAAAGTTTGAGAGGTGGTAAGCCTCTCATTTTTTAAGCTCAATCCTAAAACTATTGCACACTTTAATTGTGTTGTTTTACAAAAGGCAAAAAAATATTTTCAAAATCATCACACTTTTCTTTTATTTCCATAAGAGAGGGGACATCAGTCAATTCATCGTATAGTTTGGGGCATTATAGTTTGGGAGGGGCAAAGGGATTTGCTCATATCATGTTGTCAAGGATAGAAAGAACATCTTAAAATTAAGATATTTTAAATCTTTTGGGGAAGACATAAGAGCATTGACGAATTGGTCTAGATTCGATAATTGAGGGTATTTAAAATTGGGGGGGAAGCATGACGACGCTACAATCGCTTTTACAGTCTTATCGTGAGGAAGCACGTACCGAACGGGATAAGGGCACGTATTTTGAGCGTTTGGCTCTTGCTTATTTGACCCATGATCCACTCCAGTCTCAGTGTTATGAAAAGGTTCAGACCTTTAAAGATTGGGCACATGAAAATGGTTGGGATGGTCGTGATACCGGTATTGATTTGGTGGCAAAGCTTCGCCATGAAGATGGTTTTGCGGCAATCCAATGTAAATTTTATGATGAATCCTATCGGATTAAAAAAGCAGATATTGATAGTTTTATTTCTGCATCAGGGAAAGAACCGTTTAAGCGGCGTGTGATCGTAGATAGTACACTCAATGCTTGGACTGACAATGCTGAAACAATGATACAGGGGCAAAAAATTCCTGTTACACGGATTAATCTTTCCGATTTGCAAAAAAGTCCAATCCGTTGGGAGACTTTTGCAGCCAAAGGCACAATTGCGTTGGAGGGTAAAAAGAAACTCCGTCCCCATCAGGGGGAGGCATTACGTTTTGTGCATGCGGGGCTTGCTCAGGCTGATCGGGGTAAGCTCATTATGGCTTGTGGAACCGGTAAGACATTTACCAGTCTTAAGATTGCTGAGGATTTAGCAGGTCAAGGCAAGTTTGTTTTGTTTCTTGTCCCCTCCCTTGCACTGATGTCACAGACGGTGCGTGAATGGACGACGGATGCAGAAATCGATTTACGTTCCTTTGCGGTTTGTTCTGATATACAAGTGGGAAAGCGTCGTAAAAATAGTGATGATGTTGCAGAAATTGATGTGTGTGACCTTGCTTTTCCAGCGACAACCGATGCAGCAAAACTGGCAGAACAGGCGGGCAAGAGTGTTGCAGATGAGATGAGCGTGGTGTTTGCAACCTATCAATCCATTCAGGTGATTGCGGATGCTCAGAAAAACTATGGTTTTCCTACCTTTGATCTGATCATTTGTGATGAGGCGCATCGTACAACAGGAGCAACGCTGGAGGGAGAGGATGAATCCAATTTTGTGAAGGTGCATTCCAATGATATTATTCGGGCTAAAAAACGCCTTTATATGACAGCAACGCCCCGCATTTTTGGGGATAATGCAAAAAGTCGCGCGAATGAAGCCAATGCTGTTCTCGCTTCGATGGATGATGAAAAGCTTTTTGGTAAAACACTTTTTTATCGGGGCTTTTCATGGGCTGTACAGCATAACCTTTTAACGGACTATAAGGTTATTGTCTTAGCGATGGACGAAAACCTCGTGAGTTCTGCTGTTCAAAAGCGCCTTAGTGATAGCGAATCTGCACTTATTCTTGATGATGCAACGAAGATTATTGGCTGTTATAAGGCGCTGACAAAAAAGGATATGAAGGCTGATGTTGGGGCTGATCCGTATCCCATGCAGCGTGCTTTGGCATTTTGTAAAGATATTCGCAGTTCTAAACTGGTCCGTGATGAATTTTCTGCGGTTGTTGAGGAATATCTTGAGTATACTCAAGGGAATGCGGAAAACGAGAATTTTCTGCAGTGTGAAATTGAACATGTTGATGGTACTTTTAATGCCAAGGATCGTGGTGCACTGCTTGATTGGTTGAAAGCGGATAGCGGTGATAAGGTTTGTCGTATTTTGACCAATGCTCGTTGTTTGTCTGAGGGGGTGGATGTTCCAGCTCTTGATGCCATCATGTTTTTAAATCCACGCAAGAGTCAGATTGATGTTGTGCAAGCGGTTGGGCGGGTGATGCGTCGCAGTGAAGGCAAAAAGATGGGGTATGTTATTTTGCCGATAGGGATTCCTTTTGATATTCCAGCGGAACAGGCTTTAAACAACAATGATAAATATCGGGTTATTTGGCAAATTTTAAATGCTTTGCGTGCACATGATGATCGTTTTGATGCGACAATTAATAAGGCATCGCTAGGGCAAGATATCAGCAATGTGATTGAGATTATTGGAGTGACAAAAAGTACTGAGTTACAGGCTGTGACAGCTGTTGTCGACAATCTTCCGATCCGCTTACAACCGGCACATTCAGGAATTGGAGGTCCTGAGCGTGATTTCCTTTTTACAGATGGTCAAGGGGAGCTTTCTTTCCCTGTGGATGAGCTTTCGCGTGCGATCATGGCAAAGATCGTCAAAAAATGCGGAACGCGTGATTATTGGGAGGACTGGGCGAGCAATATTGCGGAGATTGCCAAAAATCATATCACGCGCTTAACGGGTATTCTGGCAGAGCCAGACACGAGAGCGCGTCAAGCCTTTAACCAGTTTTTAGCAGAACTGCGTGATGATTTAAATAATGCGGTGACAGAGGCTGATGCGATTGAGATGTTGGCACAACATATTATCACGCGTCCTGTTTTTCAGGTGTTGTTTGAAGGTTATCAGTTTACGCGTGAAAACCCTGTCTCGCGTGCTATGCAACAGATGCTTGATGTGCTTAATGAAGCAAATCTTGATAAGGAATCCAAAGATCTTGAGAAATTTTACGCCAGTGTAAAATTACGCGCCAGCGGTATTACCGATCCACAAGCAAAGCAGAGGTTAATTGTAGAGCTTTACGATAAATTTTTTCGTTATGCTTTTCCACGAACAGTAGAAAAACTAGGGATTGTTTATACGCCCGTTGAGGTGGTGGATTTTATCATTCATTCTGTCAATGATGTGTTAAAACAAGAATTTGGCCAAACGCTTGGCTCTTCAGGTGTGCACATCATGGATCCTTTTACGGGAACAGGGACTTTTATCACACGGCTTTTGCAATCAGGCTTGATCAAACCAGAAGAAATGAAACACAAATTTTGTCATGAAATTCATGCCAATGAAATCGTGCTTTTAGCCTATTATATCGCTGCTATTAATATTGAGACAATCTATCATGGTTTGATGGGGGGTGATTATGTTCCCTTTGAAGGAATTTGTCTGACCGATACATTTCAGCTTTATGAGCAAGACAAAGATTTGATTAGCGATTTGCTAGCGGCTAACAGCACCCGCAGGTCACGCCAGAAGGAACTGGATATTCGTGTTATCGTGGGAAACCCTCCTTATTCTTCTGGACAAAAAAGCGAAAACGATAATGCCAAAAATATCGGTTATCCTAAATTGGATAGGCGTATCCGTGAAACTTATGCTGCTCAATCTAGTGCGAGCAATGTTAATGGACTTTATGACAGTTATATTCGTGCCATTCGTTGGGCAAGTGATCGCATAAAAGACTGTGGCATTATTGGTTTTGTCACAAATTCAGGTTTTATCAATGGATATTCTACGAACGGCTTACGAAAAGAATTGAGTAAAGAATTCTCAAACATTTATGTTCTCAATTTGCGTGGTGATATTCGCAAAAATATGTTGAGTAAAGGGCGTGCGCAAGAAGGACAAAATGTTTTCGGAAATGGCAGTATGACAGGAATTGCCGTGACGCTGTTTGTTAAAAATTCCAATGCCACAGGACCTTGTAAAATTTACTATCATGATATTGGCAATAACCTCACGACAAAAGAAAAACTACATGAGCTTCAGCGGTTGGGCAGTGTTGGTGGTATCAAGCGTGAACACGGTTGGCAAATGATTACGCCAGATGCGCATGGTGATTGGCTGGATCAGCGCAACAGTGATTTTGAGAAATTTTTAGCCTTAGGTGATAAGAAGAGGGGTGATAAAAAACTATTTGAAAATTTTTCTTGTGGGATAAAAACTAATCGTGATGCTTGGGCTTATAATTCAAGTCATGAAGCTTTAGCGGGCAATATGAGCGGTATGATTGCTTTCTATAATAATGAAGTAGAACGTTTTAATAATGCTTATGCACATTCTAATCGAAAAGCGCGTGTAAATGCTGTAAACGATTTTATCAATACAGATACTAAAAAAATCAGTTGGAGTCGTGCTATCAAACAACAATTAGCTAGAGGAAAAATTTCCGAATTTGCAAGTGATTGCGTAGTTCAGAGTCTTTATCGTCCTTTTACACAGCAATGGCTCTATTATAATCGCACTTTTAATGAAATGGTTTATCAAATGCCACGGATATTTCCGATGGAACAAGCAGTTGAAAATAGGGTTATACAAGTTACAGGAGTTGGAGCAAACAGTGGTTTTTCTGTTCTTATGACTAAAAATTTGCCTAGCTATGATGCAATGGAAAAAGGTCAATGTTTTCCACGGTATGTTTATGAGGATTTTAAGTCTTTAGAGGATAAAGAGGATGGTCAGGTTCATTTATTTACAAATTTTGCAGAAGGCAGAAAAAAAGCTGGTCTGCAGCGGCGTGATGCACTCACCGATGAAGGATTGGCGCATTTTGAGGCAGCTTATCCTGGTGAAGTGATTACAAAAGATGATTTGTTTTATTATGTCTATGGGATTTTGCACTCTGAGGATTACTGTGCGCGTTATGTGCATAATCTGTCTAAAGAATTGCCGCGAATTCCAACGGTCAAAAAAGCAGAAGACTTTTGGGCTTTTGTGGAAGCGGGGCGAAAGCTTGGTGATTTGCATATGAACTACGAAGAGGTTGAGCCCTATCCGGTGACCTATAAACAGGGGGATCCAAAAACTTGGGTGATTTCTGATGAAAAGAGTTTCTATCGTGTTCAAGCGATGAAATTTGCCGGTAAGCGCGGGGCTATTGATAAAAGTAGTGTGGTTTATAATAGCAATATTACCATGCAAAATATTCCTCTTGAAGCTTATACGTATGTGGTGAATGGTCGATCCGCTCTTGAATGGGTGATGGAGCGGCAGATTGTCAAAACGGATAAAGCAAGTGGGATTGTGAATGATGCTAATCGTTATGCTGTTGAGACGGTGGGTAATCCAGCCTATCCTCTAGAATTGTTTCAACGAGTTATTACGGTAAGCTTAGAAACCATGAAAATTGTGCGTAATCTTCCAAAATTGGAAGTGCGAGAAACTGAAAAGGTTCAATTATCCATTGTACGGTAAAATGAGAGTCTTTGGGGGCGGTGATAAAACACTCTTCTTTAAGGGAGCATGATCCAAGCCGGCACCATTATCCACTGCTCCCAATTTTGTGTTAAGAGCCCTTGTCACTTGAGACTTTTCATAAGAGGCATGTTGTTTTGGGACAGTTTTACGCCACACAGGTTCTCTTTTCCTGTGATGTGCAAACAAAACAGTTTTGATTGATTCAATAGAGAACAGATTTAAAGTGAGGGAATCTTATGGTATTTGAGACTCTTATTTAAGATAAATTATGGTAGATGATCATTATAAATCAATGTCTTGTAATGAATGCATAAGTGTATTGGGGCGTTTGCTTGGCATGAGGATTTGTTTGTCGAACCTTTATGGAGGAATCCCGTGTGAAAGGGTATGGAGAAAACGCTAGGAAGTGGTCAGAAGATGGCAAGGTTTAAAGTCACAAGGGTAAAGGATCATGGGGAAAATCAGAAGGCGGTTCTGATATAGACTTGGAGCGTTTTAATATATTGGACTATAAGAATGCGGGCTTGCTTGATCTGTTGTATTGTACTTTCAGCATCGCTCTTTTTCACAGGATAAGCAATGAAATGGATATCAGGCATGAGATATTTAAGTTCACGCATTGAGCGCCATATGTGGTAATCATGGGTGACGATATAAAGGGTTTTATAGTGATGCTTTTTAATCCAAGCGGCGCTTTCTTCGGCGTTTCCTCTGGTGTTAATTGCTTGATGCCCAATATCAATACAACAGGAGATAAGTTGTGGGCTAATATGCATGTTATGCATAAACCCCTTTAGATTGGTTGAGGCGTTTACGCCACTGATGAGGAGTCGTGAACCCAGCCCTTTTTGTAAGAGATGGAGTCCTGTTTCTATTCGGTGTTCTCCGCCTGTAAGCACAATGATGGCATCGGCTTTGGGAAGAGGCATTGGAGGAGAAAGCCGTTCGGTTTTTTCAGAAAAAATAATAAAACCACCCCAAAAAATGAAAACAATGACGGCAAGAGTAAGGGTTGTTGGTGGAAAATAGCGAAATAAGCGGCGGGGAGACCAGCTATGGTGGGGCTGTTTTGAAACAGGACGTTCTAAATTATTTTGAGTCAATGAGTTGGAGCTGTTGTGAGTCATAAAATTAAAATAAACCATTTTCACATTGATCGATTTTTTTCAATTGCGCTAAAATAGTCATGCGGTTTGTCAAAGTGGTGAGAAAAGAAACGAAAATAATCAGGAGAATAATTTTTCCATAAGGAATGGAATTTATGGAAATATGTCCAAATAAAGCGGTTACTTGGCTGGCTTCTGCTCTTCCTAAGTTATAATTCGTCCACAGACAAAAGGTTGAGAACAGAAATATACTTGTGAGACCACCATATAAAGCACCGCGCAGCGCAGTTTTAAAAAAATGCCAGTCAAATTGACGCGCAATGAAAAGGGTTTCAGTACCAAGAAAATATAACACATTGATAATATGGGCGTTTTCTGCCAATGCATTGCGGGTGGCAAAAACAATGGTGAGGATAAGAGAGCCTAAAACCAATGCTAAAATTGAAAAACCAATAAAAACAGTGGTATATGCCATGGTTGCAAAGCGATGGACCCAAACACGGTGATCATCAAATTGACCGCCTGGAATTTGAGTTTTAATGGCATGATTGATGGCGGCAAAATTGATTGTTTCATCTTCTTTTAAGGTGACAATGATAAGGCGGGGAAGAGGCAATTCGTTCAAATTAAAACCTGTTCCAAGCCATGGTTCGAGTAACTTTTCGGTGGCGTTTTGGTCAACAATTTTTGCATCTTGTACACCAGAAAAGGTTTTAACTAATGTTACTGCATCATGAAGTGCTTTGTTGATATCAACATTGTCAACGGGGCGTATTTGTATTGTAGCTTCATAGCTAATCTGATTGCTCCAATTTTTGGCAGAACGCTGGACTAAATCAACACCAATTAAGGTGAGGCTTGAGAGAAATGTCATAATAGCAATGACGGCAACCAGCGCTTGCCCAGAAATGTTGCTACTGGGAATAATCGCCGTTGTGGTTTTTTTATTGCTGGTAAAAATGGAAAAAAATTTATTCATGAATCGTCATCCGTCCATTATGGAGAAGCATACGTCGTGCTGCAACTTGTTCCATTAAGGCGATATCATGAGTGGCAATGATTACAGCCGTTCCAAAACGGTTTAATTCAATAAACAAACGCAACAGGCGTTTTGCCAAGGGCGGGTCGACATTTCCTGTTGGTTCATCCGCAAGAAGAATTTCAGGCTGATCAATCAATGCACGTGCAATGGCGACTCTTTGCTTTTCCCCACCGGAAAGAACCGGTGGTAAAACATGAATATGATCGCCAAGACCTACCCAACAGAGAAGATCTTCTACTTCACTGCGGTAGGTTGCTTCTTCTTGCCCTTTAATGCGTAAGGGCAAAGAGACATTTTCATAAGTGGTCATGTGGTCAAGGAGACGAAAATCTTGAAAAACCACCCCAATACGTTGTCGTAGCGCAGGGAGCTCTTGTCGTCTAAGTAAAGCTGTGTCTATTCCAAATAAATCAATATGACCACGCGTTGGTTTGAGTGCTAAAAACATCAGACGCATCAATGATGTCTTACCTGCTCCAGAGGCTCCCGTGAGAAATTGAAATGATCCAGCAGGAATATGAAAGCTAATATCACGAAGGATCTCTGGGCCCATTCCATAGCGCAGACCGACATTTTCAAAATGAATCACTTTTTGTTCTTACTCCTGATTTTATCTTGTAGCATTTATTTTAAAAATTTTTGCCGTTTCATAGCGTTAGGCTTTTGTTGTAAGCTTGTTCATTTTAGATTTCATGTTTTTTTTCTGCGCTTTTGTTATCGATAAATATTCTTGCTCAAAAATATTATCATTTATACTTGCTCTTTCTCCCTTTATTTATGATTTTAGCAGGAATTTCAAAGTGATTCTAGCATAAACATCAGAATTATCTTTCCTTTTTGTTCAGAGACTTTTTTGCATTGAGGGGGCATGAAGCCATTAAAAAGGCAATTTAAAAAGGCTCTATTGCTCTTTTTATCTCATTATCTTATTTTTTTATTCACATGCATATTCCCATTAAGAGCATATTCCAGTTAGGAAGTTTTTCTTCTTATCGGTGGTTTTCATAATAATGCCGAGATATTTGTGCAAAAAATAAAAACCACCGTATGGTTGTATTTTGTCGTTTTTCTTTAATCTTGTCGATTGGCAATCAGATCTTCAACAACTTGTGGTTCGGCAAGGGTTGAAATATCTCCTAAATTATCAAAATTATTTTCAGCAATTTTGCGTAAAATGCGTCTCATAATTTTTCCTGATCGCGTTTTGGGAAGTTGCGGAGCAAACTGAATTTTATCCAAGATGGCAATGGAGCCTATTTCCTTTCTGACATGCTGAATAAGCTCTTTACGTAATTGGTCACTGGATGTTTTGCCTTCCATAAGAGTGACAAAGCTGTAGATCCCCTGTCCTTTAATGGGATGTGGGTAACCAACAATAGCGGCTTCTGATACAGCGGGGTGCAAAACAAGGGCGGATTCAATTTCAGCGGTTCCTAATCTGTGCCCTGAGACATTGAGAATGTCATCAACCCGTCCTGTAATCCAGTAATAGCCATCACTATCGCGCCTACAGCCATCGCCTGTAAAATATTTTCCTTTATAGGTGGAAAAATAGGTTTGAATAAAGCGCTCGTGATCCTTATAGAGCGTGCGCATTTGTCCGGGCCATGAATCACTGATACAAAGATTGCCTTCTGCTTCACCTTCTAAAACATTGCCCTGGGCGTCAACGATTTGGGGTTGAACACCAAAAAAGGGACGTGTGGCGGAGCCTGCTTTGAGGGGTATTGCACCGGGGAGGGGGGTGATCATATGCCCTCCTGTTTCTGTTTGCCACCATGTATCGAGAATCGGACAATGGTTATTTCCAATTGTGTGATAAAACCATTCCCATGCTTCTGGATTAATCGGTTCCCCGACAGTTCCTAAGAGGCGTAAGGATGTCCTTTTCGAGCATTCAACGAATGAATTGCCTGCTCCCATTAAGGCGCGGATAGCGGTTGGTGCGGTGTAGAATATATTAACTTGGTGTTTGTCAACAATTTCCCAAAATCTGCCTTTGTCAGGAAAGGTTGGGGTGCCTTCAAACATTAAAGTGGTGGCTTTGTTGCATAGAGGTCCATAAACCAAGTAAGAATGCCCCGTAATCCAACCAATATCGGCTGTACACCAGTAAATTTCACTGGAGTGATAATCAAAAACATATTTGTGGGTCATTGCAGCAAAAACAAGATAGCCCGCTGTGGTATGCAAAACACCTTTGGGTTTGCCGGTTGAGCCTGAGGTGTAAAGAATAAAAAGTGGATCTTCAGCATTCATGGGTTCTGCTGGACAGTCTGTTTTGGCATGAGCAATTTCTTCATGGTACCAAAAATCACGTCCTTCTACCCAATCAATTGGTTCACAAGTTCGCCGTATAACCATAACTTGATCGACACACATATTTGGGCGGGCGGCAATCTCAATGGCATGGTCAACATTGTCTTTTAAGTTAATCCTTTTGCCACCACGCAAGCCATGATCAGCGGTAATGATGAAGGTCGATTCACAGTCAACAAGGCGTCCTGCTATGGCTTCAGCAGAAAAGCCCGCAAAAATAACCGAATGAACAGCACCAATGCGGGCACAAGCGAGCATGGCATAGGCTGCTTCGGGAATCATGGGAAGATAAATGGTTACTTTATCGCCTTTCTTAATGCCACGGCTTTTTAAGAGATTGGCAAAACGACAAACATGTTCATAAAGCTCATTATAGGTTATTTTTTTATCATGATAGGGGTTATCCCCTTCCCAAATCAGAGCGATTTTATCTCCATGGGTTTTCAGGTGGCGATCAATGCAATTATAGGCAACATTTGTTATCCCATCTTCGTACCATTGAATTAATACATCATCATTAAAAGAAGTGTTTTTTACTTTTGTAAAAGGCTTAAACCATTCAATACATTGACCATGTTTTGCCCAAAAGCTTTCTGGATCATTGATGCTTTCCTGATACCATTTTTGATAAGTTTCCTCATTGAGTAAAGTATTTTTTTTGATCTCTTCTGATATCGGATAAATTTTTTCAGTCATGTTTCCCTCTTTTAATTTATTGTTTGGAAAAATTAGCCATGGTGTTTTTATATTTGTGGCAGCTTTTTCCCAAAAGCTTTTCATTGTGAGGGTAGACTAAATGACAAAGATTGGAATAGTCAATTTTTAAAATCTGATACGTTTGTCTTCAGATGAGTATTTTATGCTCATTTAGGGCACGCACATGCGGAAGAACCTATTGTCGTGCAGAGCTTTTTATAAAAGCATAAAGATATTAAAAAATACCCTAGGAGAGGGAATGAGACTGCTTTCTTGATGAGAATATTTTTTATTTTGTACTCATTCGTTTTAAAAGAATAAATCCAATAAAGATTAATATAAACCAAAATATTTACATAAACTATCAGAAATAAAAAATAGAATTCCTCCCAATAATCCTGTTATTATGGATAGTTTTCAACTCCAACCACCGAATGTTTTAACAAAAGTAGCATATATAGGGATAAATACAATAAGTATTAAGAACAATCTTGCAATTTTATAAAGAATATCCATTATAAAAAAATCCTAATTATAACATTTTGTATAGTAGATATCTCTGAAAATTATTTTATCCATGATATATTTTTTCGAATATAGTTACAAAATTACTAACTTCAGAGATATCTTTAAGCTATTCTCTAAAAATTAGAGCCAACACGCTCAAGCTTTTTCTCCAAAAGCCCAAAGACCACCTGTTAAGAGTCCACCTACGGCGCCACCTGAAAGTGCTCCTGCCGGTCCTCCAGTATAAGCACCTGTAACTGCCCCGACTCCTCCTCCATTAAAAGCTCCATGCAACGCTCCTATACCTATGTGAGTTATAAAATCATTAGGATTATATGTATTTCCATAAATGATAGGTGTTGAGTCATGTATCGTATAAGTTAAACCTGAAAAATTTCTCATTTTATTCCTCCTTGAATTATCTCTATTGAAAATAGTATCATAATGATACATTTCAGATGGTTATCACGTGTTTTAAAAAAATATTAAATATAATTTTTCAAAATATAAACAAAAATACTGTATAAATGATGAATACATTATTTATATACTATTTATATTTTGAAATATTCTTCTTAATAAGATGAAAATATTATTTATAGTGTTTAAATATAAGAAATACGTCCACATTTTTTTTAATTTTAGTTTAAAATGAGAAAAATTGTGCATCTGAAAAGTTGGTGTTTTTCTCTTGATTTACAAAGATCACCAAGAAATAGATTTGTGCTATCATTGAATTTAGTTGTGTTGTTATTGTTTGTACGCATGTATTGGGATTAATACTTTTTTAGGCGATTGCCCAAGTGCATCTTACCCCTTTTTAGTACGTAGAAAGCCTTTTCTTATCTGCTTTATGCCATTGACAAATGGGGAATTGTTTACGCGTGTTGGGGAAGTTGAGAGAATTCGTGGTTTTTAATGGAAATCATTACGATAATCGTTTTGAATGTTCTTTTGCTATTATTTATTTGGCGACAGTTTTTTCATTTATGTGTAACGTATCTATTCTCATTATTTTGTCTTTAATATAAGGATTTTTTTTGGGTGCTTTGGCGGGGAATTGATCAAAGGGGGCGAAGTAGAGGCGATGTGTGAGAATATGAAAGACAAAGCAGAGCTGTCTTGAAGTCATGTTATGGATGGGCTGGTGAGAATCTCTTGAAGAGCATTTTTGCTCATTTTGCTTATGGGATGAAAGAGAGAGGGGAATATTTTCTGCTAGAGTTTCTCTTTTATTGAGGGGAATATTTTTTCATTTCTGTTGTTTTGGGCTTATTCGTAGCGTTTTCAAGGGAAATTTGTATGGAGGGGGGCATGAATTTATATGAAGGGAAATGGCTTCATACAGGGCGTTTGCCGAATAAAGCAGAGCCAATGCGAAGGACATTCGAGCCAAATTGTAGGGCTGTTTTAAAGTCATTGGACATGCCCATGGAAAGCTTTGGAAGATCGGCTTGTTTTGCTAGTTTTGCTAATAGAGCGAAATAGGGTCCAGGGTTTTCCTCAACGGGGGGGATGGCCATCAGACCAATGATATCAAGTCCATAGTTGTTTTTGCATTGAGAAACAAAAGGGATCACGTCTTGCGGTGCAACACCACTTTTTTGCGATTCTAAGCCAATGTTGACTTGAACATAGCAGGGGAGATGTTTTTGTTGTTTTTGCATTTCTTCTGCCAAAATTTTGGCTATTTTTTCACGATCAACCGTTTGAATGACATCAAAAATTTTAACAGCTTCAGCGGCTTTATTGGATTGTAGAGGACCGATGAGATGAAGTTTAATATTTTCAAATTGTTGACGTAACTCTAGCCATTTTTGTGCTGCTTCTTGCACACGATTTTCTGCAAATTGAGAGTGACCGGCTTGCAAAAGAGGGCGGATATCAGCAGCAGAAACAGTTTTTGAAACAGCAATCAGTTCAACTTCTTCCACAGGGCGTTGTAACTCTTGGCATAGTATTGCGATGTCTTTTTGAAGGTTTTGCAATGCTTCAGTGGAAGAGGCTTGGGGGAGTGTGTGTGTCTTCATATTTTTGTGCTTTACCGTTTTTATTCGAGTTTTATTCAGGGGGGGGTATTTTTATAAAATACTTAGGGAAATATTGCACGAAAATGTTGACGATGAGGTTAATCCATGGTCAAGCATAATAAAACAAGTTTTTGGTTCAGTTTTATTAAAAGAGTATCATGGGAATGACGATTGAGCATTATAAGATAGGTGAACGCTATAATCCACGTGCGCGAGAAAAAAAATGGCAAGAAATTTGGGATGAAAAGAAAATTTTTCAGACTATAGGGGAGGATGGTCGTAAAAAATATTATGTTTTAGAGATGTTTCCTTATCCGTCAGGCCGTATTCACATGGGGCATGTGCGCAATTATGCCATGGGAGATGTGGTGGCACGCTATAAACGCGCAAAGGGGTTTAATGTGCTTCATCCTATGGGCTGGGATGCTTTTGGAATGCCGGCTGAAAATGCTGCTTTGCAAAGTAAAGTGCATCCTAAAACGTGGACCTATGAAAATATTGCCGTGATGCGTGGGCAATTAAAGCAATTAGGGCTTTCACTCGATTGGGCGCGTGAATTTGCAACGTGTGATGTGGATTATTACCACCGCCAACAAATGCTGTTCCTTGATTTTTATCAAAAGGGGTTGGTGGCGCGTAAAGTGGCTAAGGTCAATTGGGATCCCGTTGACCACACGGTTTTGGCCAATGAACAGGTTGTGGATGGAAGGGGTTGGCGTTCGGGCGCGTTAGTTGAACAGCGGGAATTGACCCAGTGGTTTTTCAAAATTAGTAACTTTAGTGAAGATTTACTCGCAGGACTTGAAGAACTGGATCAATGGCCTGAAAAAGTGCGCACGATGCAAAAAAATTGGATTGGAAAATCCCAAGGTTTGCTGATTCGTTGGGCTTTAAAGGTAACAGCTGATGATGCAAAGGATGCTCATGATGTTTGTCAGTCCTTTAATGAGGTTGTTTGTTATTCAACACGTCCTGATACCTTGTTTGGTGCTTCTTTTTTAGCCCTGTCTGTTGATCATCCTATTGCGCAAGCTCTTGCAAAAAAAGACAAAGCCTTGGCAGCTTTTGTTGAGAGTTGTCGGAGTGGTGGAACAACAACAGCAGCACTTGAAACAGCGGAAAAACAAGGGTTTCGCACATCACTTGTGGCGGTGCATCCTTTTGATTCAACGGTGCATATCCCCGTTTATATCGCTAATTTTGTGTTGATGGACTATGGAACGGGGGCTGTTTTTGGCTGTCCAGCCCATGATCAGAGAGATTTCGATTTTGCGCGTAAATATGATCTTCCGATAAAACCTGTAGTTTTGCCAAAAGGGACGAAGGAAGAAAATTTTGTCATTGCTGAAACACCTTATGTGGGTGATGGGGTGATGATTAACTCCCACTTTTTGGATGGTTTGACACCTCAACAAGCCTTTGAAGAAGCTGCCAAAAGGCTTGAGGGGCAAGTGATCAATGGGCAACCACAGGGAGAAAAAACAGTGCAATTTCGATTGCGTGATTGGGGGATTTCGCGTCAACGTTATTGGGGATGCCCCATTCCGATAATCCATTGTAAAACGTGTGGTGTTGTGCCTGTCCCCCGTTCTGATTTGCCGGTTATATTGCCTGATGATGTTACTTTTGATCAACCGGGCAATCCTCTTGTGCGCCATGAAAAGTGGCAGGATGTTGCTTGTCCTTCCTGCGGTCAATCTGCCAAACGCGAAACGGATACCATGGATACTTTTGTGGATTCTTCTTGGTATTATGCGCGCTTTACGGCTCCTTTTGCCGCAGAACCTGTTGAGCAACAAGCAATCGCTGAATGGTTGCCTGTGCAACAATATATTGGTGGAATTGAGCATGCCATTCTCCATCTTCTTTATGCGCGCTTTTTTATGCGTGCTATGAAATTGGTTGGTCATGTGAGTGTGGATGAGCCTTTTAAGGGGCTGTTTACGCAAGGGATGGTGGTGCATGAAACCTATCGCGATGATCAAGGGTGGGTTTCTCCAGCAGAGATTTCGATTGTTGAAAAAGATGGAAAACGATGTGCTTATAAATTGACCGATCAAAGCGAAGTGACAATTGGTTTGATTGAGAAAATGTCAAAATCAAAAAAGAATGTCGTTGATCCTGATGATATTATTGCCTCCTATGGCGCTGATACGGTACGCTGGTTTGTGTTGTCTGATTCACCGCCCGAGCGGGATGTTATCTGGACAGAATCGGGTGTTGAAGGCGCGTATCGCTTTGTGCAGCGTGTTTGGCGCCATGTGGCTTTAAGTGCTTCTGTTTTAAAGGATGTGCCCCCTTGTGCAGGGCATCAGGGGGCGGCTTTGGAACTGTCAAAGGTTGCACATCGCACGCTTCACGCTGTCGAAGATGATTTAGAAAAATTCGCTTTTAATCGAGCTATTGCACGTCTTTATGAATTCTTGAATATTATGGCACCTTTGTTAAATAAGGTGACGGATGTTGAGGATGAAATGAAAGCGGCTTTACGTCAAGCTATGGATTTTTTCCTTGCCATGATTGCACCGATCATGCCGCATTTAGCTGAGGAATGTCATGCTGCTTTAGGGGAGAAAACTTTAATGTCTGAACTTGCTTGGCCTGTTTATAACCCCGCATTAATCGTTGAAGAAAGTTATACTTTGCCGGTGCAAATTAATGGTAAAAAACGCGGTGAGGTCACCGTTGCTGCAACTGCGAATGAGACGATGATTAAAGAAGCAGTTTTGGCTTTAGATTTCGTACAGGCGCAGCTGGGTGAAAAACCTATGAAAAAAATTATTATTGTTCCACAAAGGATTGTGAATGTCGTTCTTTAAAAGTTTTCTGCTTGTTGTTTTAGCGGGTGTCTTCACACTGTTGTATGGGTGCAAAATTGAACCGCTCTACCGTCAAGAGTCGCAGAGTTTAAGAGTAATGAATTCTGCTGTTTATGAGGGGTCTTACGCGCATCAGAATTCTCTTTCTGAGCAAGCTTCTTTGGGGCTTACAGCAAAGCTTAGCTCTATTGTTGTGGAAGAGCCTTCGGATCGTTTTGGACAAATGGTGCGCAATCATCTGCTGTTCCTTTTGTATGGAAAGGGTGGAAAACCTTCTCAACCGGCTTATCGATTGGCATTGCAGATATCCGTCTTGACAAGAGAATCGATGCAGATAGAGGTTGATTTTGAGAAAAAGAGAAAGGGACGACCTTCTGTTGGAACTGTTATGAGCAAAGCTTCCTATACCTTGCAGGATATGAAAAATAGACCTGTTGCAAAAGGAACAGCAATAATGAATGCATCTTTTGAGCGACTTCGTCAAGAATATGCAACGATGCAAGCAGAAGAAGATGCAAAAAAGCGTGTGGCAGAAGAGCTGGCTGAACAGATTTTTTTGTTACTTTCGAGAGATCTTTCCAATAAAACTTCTAGTCCTTAGGCAATATTTTGTCCTGTTTTTTGCCAATCGTTGAGAAATATTTGTAACCCTTTATCTGTAAGCGGATGGTTGACGAGGGCTTTTAAGATTGCGGGTGGAACTGTTGCAACGTCAGCACCGCTTAGGGCTGCTTCTTTGACATGATTAACGGTGCGGATTGAAGCGGCTAAGATTTGTGTTTTATAGTTATAGTTATCATAAATTGTGCGAATTTCATGAAGGAGTTCACCTCCATTGAGTCCGCAATCATCGAGTCTCCCAATAAAAGGTGAAACAAATGTTGCACCTGCTTTGGCTGCAAGTAAGGCTTGATTGGCAGAAAAACAAAGGGTGAGATTTGTTTTTAGTCCTTCTGCTGTCAGGGCTTTACAAGCTTTTAATCCATCCAGTGTTAAAGGAAGCTTGATGCAAATATTATCGGCAATCTTTGCTAAAACAGCCGCTTCTTTCATGATTTTTTCAAATTCTGTTGCGGCAACTTCAGCAGAAACAGGCCCACTAACGAGGGAACAAATTTCTTTTGTCACTTCAAGAATATTGCGTCCTGATTTGAGGATAAGAGAGGGATTGGTGGTCACACCATCAACAAGACTTAAATTCTGTAATTCTCGTATTTCTTCAATATTGGCGCTGTCCACAAAAAATTTCATCTCTAACCTCTTCCTTTTAGCTTTTTATGTTGTAGCCTGTTTTTTTGTTATGCGCTATTGTTGACTGCAAAAGCAAGAGTAAGAATAAATATCCTTGTGAAAATTAGGAATGCCATGATGTTCATAAAAAAGGATACGATGGTGTTCATCATGTATTTACTTTCTGTAAAGGAAGATCGCGTGTCAGTGAATGGATTTTTGTGTCATAAATTACCATTGAAGAAGTTATGTGTTTTACGCATGAAGTTTTTCTTATGTTCAAAGAATTTATTTATAACGAAAAAATTCTCATATTGAGCGTTTTTATGACGATATGTAAAAATGATTTATCTTTATAAATCAATCTATTGAGAATAAGTTGAGCATTGAGCTGGAAAAAATAAAAATGTATATGTTGGGCATGAAATTACACTTATGGATTGCTAGGGAGCGCAGGGATAATGTTGGGTGGAATGCTTAATTGTGATGGATTTTAATTGGCACTGGAGAATGGCGTTGTTTTTTTGTTAGAGAGGATGACATTGTATTGATTGTTGGCGTTTTGGTGATGGAATGCGTCTTAAAAAGAATTTTGGGGAGAAGCTTGTTGTGAAAAGGGGAGTGATTGAAGCCCGCCATGAATTTTATAAGAGTGTTTAAAGATAAGGTGTAGACTTGTTGGGGTTCAAGAGGATCGTAGACAAAAGGATTGTAGATAAGGGGGAGATCATGGATTGGTTAAAAGGGTGAATTCAAACATGATAGAGGAAAAGGTTGTTTCTGTCTTGGTTCCTCTTCCTGTTGCGCATGCTTATAGTTATAAAGTTCCGTCTTCTATGGAGGTGGAAATTGGTTCTTTTGTTCGGGTTCCGGTGATGGGGCGTGAACTTTGCGGTTTTGTGGTGGATGTTGGAAAGAAGACAAAAGATGGTCAAGAAACTGCTTCGGTGGCGCGTGAAAAATTACGTTCTCTTTTATATGTTTTTGATTGTCCGCCATTAAAGGCAGAAATGATCGCATTTTTGCGGTTTGTTAGCCGTTATACCATGACGCCTTTTGGTCTTGTTGCACGATTGGTTTTGTCTGTACCGGCTGCTTTAGAGCCGGAAGCGCAGATGCTGGGATTACGCTATTGTGGAGGAGATGTGGAACGTCTTACACCAGCGCGGTCACGGGTTTTGGAATTGGTGTGCAGTGAGAAGATCTGGACACGTTCTGGTCTTGCGCATGCGGCTGGAACATCTGTTTCTGTCGTTGAAGGTTTAAAAGCACTAGGAATTTTTGAAGATGTTAAAATTCCTGCTCCTGATCTTGTGAGCATGCCCGATCCTGACTTTTGTCCTCCTCAGTTGCAGGGCGCACAGAGTGAAGCAGCAAAACTGTTGCGGGAAGGTGTTTTGTCTTCTCAGTTTCAAGTTTTTTTGCTCGATGGTGTGACGGGCTCTGGAAAGACAGAAGTTTATTTTGAAGCGGTTGCTCAAGCTTTCAAAGAGGGTAGCCAAGTTTTGATTTTATTGCCAGAAATTGCTTTAACACAGCAGTTTTTAGATCGTTTTTATGCACGCTTTGGCGCTGCAGCAGCAGAATGGCATTCCGATTTGACACCGCGTCGTAGAGAACGTGTCTGGCGGCAAGTGGCAGAAGGGCGGGTGCATGTCGTTGCGGGGGCTCGTTCGGCACTTTTTCTTCCCTTTCATTCACTGGGCTTGATTGTTGTCGATGAAGAGCATGATAGCGCTTATAAACAAGAAGAGCGCATTTTTTATCATGCGCGTGATATGGCTGTTGCTCGGGGCTCTTTTGAGCATTTTCCTGTTATTTTGTCCTCAGCTACACCGTCGATTGAAAGCCAAGCCAATGTTTTAAAAGGGCGTTATCAAAAGGTGCATTTACCCTCCCGTTTTAAAGAAGTTGCCCTTCCACAGTTGCGGGTCATTGATATGCGTCAAGGAGGAGTGCAAAAGGGGCGCTTTATTTCTTTTACCCTTGAAAGGGCTTTAAAACAAACGCTTGAAAAAGGTGAGCAGGCGCTGCTTTTTCTTAATCGTCGTGGTTATGCGCCTTTAACTTTATGCCGAGTGTGTGGACATCGTTTTCAGTGTAGCGATTGTTCAAGTTGGTTGGTCGAACATCGCGCGCAAGGGCAATTAAAATGCCATCATTGTGGTTATCATCAACCACTTCCAGAAGCCTGTCCTGAATGCGGAACATTAGACCATCTCGTGGCTTGTGGACCGGGTGTGGAAAGAATTGCAGAAGAAACACAAATGCTTTTTCCACAAGCGCGCTCATTGATTCTTTCAACGGATCTCAAAGGGGGGATTGGGCAGTTGCGAAGCGAATTGCAAGCTATTGCCAATGGTGATGTGGATATTATTATTGGAACACAGTTGGTCGCTAAAGGACATCATTTTCCCAAGCTCTCTCTGGTGGGGGTTGTTGATGCTGATCTTGGTCTTGCTAATGGCGATTTACGCGCCAGTGAACGAACCTTCCAGCTTCTCTCTCAAGTGACTGGAAGAGCAGGGCGGGTGGGATTGGAAAGTTTAGGATTATTGCAAACCTATCAACCGGATCATCCAGTCATAAAGGCTTTACTTTCATGCCAATCAGAAGATTTTTACACACGAGAAATTGCAGCACGTCAACAGTATCATTTGCCCCCTTATGGGCGTCTTGCCTCTTTGATTGTGTCTGCACAACAGCGCCAAGTCGCAGAACATTATGCGCGGGCACTCCGTCAAGCCGCACCGCGGGAGAAAAATATCTCAGTTATGGGACCGGCAGAGGCGCCTTTGGCTCTGGTTCGGGGGCGTTATCGTTTTCGGCTTTTATTGCAAGGTCAGCGCTCTTTTGATATACAAGGGTTTATTCGGGCAATGCTGAGAAATAGCCCTAAAATGCCCAGTTCCGTTCGGGTTCAAATTGATATCGATCCGCAAAGCTTTTTTTAAAAATAAAATTTCTCTTTCAAGTGATTGGAAGAGCAGGGCGGGTGGGATTGGAAAGTTTTAGGATTATTGCAAATCGGTTAACCCGATCCATCCGGTCATAAAAGCTTTACTTTCATGCCAACCAGAAGATTTTTTTTATACACGGGAGATTGCAGCACGTCAGCATGATCATTGTCCCCCTATAGGCGTTTTGCCTCTTTGATTGTGTCTTTTAAGCAGCACCAAGCCGCAGAACATTATGCGCGTGGCATTGTGTCAAGCCGCACCGCGGGAGGAAAATATCTTGCTTAATAAACCAACAGAGACATCACCCTTATTCGTACAACATGTTGATTTATTAAGAGTTTTCACTTTTACAGGTTACAGGTGAGGCGCTCGTGTGGCGTGGAATTATCCAAGAAAGGCATGCCTCTTATGAACTGTCTCAAGTGTCAAGGGTTTATCGCAACATTAAGGCAATGGGTGAGAGCCGTTGGTTTGCTTCTGATCAAACGTAAAGATGGGGGCTCAATGGAGGTTTATCGCATTCATGGGTGCTGTCACGAAATGGAGATGCTCCATTTCTTACACTTTTGTTCCTTTCGTTTTTTAATGGAAGAAGATTTTTCATACAAAGCAGAACGCTCCCAATCGAGTATTCCCAAAACAGAATGTCATTATGGTTACTTTCATCTGCTTGTTTGAGTCATTGTTTGAGCAAATATTTCTCAGAGTGTTGGTATTCATTTTATGATGTTGCTCATCAATAATGTAAACGCTTTGCATAAATGAATAAAGCCGTTAAGGCTCCCTATCTTTTCACACAAAATATAAGTTGGCACCTTCTAGAAGTTCTGTATACATAAGAGTGTTTTTGGAAAGTTTTTTTGCAAGAAAATATACTTGGTGAAATGTTTTAAAAAGAGTGGGCATTTAAAACAAAAGGATCATTTTTGTTAATTTTAAGGAGATATCCGTTATTATTTTTTGCTTGTCCATTTGAAATAATAGATTTTTTTAGTCGCTTCTCGCTTCTCGCAAAACTTTTGTAGAATAAGAGGAATAATCTTTAAAGAAGAACCGTTTTTGGGGGTGGCAAGAGCGTTTGAAGTACAATAAAAAACGTGAAAATTGCTTATGAAAATGTCAAAAAGAGGCATAAAAAAACCGTGATGCTATCCTGCAGATCTAAAAAAAATCCTTTTCAAAAATATTTTGAATATTTTATTTAAAATTTTTAAAAAGCAGCGATTTGTGGTGTTGCGAGTCGGCTATGTCTATGCTAGAAACCAAATGGTTTTTGTTCTAGGTTTTAAGAAGAAGATTCTTAAGATTGAGAATGTCTGTTTCATTATCATCTGATAAATATCAGAGAATCGCTCAAGGGAAAGAGGCGGTATTTCGTGTCGGATTCATTTTCTCTCATACCGCTGCCGTTGGTAGATCAACGCTATGCGCAAGCGCTTTTTAATTGCGTTCAAGAAGCAGGAAACGTTGAAAAAGTTGAAAAGGCAGTGGAGGATTTTTTGCTTGTCTTAGAGCAAAATGAGGATTTAAAACACTTTGTGCTCAGTCCATTCTTTTCAGTCAAAGAGCAAATTAAGGTGATACAATCTGTTTGTGAAAACATCAAATTTGCTGATAAAGACGCAGGACAGATTGTTGGTAATTTTTTACGTGTTATTGCTGCAAACCGTAGGCTTAGTGCCGTATTTGGTATTTTAAAGGCTTTTCAGCGTCATGTCGCACGCGTTCGTAGGCAAGTTACTGCGCAAATTGTTTCTGCACATCCGTTGAATTCTCAACAAAAACAAGAGTTGTGTGAGGCTTTGGAAGGTGTCGTTGGGGGAAAAGTTTTGCTCCACATCATTGTGGATCCAACAATTCTTGGTGGATTAATCGTTCGTGTCGGGGCGTCTCAAATTGATACGTCTCTTCTCACAAAATTGTCTTCGCTTAAGCTTGCATTGAAAAAAGAGGTCAGCTGATGGATATTAGACCATCTGAAATTTCAAAAATTTTAAAAGAGCAAATCAAAAACTTTGACCAAAAGGCTGAGGTTTCAGAAATTGGTTGGGTTCTCTCTGTGGGAGATGGTATCGCTCGCGTTTATGGTTTGGATAATGTTCAAGCTGGGGAAATGGTTGCTTTTCCAAATGGTGTGCGTGGGATGGCGCTCAATTTGGAAGTTGACAATGTCGGTGTGGTCATTTTTGGCTCAGATCGCGAGATTCGTGAAGGGGATTGTGTCAAGCGGTTGGGCGCTATTGTGGATGTCCCTGTGGGGCCCGCTTTGCTTGGTCGTGTGGTTGATGCTCTTGGAAATCCTATCGATGGTAAAGGACCTATTAAGGAAACAGAGCGTCGTCGTGTTGATGTTAAGGCCCCAGGGATTATTCCGCGTCAGTCTGTGCATGAGCCTATGTCAACCGGATTAAAAGCTATTGATGCGCTCATCCCCATCGGACGGGGACAGCGTGAATTGGTGATTGGTGATCGCCAAACAGGAAAAACAGCGATTTTACTCGATACCTTTTTAAATCAAAAGCCTTTTCATGAAAAAGGGGCTGGACGAGAGCAGGACAAAGTTTATTGTATTTATGTGGCTATCGGTCAAAAACGTTCGACGGTGGCACAATTCGTTAAAGTTTTAGAAGAACGTGGGGCACTGGAATATTCTATTATTGTTGCGGCAACTGCTTCTGATCCTGCTCCCTTGCAATTTATTGCACCTCTTGCTGGATGCGCGATGGGTGAATATTTCCGCGATAATGGGCAACATGCTTTGATTGGTTACGATGACTTGTCAAAACAAGCAGTGGCTTATCGTCAAATGTCTCTTTTGCTGCGTCGTCCGCCGGGGCGTGAAGCTTATCCGGGAGATGTTTTCTATCTTCATTCACGTCTTTTAGAACGGGCGGCAAAATTGAATGCGGAAAATGGATCAGGGTCATTGACAGCTTTGCCGGTCATTGAAACGCAAGCAAATGATGTTTCGGCTTATATTCCAACAAATGTGATTTCCATTACTGATGGGCAAATTTTCTTGGAAACCAATTTGTTCTATCAGGGTATCCGTCCTGCTGTGAATGTTGGTCTTTCTGTATCGCGTGTTGGTTCGGCAGCACAAATTAAGGCAATGAAACAGGTTGCTGGATCGATTAAAGGGGAATTGGCGCAATATCGTGAAATGGCTGCTTTTGCGCAGTTTGGTTCTGATTTGGATGCATCAACCCAGCGCCTTTTAAATCGGGGAGCACGCTTGACAGAGCTCTTAAAACAGCCACAATTTTCTCCACTCAAAACAGAAGAACAAGTGGTGGTTATTTTCGCAGGGGTGAATGGCTATCTTGATTCTTTAGCGGTTTCTGATGTTGCACGGTTTGAGCAAGGGCTTTTGGTGCTTTTGCGGAGTGATTATCAAGATCTCTTAAAAGCAATTGCTGAGCAAAAGCAGATAACAGATGAGCTAAAAGATAAGTTGATAACTGTTCTTAACACCTATGCGAAAAATTTTTCGTGATGAATTGATGGAATGCTTGAATGGCCTCACTAAAGGATCTTAGAGACCGTATCGCTTCGGTTAAAGCAACACAGAAAATTACCAAAGCTATGCAGATGGTTGCAGCAGCGCGGTTGCATCGTGCGCAAGAGGTGGCACAATCGGCACGTCCTTATGCAAAGAGAATGGCCGATATTTTAACCAGTGTTGCTGCTGATGTGGATGGTGTTGATGCACCGGCTCTTATGCGTGGGACAGGGCGCGATGATGTGCATCTTTTGGTGGTGTGTACGGCTGAGCGCGGTTTATGTGGTGCTTTTAATGTGCAAATTGCTCGTCGTGCTCGTGAGCAAATTAAAACGCTGTTGACTGCTGGTAAAATTGTGAAAATTATCACTGTGGGCAAAAAAGGTGCGGATATCTTATCGCGTGATTACAAAAGTTTGATGATTGATCACATTGATTTACATGCTGTAAAGCGAATTGGTTTTGCAGAGGCGATGATGATTAGTCAATGCATTGTTGATTTGTTCAATGAAGGCGCTTTCGATGTCTGTACGTTATTTTATTCTGAATTTGTTTCCGTGATTAATCAGCGCCCAACAGCTTTTGGCTTGATTCCAATGGGGGCTCCAAAAGCAGCTGTTGAAGCAATAGATGTTGGGGAGCAGACAGAGCCTAAAGGTTCACAAGGGATTGTGTCTGAGGCAATTGTTCATGAGGCGGTTGTTTATGAGTATGAACCTGATGCGGCTTCTCTTTTAGAGGCGCTGGTGCCACGCAATCTTTCAGTGCAAATCTTTCGAGCTTTACTCGAAAATGTTGCTGGTGAAATGGGCGCAAAGATGACAGCTATGGATAATGCGTCGCGTAATGCGGGTGAAATGATAAATAAATTGACGGTGGCTTATAATCGTCAACGTCAGGCACAAATTACCACAGAATTAATCGAAATTATTGCGGGCGCTGAAGCGCTTTAAATGGAAAAGGTAAGGATTGATGGCAAAAGCAGTAACCTCAAGCAAAGGAGCAGAAAAAGGTGAAAAAAAGAAACCAGCTGCTCGTTCCGGTGTGAAAAAAGATGCTTCGAAATCTCAAGTGGATGTAAAGGTTTCATCTGCGCCTGCACGTCGTGTTGCTAAAGATACGCCGGTGAAAAAAGAACAACGTGCAAAAGGCGCTGTTGGTGAGATCAAGCAGGTTATTGGTGCTGTCGTTGATGTGCAATTTGAAGGGGCATTACCAAATATTCTCAATGCTTTGGAAACAGAGAATTTAGGCAATCGCTTGGTGTTAGAAGTTGCACAGCATTTGGGTGAAAATACTGTGCGTACGATTGCAATGGATACGACCGATGGTCTGATGCGAGGACAAAAGGTTGTGGATACAGGAGCACAGATTAGCGTTCCTGTAGGAGAAGCGACCTTGGGACGTATTATGAATGTGATTGGAGAGCCGGTGGATAATGTGGGTCCAATCCCTTCAACTAAGACACGTTCTATTCACCAAGAAGCACCTGAGTATATTGAACAATCGACCGTTTCGGAGATTCTTGTTACGGGTATTAAGGTCGTGGATTTGTTAGCCCCTTATTCAAAAGGGGGTAAAATTGGCTTGTTTGGTGGTGCTGGTGTTGGAAAAACCGTTCTCATTATGGAGCTTATCAACAATATTGCAAAGGCACATGGTGGATATTCCGTGTTTGCTGGTGTGGGAGAACGGACACGTGAGGGAAATGACCTTTATTACGAAATGATCGAAAGTCGCGTGAATGTGAATCCAAAAGAAAACAATGGTTCAACAGAAGGATCAAAATGTGCGCTTGTTTATGGGCAAATGAATGAACCACCAGGAGCACGTGCGCGTGTGGCTCTTTCAGGATTGACCATTGCAGAAAGCTTCCGTGATGAAGGACAAGATGTCCTCTTCTTTGTGGATAATATTTTCCGTTTCACACAAGCAGGGGCTGAGGTGTCTGCTCTTTTAGGACGTATTCCCTCTGCTGTCGGGTATCAGCCTACTTTGGCAACGGATATGGGTGCTTTGCAAGAACGTATTACCAGTACAAAAACAGGCTCTATTACTTCTGTTCAGGCGATTTATGTTCCGGCTGATGACTTGACAGATCCAGCACCGGCAACATCTTTTGCCCATTTGGATGCCACAACTGTTCTTTCGCGCTCTATTGCGGAAAAGGGGATTTATCCAGCTGTGGATCCGCTTGATTCTTTCTCGCGTATGTTGGATCCATTGATTGTAGGGGAAGAGCATTATACGGTTGCTTGTCAAGTGCAAACCATTTTACAACGTTATAGAGCCCTTCAGGATATTATTGCTATTCTTGGGATGGATGAGCTTTCTGAAGATGACAAACTGCTGGTGGGACGGGCGCGTAAAATTGAACGTTTCCTTTCGCAGCCTTTCCATGTGGCGGAAGCCTTTACGGGTTCGCCAGGGAAACTTGTTCCTTTGGAAGACACAATCAAAGGCTTTAAAGGTCTTTGTGCGGGCGATTATGATGACTTGCCAGAAGCTGCTTTTTATATGGTGGGTTCGATTGATGAAGCCATTGAAAAGGGAAAACGTCTCATGGTAGAGGCTTCTTGAATTAGAAGCTTCTTACTTAAGGAGAAATCTGTCGTGAATATTTGTCGTTAAATAAGGGCAAGTTGTTGAAAAAGGTAAGTTGTTAAAAAGGGCGGAAAGCCCTTCTGGGTAGTGTGGAGACTTTTGTGGAAAACAATAGAGAAGAGCATTTTTTGTTTGAGCTTGTATCGCCTGAAAAAATTGTGTTTTCAGAGCAGGTTGTGTCTGTTGTTCTTCCTTCAGCTTCAGGGGCTTTGACCGTGATGGCACATCATGCACCATTGGTGGCAAGCATTGTGTTGGGGGGTGTTCGTGTTCGCACCTCTGCGGGAGAAAAGCTTTTTGCTGTTTGCGGAGGTGTTGCAAATATTACCTTTTCGGGTTGCTCTTTATTGGTCGAGCATGTTGTGGCTGTGGAGCATCTTTCTTTTGATGTCTTAGAACAGCAAATCTTGCAGGTTCAAGCAACGTTAGAAGGGGGAACGAGTGATGCGGATAATCCTAAAATCGAGGCTTTTTTCCAGCAATTGTCAGCGGATGGTTCTGTGTTGATAGAAGCGTAGCAGGGTATATTAGGAAAAGGTGACATGAGCGGAAAAAAAAGTACGGTTGTGTCTGCCAAAAGGGGCGGAAAGCCTTTTCCTCGTCCTGGTCGTGTTTTTGCGGGACCTCTGCCGAAATGTTTTGTTTATATTTTTGCTTCTCTTATTTTGCAATGGGCTTATGGCTTGGGAGCCAATATTGTTCAGTCTAATATTGTTCATCTGACCGGGGATTTTCACGCAACTTTGGCCGAAACAACATGGTTGGTTGCAGCCTATATGGCACCAAATGTCAGTGTGGCGATTATGTTGATCAAAATTCGCTATCAATTTGGATTGCGTGCTTTTGCTGAACTGTCAATCCTTGGCTTCGTTTTGGTTTGCGCGTTGCAGCTCTTTGTGACTGATTTGCGTTCTGCGCTGATTATTCGCTTTTTTGCTGGGATTGCTGCTGCGCCTTTGGCTTCGCTTGCGTTGCTTTATATGATGGAGGCTTTTGCGCCAGCAAAAAAGTTTACTGTTGCTCTTAGTTTGAATTATATGAATGCGGCTTTAGCAGCACCTTTATCGCATTTGATTTCTCCTGATTTGCTGGAAAATGGTGGTTTTTCCAGTCTTTCTGCTTTGGAAATGGGGTTGGTTCTCATCAGTTTGGTCTGTATCTATACTTTACCTCTGACCCCTGTTGTCCGGAGTAAGGTTATTCAAAAGTTAGATTGGATAAGCTATGGTTTGATTGCTCTTGGTCTTGGTCTTAATGCCGTGATTATGTCTGTTGGCATCTTGTATTGGTGGTATGAAGCGCCATGGATTGGTTGGGGGCTTGCACTGGCTATTTTCTCTTTGGCTGTTGCTATTATGATTGAGCTTAATAGAGAAAAACCATTGATTGATCTGCGTTGGATTTTCAGTAAAGAAATGATTCAATCTGTTTTTATTTTATTGATTTTTCATGTTTTCTTGTTGGAACGATCCAATTTGCCCTTCGGTTTTTTTAATCTTTTTGGTTTGCTCAATCGTGAGATGGCGTCCATGTATTTTGCAGTGACATTGGGGACTCTGTTAGGGGGGGCTGTTTGTGTGTTTTTTTTACGAGCAGGGCGTGAGGATTATTTTTATTTGTTATCTTTGGGTTGCTTGGCTCTTGGCGCTTATTTAGATAGCCGTGTAAATTATTTAACGCGTCCGCAAGATATGATGTTGAGCCAAGGATTGGTGAGTTTTAGTTATGCGCTTTTTTTGCCTCCTGCGCTTTTTAAAGGGTTTGCGATCGCTGGTGAGCGAGGACCGCGTTATGTTTTGAGTTTTATTGCTGTTTTTTTGCTCACACAAGTAACGGGGGGATTGATGGGGTCGGCTTTTTTTGGCAGCCTGCAGTTTTATTTTGCCCATAAAAACTTTGAGTCCTTAACACAAAATATTGTTGTGACTGATCCGCTTATTTCTGGTGAGATGAATACTTTATTTTCACCTTCTTATGGTACTTCTGTTGCTCATGGCTTGGGAAAAGATCAGGGGACTTCTCTATTAATAGAGAAATTTAAGTTAACAGCAAATATTTTTGCTTATGATGACGTTTTTCGGCTTTATTTTTATATTTCAATGGTTGTATTCGTTATTTTTCTTGTCACAATGATTGTTAAGTCATGCTCTGTGCGTGCATTAGAAAAAGAGTGATGTCATAGAAGAGGGGTGCAAAAAATGATAAAAGCATTACGGTCAAAGGCTACGATTGTTGCATTCCTGTCAGGTATTACGGGGGTTTTGCTGATTTTGTGGGCTTGGAGACTTCCTCCTTTTGTGAGCAATATTCAAATAACGGATAATGCTTCCATTAAAGGCGATGTTACTTTGGTGAGTTCACAGATCTCTGGGGTGATCGCACGTATTTATGTGCAAGATTATCAACGCGTTGAAAAGGGAATGCTGCTCTTTGAGCTTGATGATTCTCTTTTTCGTCAGCAGCTTGCACGAGCACAGGCTGTTCTCGATTCAAAAAATGCAAAATTGGCCAGTATTGAATTGCAAGCACAGCTTTTGCAGGGTGAAATTAATACAGCAGAAGTCGAATTGGCCCGTTCACGAGCATTCTCCAATGTTGTTCCTGATAAAAAGTTAGGCTTTGGTGATGCGGCAAGTGCTGTTTCTCGTCCTCTTTCACAACTCTTGGCGGCATTGGAAACAAAACGGCAATTGCAAAAACAATTAAATCTTGAACGGCAAAGTTTACAGTCAGAAGTTGCGGGCGCAAAAGTGGGTGTTGAGTTGGCAAAACTCAATCTCGATCATACAAAGATTTTATCGCCTCGAACAGGCTATATTGGATTGGTTGGCGCTAGGGTAGGACAATATGTTATGCCGGGGACGCAATTGGTCTCCGTCATTTCTGATGATATTTGGATTATTGCTAATTATAAAGAAACGCAACTTTCTCAGATGCGTGTGGGACAACCGGTTGTTTTTTCTGTTGATGCATTGAACAACAAAAAGTTAACAGGGCGTGTGGTTCGTTTTGCTCCAGCGACAGGTTCAGAGTTTTCATTGTTAAAAACAGATACGACAATTGGTAATTTTATCAAAATTGCGCAACGTATTTCAGTACGGATTGCTTTAGATCCTGGTCAGGAAGGGATTGAAAAGCTCATTCCTGGGATGTCTGTGGTGACATATGTGGATACTTCGCAGCGGGTTGATTCTGGAGGATAAAATTTTGGGTTTTTTCAATTTAATTTTTATACCGTTTTCTTATAGCAAGTGGTTGTTCACTTTAGAAGATTTTGTTTGGTTTGTAATGATCTATCTTTTAAAGCTCTTAAAGCTCTTAAAACTCTTATTGGTTATGATGTGAAATAATGCTCTACAAAATATTAAAGCGCATGTCTCTTTAATTCCTTCCATTTCTTTTGAAATAACTCAGTCGAGGGGAGAATTGATAAGGTGCTTGCTATACTCTCGCAACAGCGTCCTTTGAGGTATTGTGATGTGGGGCGGTATGGGTGAACAGTGAGAAGGGCTTGGCTGGAAAAATGCCAGATGAGTATTTCAGTTGGGTAAAATTCTCTTCCTTTCAGGTGCGGGGGAGGTGCTTCTTTTTTATTCGAGTGTATTCCTTGTGGGACATTTGCAATAGCATGAGGCAAGTCATTAATATATCTCTGATATGTATGTTGTCATTAGCAATGTGTACTATGTGTGTAACAATGATGCTAAGTTTGAAACCTGTATTGCTATAGTTTTACAGTGACGAACGTATAATATAATATTGTAATCTATAAGTAGGGTGTACAAGATGCGGTTATCCGAGTAGATAAAACAAATAAAAGATGTGGTGTTGTATATCATAATTGTAAGGGATTAAACTGTTATCTCTTTGGGTCAATATACCTTTTATTTCTATCGTTCTTTAAATACTCCTCTCTTCACTTGTGTGTTTTGATAAGTTCTTGAAGGGCGCTTAAAGGCATTATTCTGTTGCTGATAATCTATTTCCCCTTTTTTATTTCTATGAAACTTGAGCACAATTTTTAAATTGTGCTCTATTATGATTTTTTGTAATCAATTCTGATCAATCGAGCTAAAGGCAATGTTGCCATAAATATTTTTCTGATTTAGTCGTTTTCTTGTTGTTTTTCAGTTTGTTCTTTAGGTTCAAATATTTTATGAATATTCTCTTCTTGTATTCTCTGTAATTCTTCAAGTTTAGCTCGTCCTCTAGCTTCACTTTCAGTTCTCTGTTTTTCAGCGTCAGCTTTCCACTTTTCATCTTCTTCTTTTCTTGTAGCTTCCTCTTCTTTTTGCTTTTTTTCCCATTCTTCTCTACGTTTACGGTTTTCTTCTGCAGCTTTTTTCTGACGTTCTATAGCTAGTTCGTGATCGGCTATTCGTACGTTTTCACAATTTTTTGAAGTTCCTGACCATCCACATCTCACTGCCCATTCTTCGAATAATTTTTTATCTTTTTTAAATTCTGCTACGCTGTAGTTTTTTTCGCAAGCAGCAGTGATAATGGCAGTGCACAACAGCAGTGCTGTGATAATGGTTTTGTTCATGATTTTGCTCCTTTTTTCAGTTTAATGATCACGAAGTGATTGGGTATAATCTTTGTGTCGTTCTCTATCATTCTTTCATTTCACGTTCTTCTTTTGCTTGTTGGATTATTGCTGAAGCTTGCATTTGTAGAACTCGCGTTCGTAAATCTGCAGGACTGCGTATTGTGCTTGAATGGGTTGAAATCGATCATTTTTAGGACTTTTAAGTTGGTCAATGAGCTGTTGAATGGTTTTTTGTTTTTCACGCACTTTTTTGTAAATAGCTTGTCTTATTTGTTCTATGTTTTGGCAAAATGCGTTGAAAAAAAATGGAAGAATTGCTGCGAAGGAATGTATTTGAAATTCAAAGGATGTTGTACAGACGGCTGTTGCAAAACATTCTTTTTGTCTAAAGGAAAATTTTTGTAAACAAGATCTGTTCGTAAGAGACGTGTAAGTTCTCAATATCAAAATATCCCCCTTTCCCCAATTACAATGATAAATAAAAATACATAGAGTAAAATTATAATGTTTTCCATTATTAATTTGTTATTTTAAGTCTATATCTACAATGAAGCTTGGAGAAGTTTGAAATTAAATTGGGTTGTTATTTTACAGTGAATATTCCCTCCTTTGAGGTAAGGGATCAGATGTGTTTAACACACTAAATATTCGTATGGGGTGCATATCAATGGCAGAGTTTTCTTTCTTTAGAAATACTGTTCTTTTAGTGTGGTGGTGTGGATTGCATGCGTGCAGTGATCCCGCTAGATCAAAAGCTGAATGATAGACTGTAGGGTGAAAAATTTATCCTTTTGGTGCGTAAGGTTAGGGGACGTAAAGTATATGCTTTATCAACGATAAAAAATGCCCGCTTTGAATCGGGCATGAAAAGGGGGAAATTATTGGTGTTAGTAATTTTTGCGTATGAGTAAGACGCTTGCTAAAACTAATCCTGCAGCTAATGCGAGGGTTTTTTTAGGATTTTCTTTTGCTTTTTTCTTTAATTCTGTTGCCTGTTCGTTGAGGTGATAAAGCGCATGACGGCCCTTTTGTTTCCACGTGTTAAAAAGCTCAGAAATATTTTCAAAGTTATCATTTTGAGAACTCCAGCGATTTACAGGAACGAGTTCTCTTTTTAATTGTGCAATACGTTTTTTAATTTTAGTATTTTTGGCATTGGTTGAAAATAGGCACATCTAGTTGACTCCTTCATGTATTAAATTGTTCATGACAGTTGGAATTGTATTTGGGGTTTTGCTATAACGGCTTAAAATTTGAAAGGTTGCATTGATTATGCGGCTTGGGGGTATATTGTTTGGGGGGGGATTATGTGGCTCGGGCGTGAGGTAAAAATTTAAGCGTTTTGCTTTTAATGAGGCATTTCTCAACGGATTTGCATTTATTTCATGATGGGGGTGAAGGATATAAGATAAAATCTCTTGCAAAGAGTAATCCCTCGTGAGGGGTATCAAGCCCGATGCGTATATTCCCCCATCATTACTTCTTAAAGGGATTAAGTTGGTCTCTTCATTTTCTTGTGCTTGTTTCAAAGTGTTGCGATCGCTTTTGGAGACAGTTCTTCAAGCATTTTTACTTTTTTAGTTTTTATCTCCATGGTCGCTTTTAGGTGTGTAAGGGACATGGTTTGTATTGATGATGAACAGATTTAAAATGAGAGAAGCTGATGATGTTTAAGTTTTTTTATTCGAATTTGTAAAAAAGAGATTATTATAAATCAATATGTTGTCTTAATTAGGTGGTATTTTTTATGCATTTTTAAAAATTGTGCTTTGATAAGCGTATTGTAAAATATTGTTTTTTGGTGACGTGGATGTAAAGTATAGGATGCCACTAAAGGTATAGTCTTATCCTTGTTTGATTTCAGTTTCTTTTTGAAGCAACCAAGTGTAAAAGTGTGAATCTGAACAGGCGTGGTAGGATTTATCTGGGCATCTGTGAAATGGATCTCGCTTATGGGCTTAAATTGCATCAGAGGTAACAGATGGGACTTTAAGCAATCTGTTAAGATTGGTGGGCGGTGTATGTTCGTCCTTTGAAGCACGGAGAAAGTCAATGTCAATGATGACTGATAGTGCGGATTTTAAAAGTTTGAGGACTTGATGAGCACGACCTATTTTTTATCGAAACCTCTTGAGCGTCGTCACTCTGTTGGCGTCGTTGTTGGTGATGTAATGGTTGGGGGGCAGAGCCCGATAGTTGTACAGTCAATGACCAATACAGATACTGCTGATGTTGATGCAACCGTTTCTCAAGTGGCTGCTCTTTGGCGAGCGGGTTCACAATTGGTTCGTATTACGGTTGATCGTGATGAAGCGGCGGCAGCTGTCCCAAAAATACGTGAGCGATTGGAGCGGTTAGGATTTTTTGTCCCATTGGTTGGAGATTTCCATTATATTGGCCATAAGCTTTTATCAGAGCATCCGGCATGCGCTGAGGCGCTTGCCAAATATCGCATCAATCCTGGAAATGTAGGTTTTGGTGCGAAAAAAGATCGTCAATTTGCAGAAATTATTGAGATTGCTTGTCGTTATCATAAACCTATTCGCATTGGCGTGAATTGGGGTTCTCTTGATAATGCGTTGTTAACACAGCTTATGAATGAAAATGCGAGACAAGAAAACCCTTTATCGGTTGCTGAAGTGATGCGGGAAACAGTTGTGCAGTCGGCTATACAGTCGGCTCTTTGGGCTGAAGAGATGGGATTGGGGCGTGATAAAATTATTCTTTCTGCTAAAGTGAGTGATGTTCAAGATCTTATTGCTGTCTATATTGCCTTGGCAGAACGTTGTGATTATGCTCTTCATTTGGGATTAACGGAAGCAGGGATGGGAACAAAAGGTGTTGTGGCTTCTTCGGTGGCTTTGGGCATTTTATTACAGCAAGGGATTGGCGATACAATACGGATTTCTTTGACGCCGGAACCGGGTGGGGATCGGACACGAGAAGTAAAAGTGGGGCAAGAACTTTTGCAAGTGATGGGGTTTCGGCAATTTTTGCCCGTAGTTGCAGCTTGCCCTGGATGTGGGCGTACAACTTCAACGGTCTTTCAGGAATTGGCGCAAAAAATTGAAACGGACTTACACAAAAATATGCCCGTTTGGCGTGAAAAATACCCTGGAGTTGAAAGTTTGAAGGTTGCTGTGATGGGATGTATCGTCAATGGACCGGGAGAATCAAAACATGCGGATATTGGAATTTCATTGCCCGGAGTGGGAGAAAATCCAGTGGCACCCGTTTTTATTGATGGACAAAAGGTAAAAACTTTGCGGGGTGATCATATTGCTGAAGAATTCGAGGGGCTTTTGAGTGATTATATTCATAAACGCTTTGGACAAGGTTAAATAATTGCACAAGGTTGAGGTAAAGAGGATAAGTTGTTTTAAAAGGTATCTCTTAAGGTTTCCATTTCACGATGGGGTTTATGAAATGCTATAATGGTAAAGTTCTCGTGAAGGATATAAAACTTATAGAGCGAGCATCCTTTCATCTTTTAAGTTTAATAAAAGAACAACCAGCTGCATATGCTTACGCTTGCTTCCCATACAGTTCTAATATCTGAGACGCTACATAAGAGGTATTTTAGTTTTTACTCACATGCTATCTCCGTTTGTAATAGGGTCAGTTAAGTGATTTGAATTGATGCACTATGAGTGGGGAAAGAATTTTACAATATTCAGGATGCTCATTCGACATGCAAAACAATGAATGATGATTATAAATCAATGTATTGTTTGTTATAGCTTGCTTTGACTACCGTAAAGATCTTGGATCATTTATTATTTCAAATAAAACCAGCTGTTATGCATTTTATCAGAAGCCTATGACGAATATCGATGCGTTTGAGTTTGTTAAGACTATTCAGCAAAACGATATGAAGACTTTGATAGATCCGTATAATGCGGTGGCTGGTTCTTTGGCGGTTCTTGCGTTCGTGGAATAATAGATTTTGACAAAAGAAAAATTATAGAAAGAACGTGATTTATTCATTCTTTCTTTCGGTATTTTGGGGAGCATTCTTCCGATATTTTCAGGCATTTTTCCGGATATAAAATTGATAAAACTGAAGATCCTTATAGCGGTTATTGCCCTATTTGTAATAAAATGTGAGCTTTTATATTTATATAAATGATGTATATGGATGCCTTTTTTGGCGCTATTGGGGGAATGAATGACAAGTATATTAGCCTTTGGCTTTTTATTTAACGGTGTAAGAATTTTAACAGGCGCCTTTATTGTCTTTTATATGCTTGAAAAAGGCTTAACGCTTATTGATATCGGGATCATTAAGTCATTTCAGGCTTTTATTATGATGGTTACCGATATTCCTTTGGGGTATTTTGCCGATCGAAAAAGTTATAAAATATCAATCGTTTTAGCGGCGGCTTTTGCTGCTATATGGCTCTTTCTTATGGGCGTTTCGACAAGCTTTTACGGTTTTCTTGTGGCAGAATCTTTTAATGCAGTGTCGCTGACATTGATTGCGGGGGCTTATAATGCTTTACTTGTTCAATATGCAAAAGCAAAAGTGACATCGACTAAAAAAGTGTTGGGATTAAGTTCTCAATATAATTATATTGGCATGTTTATCTTTAGTTTGATTGGTGCTTATTTTGCTGATTATTCGAGCCAATCTATATGGTATATCGCAGCACTTTTAATGTTGATGACAACATTCTTTGGTTTATTTTTTCTTGATAACCTCAAAGGAAAAAAAGACCTAGTCATGTCAATTCACTTCAGACACATTCTTTCATTTGTGAAGCTAAAAAGATGGTCTCTACTTTTGTTCAAGTTCCTTATATCTCTTTATGCTTTTATTTGTCATTGATTTTTTTCAATATCTTTTCACAATATTGGCAGTGGATCTTTAAAGATCATCATATTCATGTCACTTATTTTGATCTTGGGGTGACATTTTCACTGATATTGCTCTCTCAGCTCTTGGCGAGTTTTTTCTTTACAAAACTCAGTGAGAAGATAAATTTTGTTTTATTGTTGTTTCTTTCAGCCTCTCTTATTTTTACAATGGCTTTCTTTGAGCCAAGAAAAGAAATTGCTGTCATTTTAGTCTGTATGATTTTTTATCTTATTAAGTATAATTGTCTTCGTGTGGAAGTTATTCTGCATGATTGTATGAGTGATCATTTCAGGGCGACATACGAGTCTTTCTTGTCAACCGTTGGAAGACTGAGTCTCTTGGTATTTTTTTACATGAGTGCATCTATGGTCAATAGGTTTGGCTTTTTCTCACTCGTTTATATTTTTGCTCTTTATTTATTGATTTACTTGTTGTCCGTATTTTTTTTAGAAGGAACGCGCAAAAAAGTTCAATGAGATTATTATTACACGTGTGTTTTGTAAATTCATGTGCTTGTTTTAATGTACCTCTTCAAAGTTTGTCATATTCATTAAATGATGGGACCAATAATATCATGGAAATCAATGGTAAGATTTTTGAAAAAATCTCTTGGATATTTAACAAAGAGGATGGGTGTAGGCTCTGTACAATAGAGCGGAATATAATAGGGCAGATGATGTTAATTTTTGCGTGTTGCACTAAAGCGAGCTGCCTGTTGGAGAGGGAGTGCTTTGATACCAAAAGGGTGTAAGAGGGCTTCTGCTTTTGTGATGAGGGCATCTCGCTTTTTTTGGGTTTCTTCAATGCCATAGAGACGAACAAAAGTTGCTTTTTGTGCTGTTTCATCTTTCCCAGCGGTTTTTCCTAAAGTCTGTGTGGTGGCAGTAACATCAAGAAGATCATCCGTTAATTGAAAGGCTAGACCAAGGTAGGTTCCAAAAGCCGTCAACTTTGTTGATAATTCTTCTGACGCATTGCCAATGATGGCGCCTGCTTGGCAAGCAAAGTTTATCAGAGAAGCTGTTTTCATGCGTTGTAGTGTGATGATGTCAGTACTTGCTTGTGGTCTTTTTTCTGCTTCAATGTCAAGCATCTGTCCCCCTATCATACCACCAAGTCCTGATGCTTGTGCAAGTGCTGTGATCAATTTTATTCTCATCTCTATCGACAGCGCATTGGCTTTATGGGCAATGATTTCAAAGGCAAATGTCAAGAGTGCATTGCCTGCTAGAATTGCTGTTGCTTCATCAAATTCTATGTGGACAGTGGGTTTTCCACGCCGGAGGGTATCATTATCCATGGCTGGAAGATCATCGTGAATGAGCGAATAACAGTGAACACATTCTAAGGCACATGCAACATCAAGCGAATGCTCTACAGGGATATCAAAAAGTGCAGCACTTTGAATCACAAGAAAAGGTCGCAGGCGTTTTCCTCCGTTCAGCACCCCATAGCGCATGGCTTTGATTAAGTTTTCAGGGCGTGAAATTTCACCAGTTTGGAGGTGATCACTTAACAGTGTGCTCAGTCGATTTTCAACGCTTTGACCATGTTTTGCAAGAAGAGTGGTAAATTCGTGCATTCTTGCTTCCTTTGTTTTTATGAAAATGAAATGATGACGTTCAAAGAGAGAGACTATTGCTTTTTCTTGTGTTCATCAATGGATGTAGGTTTTTATTAAAAATCAATTTCTCTTTATTATGCGTATCTTTGCTGTATGCACAAATTCCTTTTAAAGCCAAATAAAATAATGCTAAATAAAAAATTAAATGTTAGTCTTATGAAAATACTTTCATGGGTGTATAAAACTCATAAACTTTGTGGTGCTTTTGCTCTTCATTTGGTCATTGTGATATCATTTTTGATAAAAGGAAGGTTATTTTTGGTAAGAGGAAGATCATTTTGACATTGCCTCTTCTTTTTTATCAGTATATAATGCCCTTAAATTTTATGGTGTTTTTAAATGAAGCATTGTCATTTTTGACATTGCTTTTTCTATTTTAATGGATTTGGAGTGTCTTTTTATGGCTGTACCTAAACGAAAAACCTCTCCAGCGAAGAGGGGCATGCGCCGTTCGGCTGATGCTCTGAAGGCGCCGACTTATATCGAGGATAAAAATTCTGGTGAATTGCGTCGCCCTCATCACATCGATTTGAAAACCGGAATGTATCGTGGACGTTCCGTTTTAGTGGTTAAGGACTGAGTCTTTTATTTCTCTGTCTATACCGGTAAGATCCTTTTGATTGATGGGTGAATGTGCGTTCTCGAGCGTGCATTTTCTGCTATTTCCTAGAATAGAGGGTAAGCTTTTGTTGGGAGAGATGATTCTATTGGGGGGATGCTTTTCTTGTTCTTTGATGAGATCACAACCATCATGTAAAATAAAACGCCCCAAAAAGGATATCCTTGTATGTACATCTATGTGTTTTTTTTAAGAACTTCTTGTAACGTGTTTTTTAGCTCATTTCACGACAGTGCTTCGTTAAGGGTATAATGATAGAGCTCCTAAAATAATATAAAATTTATTTACCTTTAAGTTGCATAAAAGCGCAAGCTAGTACTGTCACACTTTGCGAGCTCGTGGGTGTGCAAATAGCTTTTAACTCTTGAAACGATTCATAAGAGACATGCCTTTTTTGTAAAGTTTTTACTCACGCAACCTTTCCGCTTGTAACGGGTAAGCGAGTGTTTTTAATTGATTCAACATAGAATAGGTTGGAAACAAAAGAACTTTACGATAGTCGAGATTTTAATTCAATATAAGACAAAATGATAAATTATCTTTATAAATCAATATTTTGAATTACATGGGATGTGTGAGGGGGCATTTGAATGGTTTAATGGGAGAGAAGCTTTCTGTATTTAGACTGATGATTGAAGATAAAAATGATATCTTATGATGATGAGTCAATGAGCTCGCTATGAAATAAAACGCATGAAGCAGTGGCGATTGTGATTTGTCGAAAAGTTAGAGTGTTTATTGGTGCTTTAAGAAGCTTTATTCTTGAGAATACAGAGGATTATAAAAAAATAAAACCAGCAAAAAGCTGGTTTTATCAAAATATCTTGTTGCTATGAAAGAGTGTATAGAGTGTATTATGCAGCGTAGACAGCTTCGCTGTTTTCAGCTGTTTCTTCTCTTTCAGTTTTAAATTCGCGTTTTGGCTTGTTGGAGAGATGCATCTCGATGAGATTAATCGCTTCTGTTTCAGAAAGGCTATTAATAACCGCAATTTCACGAGCCATTCTTTCAAGGGCAGCAGTGTAAAGTTGACGTTCAGAGTAGGATTGTTCAGGCTGTAGGTTAGAGCGAAAAAGATCACGGACTACTTCAGCGATACAAATAAGATCTCCTGAGTTGATTTTCGCATCATATTCTTGAGCGCGGCGGGACCACATGGTTCGTTTAACGCGTGCTTTTCCGCGTAAAACTTTTAACGCGCGTTCGACGGAATCTCCAGCAGATAATTTACGCATTCCAACGGAAAGGGCTTTGGCAATAGGGACTTTGACATCCATTTTATCTTTCGCAAAATGAATGACAAAAAGTTTTAATTTATGTCCTGCAACTTCTTGATCTTCAATCGCTATAATTTGTCCTACACCATGCGTGGGGTAGACGATATATTCAGAGGTTGCAAATTCTTTAGTCTTTGAGGATGTTCCATGTTGGGATGCCATAATTTTAGTTTACTCCCTTATGATCAACAAATGCATCGGAAAACAGGTTATAAACCTGAGGGTTGAGTTTTCTTTAACCAAGTATATTATACCAATTAAGTGAGCATAAAAGCCGAGTACTTTTAAATCCAAAAAAAATACATTGCTTTAATAAAAAAAGCAAAGAAAAATACTTAGAAAGATGATCATGCTAGAATAACACTAACATCAAACTTCAAAAGAATCAATCATTTCGCTTGAGGATTTTTTATTTTTACAAGGGAAGTCTTTCAATTGTTGAAGGAGAGCGCTGTACACTGTAGCATTACTTTTCTCCACTTCCTGGATTTTCTGAAAAATACTTTTCGAATTTGTTTGGAACGCCATCCATTTCTTTGGCTTGAGGAAGAGGCTCTTTTTTTGTGGTTAAATTGGGCCATTTGTTTGCGTAATGAAGATTAAGTTCTAACCACTTTTCGAGTCCTGGTTCTGTATCCGGTATAATGGCTTCTGCTGGGCATTCGGGTACACAAACACCGCAATCAATGCATTCATCAGGATGAATGACCAACATATTTTCACCTTCATAAAAACAATCAACAGGACAAACTTCAACGCAATCCGTATATTTGCAGTGAATGCAGTTGTCGGTTACGACGTGGGTCAAGATCAAACTCCATTTGTTACTTTAATGCTCTTTAGAGGAAAGTGTGTGTGTGTTTTGATGATTGGTGAGTTGATCGCGTAGCACAGCTAATTTTGCAAAAGGTGAATCAGGGTTAAGACGTTTTTCTGTTCGAAAAGGCTTATAATTTGCACGTTTGTCTTGGGATTTATAAAACTTATGAGAACGTTTTGTTGGTGAGGGGGCTTCTTGAAGGAAATTTCCATTCGCGTTGTCCCCTGTTTTTACAGAACTCTTCAGTTTATTTTTCCATTTATGTCCAGATTTATCTCGTTTTTTTTGTGTGTGATGGTGAAATTGATGCTTATAATGCCATAATAAAATAACTTTATCTTCTGCTTTAGAGAGGGCAGGCTTGGAAAAGTTTCCAATAGGTTCAGCGGCTGGTAAACAATTGGTTTTATGGGGGGCTTTTTCAATATGAGAGGATAAAGTCTTCAGGGATGAGGTATTTGTTTCTTCATGTATTGTTTGTGAAGTTCTGATTGTTTTCCATAGACTACCAACGCATTCTGCGGGCCGAACCTCTTGTGTTGTCGCAGCCACAGGAAAAGAGCTTTGCTCTGCAAGAAGATTTTGTTCAAAAACAGTATTGCTTATGCTGTATGATTGGTAGCCAAGTCCTTTGAGGATTTCTTCCATATCGTTTCCATTGGCTCCAAGAATGGACATCATGGCTGGGGTCACAAAAAAACTTTTACCATCATAGGCACCATCAGGTTTGGAATCACTTCCTTGTTTCCACTGAAGGGCGGGGCGGATGAGATTGGCAAGACGTTCTAAAATATCAATCCGTACGGCACGTTGCCCTAAAATCCGGTAACCGGCTAATTGATAAAATTGGCGGTTATAGGTAGGGTCAACAATTAAAGAGGTACGACCAGCAGACAATGCTGTAAAAATTTCACCCAAACCCGTTTGGTCTTGTCCCGCGTTTTGAAGATTCCACAAAAGGGTAATGGCTTGAACTGGAGCGGGTTTAAGCATTCCGGAAACATAGATATGAAAAGCACCAAAACGCACCCCTAGACGCCGAAGTACGGCACGTGATTCTTGCGCAAGGTTTTTGACAAGGTCTAAAACTTCGCGACGGGGTAAAACCCCTAAAGCGTTAAACAGTTGTAAGGCAAGATTACTGGTTGAATCTGTTAAATTATCGGCATTGCGTAAATCAAAAAGGGGCTTTAAAGCTGTCTCAAAATGAAAGGTTACAAAGCGTTCTAATCGTTTTATGACATTGTCACGGGATTCTCCGGTGAGTTGTGTGTCTGCTAAAACAATCAGTTTGGGTTTGAAAAAATCTTCTGTCGCAACAAGTTGCCCCACAGGTTGGCCAATCCAGCGCACAATACCATCTGAACTGAGGGTAAAATCACCATTTGCACAAGCACAAAAACGTGTCGCGCGTTTGGAAAACGCAAGAATCAAATTCTCATTCTCTGTTGAGCATTGCTGCTCACCTGTTTGATCGCTATTGTTTTTGTTGGCATAAAAACGAAAACCTTCAAATTTACCCCTTCCGTATTTTTCAATGAGAATATCATCCTGAAGAATCTCATTCTGTTGAACAATCTTGCTATCCATGATCATTTTCTTTCTCAGTGTGACACTGGTAAAAAGCCTTTTGCGACAACTCCATAATGCTGTTCTTTCTTTAACACGTTTGTTGCGCTTGCTTCAATCATTCTTGTCGTTTTTTGATGTTTCTTTTTGCGTCTTTAAAACTTAGAGGCTGCTTTTTTATTCAGTTTTTATTCAGTTGGGATAGTTTATATTTGTAGATTACACTTATTGGTTGTAATGTAAAGCTGAAAGCGTAAAAAGCATAAACAGATTCTCTAAAATTAAAAGGAAATGGAATCGGTCATCAAAAAAAACAGCATGTATTTTGTCTGAGCATTTTATTTTTTTTACTATTTTGTCATGAAAAGTGAAGAGAAAGTTTTTTTCAAATATTTCATAGGCTAAAAGGCATATTGTAGGGGCATTTTGCAGGTGAAATTATGTCTTATGACAAGAAGTTTTACCATGATCATGAAAAAAACAATTGCGATTATAAATTTACACGCTAAAGTAGCACACACACAAGCGGACAACTTTTGAGTTCTTTTTAAGAAAGAAGAATGATGTCGTTACCAAATCAATTTTGATAATTTTAATCGCAAGGGGTTATTATGGGTAATCTTTCAAATGCTGTTTATAAAAGCAGCAAAAATTATGGCGATGCAGACAAAAGCCTAGGACGGAATATGATGCGTTCTGCTATGCAAGCACCTTATCTTGAACGACAAAAAGAGCATGATTTGGCTCTGCGATGGAAAGATAAACGCGATGATGATGCCATGCATCAAATTGCCGCAGCTCATATGCGTCTGGTGATTGCTATTGCGAACCGCTTTAAACGTTTCAAAATGCCCTTGGGGGATTTGGTACAAGAAGGGTATGTGGGACTGTTGGAAGCGGCTGCGCGTTTTGAACCTGATCGGGAAGTGCGTTTTTCAACTTATGCAACATGGTGGATACGGGCTTCTATTCAAGATTATATTTTGCGAAACTGGTCAATCGTTCGAGGGGGAACTAGTTCTTCGCAAAAAGCACTTTTCTTTAATCTGCGGCGTTTGCGCGCAAAACTGGTGCAAGATGATAGTGCTTTGTCAAAACAGGATATTTTTCGTACAATCGCTGAAAAGCTCGGTGTTTCCGTACGCGATGTTGAAACAATGGATTTTCGTTTTTCCAGTTCGGATAATTCCTTGAGCGTTTCTGTTTCTGAGAACAGTGATAATCCCATTGCGAAGATGGATGTTTTGGTCGATGAGAGCCCTCTTCCTGATGCTTTAATTGAGCAAGTGATTGATGGTCAACGACGTACGCAATGGCTTTACGATGCGTTGCAAATTCTCAACGAACGGGAGCTGGAAATTATTCGCTTTCGTCGCTTAAATGAAGAGGGGGCTACTTTAGAAGTTTTGGGTGAAAAATTAGGAATTTCGAAAGAACGCGTGCGTCAAATTGAAGCACGGGCTTTGCAGAAATTGCGTTCTGCTCTTCTTACGGTTCATTCAGAAGATGCTTACGATATATAAGCCATGAAAGGCTTTGTGAGGGGGGAGGTGCGGAGGCGTAGGGCATGAGGAAGCTGGTTGCACTTGCGAATAGGTGTGGGGAAGGCGTGATTAAAGAGAGGCAAAAATCAAGATTGTCGCAGATGAAAAAGGAGCTTTATTCGGTGATAATTTTCACTTTTGTACCAGCACGTAACGTTTGAGTTGGTGAGAGGGCATTGAGAATCCGAAAGAGTTTTTCTTTGTTTGGTGTATCTTGCATTTTATTGGCAAGGTTTGCAACATTTTCTCCTTGTTTAACGCGGACAATACTGATCTTTAAGGGGTTTATTTTTTTTAACTCTAAAGTTGAAAGAGGGTGAAAGCTTTGGATCGTTTTTTGGGCAATTTCTGCAAAATTTTGAGAATTATAGGGCGCTGCCGTCAGAAAACGAAAAATATGATTATTAAACAGAATGACAACCACATCAAATTGCCATTGCTCATGAATCGCACGGGCTTGTGCTCCAAGTAAGTTTTGGCTGAGATGTCCTTGATTAGGGAGACCTTGACGCGTGAAGCCTTGATGAGGGAGCTCTTGAATGGTGAGGGGGCGGATAGATGATGGGTCTAGACCGATAATCCACCCGCTTTTCAAATAATCACTTGCAGACATTCCAGCAATATAGGGGACAGCATCAAAACGAATCGCAATTTTATTGGGGCCACTCGCCCAAACTGTGTGTGCTGAATGCTCTATTGTAAAATTGTTGGGAACAGAAAAAGCGATGCGCCATTGTGGGTGAATAAATTGGTTGCCTCGTACAAACCCTGTGTAAAAGCTTCCTCCAAAAGTCATGCCATCAATGCTTTTGAGAAAAGAATCACGATCGATGATTTGATGGTTCTCTTTACTGATTTTACGGGCTTTTTCTATCGCAAGTCGAATGCGTTGAGGAGTGGTGGGGTGAGAAGCTAGAAAGTCTAAGGAAGCATTTGGGGTACCAGAAATATTCTGAAAAGCACTATAGGCTTCCATTGTTTGAAGAAAGCGCGGTGAAGCAAAGGGATCATACCCTGCTTGTTGGAGCATTTCGAGGGCAAGAGAATCAGCTTCTAGCTCTTGATTGCGGGAAAATTGCGCAAGTTGTTGCTTGTTGTGTATGGGATTGTGATTTTTGCCCATAGAAGAAAGAAAGCGTGGAGACAGGTGATGTGTCATCTTCTTTAATTGGGCTTCTTTTTGTAGCCGTAAAATGCCATGATTAGCTCTGATATGGGCCATCTCATGGGCTAAAATGGCAGCAACTTCTGAAGAATCATTGGCGAGTGCTAGCATACCACGGGTGATGTAGATCGCGCCATTGGGGAGTGCAAATGCATTGACATTTTCTGAGTTTAAAATTGTGACACGATAGCTTTGAGGAGAATGGTGGGAGGCAATGGTTAGTTTACGAATAATTTTTGCTAAAAAGCGTTCAAGTTTTGCATCATAATAAGCGCCACCATACATTTGCAAAATACGGGGGTGTTGCAGAGCGCTTAATGTGACATAGATATTGTTATTGTTGGTGCGTTTGATTGTTTCAGAAGATCTGGAAGAAAGCCTATTATGTTCAAAAAGGGGCGTATGACAAGCTGAAAGGAGAAACATTAAACTGAGGAAAGTTGCTTTATAAGGCAGAGAGCGAAAAAGAAAATTTCGTTGAAAAATGCGGTATGTTGGGTCGCGGTGCAGGTTGTTTCTGCGGGGTAATTTGGCAAATTTCATGTGTATTTTTGTGTCGTGTGTGTTTTTTTTAGAGAAGTTTTAGGGATAAGGATTTGTTTGGCTGTATCACGGTGATTGTTTATAAAAAATAGCGCGCATTAATAAAAGGATGCGAGAGAGGAAAATTTTGTGAAAGGCAAAATATGGCATGACAACATTTACGATATTGTTAAACGGAGACCTTTTTATCACTGATCGTTTGCTTAATCAAATTCAAAACAGTCGAGTGATTGCCGCGGATGGTGGGATGCGTCATGCGGCCGCACTTAACGTGATACCTGAGTTGTGGTTAGGGGATTTCGATTCGTCTGATCAGACTCTGATCGACAAATACAGCCATATTCCGCGTGAGGTTTTTCCCTCTGATAAAGATATGACCGATAGTGCTTTGGCTTGTGAAAGAGCGCTACAAAAGGGGGCTAAAAAGCTGATTTTGTGTGGGGCTTTGGGAGGGGAGCGAAGTGATCATAGTCTTTCTCATATGACACAAGCGTTGATGATGGCTGAGAAAGGCATTTCAGTGTTGTTAACAAGCGGTTTGGAAGAAGGGTGGCCGGTTGTGCCAAAACTTGCGTCATATGATTTGCCTCAAGAGTGTTTGTTTAGTCTTATTGGGTTTTCTGACTTACAAGGCTTAACGCTTGAAGGGGCAAAATGGCCAATTTGTGATAAAAATGTGTCATTTGGCTCTTCTTTAACACTTTCTAACCGTATTTGTGGAACCTTTTCTTGCCATTTAGGTTCTGGAAAAGCTATATTGTTAGCGTCTGTGCCTATTCCGTAAAGCTCTTCCAATATATTTTGAATAAGGCAGGGGGGGGCTGAGTGATTAAGTGCCGACATAACTGATATATTATGTATTGATCTTGAGAAGGAAAGGTTTTGCTATGTTAAAATCAATTTTAAAAGTGGCTGTCGTTTCTGCGATTGGTTTCAGTTCGGTGGCTTGTACGACAACTGATGAACGCGTTGCGCGTTACGGTGTAGGGGGAGCGGCAATCGGTGCCTTGGCTGGAACGGCCATTGCTGGAAGTACGCCTGGAGCAGCGCTTACTGGTGCGGCATTTGGTGCGTTGGCTGGAACAGTAACCGGTGAGGCTGTAAATCAAAGAAGACAACAAAGACAGGCTTCACAATTGTGCACATATCGCTCTCGCAGAGGACATGTTTACCAAGCACCTTGTGCACAAAGTGTCCCAGTACGTCAATTATGTACTTATCGTGATGCAAAAGGGGTGATGTATCAAGCACCTTGTCCGCGCCGCGTTCGTTAATGGCGGTGCCATTGCTGCGGCTTGACCGCATTTTCCTAGCCTTTGGGATAACGCCTTTGCTCAACCAAGCCTGTTTATCGGTTGAGCAGGGAGCGCGTATTGCGTTGGTAGGCCGTAATGGTTGTGGAAAATCGACCCTGTTAAAGATTGCCGCAGGAATATTAGAGCCTCATGGTGGCGAAATTTTTCGCCACCCTCGCGTAACACTTCGTTATGTCGCTCAAAATCCGGATTGTTCAGGTTTTGCCGATATTAAAGCTTATATGGAAGCAGGATTGGATCAGACATCTGATGTTCAGTGGATCAATATGCTTCGCACAAATTTAGGGTTTTCCGGTGCGGAAAAATTAGAAACGCTTTCGGGGGGGGAAAAGAGGCGTGTTTCATTGTTACGGGCCATTGCAGCAAAACCCGATATTTTGTTCTTAGATGAACCAACTAATCATCTTGATTTACCCACCATTGAATGGTTGGAAGGGGTTTTGTCTTCTTTGCGTTCAGCGATTGTGGTGATTTCCCATGATCGACGATTTTTGGAAAATGTTACGCGTTCAACAGTATGGCTTGATCGTGGGACAACAAAAAGACTGGAAAAGCGTTTTTCAGAATTTGAGAGTTGGCGCGATAAAGCGCTGGAAGAAGAAGCACTCGAGCAGCACAAATTGGGGCGCCAAATTGTCCGTGAAGAGCAATGGTTGCGTTATGGGGTAACAGCACGCCGTAAGCGTAATGTACGACGCTTGAGTGAATTAAAAAACTTAAGACAGCGTCATCAAACTTATCAGGGGCAGCCTGGAAGTGCACTGTTGAGCGCTGCTAAAAGTCATGATTCTGGTCAATTGGTGCTCGAAGCAAAAAAAATTTCAAAATCCTATGGGGATCGCGTTATCGTGAAAGATTTCTCTTTACGCATTCAGCGGGGGGATCGAATTGGCTTGGTAGGACCTAATGGCATCGGAAAGACAACACTCCTTTCCACATTGATTGGGCAAGAAGCCGTGGATAGTGGGACGGTGAGGCATGGCTATAACCTCTCCATGGCATTGCTTAATCAGCAACGTATTCTCAATGAAGAAGAAACTTTGGCGCATTATTTAACGGGGGGAAGGGGCGATACTCTCGTGATCAATGGACAAGAACGGCATGTGGTTTCTTATATGAAAGACTTTTTATTTTTGCCGGAACAAGCGCGCACTCCCCTTAAAGAATTTTCTGGGGGAGAAAGAGCACGTCTTATGCTTGCGCGCCTTCTTTCGCGTCCGGCAAACTTTTTAATTCTTGATGAACCAACCAATGATTTGGATATGGAAACTTTGGATTTGTTGCAAGAATTTATTGCTGATTTTGCAGGAACTGTGTTGTTGGTTAGCCATGACAGAGATTTTTTAGATCGTACGGTAACGCATATGTTGGCACCGGAAGGCGATGGTCATTGGGTTTTGTATGCAGGCGGCTATAGTGATATGATGGCGCAAAATAAGCAGGCTCTCCGTTTACAACGCAAAGAAATAGAACTATCGAACCGTAAAGCATCTGCAAAATCTTGCGCAGGAGAGGGCGGAAAAAGTGCTTCATCAAAAGATCCTAGCTTGGATAGCCCGGGAGAGAAAAAAACACGAAAAAAATTGTCCTATAAGCAGGTTTATGCATTGGAAAAATTGCCTGAAGAAATCGCTGTTTTGCAAAATGAAATAAAAAAAATTGAACAAGAGCTCTCTGACCCAACTCTTTATCGCAGTGATAAAGAACGTTTTGAACATTTATCAACAGCGTTGGAGAAAAAGAAAATGATTTGCACGCAAAAGCAAGAAGAATGGCTAGAACTTGAAATTTTACGCGAAGAAATAGAAGCGTGTTCACATTAATGTCTCATCATTTCTCAGCATTTTAAGAGATTCCTATTGTCTCATCACTTTATGTAGAAGCGCTTGAGTGTATTAAAAAACGACCACAGTGCCTTATGAGTTCATAAAGAGCAGATTGTAGAAACATACTTTTGACTGCGGTTCAAAGTCATAGGGCTGGTTAATGGGGCTTTGAAGCAAGCTTTACTGTTTATGTTTGGCTTTTTTGCACAATTCTTGATAAAGAAAAAATTATTGGTACGGTGCGTTTTTCAAAATGTCCTGTATGCAAGTAGGGCAGCACCCTCACACATTTTGCCAGTTCCCAATGTTGCTATCACCCGTGGCACTTGAGCGCATTGATAAAAAGCATTTTCTTGTCTTTACCTTATATTCTAACCAAGCACCCTCGCTTATGAAGAAACAAGCAAATGAGCCTCATTGATTCTCATGTGAGAAGCGTTGTGATGCGAAAAGCGTAAGGTATACGATGTTACGGTTTAAGTTTAAAAATGATGATATGTCACGACAAATCAACGTGTGATTGTAACATTTCTAGGAGGAGAAAATGATGGCAATTAAAACAAAGCGAACAATTTCCACATTGACTTGGTGTAGAAGATGCTGCTGAACTGTCTGCTTATTACTTGCGGAATGCGAATCATCTGCATCCTTTTGAACCGTTGAGAACTGATGATTACCACACTCTAACAGCTTGGCAAGCACGCGCCAATGCATTTGCTTATGAAAGCGCACAAGGGCAAGCCTATCGATATGCCGTACGACTCAAAAATGAAAACAAAATCATCGGTTTGTAAACTTCACAAATGTGGTTCGTGGTGTTTTTCAAGCCTGTCATCTTGGTTTTTCTCTTGATGAGAAACAACAAGGCAAAGGTCTTGTGTTTGAGAGTTTATCGGCTCTTATACGCCATATCTTTCAAGTCTATCACCTGCATAGAGTGATGGCAAATTATAGACCTGAGAACATAAAAAGCGAACTTTTATTAAAGCGCCTTCATTTTGAAAAAGAAGGCTATGCCAAAGATTATTTGATGATTTCTGGAAAATGGAGAGATCATATTCTAATTTCTCGAATCAATGAGCGTTATGAGCCCGTCAATAGATTTGAATAAAAGATTTTAATAAAGCTAGGGGCTTTTTATCAGATGTCTAAATATGCCGAATTTTTCACGATCTTAATAAGATGAAGATCCTTAACCATCTCTCTTCTGTAAACAATTCAGACCTTTGTTTAGCGAATTTCTGCTGCTGACCTCTTTAAATGTTTTTTATTCTAGATAATGAATTGATTGATCATCATTATTCATTGTTTTTCAATTTAAATAAGAGTCTTCAATCTCGTAAGACTTTCTTCATTTCACACCTGTTTTTAGGTTGAAGGACTCAAAAACGCTTTGCTGGCATGTATGAGTGGGGTTGGCTTACAAGGGAGATCCGTATAGATAAAATACCCTCTCTATGGATACAAACGCTCCTGTGGATGAAAATAATTGAAGAATAAGACGTAAAAATGCGCTTTTCATGAATCCTTTCACCTTGCATGAATCCTTTCAAATGTGAGGGCTGTTAAAATCTTATGCATCTTGTGAAGTCGTCTTGTCACAAGTTATATGAACTTTTCATATTTGATACAAACTGCTTACGGTGGGCAGAATTTTTGTGCATTCACGCGTTTTTTTTCCATTTTCTTAAGAAAAATTACAATGTTATCAATGTTGTTAATTCATCCCAAGCGCATTTTTATAAAGTTCAATGATGGCTTCTTCTTCCATTCGTTCGTGCTCTTCTTTTTTACGCAACCGTATAATGCTTCGAACAGCTTTGCTATCAAACCCAGAGCCTTTAAGTTCCGTGTAGACGTCTTTAATATCATCGGAAATGGTTTTTTTTTCTTCTTCTAGTCGTTCAATCCGTTCGATAAAAGAGCGTAATTGGTTGACGGATATAGCGTGTGTTTGATCGGTTACTGTATCATTCATTGTATTTTCTCCAGGTTATATGTTGTACGTTATTTTTTCGATGACCAATTTATGTTGGAAAAGCTTGAAAAATAAAAAATCAATCAAGTACCACAGTTTTTTTTACAAATTGACTTTAAATATTTTGTAAAGTTTTTAAGATATATGTATTGATAAAAGGGCTATAAAAAGAAAAATATAAAAATATGTGTTTTAGATTTGAAAGGCTTTTGAAAAAACAATTGAAAAAAAAGATGTATGATTTGTTTTGAGAATTGACATTATAGAGGAAGTTTTGTGATTTTGAAAAAACAATATTGGGCATTTCAGAAAAGATTAAAGGTTTTTCTCTTGAGCATTTTGCTCTTATTTCCCCTTGTTGTTTGTGCAAAGGCTGACTTTAGGGTGTGTAATACAACCCAACAGTCTGTAGGGGTTGCTCTTGGATATCGTACGTTTTCAGGGTGGGTGAGCGAAGGCTGGTGGGTGGTTCCCGTGACAGAATGTAAAACTTTAATCGAAGGACCTCTTGCTTCGCGGTTTTATTATTTTTATGCAGAAGGAGCACAAAAAAAAGGAAACTGGGCAGGCTCTGTCACCATGTGTGTGCAAGATAGCCAATTTACTATTCAAGGGGTTCATGATTGTTTCCCTCGAGGATATCAAAAGGCTGAGTTTAAGGAAATCGATACCGGTAATCAAACCAGTTGGATGGTACAGTTGACGGATGATTCTTTGTCCAACAATTCAGTTTCCTCTTCTCTTTCAGGAAATTCTCTACCGTGAAACGGGCCCGTAAAGTAAAAATTATTGCGACTCTTGGCCCTTCTTCTTTTTCTCGTGTAATGATTGAGAAGCTTTTTAGGGCAGGTGCAGATGTTTTTCGCCTTAATATGAGTCATACGGATCGTGACACACTGGGCGCTTTGGTCAAGTCAATACGAAAGGTTGAAAAAACGGTTCGTCGACCCATTGGTATTTTAGTAGATCTTCAGGGACCAAAACTGCGTATTGGTTGTTTTGACAAAGGTCAAGAAGATTTGCGTGTCGGGCAGAGCTTTACATTAGATCATCGCGATGTGGCTGGCGATGCGCAGCGTGTTTTTTTCCCTCATGAGGATGTCTTTCCAGCACTTAAACCAGGAGATCGCTTGTTAATTGATGATGGAAAGTTGGAACTGCGCGCTGAAGTGTGTGATGATCATTTTGTTCAGTGTCGCGTGGTTGCTGGAATCCGTATTTCTGATCGAAAAGGTGTGAGTTTTCCGGATACAATTTTGCCTTTTGATTCGATGACCTCAAAAGATAAGGCTGATCTTCAGGCGCTGTTACAGCAGCCTGTGGATTGGGTTGCCCTTTCTTTTATTCAGCGTCCAGAAGATATTATAGCGGTGCGCAGGTTAACAAAAAACAAGGTGTCTTTGATGGCTAAAATCGAAAAGCCTCAAGCCTTGGAACATATAGAAAAGATTATTGAAGTCTCTGATGGTATTATGATTGCGCGCGGAGATCTCGGGGTGGAAATGCCTCTGGAAAGAGTTCCTACACTTCAGATGGAGTTGATCAAAGCTTGCCGTTTAGCCGGAAAACCGGTGGTGGTGGCAACACAAATGCTCGAATCAATGATCACATCTCCTGTGCCAACACGTGCAGAAGTGTCGGATGTTGCTACAGCGGTTTATGCCGGAACAGATGCGGTGATGTTGTCGGCTGAATCTGCTTCTGGTCGTTATCCGGAAGAAGCGGTGCTTATGATGGACAAAATCGCGCGGCAAATTGAACAAGATCATACTTATGCTGCTCAGGTTGGAGCACAACATCCAACACCAGAATCAACCGGGACGGATGCGATTTCTCTTGCAGCGCGTCAGATTGCTGAAACACTTTCACTCTCCGCGATCGTTGCCTATACGGCTTCAGGAACAACAGGGGTGCGCGCTTCTCGTGAGCGTCCTAATAGACCGATTATTGCTTTATCGCCCATTGTGGAAACAGCACGGCGTTTGGCACTCGTTTGGGGGCTTCATTGTGTGGTGAGCGAGGATGCAAAGAATTTAGAGGATATGGTTGATCGTGCAGCTACCATTGCCTTTCAGGAAGGTTTTTGCCAAGGGGGAGATCGCTTCCTTGTGACAGCCGGTGTTCCCCTTGGAACGCCTGGCGCAACAAACCTGTTGCGTATTGCTTCTGTCTCTCAAGATGGAATGAAGGGGATTTGATCCGTTTAAACATAGTGTTTTTTACGCGCCTTTAAACAGGCTTCAGGAACAACGGAGGTTCGCGCTTCTCGTGAGCGTCCCAATAGCCCCTCATTATTGCTTTGATCGCCCATCATGGAAACAGTATGGTCGTATGGGGTTTGGGTATTAAGTTTTGGGGTGGGGTGCGGTGATGTTGTAATTTTACTGTTCGTTTTGAAGATGATTGCCTATGGTGAAAAATTTTTTTTCTATCATCTTTTTAGATATGTTTCAGATCGCTTTATTGATCTCTTACAAGCGAGAGATTCATTGATCATGAAAATTCATTCTTTTGCTGTTTGAATGAGAGCTTTAAAATTTTTCTCACTTTAAGCTTTTGTGAATGGGTGAGACTTTTGCAAATAGAATTGAATAAAATTATGTGTTCCCAAAAATCATGAAGGTCAGGTATGAGAATAAAGTGATGGGTGAATGTGTTTTAAAAAATAGGCTTTGCATGCATCGTTTTTATGTAAAAGCAGTTGGCTTTATGCATTATGATTTTTTTAAATGGGGTTGGTTTTGGTCGTTTGTTGTGCAAGATATTTCATTGGAAGCCTAGTGGTATAAGGCGGATTCTTTGAAGTATGAAGTGTTTGTGTGTCAATGAAATATTCAAGAGAGTTTTTTTGAGGAGAATTGAAGTCAATACCATGAGAGCTATGCGTGATCAGTTATTGGAATCCTCTTGATAAGAAATCGAACTGTTTATGTGTATGCGTTTTTTAGAGTTTTGTGCCTTTTGAGGCGCGGAAGGTAAGTTAAATCTGCTTGCTGAGTGCGCGATGATGAGTGTTTAAAAGTCTTCCTGTTCTTGTTCTTGAATGTTTTTGCTGTTTTGATCATCTTTGAGCAATTGGTTGGTGAGTTTTTCAATGCGTTGTGTAGTGTCACGCATAATTCTTCCCATGGCGCGCTCCTTTTCATTGTGGAGTCGTAAAAGAGCATCGTAGCTTTCTTGTAATTTTTTATTTTCTCGTTTTATTTCTTCCATTTCATCGATAATCATGATGCCCGCCATGACCGATAAACGATGGTCGCCAATTTCTCCAAAATTTTTCTTTAAATGGGAAATATATTGATCCAATTGTGCTGCAAGCGCAATAAGATGACTTTCTTGTCCTTTATTACAAGCCATACGATAATTCTTACCATCAATGGTAACGGAAACTGTTTCCATACATTCAAACCTTTATTTATCCAAACCTTTATCTATCAATGACGACACGAATTGTTTCCATTGCTTTAATAAGACGTTTGGAAACTTCTTTGTTAACAGATTCTAAGCGTTCAATTTGAGCTTCAGCTTTGTCAAGCGCTTGGGCAAGATGGCTGCGGTCAGCATTCATTCGTTGAATTTCTTCTTCCCATTCGTTATTTTTATCAATAACGGCGTTGCGATTTATTATGGTGATCTCTAAGGTTCTAAGTGCTTTTTCTAGGTGCTCTAGAGCATCTTGCAGAACCGTAGTCTCTTGGTTCATTGCTTTTGTCCTTTGGGTAATTGTATCCTTTATCAATGCGTTATGCAAAAACGAATCACTTACATTCTCATATTGTGTCTCTTTTACTTTTAAGTATGTAGGATATTTTAGCAAGCAAAGCAGGGGTGAGATATAAATTAAAAGCTGGATTTTTTGCGCGTATTGGCATAAATGACATGGATATACAGGATGCGTGAGGGGAATGTGTTACTAATGTTATGGAAGTGATGACAAAAAGTCTCACGCTGATGGTTAAAAAAGAGTATTTCTTAAGGAACTTTAAGAGAATACGGAAAAAGCAACAGTATAACGTAATTAACGAAATGGTCGATCATTCATGACAAACACCCACCAACAGAATCAGATGGCCAATGCTATCCGTTTTCTTGCTATTGATGCGATTGAAAAAGCCAATTCTGGTCATCCCGGCTTGCCAATGGGAGCCGCTGATATTGCGACGGTTCTTTATACACAATTCCTTGCTCATGATCCCAAAAATCCTCGTTGGCCTAACCGTGATCGTTTTGTCTTATCAGCAGGGCATGGATCTATGTTGCTTTATGCTCTGCTGTATCTTTCTGGTTATGAAGATATCTCTATTGAGGATCTCAAAAGTTTTCGCCAATTAGGGGCAAAGCTTGCGGGGCATCCAGAATATGGGCATGCAGCAGGAATTGAAACAACCACTGGACCTCTCGGACAAGGGTTGGCGAATGCCGTGGGAATGGCTCTTGCAGAACGTTTGCTAAATGCCCGTTTTGGTGATCTTATCAACCATTATACTTACGCGTTGGTGGGTGATGGATGCCTGATGGAAGGCATTTCGCAAGAAGCACTCTCCTTGGCTGGGCATTTGAAACTTAATAAGCTTATCGTATTGTGGGATGATAATAATATTTCTATCGATGGAGAAATTTCCCTTGCGGATAGTACAGATCAGATCGCCCGTTTTCAAGCATCCGGTTGGAATACACTCAAAGTGAATGGGCATGATCAAGCCGCCATTGCACAAGCCATTGAAGCAGCACGAAATTGTGATAAACCAACATTGATTGCCTGTAAAACAACGATAGGTTTTGGAGCGCCCAATAAAGCGGGAAGCAATAAAGTCCATGGAGCCCCTTTAGGTGTGCGAGAAATTGCTGAGACCCGTATCGCCTTAGGGTGGGAGGCAGAGCCTTTCGTTATTCCAGCCGATATTCTCGATAATTGGCGCTTGGCAGGGCTTAATGCTGCTAAAAAGCGACAAAAGTGGGAAGAAAAATTGGCCGCTTTTCCTGTCTCAGAGCGGGTGGAATTTGAAAGGTTGATGCGTGGTGATCTCGTGGGGGGATTTGATGGCGCTGTGGATGCTTATAAACAGAAACTTGTTGAAGAATCTCCTGTTGTTGCTACGCGTAAAGCTTCGGAAATAGCTTTGGAAGTGATCAATGAGGTCGTTCATGAGACCATTGGTGGTTCTGCTGATTTGACCGGCTCTAATAATACAAAAAGCAGTCAGATGAAAAGTATCACGGCAGATGATTTTGCAGGGCGCTATCTCCATTATGGCATTCGTGAACATGCCATGGGCGCTATCATGAATGGGCTTGCTCTCCATGGAGGCTTTATTCCTTATGGGGGAACATTTTTATGCTTTTCTGACTATATGCGTCCTGCCATGCGTTTGTCTTCTCTTATGGGGTTGCGGGTGGTTTATGTCATGACCCATGATTCTATTGGGCTTGGGGAAGATGGCCCGACTCATCAACCCGTGGAACATTTGGCTTGCCTGCGCGCCATGCCTAATCATCTGGTGTTCCGCCCTGCTGATGCTATGGAGACAGTTGAGTGTTGGCAATTGGCTTTGAAAGCACGCGGGACGCCTTCTACCTTGGCTTTGAGCCGACAAAATCTACCACTGTTGCGTCAAGAGTATGAAGAAGAAAATCTGTGTACGCTTGGGGCTTATGAATTGTTAACAGCCAGTGATGAGGCGAAAGTGACATTGTTTGCTTCTGGTTCAGAATTGCAAATTGCGGTCAAGGCACGTGAAGCCTTAGAAGAAAAAGGTATCCCAACCCGTGTGGTTTCTGTGCCTTGTTTTGAACTCTTTTCTCAACAGTCTTGTTCTTATCAACGGGCTCTCATTGGCGATGCGCCGATTAAAATCGCGATTGAAGCTGCTGTTGCTCAAGGATGGGACCGTTTTATTGGCTGTGATGGGGTGTTTATTGGTATGGAGGGCTTTGGGGCAAGTGGAACAATTGATGACCTCTATGCACATTTTGGTCTTACTTTTGAAAATGTCGTTGCGACTGTTGAAAGAGAGCTGGAAAAGATCGAAAAGAAAAAGACAAAATGACAGCGTGTGTTGTCATGCGTGGGGGGGTGTAAGGTATCATACTCTGTGTGGAGTTGTGGATAAGTGATTGATTGATCGAGATATTGACGTCTTGGGAATTCATAGTTTGGGATTAGAAAATGCCCATTTGTTGTGTTTTAAATGTTATGCTTTAAAAAATTAAATAAGGAAACATGTGAAATGACAGTTCGTGTTGCAATTAATGGGTTTGGTCGTATTGGACGCAATATTTTACGGGCACTTATGGAAAGTGGACGAAAAGATATTGAAGTGGTCGCAATTAATGATTTGGGATCGGTGGAAACAAATGCCCATTTGTTGCGCTATGATTCAGTTCATGGGCGTTTTCCTGGGGATGTTAAGGTGGTGGGAGATGCCATTGATGTGGGGGCTGGTTTAATAAAGGTCTGTGCAGAGCGTGATCCTGCACAATTGCCTTGGAAAGATTTGGATATCGATATCGCATTGGAATGTACGGGTATTTTTACTGCGCGTGATAAAGCAAAGGCGCATTTAGATGCGGGGGCAAAGCGTGTTCTGGTTTCCGCTCCCTCAGAGGGTGCAGATCTTACGGTCGTCTATGGGGTTAATCATCAGTCTTTAAGCAGTGAGCATCGCATTGTTTCAAATGCTTCTTGTACAACCAATTGTTTGGCGCCTGTTGCACAAGTTTTGCATAACACGGTGGGCATTGAAAAGGGCTTTATGACAACAATCCATTCTTATACGGGAGATCAACCTGTGTTGGATACCATGCATCGTGATCTTTATCGTGCGCGTGCGGCTGCTCTTTCGATGATTCCTACCTCAACAGGAGCGGCAAAAGCTGTGGGATTGGTCCTGCCAGAACTAAAGGGATTGCTTGATGGGGTGTCCATTCGTGTTCCAACCCCTAATGTTTCTGTGGTTGATTTGACATTTAATGCTAAGCGTTCCACAACAATTGAAGAAATTAATACGGCTATTGCGACAGCTGCACGAGGTCCTCTCAAAGGAATTTTGGATACGACAGAAGAAAAGCTTGTGAGTTGTGATTTTAATCATAATCCGCATTCAGCGATTTTTCACAATGATCAAACCAAAGTGATTGATGGTAAGCTCTGTCGTGTTCTCGTCTGGTATGACAATGAATGGGGCTTTTCTAACCGTATGAGTGATACGGCTGTGGCTTTTGCCAAGACAATATAGACACCATAAGAAGGACCTTAGGGGCCTCTTTTTATAGGAGAAAGTTTTATTAAGGAAAAGCTTCGTTTTTGTGCAAATTAAGGCGCATTCTTTTGGGAAAGTCGAGAGAGGTTCTTGTTTTTATGTGCTAGAGAGAAGATGCTGTTGAAAGATTGATGGCGTTTTTTGATACGAGGCGATATGTGCTTTTAAAAGCTGTATGAAACAGTAACATCTGACACGAGATGATGTTCGAGAAAAGGTCAGAAAACGAAAAAAGTAAACTCTTTTATATAAAAGTAAAAAGCGTTTTAGTGAAAGTAAAATGGAACCAATGCATTTGTTTGCAACAATGGAATGTAGAAGCTTAAGAGCAATGAGGGGCTTTTGTAAACTTGACGATGGGCGCTTTGGATTTTCAGACAGAGAGTTGAGAGAAGGGGTGTCGTGGGTTCTTTTCATGCAAAAGCAAAAATAGAACGTGCAAAAGCAAAGAAGAGGTTTTAGTGGAAATGAAATTAAGCAGGTTTGTTCGATGCGTTTTTCTTTGAAACAATGGAAAGTGAAGAGGAAGCAGTAATGGGGTTTCGTACGCTTGATGATGTTGATGTTTTGGGTAAATGTGTCCTTGTGCGCGTGGATTTTAATGTTCCTATGGCACAGGGCAAAGTTTGTGACGAGACGCGTCTTCAACGACATAAAGAAACACTCGTTGAGCTGCAAAAGCGGGGAGCTAAGCTTATTCTGCTTTCTCATTGTGGTCGCCCCAAAGGAAAGGTCGAGTCAGAATTTTCACTCCGCCCTGTTGTGCCAGTGCTGGAAAAGATCATAAAACAGCCGGTTGCTTTTGTTCCTGACTGTATTGGCTCGGTGGTGCAGGTCGCGGTGGAGGCATTGCAAAACGGAGGTGTTATACTGCTCGAAAATGTTCGTTTTTATGCCGGTGAGGAAAAGAATGATTGTTCTTTTGCAGAAGCTTTGGCCCATAATGGGGATCTTTATGTTAATGATGCTTTTTCGGTTTCTCATCGTGCCCATGCTTCAGTGGAGGGAATAACCCATTTGTTGCCTTCTTATGCGGGGCGATCGCTGCAAGGGGAATTGCAAGCCTTAGAAAAAGGGCTTGGAAATCCAACGCATCCTGTAGTCGCACTGGTGGGAGGGGCAAAAGTTTCCAGTAAGCTTTTTGTTCTCAATCATTTGGTGGAAAAAGTCGACTCCTTGGTTATTGGGGGTGGGATGGCCAATAGCTTTTTAGCTGCGCAAGGTATTCATGTGGGGAAGTCACTGTGTGAACACGAATTGATGGAAACGGTCAAAAAAATCATTAAAAAAGCGCAAGAATGTCACTGTGAACTTCTACTCCCTGTGGATGCTATCGTTGGATTTCGCTTTGAAAAAAATGCGCCGCATCGTCTCTATGATATTGGCGATATCCCTGAAGATGGCATGATATTGGATATTGGGACGCGCTCTATTGCTCATATCAAGAGCGCCATAGATAAGGCTGCGACCCTTGTGTGGAATGGACCCCTTGGTGTTTTTGAGATGTCTCCCTTTGATAAAGGAACAATTGCTGTTGCACGCCATGCTGCAGAACGCAGTTTAACGGGCAAGTTGGTTTCAATTGCGGGAGGAGGCGATACGGTTTTTGCCCTTAATCATGCGGGTGTTGCCAAGGATTTTACTTATCTCTCAACTGCAGGAGGGGCTTTTTTGGAATGGATGGAAGGGAAGGTTCTTCCTGGAATTCTTGCCCTTATGCAGGATTAAAGAGATTATTTGAAAAGCAGTTTTTAAACTGTGTGTCGCTCGTGTAGAGTGTGTTCAAGCGTATGGCACACTTTTGGAAAGTTTTAAGACAAAATAGAGAAAATAAAGAGGAAATTTTTATGACTGAACGGCTTGAAGATATTGCACTTTCTCTTGTGCAGGCGGGTAAAGGTATTTTGGCGGCAGATGAAAGTACGGCGACAATAGGCAAGCGTTTTACAAGCATTGGTATTGAATCCAATGAAGATAGCCGCTGTGCGTATCGTGAAATGCTTTTTAGCGCAAAAGAAGCTATGGAAAACGCTATCTCTGGGGTTATTTTATTTGATGAAACCATTCGACAAAAAGCATCAACAGGGCAAATGTTGACGGATCTTATTCGGGATGCCGGCGCTTTGCCAGGAATTAAAGTGGATACCGGTGCTAAGCCCTTGGCTGCTTTTCCTCAAGAGACAATTACCGAGGGGTTGGATGGTCTTCGTGAACGGTTAAAAGACTATTATGCTTTAGGCGCGCGTTTTGCGAAATGGCGCGCGGTGATTGCCATTAATGCCGATAGTTTGCCAACAAGAGGCGCCATTAATCAAAATGCACAAGCTCTTGCCCGTTATGCTGCTTTATGCCAGGAACTCAATATTGTGCCGATTGTTGAGCCGGAGGTGTTGATGGATGGACCGTTTTGTCAACATTCCATTACGCGTTGCTTTGAGGTGACACGCGCTGTTTTGACCACTGTCTTTAACGAATTGTTTGAAGCTCGTGTTGTTTTAGAGGGGATGCTTTTAAAGCCCAATATGGTGATTGATGGAAAAGATGCGCGCAAGGCTGGAGTTGAAGAAGTGGCTGAAAAGACGGTCCGTGTGCTTAAACAGACTGTTCCTGCCGCTGTTCCAGGAATTGCTTTTCTCTCTGGAGGGCAATCTGATCAGGAAGCAACGGCGCATTTGTCTGCCATGAATTCTTTGGGCGCTTTGCCTTGGAAATTGACCTTTTCCTACGGACGTGCATTGCAAGCGGCTGCTTTAAAAGCATGGGCTGGTCGCCATGAAAATATTGTTATTGCACAAAAGGCATTTTGTCATCGTGCGCGGATGAACCATCTTGCAGCCTTAGGACAATGGACAAAGAGCCAAGAAAAGGTAAGTGCTTGAATTGCTATAGATTTGAATTCCCATAAGGATGCGCGCAAGGCTGGAGTTGAAGAAGTGGCTGAAAAGACGGTCCGTGTGCTTAAACAGACTGTTTTTGCCGCTGTTCTTAAGAATTGCTTTTTTTGTCTTGCGGGCAATCTGATCAGGAAGCAACGGTGCATTTGTCTGCTAAGAATTCTTTGGGCGCATTGCCTTGGACATTGACCTTTTCTTGATCGACGTGCATTGCAAGCGGCTGCTTTAAAAGCATGGGCTGGAAAAGATGAAAATATTGCTATTGCGCAAAAGGCATTTCATCATCGTGCGCGGATGAACCATCTTGCAGCCTTAGGACAATGGATAAAAGAACAGGGGACAAAAGAACAGAAAAAGGTAAGCGCTTGAATTGCCATAGATTTGAATTCCCATAAGGATGTGCGGTGATTGTCCTTGATGTAAACGTTTTGCTAGCTAAGAGGGCAATCAAAATGCACAAGCTTTTGCGCATTATGCTTCTTGATATAAGAATACAGTTCTTTTTGGGTTCAATAATTTCGAGATAGGAGTGTGCTGATTTTTGAATGGTCAGTGCTGGTGGATGGGTTGTATTGCCAACATTCCATTGCCTGTTGCTTTGAGGTGACACATGCTGTTTTGACCACGGTGTTTAAAAAATTGTTTGAAGCCCGTGTTGTTTTAGAGGGGATGATTTTAAAACCCAATAGGGTGATTGATGAAAAAGATGCGCGCAAGGCTGGTGTTGAAGAGGTGGCTGAAAAGACGGTCCGTGTGCTTAAACAGACTGTTCCTGCCGCTGTTCTTAAGAATTGCTTTTCTTGTCTTGCGGGCAATCAGCTCAGGAAGCAATGGCGCATTTGTCTGCCCCATTTATTCACGATCAATGCTTTGGGCGCATTGCCTTGGAAATTGACCTTTTCTTAATCGACGCGTATTGCAAGCGGCTGCTTTAAAAGCATGGGCTGGTCGCCATGAAAATATTGTGGTTCGCACAAAAGGCATTTCATCATCGTGCGCGGATGAACCATTTGGTAGCTTTAGGACAATGGATAAAAGAGCAGGGGACAAAAGAGCCAAGAAAAGAAAAGCGCTTGAAGTACAAGCTCTATGCTTAAATGGGGAATATTTTGCATGTTTCTGCGTGATTGGGAAATCCTCATCATGATAAAAATGATGGGGGCGTTTTAGGCTTGAAAGCTTTCTTAGAGAGTTTTCTCCTTGGACATTTAAAAGTCTTTATGCGTGGCATCGCGAGATAAGATTGCGGGAGAGGTGCGTTTGTAGGAAGGGGAGATGGTGCCTTAAAGGAAATTCGTGAATGCGCAGCAGTGTGTTGTCGTTCATGAGGGGGGCTTACTTTTTAAGTAAAAATCATAAAGATGATATTATATTGAAGAGTTTGATATTGTGATATTTTCTTTTTTTCATGTTATCATTGCTTGTCATCAGCAGAATCCATTTGATTGCAGTTTAACAAAGGTGGATAAGCGGGTTGATTGGAGAGTTGTGATTTCTCTATGGATTAGACATACAGCTTATGAAGCTTTTGTGCGTCAGGATAGCTTCCTTTTCAATGAGCGGGTAGTCTTTTATTGATGGACGGGTTGAATAACTCTTGCGAAAGAAGATAGATTTGCACCTCAATAAAACACCTCTTTTTTCATTACAATGAATAAATTTTTCTTGTATTTTGTGATGATATCATTATAGAAAATTAATCTCGTAGCATTTTGGCTTAGAAATTGGGGGGGAGGGTTGTGGACAGCATATCTTCTAAGAATACAAGCATCAAAGAAAAAAATCGGTACGCAGAGCAGAGCGTTTCTGCAATTATGATGCGAAAATTTTGCCATATAGTGCGTGGGGTATTCGCTGTAATATTCGCAGTGTTTATTTTTACAATTTTTCTTATCCTGTTCAAAATGTGTGGACTAGTTCATGGCATACTAAGCTTCTTTTCGGGAGCGAGTGGAGTGGCGTGCTTTTTCTTTTTTTTTCGGATATTTCTTACAACGCCGCGAAGCAACAGCAGATGAAGCCGATATATCGCTCACATTACTCTTAGCAATTTGTGAAGGCGTTTCTTATATTTGCTGCATGTCTGCTAGGTGGGGGTACGATGCTCTCTTATTCCGTTTAGCACCTCCAGGGTATATTCTTATTCTCCCTGAATAAATAGAGCGCACTTCGTTTGTGTATAAATCAAAATGAGAGGCGGGCAGCCTCTCAAATTCTTAATAATCGTTCTCAAAAATCATGACATTAGAGCTGCATTTAATGAAGGGATTATAACAAACCTTGGACCTAAAAGCTCAATGGAAGTCTTGTAGGGCGGACTCACTGCGTCCTTGACTTTAAAGATACCAAAACGGCTTGTTTTGTCTTTTTCACGCGGCTTATGAAATTATGATATAAGAGGACAGCTTCTCAGGGTGCCTCAATGGTATGTTATCGTGTGTTAAATGGAAAAATGAGAAAGCATCTTTATGCAATATAATCCAATTATGATTTTTTTATTTAAATATAAAGGGCTCAAAGCCTTCTACAAAACTGATACGCCATAAGGGGAAAAAGCACCTATATTTAGCAACAAAGGCGTATTTTAGGTGCTCTTGATATAGCTATATCACAAAATGATTTTTGAATTTAAAAGAACGCAACCATCACGATTTATAAGTGCTTGGAACTTATTTATTTCTGTTGGATGCGTTTTTAAATTGATCTTTAAAGTGCGCTCTTTATTTATAGCACAAAAAAAGCCTCATCGCTTAATGAGGCAATCGTTTTGTTTAAAATCTTTGTGCCTCATGAGAATGAGGTTTTTACATACCAATATTGCCAAAACGATTTTTGAACTTAGAAAGACGTCCGCCACGGTCTACGAGTGTCTGGGACCCACCTGTCCATGCTGGATGTGTTCTTGGATCAATATCCAAATTAAGGGTATCCCCTTCTTTCCCCCAAGTGGAGCGTGTTGTATATTGGGTCCCATCCGTCATAACAACGGTAATTTTGTGATAGTTAGGATGAATATTCGCTTTCATGCGTCAAACCTTTTGCGTTTATAGAATGAAAGAACACGTACTCGATTTTTTAAGTGCGCTTCCTTTGTCTTTTTGATACATTGATTAAAGTACTTATTCCTATAACTGAGCACGCATCAAAAAACAAGTGTTCAAGATACATCAGTGTGTCACATGTTATAAGTCATTTAATATAGTGAGTGAAGTTTTATGAAATTATATCGTCATTCAGAAAAATCTGCAAAGTCTTTAGAAAAAAAATCTTCCTTCTCTTCGCTTGTAACTTTCGGTCCTTATCTTATGCGTTATCGCTGGTTGTTTATTTTTGCCTTTATCGCTTTGTCTGTTGCAGCTCTTGTCACGCTCGCTTTGCCTGTTGCTATCGGCAAAATGTTTGATCATGGTTTTTCCACTTCAAGCCATGGTTACATCAATTTTTATTTCTTTATTTTGTTCGCTTTGGCTTTGTTGCTCGCACTTGCTTCGGCTTGCCGTTATTATTGTGTCATTACCTTGGGAGAACGGATTGTTGCCGATTTACGCCGTGATGTTTTTGTCCATATTATGAAACTTTCTCCTGCTTTTTTTGATCGGTCGCATTCAGGCGAGATTGTTTCAAGACTTCTAACAGATACGACGCAAATAAAATTGGCTGTTGGCTCGACGGCTTCTACGGCTTTGCGTCATCTCATTGTGGTGATTGGGGCAATCGTGATGATGGTGATCACCAACGCCAAATTGTCTGCTTTGGTGCTGCTTGCTATCCCCTTTGTGGCAATTCCCTTAGTGGTTTTTGGGCGCAAGGTTCGTACACGCACACGGGCGGCACAAGATCGTGTCGCAGATGCCAATGCTGTGGCAACAGAACAGGTCAGCGCTATTCGTACTGTGCAAGCTTTTACTGCTGAAAAACTTGTTGCGACACGTTTTTCTCAGTTGGTAGAACGTGCCTTTCAGACAGCGCGGGCTTCTGTGATTTTGCGTTCCTTTTTTACGGGCTTTGCCATTTTTCTTGTGTTTAGCAGTGTGGTGGCTGTGTTGTGGATTGGATCGCGTGATGTTTTGAATGGCACCATGACAGCGGGAGCTTTAGGTCAATTTGTTCTCTATGCCGTTTTTGGAGCCTCAACCTTTGCACAATTGTCAGAATTGGGGGCAGAGTTAATCCAAGCCGCAGGGGCTGCTGAACGATTGGCTGAATTATTGCAAGAACAACCCATGATTTTAGCCCCCAAAAAACCTGTCTCTTTGGCAAAACCTGTTCAAGGTGAACTTATTTTTGATCATGTTGATTTTACCTATCCTTCTAGACCACAAAAGAAGATTTTACGCGCGCTTTCCTTTTCGATCAAAGCGGGTGAAACGGTTGCTTTTGTTGGTGCTTCAGGAGCAGGGAAAAGCACACTTTTTTCTTTGATCCTGCGTTTTTATGATCCGACAAGTGGAAAAATTCGACTTGATGGCGTGGAGATTGATCGACTCTCTTTACAAGATTTACGTGGAGCAATTTCTTATGTTCCTCAAGATGTTGCTATTTTTGATGGCACATTGCGTGATAATATTATTTTCGGCACTGAAAATGTCACGGAAGAGGAAATTATTGCAGCTGCTAAAGCTGCCAATGCCCTTGAATTTATTGAAGCCTTACCAAACGGTTTGGATACAGAAGTGGGAGAACGTGGCACCATGCTTTCTGGGGGGCAAAAGCAGCGTATCGGTATTGCGCGGGCAATTTTAAGAAATGCGCCGCTCTTGCTGCTGGATGAAGCAACATCTGCGTTAGATGCAAACAGTGAAAAACTTGTGCAAGAAGCCTTAGAAGGGCTGATGAAAAACCGCACGACATTGGTGATTGCGCACCGTTTGGCAACCATTTTAAAAGCGGATCGTATTCTTGTGATGGATAAAGGCGCTCTTGTGGAAGAGGGAAACCATGCCGAACTTGTGGCAAAAAATGGCGTTTATGCTTATCTCGCAAAATTGCAATTTTCACCTGAATAAGAGATCTTGAGATAAAAGTCATCTCTTTAAGAGCAATAAACAGCACTCTTTTAAAGTAGGCTTAGCAGTTTTAAGGGCTGGCTTTTCTTTAAAGCGCATCAACTTCCAGAAAAGTATAATTAAACACAAATTGTTGTATTATAGCAATAAAAAATATCTATATTTTGTATATTATATCCATTAAAATATAATATATAGATAGTTGCGAATCGTATATACACATAATGATACAATATTGAGGTGTTGATGAGAAGGTTGCATAAATAATAAAGAGGGAAATAATGGATGGAGATAATAGACGTAATTATTGCCACGATAGAAAGAATTGATTTCATAATAACTATAATTAAGTTTATCCGAAAGTGGAAGAAGCAATCTGTTTGTATGGGATTGGTTGTATTCGCCATAGTGATGGGTGTGTTGTGGTATCGGGGATATTCAACGAACGTGTTGTTAGGCTTTGCAATGGGAATAGTGTGTTGTGTGGTAGGCATAATGCTGGTAGCCAAAATTTATCGTAACAAACAATTGACTGAACAACTTAAGCAAAAAGAGCAAGAATTTGGGCAAAAAAATCGAGAGTGTCAGATATATCAAAAGATTATTGAAGAAGGGGAACAGAGGCTTCTTGAAACAACGCAAGAAATATCAAAGGAATGGATTGAACAATGGGATGAGGGAGTAAGGCAATGGGAAAGGAATGTATTGGGGATAAAAAACCCTAGAGCAGGAATAAAGGTCAGCGGCAATAGACCTTCATTGGTAAAAGGTATTTGTGCGCAAGGGGAGAAGGAATTGCATTTATTGTACGAAAAGGCACTCAAAGAAGACTTTACTGAAAAGAATTATGAAAAAATATGTGGTCGTTTGAGTGAAACATTTTTTGAGGAATATTATGTAAAAGCAGTGCAATTAATGGAAGAGAATGGAATTTCTCTGCAAAAATTTGTAAATCCTGTTACAAATAAAAAACAGTACGAACCTACGAAGTTATCGCTTCATTGGTTTCTATATGTTCTTGATGATATGATTACAGCTGAATATGAGCAGTATAAAGAAAAATCATCTAAAAAGAAGACTGAAAATCAAAAAAATATCGATACATTGTGGGACAACATATCTATACTTACTACAGAAAATGAAGAGATAAGTGAAATGTTAAAGCATTCGGATTTTTTGTCTAATCAATGTAATCTGTTGTTATGTTATAAAAGAGAAATTCTATCATTATTGTGTGATATTTCCAGTGATTATAAAACGGCAAGAGAAACGTTTATTTACTATAAAAAGCTTATTAAGACAGTGAAACAGGGGTATCTTGCCTTTGATAAGAGTTGCGATTTTAATACAGTTAAAAATGCGATCAATATTTGTAGAGAGAATGATAAAAAGAGGGGAAACGATCTCTTCATTGTTGAAGAGTTACGAATATTTGAAAAAGCCTACGCATCAGGTGCTAAAGAATGGATGAGATTATCAAATGAGGAATGTGATGATCGGTTGATCTTTTGGGAAAAGCTTGTTGGAATAAGAAATTCACAAAAAAAATTAAAAATTATTTTCGGTGAGGAGCAGCTAAAGAAACTGGAAGAGGCTGTTGAAAATGATCGAGAACAGGTTAAGAGAGAAATGCGGGAAGCGATTTTTGAAAATAAGGATTTTTGTTACTACAGATCTCGTGCACGGTTCATAGGCTGTTTACAAGACGATTAAATGAAGGGGAATGGGGCGTGCAATGAATTTGCTGAGGTTTCTGTTGCTCTGTAGGGGTGGGGGTTCTTGAGAGGCATGTGTGATAGCTCTTAGCAGAGAGGAGAGGCGGTTTGGAGGCAAGCTTTTGGCGAGACGTGTAGGTTTTTTTTAAGAGAAGAAGGAGGGGCTTGTTTCTGGTATGATTGTTGCTTCTTGGAGTGTTTTGTTGTGATGGTGCTTTTTTTTCTAGCGTGTTTGTAGGGGAATTGAGCAAAAAAGCAGCGTTAATAATATTGGCTAAGCTGTCATTGCATTTTTAGGGGGGAGGGGGCATTGATTGTTTGGTGATGGTGTTTCATTCATCATTTTCTGTTGTGTCTGTAAAGAAAGTTGAAAAGCCTCTCTCCACATTGTTTTTTTTAAGATTCTATAAAACTTTAAAGAGGGGGGACAAGTTTTAAGGGGCTTTTTAGGACGGGATTTTTAAAAGATTATGATTATAGGGTTTAGATGCCTTTTTTGAGAACTTTTTCTAGTTTGGTGCGAATGTGTTCATTGCCGGCGAGGATATTTTTTTTGCGGAATATGTCATCACCACCTTCTTTATCGGTGACAAAACCACCGGCTTCACGAACCATCAAGATTCCGGCAGCCATATCCCAAATTTGTAAGTTGTCCTCCCAATAGCCATCGGTTCGTCCTGCTGCAACATAGGCTAAATCAAGGGATGCTGCACCAAAACGGCGAAGGCCAGCAACTTCCATCATCACATTGCGCAGTTCAATGAGATAGGTTCCATGACCTGGACGACCCAAATGAGGCATGCCTGTGGCAATGACACAATCTTCTAGTCTGCGCCGCGCAGAAACACGACAGCGCCGGTCATTGAAAAAAGCACCACTGCCGCGTTCTGCGGTAAAGAGTTCATCACTTACCGGATTGTAAATGACACCCGCAACAATTTTGCCTTGGCTTTCTAAAGCAATGGAAACGGCAAAAAAAGGAATGCCATGGAGAAAATTGGTAGTGCCATCTAAAGGGTCAACAATAAAACGATGTTGTGAATCTTCTCCAACGATTTCTTTAGACTCTTCCATCAGAAAACCGAATTTGGGGCGTGCTTTGCTCAGTTCAGTGAAAATAATTTTTTCTGCTTTACGGTCTGCTTGACTAACGTAATCGGCTGGACCTTTTAAAGATACTTGCAAATTTTGCACTTCACCGTAATCACGCACGAGCGAGCGTCCTGCTTTCATGGCAGCTTGCACTATGACATTCATGATTGCAGAATGGGCCATCTTGTTATTCCTTTATTTATCTTTTTCATTTGCACGACGCAAATAGATCAACTCGTTGGTATCGACAATGATCCGTTCTCCGGCATTCATAAAAGGGGGAACAAGAATACGAATCCCGTTTTCAAGAATGGCAGGTTTATAAGAGGAGGTCACCGTTTGTCCTTTGAGAGCTGGATCAGCTTCCACAATCGTGACAGCAACTTGATCAGGTAGGGAGATGCCGATAGGCTTTTCTTGATAAAGTTCAACTGTGACAGTCATCCCATCTTGCAAGAAAGCAGCGCGTTCACCTACAAAGTCTTTTTGGAGTTCAAGCTGTTCATAAGACTCTGAATCCATAAAGACCAAAGCATCCCCTTGTTGATAAAGAAAGGTGAAATCCTTTTGTTCAAGGCGGACCCTTTCAACCGTCTCAGCGGCACGAAAGCGTTCATTGAGTTTTGTACCATCAAGCAAATTTTTCAGTTCAACTTGATTAAATGCACCACCTTTTCCAGGCTTTACAGCGTTGCATTTGACGGCAACCCACAGACTTCCTTGATGCTCAATCACATTTCCTGGGCGAATTTCATTGCCATTAATTTTCATCGTTTCTATCCAATTCTCTTCTTGCAAAAAGAGTTCTCTTACTTTGTCCTTACGGCGCTTTTCTTTGCTGCCTTAACAGTGAACTCTTTTGTTGTTTTTAGGTTCAAAATTTCTTGTTCGTTTTGCGGTCCCCTCATGGTCTTTGTGTACTTTTCATCTGTCTTACCATGGATTTTCTCATGGGGTTCTCTCATAAGTTTTCTTATGAGTTTTGCAAAGAAAAGCTTAAGGACAAAAAGGACCTTGATGTATTCTTGCTTTTCAGTTCTTTGCAAGACCATAAAAAGTGCCAAGACGCAAGCTTTTTAAAAATTTGCACAAAATTTTTTGAGACTTTTGAGGATTTTGGGGAAATTTATCCCGTTGTGTTGTAAAATCTCATTCAGACTGATGATAGAAATTTTGTAAAACCATGAGGCGTTGTTTTATGAAAATGACACGGGGATATTGTGCGGGGAAACTTGTCCGAATAATCTTGTGAAATCAACCCCATGAAACGGAAAGCGGAGTTTCGTTCTGAGAAGCCTGATTGCTGAGAAATTGGATCGGGAAGGAGCTTTGTGTCCTTTAAAGGTGTATGAGGTAAGAAAAGAGCGTGTAGCACCTTATAGCGCGTTTCGTTTTATAGAGAATGTGGTGCGCTCGTGCGTGGTGTTAGCTTGTATTCTCATCCATGATGAGCTGTAGAATGGCTCTTTGTTTTATTGAGGTGAGCGTTCTAAATCTTTTGAGAAGCAGGTATTCTTCAGTGTTCGAGATGACTTCATCGTGATGGTGTGGAGGCTGTTGTTTTGGCATGATATCGGCATAAAAAAAGGAAATCGGAACATTCAAAATATCGGAAATTTGCATTAAACGCCCCGCGCTTACACGATTTAAGCCGTTTTCATATTTTTGAATTTGTTGGAAGCTTATTCCTAAAGCATTCCCTAAAGCTGTTTGAGACATTTTGAGTATTCTTCGTCTCAAGCGAATTTTTTTGCCGACCAAAAGATCAATATTAAGATTTTGAGATTGCATTGCTCCCCACCGGTTGCGAGCGCCCTCGCATAAGTATTCCGGGAGTCTAAAACACTGAACTCAAATCAGCCTTTTTGCTTTTAGTGCTAAAGAGCACCTGGACATAGCAAAATCTCCCGGAATTCCGGGATACCCACAAAGTGGGATAAATTCATGTTTGAGTCTTCGGGTTTTAGAGCCCTATTGGTCGCCGCGTATGCGACCAAAACACCCTTTTATTTATAAAGTAATTTCAGCAGATTGGCAATAAAAAACAGTTTTTTAAATGAGAAGCGCTGTGTGTTTTTATGAAAACAATAAAAGCATCCATATCGAGGGAGTATGGCTTTGAACAGCGCGTTTCGCTTTATAGAGAATGTGGTGCGCTCGTGCGTGGTGTTAGCTTGCATTCTCATCCATGATAAGCTGTAGAATGGCTCTTTGTTTTATCGAGGTGAGCGTTCTAAACCTTTTGAGCAGCAGGTATTCTTCAGTGTTCGAGATGACTTCATCATGGTGGTATGGAGGCTGTTGTTTTGTGATGATATCGGCATAAAAAAAGGAAATCGGAACATTCAAAATATCGGAAATTTGCATTAAACGCCCCGCGCTTACACGATTTAAGCCGTTTTCATATTTTTGAATTTGTTGGAAACTTATTCCTAAAGCATCCCCTAAGGTTTTTTGAGACATTTTGAGTATTCTTCGTCTTAAGCGAATTTTTTTGCCGACCAAAAGATCAATATTAAGATTTTGAGATTGCATTGCTCCCCACCGGTTGCGAGCGCCCTCGCATGAGTATTCCGGGAGTCTAAAACACTGACCTCGAATCAGCATTTTGCTTTTAGTGCGTAAGACGCACCTGGACATAGCAAAATCTCCCGGAATTCCGGGATACCCGCAAAGCGGGACAAATTAATATACGAGGTTTCGGGTTTTAGAGCCCTATTGGTCGTTGCGTAGGCGACCAAAACACCTTTTAATGTGTAGAGTAATTTCAGGGAATTGGCAATAAAAAACAGTTTTTTGAATAAGAAGCGGTGTGTTTTTTTTATGAAAGTAATAAAAGCACCCATATCGAGGGAGTATGGCTTTGAACAGTGCATATCGCGTTATTGAGAGTGTGGTGTGCACTATCACATGAGGTTAGATTGCATTGTCCCCACCGGTTGCGAGCGCCTCTTATGCGTATTCCGGGAGCTTGAAAGTACTGAAATCTAATCAGCTTTTTTTGCTTTTAGTGCTGGTAAACACCTGGACATAGCAAAATCTCCCGGAATTCCAAGATACTCGCAAAGCGGGACAAATTAATGTACGAGTTTTCGGGTTTTAGAGCTCTGCGTATGCGACCAAAATACCTTTTAATGTGTAAAGTAATTTCAGGAAGTTTACAATAAAAAACGGTTTTTTAAACCAGAGGCGGTGTTTTTCTCATGCAATCAAAAAGAAGGCAGTGCTCTTTTGATCCTCTGATCTTTCCATATCTGGAGGATAAATATTTTACAAGCGGATAGCTTATTTTGTGCATTGGATAGTGTTCAGTAAATGATACAGGGCGTTTTAAAAAACGGGAAGGAGCTTTATTGCTTCTTTGCGTGCCTTTTCTTGTTGTTTTTTGTCCATACCTTGGAGCATTCTTTCAAGATCAGGGGCTTGCATTTTTGCTTCTTTCGCAAGCATATACCATGCTGCTGCCATGATCGTATCACCTTTTGTTCCGATGCCGTCTCGATAAAGTCTTGCAAGAGAAATTTGGGCGGAGGCAACCATGTTTCTGGCATTGTGAAGCAGCAAATGAAAAGCACGATCAAAATCTCTTGCGCCTCCACGGCCCTCTATCAGCCATTGTGCTAAATGAAGTTGAGCTTTTAAGTGGTTGTTTTGAGCCGCAACTTCCATGAGCCTGCGGGCATTACGATCATCCTTTGGTCGAGTTAACGTGCCTAGGGAAAGAATGTTTGCCGCCGCAAAAGCCGCTTCAGCATCCCCAAGAGCAGCCCCTTTTAAGTGCCATTTTAAGGCTTGCTCGATGGCTTCATTTTCACGGCTTGGAGAAGAAACGCCGGGAAGATTCTGTTTTTCCAGGGAGGCTTTATAAAGAAGCAGTTGTCCATAATAAAAATAAGCTTCCTTGACACCTGCCTTGACAGCTTTTCGAATAAATTGTTCACCAAGTTCCTGATTTTGTTTTACAAAATGACCATCAAACAACATAAGCCCATAGCGAAGTTGTGCTTGGGGTTCCCCTTGTTTGGCGGCACGTTCAAACCATAAAGCAGCCTGCGCTCCATTAATAGGAACAGCACATCCTTCCATATAAATTCGGGCAAGAAGCGTTTGCGCAAAAGGATCATTTTTTTCAGCACGTCGAAGAGCTTCTCGAAAAGCTTTTAAATAATAGCCTTGGATGTAATAGTCATAGGCTTGGTCATAGTCTCCAGCTTTTAAGGGGTGAAAAGGTTCTTCTGGGGGGGAAGATTCTTGAATCGTATTGAAAGAGTGTTCAAAACTTGCCGATTCATTAGTGTTGCCAGCGGAATTTACAACAGAACTTGTAAGCTCTACTATTCCTAGGATAAGCAGTTTAACACCTTTCTTGATCATCGATATCTCCTCCTCATTATCGATCAGAATTTTCACATTTTTTTTTCATCATTACAAGCCGTATCAGAATTCCATTGCTCACTTATTTTTCATTTCAGTTAAGGGAGGTTTTTAGGTCCCTTTATAAAGATAGCATAAACGTTGATCAGAACCAGACTGTTTTAAACAGTGCTTTTTTAAACAACAATAATGAAAGAATGACCCAGAGAGGTGACCTTCTCTTATCAAGACTTTATCACCCCAAAATAAAAAAGCGATTATGATGAGGATACTTTTTAAAATACACAATGAATTGCTTATAAAAAACACGAAATGTTGAGAAAAAGAGAGCGTGTAGGAGCACTTGTTAGAGCCGTTAAAATGAGGTGCAAATTTCTTTATCTTTTGCAAAAACTTTTAAGTCTTTACGTTTGAAATAGAGAGAATGTCCATATTCAAAGAGCGGGTTTATTTATTCTGATAAATACGTAGATAATAACTTGGTTCTCCCGACCAATCATACTGAAGCACAGAAATTATACGTCCATCATCCTTTGGTGTTTGTATGTAAAACAACCCCACACCCATGTTTTGTTGCTTTTGGGGTTGATCTGTATAAATCACATTCTATCCCGTTTGCCGCGACAGATCGATAAATAAAGGCGTAAAGTTGTCTATTGTATCACTTTATAAGAGGGGAAGTGTGGTTGGATTGATTGGTAAAGATCTTTTGATATCGTTAGAAAAATCGTTTGCGATTAATCTCGTCTCCCTCTCCTTCGACACAAGATTTTCATCAACATAATTCGATACATAGTTCCTCGGAGATGCACAACCAGCCGCTAACAAAAGTTGTGACAGAAATAAATATTTTAACATCTCCATTCCCCCTCTATCATTTTTCCTTTTTCTGACTCGTTTTTTCTTAAGAAAGTTCTTGCACAAGGATAAGACAAGCACCTTTTCTATCGTTAGACTATCACGTATTGGTATCTCATCAAGTTTTTATTCATCAATATTTACACATTGTTTAAAAAACTGCCATCATCTTTCATGGTATTTAAAACTTATGCTTAACAGACAAAGTCAAATGATTGCATGGGGGGCTCTTGCAGATTGATCCAATAAATTTTCAAGCGCTGCTCTTTTGGGGGATGTTTGTGATGTATGAAGATGCACAGAGTCTGTAGGGTGAACAGAGCCTGTCGTATTCACGTGATATTAAAAGCTTTCATTGGGTTCTGAAAGTAATTGTAAAATGGCTCTTTGTTTTATTGAGGTGAGCGTTCTAAACCTTTTGAGCAGCAGGTATTCTTCAGTGTTCGAGATGACTTCATCGTGATGGTGTGGAGGCAGTTGTTTTGTGATGATATCGGCATAAAAAAAGGAAATCGGAACATTCAAAATATCGGAAATTTGCATTAAACGCCCCGCGCTTACACGATTTAAGCCGTTTTCATATTTTTGAATTTGTTGGAAGCTTATTCCTAAAGCATTCCCTAAAGCTGTTTGAGACATTTTGAGTATTCTTCGTCTTAAGCGAATTTTTTTGCCGACCAAAAGATCAATATTAAGATTGTTGGTTTGCATTTTACCCTCCCGCCGGTTGCGAGCGCCCTCGCATGAGTATTCCGGGAGTCAAAAATACTGAACCTAAATCAGCTTTTTTGCTTTTAGTGCTGGTAAGCACCTGGACATAGCAAAAACTCCCGGAATTCCGGGATACCCACAGAGTGGGGAAAATTCATGTTTAGGTTTTCGGGTTTTTGAATCCCTATTGGTCGCCGCGTATGCGACCAAGACACCTTTTAATGTGTAAAGTAATTTTAGAAAATTTACAAATAAAAATAGTTTTTTTAATGAAAGATGATGCGTTTTGCGTGAAAGCAATAAAATAACCACATTGAGGGAGGCTTTGAACAGAGCGTGGTGTGCACCGCTATCGAATGATGTTAGCTTGCATGTTCATCCATGATGAGCTGTAAAAAAGCTTTCCTTTTTACAGTGGTGAGCGTTCTAAATCTTTTGAGTAGCAGATATTCTTCAGTGTTCGAGATGACTTCGTCGTGAGGGTAGGGTGCATGTTGTTTGGTGGCGATATCGGCATAAAAAAAGGAAATCGGAACAGTCAACATATCGGAAATTTGCATTAAATGTCCTGCGCTTACGCGATTTAAGCCGTTTTCATATTTTTGAATTTGTTGGAAGCTTATTCCTAAAGCGTTTCCTAAAGTTGTTTGAGACATTTTGAGCCTTTTTCGTCTCAAGCGAATTCTTTTGCCGACCAAAAGATCAATATTAAGATTGTTGGTTTGCATTTTACCCTCCCGCCGGTTGCGAGCGCCCTCGCATGAGTATTCCGGGAGTCAAAAATACTGAACTCAAATCAGCTTTTTTGCTTTTAGTGCTGGTGAGCACCTGGACATAGCAAAAACTCCCGGAATCCCGGGATACCCACAGAGTGGGGAAAATTCATGTTTGAGTTTTCGGGTTTTTGAATCCCTATTGGTCGCCGCGTATGCGACCAAAACACCTTTTAATGTGTAAAGTAATTTCAGAGGATTGGCAATAAAAAACAGCTTTTTTAATGAAAGGTGATGTGTTTTGCGTGAAAGCAATAAAATAACCACATTGAGAGAGGCTTTGAACAGAGCGTGTTTTGCGTCGCTATCGAATGATGTTAGCTTGCATGTTCATCCATGATGAGTTGTAAAAAGGCTTTCCTTTTTACAGTGATGAGCGTTCTAAATCTTTTGAGTAGCAGATATTCTTCAGTGTTCGAGATGACTTCGTCGTGAGGGTAGGGTGCATGTTGTTTGGTGGCGATATCGGCATAAAAAAAGGAAATTGGAACATTCAAAATATCGGAAATTTGCATTAAACGCCCCGCGCTTACGCGATTTAAGCCGTTTTCATATTTTTGAATTTGTTGGAAGCTTATTCCTAAAGCGTTTCCTAAAGTTGTTTGAGACATTTTGAGCCTTTTTCGTCTCAAGCGAATTCTTTTGCCGACCAAAAGATCAATATTAAGATTGTTGGTTTGCATTTTACCCTCCCGCCGGTTGCGAGCGCCCTCGCATGAGTATTCCGGGAGTTAAAAACACTGAGTCCGAGTCAGCATTTTGCTTTTAGTGCTTTTGGCACCTGGACATAGCAAAATCTCCCGGAATTCCGGGATACCCACATCAGTGGGTTCATTTTTATGTATCGGACCTTAGGGTTTTTAATCCCCGTTGATCGTTGCGTATACGATCAAAAATACCTTTTAATGTGTAAAGTAATTTTAGAAAATTTACAAATAAAAAACAGCTTTTTTAATGAAAGATGATGCGTTTTGCGTGAAAGCAATAAAATAACCACATTGAGGGAGGCTTTGAACAGAGCGTGGTGTGCACCGCTATCGAATGATGTTAGCTTGCATGTTCATCCATGATGAGCTGTAAAAAAGCTTTCCTTTTTACAGTGGTGAGCGTTCTAAATCTTTTGAGTAGCAGATATTCTTCAGTGTTCGAGATGACTTCGTCGTGAGGGTAGGGTGCATGTTGTTTGGTGGCGATATCGGCATAAAAAAAGGAAATCGGAACAGTCAACATATCGGAAATTTGCATTAAATGTCCTGCGCTTACGCGATTTAAGCCGTTTTCATATTTTTGAATTTGTTGGAAGCTTATTCCTAAAGCGTTTCCTAAAGTTGTTTGAGACATTTTGAGCCTTTTTCGTCTCAAGCGAATTCTTTTGCCGACCAAAAGATCAATATTAAGATTGTTGGTTTGCATTTTACCCTCCCGCCGGTTGCGAGCGCCCTCGCATGAGTATTCCGGGAGTTAAAAACACTGACTTGATTCAGCATTTTGCTTTTAGTGCTGGTAAGCACTTGGACATAGCAAAATCTCCCGGAATTCCAGGATACCCGCAAAGCGGGGCAAATTTATGTATCAAGTCTTCGGGTTTTTAATCCCTATTGGTCGTTGCGTATGCGACCAAGACACCTTTTAATGTGTAAAGTAATTTTAGAAAATTTACAAATAAAAATAGTTTTTTGACTTATAAAATTTGTTTTTTGAATGAGAGGTTATTCTTACCTCTCAACCCCTCTGGAACGAGTCCCAAAATCACGACATTAGACCCCGTGTTTGTTGAGAGGGGTAAAAAGAAGGAAAAAAGTAGAGTTATTTTGCGCATTGGATATTGGCTTGCTGGAAGCAAATTTATAGGCAAACGGCATGTGTTTAGAGACTAAAGATAAGTGTTATGCAAATTTAACGTGATGCAAGAGTAATTGCTTTTGGATCTAAAGTGAAACCAGCTTCCATTAAGTGGTCGGCAAGTGTTGGAACTGTTTCTTTTACATGTTCTTTAAAAGGAGTGTATATAATTCCCTGAGCATCTGAAGGGATCTCAACGTGTTGTTTTCTTAGAATAGCGACATTTTTTCGAGTAAGCGCGGTGATTAACATACCCATTTCGAGAATGACATTTTGTCGCGCACGGGGTTGTGCTGTGTCTGCATTGGCAGTTTTGACATAGCCCATATCATCGGGAGTAAGAAGTACAATACCAAATCTTATAGAACTGCTTGGCTTACAGATTTCTTTTTCTAAAGCCTCAATGATAGTTAAACCATTACTGCTCGTATTTTTTAAAATGTATGGGTTGAGCCCAAGTTTGAGAAGAATAAGTTCAAGTTGCTCTAGGGCAGTATGATCATGACCGTGAACGATAAAAATTTTTTTATCTGAGACATCGGAAGGCGTTTTTGGAATGTTGGAAAGAATTATTGGGGAAGGAGGCGTTGATGTTTCTTCTAGATATGGCGTTAAATCTTCTTTTAGCTTTTTCGCAGCTAAGTCTTTACCTTGAATTTGAAGTGTTCCTGTACTTCCATACCAATTAATAATTCCTCCACTAGAGGTTCTGATCTGATATCCTCCAGAAGAATTAAGTGATAGGAATTTAATTTCTTTGATTTTAACTCCAGCCTTGCAAACTATATCGTTGAGGTCTTCGAAGGTTCCGCTATATTTCACTGTTTATTTCTTTCCATTTATAATGCTAGATATTATAATAAGTGACGATTTATTTATATAACCATTTGAATTTAAAGAGATTTATAATTTTTATTTTCTTAAACTATGCACAAGAAAGACGGTCACCTTCCATTTTATTGATTGAAACGTGGGAAAAATTTGACTGAATGATGGGAAACTTTACGGTGTAATGAAGCGATCTGATTAAATTGTGGATGAATGAAACGAATTTTTCTCCTATTTATATATTGCATTACGTATTTTATATAAGTAACACAAAAGTCAGCACTTTATTTATGAATTCCTCTCTTATGTTACAAGGGGAGATTTTGCATTTTTTTTTGCATTGTTTCAAGCAGGGGCAAGGGAGTGTTGTTCCCTAAAATGATTTCGTTCACGGCAATGAATTTACAGGCGGTCTCTTCATCAAAACTTGCGCAATCGTTTGCTATTTAAAAAAGGGGGGGGGCGGTTCTTTTTAGTCTATAGAATGTGCGTGTCTGTAAGGTGTGGTGGGGTGGGGCGCGTGTTTTGAGTATGCTTTAATCTGGGGGCTTTTTCCTTTACAAGAAAAGTTGTAAAGGGAGGCGCTTTACAAGGGGGCGTTTTTACATTTTTCGTGGCAAAGTTGAAGCAGAACCAAGGGGGTGTCATGGGTAAAGATGACTTCTTCCACAGCAATGAATTCACAGCCCGTCTTTAAGGCTTCATCAAAATTTGCAAAATCGCTGCCTGCTTGAATAATGGCGGGGGGTTCCATAATCTCTGACCACCATGTGGCTAACTGAAGATTGCGTGGGTGCGCTTGGGGTTTTTTATCAGCTCCTAATTTGCCAAAGAGAAGATAATCAACGCCTGTTTCTGCTGCAAGCATAGCACTATGGCGATTGCGTAGATTGCCAAAGCCGATGATTTTTTGTTCCTTTTGCTGATTTTTAAAGCTTTCAAGAGCGTTAAGATCATCTTCTATGTGCAATCCATCAGCCTTTATGCGTCCAGCAATGCGACTGTCACCAGCGATAAGAAGAGCGGCGTCATTGTTTTGAATATCTTCTGCGTAAGTTTGAGCCTGTTTTTGTAAAAAAGAGCCATCATCTTTCTGCTGTTCAGAATCGTAAAGGATGACACAGGCAAAAGACTTTGTTTGCAAAATGGGACGCAAAAAGCCGTGTGGAATATTGCGTCGAATATCAAGTGTTAAAACCAATTGAGGGAAAAGAGGGGTTTCAATCGGTTTATTTTTTTGTTGTGTCATGCCATATCTCTGATTTTTGTAAAAAAATAAATACTTAAAAAGAAACTTGACTCTTAAAAGTTAAAGTTTCATCCTACCTCGTTTGCGATAAAGGTAACCACCATTTTTATGTGATTTCAAAGTTTTGTGATGCGTGGGGATCCATTTATGAAATACCAAGCCGTTGTTGATCATAAGACGCAGCCTTTTCGTCGTGATACACGCATTGATGTTTTTCGTTCTTTAGCCTTATTGACGATTTTTATCAACCATATTCCCGGAACACTCTATGAGCATATAACCCATAAAAATTTTGGCTTTTCTGATTCTGCAGAAGTTTTTGTTTTGCTTTCAGGCGTTTCGCTGGGCTTAAGTTTTCATGCGCGGTTACAGAAAAAGTCTTTTTCCTTCATTGTGCGTAAACTTTGGTACAGGGCTTTGCAGCTCTATGGCGCATATCTTTTGACCACTTTTGTCACGTTAAGCTTGTTTTTAGGAGCCTTTTTCTTATGGAGAACAGAAAAACTGTTAGCGATGAATAATGTGGGGCTTTTTGTTACACAACCGCTTATAGCATTTTTGCATAGCTTAAGCTTGGGGCATCAATTAGGCTATAATAATATTCTGCCGCTTTATATGGTTTTGATGTTTTTTGCGCCTTTTATCCTATATTTGAGTTGTAAACAGACAAAGTGGCTGCTTTTGGGCTCATTTATACTTTATCTCATCTGTGGATTTTATAAAATTGCGCCCCCTTCTTATCCTATAGAGGGAAAATGGTTTTTAAATCCTTTGTCTTGGCAATTCTTGTTTGTCATAGGTTTGACCAGCACTTTAGCGCTTAAAAAAGGAAAAACAATCGCTTTTCAGTCTTTTTGGGTGGTTTGTGCGGCAGGCTATCTCTTGGTGGCACTGTTATGGGTTCGCTTAAATTGGTGGGGCGTTTTGGGTTGGTTGGGCTGGTCTTCTCCGTTGCTCAACTTTAATAAAACCTTTTTAAGTTTGCCGCGTTTGCTCCATGTTCTGGCATTATCTTTTCTTATTCTTTCGTTGCCGCGCGTCAATAAATGGTTTGCTGTTTCAGAACAACATCCTTTAGCAATCCTAGGAAAACATAGTTTACCGGTCTTTGTAACAGGAACTATTTTTGCCATGTTTGGACAAATTATCAAAATAGTGATGACAGGAACGTTTTTTTCCGATAGCCTCTTAATGATAACGGGCATCGCTCTGCAATTTGGAGTCGCCTATTATTGTGAAAAACGGCGGTCTTTACAGGAGGCTTTTTCAAGAAAACTGATCCGCTTATAAGAAAAACGCGGTCCCGTGATCCTTGTTTGGCTGCGTTAACCTTAGTATAAAAAGCGCATTGCACAAAAAAATTAAAAGAGGTAGTCATTTCAAAAAAAAAGCATTCTATACAGCAACAAAAGAAACTTTTTAAGACTCTGTTCGTTGAGTGATATAATATTGAGCGGTGTGGTTTTGTGCTGATCCTTGGAGTATAAAAGCGTGAGCGTACATAAACGTCCCTATGATGAACCTATTATCATGATTGAGCATAATGCTTTTGAAAATGCTTTTAATCGTCTCTATGAAGAGACAATGGCGCTGATTGAAAAAACAGCAGCCTATATCGATTCAGAAGGGAAAGTCGTCGCGCGTTCCCTTTCGACAGAAATTTCTGCACTCTATGCAAAGGAGGCGATGTATTTAAGTACAAGACTGATGCAAATTGCCTCTCAACTCCTTCTTCTTCGAGCAGAGCGCGAAGGGGAAATGTCATCAGAACAAATGAAAAAAGAAATCGTTAAAGTTTCCCTTCAGACACCGACATTGGAACTTGAAACCCCTCATTGGAACGAACTCCCAGAAATTTTTCGCCAATTTGTTGCTCATTCACTGCGTTTAGAAGCTCGTATAAAGTATATGCGCGCAGGATGGGAAGCGGCGGCTTCCTGTACTTTAGAAGATGAAAATCCAGTAGGAAAACAAATCGAATTACTCAAAACAGCCTTTGGGCGTTCTTAGAGGATATTCTCTTGGTTTTTCGCGAAGGGGAAATGTCATCAGAACAAATAAAAAAAGAAATCGTTAAAGTTTCCCTTCAGACACCGACATTGGAACTTGAAACCCCTCATTGGAACGAACTCCCAGAAATTTTTCGCCAATTTGTTGCTCATTTACTCTCGTTTGAGAGGCTCGCATAAAATCTATGCGCGCGGGGTGGGAAGCGGCGACTTCTAGTACTTTAGAAGATGAAAATCTGCTGGCAAAACAAATCGAATTACTCAAAACAGCCTTTGGGCGTTCTTAGAGGATATTCTCTTGGTTTTTCGCGAAGGGGAAATGTCATCAGAACAAATAAAAAAAGAAATCGTTAAAGTTTCTCTTCAGACACCGACATTGGAACTTGAAACCCCTCATTGGAACGAACTCCCAGAAATTTTTCGCCAATTTGTTGCTCATTTACTCTCGTTTGAGAGGCTCGCAAAAATCTATGCGCGCGGGGTGGGAAGCGGCGGCTTCTAGTACTTTAGAAGATGAAAATCTGTTGGCAAAACAAATCAACATGGGTGGGTATAACGTAAAAAGACTCGGTGGCGTATATACGATCCAGAGAGGAGAATTTTTATACTTATGAATGTATGGATCCTCTCTTTGCTCGTTTGAGATGGTTTAATCATTATGACATTGGAGATGAGATAGAAGGGGGAGATGAGATAGAAGGGGGAGATGAGATAGAAGGGGCGTTTTTATACTTTTCTTTTGCTTCCTTGTCAGGTGTGAGGGGTTTTGTTTGATGGCATTTTTAGTCTTATAAAGCTGCTGTTTTTTCGGGTGTTATACGGCATAAATCATGATACATGCTCCTCTTTTTACGGGTTTTATGTTTTACTGCTGTTTTCTTTGTGGGCGAGCCTTTATTCAAAAGGGGGAAAAGTGTATAAACTGGAATTTATGGCAGAGACGATTCGTATTATAGGCATTGATCCCGGACTACGGTATACTGGATGGGGCGTTATCGATCTTGCGGGTAATCGTCTTCAGTTTGTTGCTGCAGGGACAGTTTCTTCCGATGTAAAGTGTGATCTGGCTTCCAGACTCTGTCAGATCCATAAAGGTCTTTCAGAGGTTGTGCATCAATTTATGCCTCATGAAGCTGCGGTGGAACATGTGTTTGTCAACAAAGATGCCACGGCAACTTTAAAACTTGGGCAAGCACGTGCGATTGCACTGCTGGTTCCTGCGCAGGCAAAGTGTCCTGTTTTTGAATATGCACCCAACAAAGTAAAAAAATCGGTTATTGGTGTTGGACATGGGGCGAAAGAACAAATTCATATGATGGTAAAAGTTTTACTCCCACGGGCTGAATTTGATAGCAATGATGCCGCTGATGCCCTTGCGCTTGCTCTTTGTCATAGCATGCATCGTAAGAGGATTGAGCAATCTTATCAGGCAAGGGTGGAGATATGATTGGGGCGACAACATGATTGGCAAATTAAAGGGTACGCTTGAACATATCTTTGAAGATTATATCGTGCTTGATGTTCATGGTGTGGGGTATGTTGTTTTTATTTCAAATCGGTTGCGTCCTTCTTTGCCTTCTGTTGGGGAGGCGTTAAGCCTCTTTATTGAAACGCATGTTCGGGAAGAGGCAATCCGCCTTTTTGGTTTTGCAACAAGAGCTGAGCAGGAGTGGTTTTGTATGCTCCAAAATGTTCCAGGCGTAGGGGCTAAGGTTGCCTTAGCAATCTTGGGCACTTTATCGCCAGATGAACTCGCACAAGCTATTGCTTTAAACGATGGGGCGATGATTAGTCGAGCGCCAGGCGTTGGTAAAAAAGTTAGTGAAAGAATTGTGGGTGAGTTGAAAAGTAAAACGCTTCCCTTTGAACAGGCGGTCAAGACTGTTTCAATTCCGCAGCATGAGAGGGCTAATCAACCTGCGCAGGATGCGCTTTCCGCTTTGATGAAGCTAGGCTTTGAACGTGAGCAAGCAGCCAGGGCTCTTGCTCTGGCGATGAACGCCCTTGAGGGGGAAGCTGTTTCTTCTACCCTCTTGATCCGCCATAGTCTCAAATTGCTTTCTTCTCCTACTTAAATAAAAGGTAACAATGCATAAAGATGAAGATCAACGCCTTTTAGAGGCTGCGCCCCTTCCCAACGATCCGGATCGTTCCTTAAGACCACAAGTTCTCGATGACTTTATCGGGCAAGAAGCAGCGCGGGCTAATTTAAAGATATTTATTGAAGCCGCAAAAACTCGGAAAGAAGCGTTGGATCATGTTTTGTTTGTAGGACCACCGGGACTGGGAAAAACAACGCTTTCACAGATTATGGCAAAGGAATTAGGCGTTAATTTTCGCTCTACTTCAGGACCGGTCATTGCTAAAGCAGGAGATTTAGCCGCTCTCTTGACCAATCTTGAAGAACGCGATGTCTTGTTTATTGATGAAATTCATCGCTTAAATCCAGCAATCGAGGAAATTCTTTATCCAGCTATGGAAGATTATCAACTCGATTTGATCATTGGGGAGGGGCCGGCAGCACGCTCGGTTAAAATTGATCTGGCTAAATTTACTTTAGTGGCGGCAACCACACGGTTGGGGCTTTTGACCACACCGCTTAGAGACCGTTTTGGCATCCCTATTCGTCTTAATTTTTATACGATAGAGGAATTGGAATATATTGTGCAGCGTAATGCGCGGCTTTTTGCCGTCAAGATCAGTGATGATGGCGCCCATGAAATTGCACGTCGAGCACGTGGAACTCCGCGTATCGCTGGACGGCTTTTACGGCGCGTTTGTGATTTTGCTTTGGTCAAACAGGCAAAACAAATTGATCGAAAAATCGCCGATGAAGCGCTTTCGCGCCTTGAAGTGGATTATCTTGGGCTTGATCCGCTTGACCGGCGTTATTTGCTGCTGATTGCGGAAACTTTTTTAGGAGGACCGGTAGGCATTGAAACCATTGCGGCTGCTTTATCAGAACCACGCGATGCGATTGAAGATATTGTTGAGCCATATCTTCTCCAACAAGGTTTTATTCAAAGAACGGCTCGAGGACGCATTCTTACGGAAAAGGCGTGGAGCCATTTAGGACTTGCTGCGCCTGCTTCAACATCGATACAAAAGCGTACGCAACTTTCTGATGCTCAAGACAATGCATCACTTCAGACAACTTTATGGGATGGGGAAGAGGACTAAGGCATCTTTTTAATAAGAACTGTGCGGATGATTTATCTCAAGCTCTTATAAGGACAAGAAGAACGCCTCTGGTTCTTGTGTTTTCACCGAAAAGGTTTAGAACGATAGGGGGGATTTTGTGCTTTTTCTTTTCACAACTTCAACACAAAAATATGTTCAATCTTTTGATTGATAAACAATTTTCTAACTTAAATGATTTTATGGGACATGAAGTCAATGACAGAAGTAATGCCTTTCAAGAGCGATCATAAAAATGCTTTTCATAATTTTCAGGTGCGCGTTTATGTGGCTGATACAGATTTTTCCGGTGTGGTTTATCATGCGCGTTATCTGGAATTTTTTGAACGGGGACGTTCAGAATTTTTACGGGAAACAGGTTTTAATAATAAAATGTTAGCTGCAGGGGGGGAGGGGGAAAAACTGTTTTTTGTTGTGCGTCATATGGAAATTAGTTTTTTACGACCAGCCCAAATTGATCATCTTTTAGTTGTTAAAACACGTGTTAATCATGTCCAAGGAGCACGCTTTTTTATGGAGCAATCTATTGTGCACGAGGCGACCACGTTGGTAACAGCGAAAGTTGAAATTGCTCTGATTAATGAGGAGGCAAAACCGCGACGTTTACCCAAAGAGCTGTTTGCAAAAATGCTTGGTTAAAACTCTTGTATGTTGAATATACAACAGTTTTATTGATAATGATAAGATAGGGTTATTCAATTTAAATGAGAACCGTGGATGGTGTAAAATTTTCTCATTTCAAATTCTTTTGTGAATTCACCAAAATCATTTTCTTGCATGTCACATTTTTTTCTTGTTACAGGCAGGGTTGATGGGTGGAGATAAAAAGGATTGAGAAAGGCATAAAATGCCTTTTATAAAGCGTTTTAAGTGGCAGGATTGATCGCAAATTTTGAGCTGGAAACGCTTATCCTATCATGCCGTAAAACACTGCTCTTTGGACGGTGATCATTGGGTAATGTAAGGGGCTTCATGTGAAAGTGGGGGGTGAATATTTTTAGGGAAAGATTTGCGGGCTGGGGAACACTCTTCTTTGAGAGACAGTGATAATCCTATGAAATAATAAGCTGAGAAATCCGCTAGCATCAGAAGTCAGCGTTTTGACAGACCAGTGTTTATAGAATGGTGCGGAGGATAGTTTCGTTTACTGATTTCTGTCAAAATGAAAAAGCATAAAAACGTGGATCTGTAAAAATGAAATAAAGGATTGGAGTTTTGTGTGTGCTTTTGCTTAATCGGAAATTAACCACCAAATTGCCTTTTGTTTTTTAGGGTGGAGTTCTCTAAAATTTCTCAAAAGGGCGTGTTCTTTTTCGCTATAGATTTCTTGATCATCGTGTGAGGGAGGTTCTTTTGTGGGGTTATCTTCTTTTGTAGCAATAATATCCGCATAAAAAAAGCTCATTGGAACTTCCAGTAGATTGGCAATTTCTAGCAAACGTCCTGCGCTTACACGGTTTAACCCTTTTTCGTATTTTTGGATTTGTTGGAAACTGACACCTAAAGAATTCTCTAATTCTTTTTGAGAAAGCTTCATTGACATTCTTCTATGACGAATTCTTTTGCTTGATAAGAAATATCATTAAAATGTGAATTTTTGGTTTGCATTTTGCACCCCCACCGGTTGCGAGCGCCCTCGCATGAGTATTCCGGGAGGTTGAAAATACTGAACTCGAATCAGCTCTTTGCTTTTAGTGCTAGTAAGCACCTGGACATAGCAAAAGCTCCCGGAATTCCGGGATACCCACATAGTGGGACAAATTCATGTACGAGTTTTCGGGTTTTCAACTCCCTATTTGACCGTTGCGTGGACGATCAAAAACACAAGCTCATCAATAAAGTACTTTCAAGAGTTTGGCAAGACAAATTAAAACGTTGGCTATGCTATTATACTGTAAAATAGTACTATTTGAGAGGTGGAAATCTAAAGTCAATGAGAGGGAATTCGCTTTAAAGAAAGCTGGCGTATTGACGGATTATTGTTTGCAAAACGGTATGGGGATGAATATTTTGCTTGCTGCTTTGAGAAAGCTTCATTGATATTCTCCGATGACGAATTCTTTTGCCGATAAATATCGTTAAAATGTGAATTTTTGGTTTGCATGTTAAGCCCCCCGCCGGTTGCGAGCGCCCTCGCATTGGTATTCCGGGAGTAGTAAAGGACTGAGTTCAGTTAGCTTTTTTGCTTTTAGTGTTGAGAAACACTTGGACATGGCAAAAACTCCCGGAATTCCACATACTCGAAAAGCGGGTTCATTTTTACGTTAAAGCTTAGATTTTTCAGAGCTCTTTTGATTATCGAGTATGCGATTAAAACACCTTTTAATTCCTAAAGCCATTTCAGAAGATTGGCAATAAAAAACGGCTTTTTTCATGAGAGGCGGGGTGTTTACAAGTCATAAAGCGCTACAATGAAGGTTGTTCTTTTACCAAATTCCCATGAATGCTTATTGAAGAGAGCATGTAGGCTCTATGAGTGCGTATCGCGTTATAGAGAATGTGTTGTATGCTATCGCATGATGTTAGTTTGCATTCTCATCCATGATGAGTTGTAAAATAGCTTTTTGTTTTATCGAGGTGAGCGTTCTAAACCTTTGAAGCAGCAGGTATTCTTCACTGCTGGAGATGATTTCATCGTGAGGGTAGGGGAACTGTTGTTTTGACATGATCTCCGCATAAAAAAGGCAATCGGAACATGCAAAATATTAGCAATGTGCATTAAACGCCCTGCGCTTACACGATTTAAGCCGTTTTCATATTTTTGAATTTGTTGGAAACTTACGCCTAAAGCATCCCCTAAGGTTTTTTGAGACATTTTCAGCATTTTTCGTTTTAAGCGAATTTTTTTGCCGACCAAAAGATCAATATTAAGATTTTGAGATTGCATTGCTCCCCACCGGTTGCGAGCGCCCTCGCATGAGTATTCCGGGAGTTAAAGGTACTGAGCTCTAGTCAGCTTTTTGCTTTTAGTGCTGAGATGCACCTGGACATAGCAAAATCTCCCGGAATCCCGGGATATCCACAACAGTGGATTTATTTGTACGCTAGAGCTTAGGACCTTTAATCCCTCTTGATCGGTGCGTAGACGATCAAAATATCTTTTGATTGATAAAGTACTTTAAGGAGATTGGCAAGACAAATTAAAACATTAGCTATTCTATTATACTGTAAAATGGGGTTGTTTGAGAGGCGGGGATTTGAAGCCAATAGAGGGAATTCGCTTTAAGGAAAGCTGGCGTAGATTATTGTTTGCAAAACGGTGCGAGGTTAGAAATTTTGTCTTTTACAGTGAGGGGGGAAAGTCAAGATGGTGGAGCATTCTTTTCATAAACGGGGGGATTGGGTTTTATCCTTCATAGGTATTGATGAAGGGGGCGGCTTTAGGGTGATCTTGCATAAATGTCTTTGTGAGAGAGAGGGGAGATGTCTTGAGAGATGTCTTTGATGATCACTTTTTAAAGAAATTTAAGAAACAGGTCTTGTTTTCGTGCATGGATTTATGTGAGACTAAAATTTTTTACTTAAATTTAGAAACTATAAAACAATCTGTTTTATAAAATTTTAAGAAGTGCACCTTTCATTTAGAGGGACAAAAATTATGCCGCATGGTGAACTAATGAATCCGGAAACAATGGGAATGTTGCATTTGTTTATGCAAGCAAGTCTCGTCGTTAAAGTTGTTATGGTTGGGTTGCTGCTTGCTTCCGTCTGGAGTTGGGCCATTATTTTTGATAAAATTTTTACCTACCGGAGAATACGGCGTGAAATCAAACAATTTGAACGGACATTTTGGTCTGGCAAAGCGCTAGAGGATCTTTATGTCACCTGTAAGAGTCACCGTACCAATAGCATATCTGCTGTTTTTATGGCAGCAATGGCTGAATGGAAAAAATCTCTTGAAAAAGGAACCCATACTTCGATCAGTTTGCAGAGCAGAATTGATAAGGCGATGGATCTAACACTGGGACGTGAAAGTGAAAAAATAGAATCAAAGTTAAGTTTTCTTGCAACACTGGGATCTGCAGGACCCTTTATCGGTCTTTTTGGAACAGTGATTGGTATTATGGAGTCTTTTCTTTCTATTTCTGCTTCTCAAAATACATCTCTTGCCATTGTCGCACCAGGGATTGCAGAAGCACTTTTGGCAACGGCTATTGGTTTGTTTGCGGCAATTCCAGCCGTTATTGCCTATAATAAATTGACCCATGAAAGTGCACGCATCATTGCACAAATAGAAAATTTTGCCGATGAATTTTCAACAATTGTCTCACGGCGTATTGATGAAACACGTACGGCACCTTCCTCTTTATAAAAAGGAGCTTATCCCGTGGGAATTTCTGTTTCTTCTTCTTCTCAAAAAAATACACGGAGGCGGCATCATTCACGAAGCCAACTGATGAGTGAGATTAATGTCACCCCTTTTGTGGATGTCATGTTGGTGTTGCTTATTATTTTTATGGTCTCTGCTCCCCTTTTGGTGAACGGTGTTCCTTTGGATTTACCACGCAGTCAAGCGGGGCCCGTCCGCGCACAAAAAACACCCCTTACAGTTTCACTGGATGCGCAAGGGCGCTTTGCCATTCATCAAGATTATTATGAAAGTTCACAAGCGTTGATTGCACAGCTTAAAACTCTTCTAAAAGCGGATCCTACACAAAAAGATCAACGAATTTTTGTGCGGGTTGCTAAAACTGTTGAATATCAACAAGTCTTAAAATTGCTCGCAGATATTCAAAAAGCAGGGTTTTCTCAAGTTGCGTTAGCAAGTCTAGCACAATAAATAACGGACAATAACATTGTCCATAACTATTTGTTTTTAAATGTTTTTAAAGAGTGCAGCGTGATTAAAAGTGAAAAAAATACAAGGTATCAATTAAGGCATAAAGAATGAACAAAGACTCTTATCATAGTATGAAACGAGGCTTGGCTTTATCCCTTGTGGTCCATGTTATTTTTCTCGGTTGGGGTGTTGTTCAGTTTACAAACTCTGTTTCTTTGCCACAACCCTTGGAAGCAATTCCCATCACTCTTGCGCCTGTGAGCGAAGAGTTTTCCTCTCAACAAGGCGATGTAAAAGCGCCACTCCATGCAATTCCTGCTGTTAAACCAACCACTGCCCCCCAAGAGATAGAAGATGCTCGCCATATTGGAGAAGGACAACGAGATAGTCTTGCGCCTTTCCAACCAAAGGAAAAGCCGCGCCCCGTTGAGACAACACTGCCGCCGCCAAGCAATCCCTCAGAACCATCTAAACTTACAGAATCAGTCGAAGCAAAAACAGAGGATATTTCAAAAGCGGCAGAGGAAACTCCCAAGCTTGCACCTGAGATGCCTGTAGAAGCGGTGGAGGAAGCCCCCAAGCTTGCACCTGAGATGCCTGTAGAAGCAGTGGAGGAAGCCCCCAAGCTTGCGCCTGAGATGCCTGTAGAAGCGGTGGAGGAAGCCCCCAAGCTTGCGCCTGAGATGCCTGTAGAAGCAGTGGAGGAAGCCCCCAAGCTTGCACCTGAGATGCCTGTAGAAGCAGTGGAGGAAGCCCCCAAGCTTGCGCCTGAGATGCCTGTAGAAGCGGTGGAGGAAGCCCCCAAGCTTGCACCTGAGATGCCTGTAGAAGCAGTGGAGGAAGCCCCCAAGCTTGCACCTGAGATGCCTGTAGAAGCGGTGGAGGAAGCCCCCAAGCTTGCACCTGAGATGCCTGTAGAAGCAGTGGAGGAAGCGTCTAAGACTGTGCCTCAGCCTGCGCACAAAAATGAAGAGAGGGTATTGCCGAAAGAATTAGCTCCAACGGTACAAAAGGCACCAGCAGAGCAGGTTGTTCAGCAAGCGCCTAAAATTGCACTTCCAGAAAAACCTCTTCTTCCGCAGTTTAAACCAAAATTTAATGAAGAATTTCCAATGAAGAATGATGGGGCTGCATTGAAGCAAAAGACACCAGAGCTTAACAAGAAAAATCAAGAGAAACAAACTATCGAAGATATTTTGGCACTGGAAGAAAATAATTTGCTCAATCGTGCGCGCTCACAAGGAGGGGGAGCAAAACGTTCTCATACACTAGAAGCAATGGGGGCAAGAAAAAATATCAATGATATCACAAAAATGGCACAAACATTGGTCAGTATTGCGGGGGGTTGTATTCAACAGAAGCTTAAACTTGTGGCGCTTGGTGGCGATTTAAAAAACCGTCCCATCGTGCGGTTGCGTTTTTACTTAGACCGTGAAGGGATGGTTATGGGGGAGCCTATCATTGATCCTGTAAGCGGTCTTGAGAGCCAACAGGCGATTATGATAAGGCAGGTGTACGCGGCTGTCTTTTCATGCCAACCTTATGCAGATCTTCCTCGTGATCAATATGACCTGTGGGGGCAGGGTTTTGACTTTAATGTTGACCCTCTCCAAGAAATAAGATGATAAATGAGAGAAATTAAATTCGCTTAATGAAAGGACACATTCCATGATGACTATAACAAAACATAAAGTTTTTAGGTGGTTTATAGTCACTTGCAGTTTGTGGCTTTCAAGTTTCTCATCGGTTTATGCGCAATTGAAAGGAACAATTTCTAGCGCTGATTTTAATCCCATTCCCATTGCAATTACAGATTTTATCTCCAATGATTCGATCGGGTTGAAAATATCTGCTGTGGTGACAGCCGATCTTGAACGGTCGGGGCTTTTTTTACCACTTGATAAGGAACATTTTTTTGAAAAAATTTCTAATCCGAATAAACAACCACATTTTGCTTCATGGCAGAAAATAAAAGCGCAAGGTTTGGTGACGGGGCAAGTCATGAGAGAAAACGACGGACGTTTGAGAGTCGATTTTCGTCTATGGGATGTTTTTGGACAGCGACAATTGAAAGGACGACGTTTTTATACCGCGACAGAACGTTGGCGGCGTGTAGCCCATATGATCGCTGATGAGATCTACAGTGAAATGACAGGAGAAAGTGGCTATTTTGATACAAGAATTGTTTTTATCGATGAAACAGGTCCGCAAAATGCACGCATTAAACGTTTAGCTATGATGGATCAAGATGGCGCAAATTTGATTTATATGTCTGATGGAAGTGAGTTGGTGCTTACACCGCGTTTTTCACCCAAAAGGCAAGAAATTACCTATATGGCTTATGAGGATAATCAAATCCCTCATGTTTATCTCCAACAAATTGAAATGGGGCAAAGAGAGTTGATTGGAACGTTTCATAACATGACAATTGCGCCGCGTTTTTCTTCTGATGGACAAAAAGTCATCATGAGTTTATTGCAAAATGATGGAAGTGCGAATCTTTACACCATGGATTTGCGGACCCGTACAATGACGCGGCTGACAACAACTGCTGCCATTGATACCTCCGCTTCTTATTCACCAGATGGAACACAAATCGTCTTTTCCTCAGATCGTAGTGGAAAGCCGCAAATCTATAAAATGAATGCCGATGGCAGTGATATTCAGCGTATTTCTTTAAACGAGGGCAGTTATTCGACACCCATTTGGTCGCCACGGGGTGACTATATCGCCTTTACAAAACAATTAAGCGGACAATTTTCTATCGGTGTTATGCGCCCTGATGGACAAGGAGAACGAATTTTAACCACAGGGTTTCATAATGAAGGACCGACTTGGGCCCCCAATGGTCGTGTGTTGATGTTCTTTCGTAAAAACCCCGGTATGGGACCCAAAATCTATACCATTGATATTACGGGACGCAATGAACGTCAACTCCCTACACCCAATGATGCTTCTGATCCAGCATGGTCGCCATTGCTCAATATACAATAAAAAAATGCTTGATCAAAAGATAAAAACAGAAAAGAAATATCAGTCTACACAATCTCAATGGTCTTTAATCAGTTTAAAGAACGCACTTGTGAGAGGAGGCATGGGAGCTATCAATTTCATCCAGCATCGGCTGTTGTTTATCGATAGTCGAGTTTTCTTGAGACGAAAACGTTTTTTTAAAAATAATTCCTTATGGTTTACAGATCAGATGGGAGTGAAATTTTCATCCCTTGAGAGGAGGGAGGAAAGGGGACTCTTTAAAAACAAAGAGAGAGGCTATAGGGATAATCTTTGGGATATTTAAGAAAAGCGTGAGACTACAGAGTCTTAGCCTTTATCATCAAAACTGTTGAGCGTTCAAGGAGGCTTGCTTTATGCTTTCTTTGTTCTTCAATTCGCTTTTTGGGGCCATCGGTTCTATTTTTGCGATTGATTGATTGTGGTTTTTTGGGCGCTACCAATGATTGACCCCGCTTTTTATGCGGGGCTTTTATATTTATGGACAACGAGGTGAAAGATGTTTTTTAGTCCCTCATCGGTAAGAGAGGGGGCAATAATGGGCATTATACGGACAGTTTTGCCAAAATCTCATCGCTAACATCAAAATTAGCATAAACATTTTGTACATCATCATCTTCTTCTAAGGTTGAAATCAGTCGTAAAACGGATAAAGCTTTTTCTTCATCTATGGGAGCAAGGGTGGTGGCTTTCCAAATTGTTTTAATCGATTCTGCTTCACCAAGTTTTGCTTCAAGTGTTTTTGAAACTTCACCAATATCTTCAAATGCGCAGGTAATATGATGTCCGGTTTCTTCGGATTGTACATCTTCAGCACCAGCTTCAATGGCTGCATCCATGATGTTGTCTGCTGTTCCTGCTTCTGGTTTATAGATTATTTCCCCAATCCGATTAAACATGAAACTGACCGATCCTGTTTCGCCTAAGGCTCCTCCTGATTTGGTGAAGGCGGCGCGCACGTTTGAAGCGGTGCGGTTACGGTTATCGGTTAAAGCTTCAACAATAACCGCAACACCACCTGGTCCATAGCCCTCATAGCGGACTTCATCATAATTTTCGACATCGGTGCCTGAAGCTTTTTTAATCGCGCGTTCAATATTATCTTTCGGCATTGACTGTGCTTTGGCATTTTGAACAGCCAACCTTAAACGTGGATTCATGGCTGGATCAGGGGCACCTTGTTTTGCCGCTACGGTAATTTCGCGTGCAAGCTTAGAAAATATTTTCGAGCGCATCGCATCTTGACGCCCTTTACGGTGCATAATATTTTTAAATTGTGAATGGCCTGCCATAGTTTTCCTTCCTGTTTAAGGGCTTTCTTTCTGGGTTGGGTGTTTTTTAGAATGTAAGGCGATAAAACACGCAGCTCACCAGAATACCCACCAGAATAAATGTGCCACAGCATGAGGTGAAATAATCAAATAAATCCTTTATAAGAAAATTCATCCTAAAGGTAAAGACACCTTTGTTGAGGATCATTCCAAGAGAGATCTCTTGTCGTTGAGCAAAAATCACGCTATAACAGAATGTAATCTCATGGTAAAATGGTTTATTCCAGTCTCGCTTTATTTTAAATAGTGGGTGGAAAAAACCAACATATAAGAACATATAATGAAGAAGTTCCAGTGCTCTTGAATGGGCGGTAACCTGCCTCATAAAAGAGGCGCAGAAGAGGATTTATAAAAATGGCAACGCAACTTTTGATGCCCAAAGCAACAGCTGTTTGGTTGGTTGATAATACAGCTCTTTCTTTTGAGCAGATTGCAGAATTTTGTAAATTGCATGTCTTGGAAGTCAAAGCTATTGCCGATGGAGAGGCCGCTTATGGTATTAAAGGTCTTGATCCGATTAGTTCTGGGCAGTTGACGCGCAGTGAAATTGCACGGGTGGAGGCGGATCAAAACGCACGCTTGAAACTTTCTCAATCGAGGGTGCACATTCCTGAAAAGAAACGTAAAGGAGCACGCTATATCCCTCTTTCTCGACGTCAAGATCGTCCCAATGGTATCTTATGGTTGGTGACCAACCATCCCGAGTTGAAAGATGCACAAATTGCACGGTTGATTGGGACAACAAAAGCGACCATCGAACAAATCCGCCTTCGAACCCATTGGAATAGTGCTAATTTATCTCCTCTTGATCCTGTAGGGCTTGGCTTGTGTTCGCAAATCGATTTAGATTTTGAACTCCAACGTGCGGCGAAAAACCGCCCTGTTATTGCAGAAGAAGACAGGTCATTACTTCCCGCTTCTGTGACGGAAAACGCTTCTCTCGAGGAAAATGAGCGTGAAGACAACCCACACAAGACTTTTGATGCTGATAAAGTTTTTGCAAAATTGAACGCGCTGCAAAAAAATCGTCAAGATCAAGAGGAAGCGTAAGCGTCATGACGTTTCAGAGCAATGTTGCTCAATTGATCATGGAGATGTTAGGGGAATAGCTATAAAGGGGAAAAAATTGGCAGAGACTGAAAAATGATGACAAAAAAACAGAAAAATTTCGTCTTCATTAGGAATTAAAGGTTATTCTTAAAAATATTTTTAAGAATTTACCTTTCTTTACGAAATTCAAGGAGAAACGGACTATGTGCTCTACCAAAAATACCATCTCTCATTCCTTAGTGATCCTCCTTTTTTTCTCCCTATGCTTGGGGGGATGTGGAAAAAAAAATACCGGTGCATTTCACGGTATGAATGGCGCTTATATGAATGATGCTGGTTTGAATCAAGTGTCACCAGGTTCAGGAAAAGAATTTACGGTTAATGTGGGGGATCGCGTGTTTTTTAGTCTCGATTCTTCTTCATTGGATGCCGATGCTGAACGTATTTTAACGCGCCAAGCAGAATGGTTGCTTCATTATCCTTATTATTCTATTATGATCGAAGGTCATGCTGATGAAAGGGGAACACGTGAATATAACTTGGCACTGGGACAGCGTCGTGCTGTTGCTGTGCGAAATTATCTCGTGTCTCTTGGTGTGTCTGCGCAACGGATTCAAACAATTTCTTACGGAAAAGAAAGGCCTGTTGCGGTATGTGATGATATTTCCTGTTGGAATCAAAATCGACGTGCTGTGACAACGCTAAGTGATATGAACAGTCATTAAATAAACTCTTAAGGGGAGAAAAGAATGTACCGTAAAATTAATTGGAAAACGATCTTTTATATGGCAGTTTTCATAGCTTGTTCTATTTCATTTGCTGAAAGTGCAGCACGAAAGGCTTCTAAATATCCAGCACATGATAAAGTTGACACCGCTGATAAGACTGCTTCCGATGCGGTGGAAAAAATCCCTGATGCTGCCGGTAAAGCTGCTTCTGATGCGGTGAACAAAGCTTCTGACGCTGCTGATAAGGCTTCCGATGCGGTGGAAAAAATCCCTGATGCTGCCGGTAAAGCTGCTTCTGGTGCGGTGGAAAAAGCTTCTGGCGCTGCTGATAAGGCTTCCGATGTGGTGAAAAAAGCCACTGACGTTGTTGATAAAGCTGCTTCTGGTGCGGTAGAAAAAGCTTCTGATGCTGCCGGTAAAGCTGCTTCCGATGCGGTGGAAAAAATCCCTGATGCTGCCGGTAAAGCTGCTTCTGATGTGGTGAAAAAAGCCACTGACGTTGTTGATAAAGCTGCTTCTGGTGCGGTAGAAAAAGCTTCTGACGCTGCTGATAAGGCTTCCGATGTGGTGAAAAAAGCCACTGACGTTGTTGATAAAGCTGCTTCTGGTGCGGTAGAAAAAGCTTCTGGCGCTGCTGATAAGGCTTCCGATGTGGTGGAAAAAATCCCTGACGCTGCCGGTAAAGCTGCTTCTGATGCGGTGGAAAAAGCTTCTGACGCCGCTGATAAGGCTTCCGATGCGGTGAAGAAAGTCCCTGATGCTGCTGGTGTTTCGGAGCACCAAGGGATTATTTTAGAGAATCAGCAGGCTTTATTTAAAGATTATGATTTAGATAAGCTTTTACATAAGATACGGATGGTGCTTGAGCATAACAATTTGAAGACTGTTAACAATCAGTTCCACCGGCTTTTTGATAAAAAAGACTCTTCTGTTTATTCTTGTTCTATTGAAAGTGCCGCTTTGGATGCAAAATCTCAGACTGTAAAAAAAGAAACGGTGCAGGATCATAGCACGAGTGATCAGACAAAGGTTGCAGATGTGAAAGACCATACAGCGAAGGAAACAGGCGATCATTTACAAAAAGCGCATGATGTAACGGCTCATATTAAAGCAGATCAGAGTGACACGCTTTCTTCTTCCAAAGCTTTGTATAAGGAAGGGTATGACTTTATCCGTTCTGCCAACTATGTTGAGGCTGAAAAAAGCTTTTGTGCTTTTCAAAATCGTTACAAAAAAGATCCTTTGAGTGATGATGCTTTATTTTGGTTGGCTGAATCTTTGTTGGGACAAAAACGCTATCATGAAGCAGCTCAAGTTTATTTATCCGCATGGTATGCCGATAAAAAGAAGCTCTATACCTCTGAGATTTTGCTGAAATTAGCAAGAAGTATGGTTGCTCTTGAGAAAAATGAAAAGGATTGTGCTTTTTTCGCAAAGAAATCAAAACATCATCAAATGTTAGAGTCTGTGTTTTGTAACCCTCTAAAATAAGCAGCGAGGTCGTTTTGGGTGTGCGTTAGACTGGCAAGAAATCTCTTTAAAACATCGGATTTTATTCAGTGTCGACGAGTGATTCTTGCCGTCTCAGGGGGAAGTGATTCTTTAGCTTTAATGTTTTTGGTCAAAGAGTATTTGGAAACGCTCTCAGTGCCCCCAGAAATCATTGCTGTGACGGTTGATCACCAATTGCGTAAAGAATCAGCGTGTGAAGCAGAAACTATTGCGGAAATTTGTCGTGCCCATCACATTAAACATATCACTGTGCGGTGGGAAGGCACAAAACCAAAGACACATATTGCTTCTAGCGCTCGTGTTGCACGCTATGATCTCTTGGTTTTGGAAGCGCAAAGACAAGGCGCTTCCCTTATTATGACGGGCCATACACTCAATGATCAGGTTGAAACTTACCAAATGCGGTCTCAACGTCTTCAAAAGAGCAGGAAGCTTTTGGGTGATGACGCTAGTGCTATGCGTGATGGTTTTTCTGCGGGTGATTTTGCTGGTGCGTTGTGCAGTGAAACTAGGGTTATGGGTGATGGAGATCATGCTAGAGAAACGAGAAAAAAGAGTGCTGAAAAAGAGGGACTCTATGAGCGTGGTTTATCTTGTATTCCACGTGAAGCATTGTTGCATAGAAAAGTGCGTTTGATTCGGCCGCTTCTTGGCATAAAACGCCAAACATTGCGCAATTATTTACGCACACAAGGAAAAATGTGGATTGATGATCCCACAAACGAAGATCGCAATTTTGAACGTGTGCGTGTGCGCCAATCTCTTTCTTCGAAAAAGCTTACTGATATTGCTCAAAAAATAAATCAAGCCGCCTTGCAGCGTCGTCAACAAGCGCAAAATATTGCCGATTTAATTGTAGCGCTGGATATTACGGTTCAATATGGGCGTTGTTTCATCAAAAAGCCTGCGCCACTTTTACACAAACACGCTTGTTTCCCTTTTGTTGTTGGGCTTTTTGCCGTGTTGATGGGTGGGGGATTTTATTTGCTCCCCCAAAAAAAATTAAGCACGCTTGTTCAAAAATTCTGTCTCCATTCTCCCGTAAAGCAGCGTTTTACATATGCAGGCTGTGTTATTGAATATAACAAAGATGGCGTTGCTTTATGGCGTGAAGGGCGCAATATGAAAGAGACTCTGGTAGGGACAGAGGAAACGCTCATATGGGATGGGCGCTATCAGATTACCAATCATGGATCTGAGGCTATAAAGGTTGGAGCTGCCAATTTAGAACAGCTGAAATCTTCATTGAAAAATAGCAATTTTAACCTTGAAAAGCCTCATTTTCCCTCTTTACAATCGCTGCTGATGATTTCAAATGATAAAGGATGTGATATTCCTGAGTTGATTTCTCAAGCGATTATTCATAAAAATGTTATCATCAAGCGGATTATGGCGCCTTTTGATTGGCTTTCCTCACGAGAAGATGCTGCGCTGGTGAATGTTGTGGAACCTTTTTTTAATCTTGAGGTGAAAAGATAAAGAAAAATAACGCTAAAAGAGAATAAACCGTCTCTCATCCCTTGGCAAGGGGCTGACAAGGTTATATGTTAAGGGGAACTGTTTGAAATCTATATTTGATTAAGTGGGCTGAATATGAATTCCAATTACCGCTCTCTCCTCATTTGGGGAGTTATTGCCTTGATTTTGATTATATCGTTTTCTATTTTTAATGGAGATAGTCAACGTTCTGGTGGTGGAGAAGTCTCCTATTCTGAATTTTTGCAAAAGGTTGAGAATAACGAGCTGAAATCGGTAACCATTCAAGGTCAAAAATTAACAGGACAAACTGTCGAACAGAGAACTGTTTCAACTTTTGCACCACGCGATCCAGGTTTGATACAAAAATTGGAAAGCAAAAACGTCAATGTTAAAGCTATTCCTGAAAGTTCTGGAAATAGTATTTTTCTTAATCTCCTGTTTTCTTTGTTGCCTGTTATTATTATTGTTGGGGCGTGGGTCTTTTTTATGCGACAAATGCAAAATGGATCACGCGGAGCAATGGGATTTGGGAAATCAAAAGCAAGATTGCTTAATGAAGCGCAAGGACGTGTTACCTTTAAGGATGTTGCTGGCGTTGAAGAAGCAAAACAAGATCTGCAAGAAATTGTTGAATTTTTACGCGAACCACAAAAATTTCAACGCTTAGGAGGACGTATTCCACGCGGTGTTTTGCTTGTTGGTCCTCCAGGAACCGGTAAAACGCTGTTAGCGCGCTCTGTAGCGGGTGAAGCCAATGTGCCATTTTTCACCATTTCAGGATCTGATTTCGTGGAAATGTTTGTTGGTGTTGGGGCAAGCCGTGTGCGTGATATGTTCGAGCAGGCTAAAAAAAATGCACCTTGTATTATCTTTATCGATGAAATTGATGCTGTTGGACGCCATCGGGGGGCTGGACTGGGGGGTGGAAACGATGAACGCGAGCAGACCTTAAATCAGTTGCTTGTTGAAATGGATGGGTTTGAGCCCAATGAAAGTATTATTCTGATTGCTGCGACAAACCGCCCTGATGTGCTGGATCCTGCTTTATTGAGACCAGGACGTTTTGACCGACAAGTTGTGGTGCCAAACCCAGATGTTTCTGGACGGGAACAAATCTTGAAAGTGCATGTGCGCAATGTCCCTTTAGCTCCGAATGTTGATTTGAAAGTTTTGGCAAGGGGAACACCAGGATTTTCCGGTGCAGACTTGATGAATCTTGTCAATGAAGCTGCTCTTATGGCTGCAAGCCGTAATAAAAGAGTGGTGACAATGCAAGAATTCGAAGATGCAAAAGATAAGGTGATGATGGGGGCTGAACGTCGTTCAACCGCTATGACGCAAGAGGAAAAAGAACTCACGGCTTATCACGAAGCAGGGCATGCTATTGTGGCTCTTAATGTACCGGTTGCTGATCCTGTCCACAAGGCAACAATCGTTCCAAGGGGAAGGGCATTGGGAATGGTGATGCAGTTGCCGGAAGGTGATCGCTATTCCATGAGTTATCGCTGGATGATTTCTCGTTTGGCCATCATGATGGGAGGACGGGTGGCTGAAGAGTTGAAATTTGGAAAGGAAAATATCACATCGGGGGCTTCTTCTGATATTGAGCAAGCAACGAAATTAGCACGTGCCATGATCACACGGTGGGGATTTTCTGATCTGCTTGGAAATGTCGCTTATGGCGATAACCAAGATGAAGTCTTTTTAGGTCATTCTGTTGCACGAACGCAAAATGTCTCTGAAGAAACAGCCCGCATGATTGATATGGAAGTGCGTAAGCTTATTGATGATGCCTATAAAAATGCCACCAATATTTTAAAAACAAAAAGAAAAGAATGGTTTGCTCTCGCTCAAGGCTTGTTGGAATATGAAACTTTAACGGGCGCTGAAATTAACGAAGTCATTGCAGGTAAGCCTCCTTCACGCACACAGAAAGATGAAAATGCTGCGCTGCGGACTTCCTCTGTTCCAAAAACTGGAACGGTGAAAGCAGGGGACTCTGTGGGCGATGAAAAAGACGCTAAAACAGCGCCTAAAACACTGTCCCATAAAGCAGAAACCGTTAAAGGTGAGGGCGGTAAGGTAGAGGGTGCTGTTGGGAAAAAAACAGCAAAATCTAATGATACTATGTCCAAGGATACTGAGTCTAAAAAAGTGCAATCGGGTGAAGCTGAGAAAAAAGCCCAAAACGCAAAAGATTCCACAAAAACACTCAATCACTCTCAAAGTAAAAACAGTGTTGAAAAAAAGTCAAAGCCTTCGGGATCTGATAAAGGAAAATAAGAACCCTTTAATAGCGCTTAAGTGGCTATGTTTTGGAAAAATTTCTAAATTCTTTGAAAAAGGCGCGAGCAAAGCTTTGCGCCTTTAATGTAATATTAAAATATGGAAGCAAAAAATTAAGCAAATCCGTTTATTATGACAGCTTTAGCAGGGGATAAGGAGGTCTGTTCTCTTGCAGGTTTGGTAGGGTGCGAGGTTAAGTGATGGGGGTGCCTTACGGTTTTGGGCCGAGGGTTGAGAGGTTTGTGATGAATGGGCTTGCGGGTTTGCTCAAGGGTGCGAGGTTAAGTGATGGGGGTGCCTTACGGTTTTGGGCCGAGAGGGTTGAGAGGTTTGTGATGATGAATGGGCTTGCGGGTTTGCTCAAGGGTGCGAGGTTAAGTGATGGGGGTGCCTTACGGTTTTGGGCCGAGAGGGTTGAGAGGTTTGATGATGAATGGGCTTGCGGGTTTGCTCAAGGGTGCGAGGTTAAGTGATGGGGGTGCCTTACGGTTTTGGGCCGAGAGGGTTGAGAGGTTTGTGATGATGAATGGGCTTGCAGGTTTGCTCAAGGGTGCGAGGTTAAGTGATGGGGGTGTCTTGCGGTTTTGGGCCGAGGGTTGAGAGGTTTGATGATGAATGAGCTTGCGGGTTTGCTCAAGGGTGCGAGGTTAAGTGATGGGGGTGCCTTACGGTTTTGGGCCGAGAGGGTTGAGAGGTTTGTGATGATGAATGGGCTTGCGGGTTTGCTCAAGGGTGCGAGGTTAAGTGATGGGGGTGCCTTACGGTTTTGGGCCGAGAGGGTTGAGAGGTTTGATGATGAATGGGCTTGCGGGTTTGCTCAAGGGTGCGAGGTTAAGTGATGGGGGTGCCTTACGGTTTTGGGCCGAGAGGGTTGTGAGGTTTGTGATGATGAATGGGCTTGCGGGTTTGCTCAAGGGTGCGAGGTTAAGTGATGGGGATGCCTTACGGTTTTGGGCCGAGAGGGTTGAGAGGTTTGATGATGAATGGGCTTGCGGGTTTGCTCAAGGGTGCGAGGTTAAGTGATGGGGGTGTCTTGCGGTTTTGGGCCGAGAGGGTTGAGAGGTTTGATGATGAATGGGCTTGCGGGTTTGCTCAAGGGTGCGAGGTTAAGTGATGGGGGTGTCTTGCGGTTTTGGGCCGAGAGGATTGTGAGGTTTGATGATGAATGGGCTTGCAGGTTTGCTCAAGAGCGCGAGGTGAGGCGATGGATTGGTTTGCGATTTTGGCAGGGTGTGAGACTATCCTTTGGGTGTCTTCAAGGAATGTGTAAAGCCTGTTTAGAAAATAATATTGCTTTATGTGTGCAGAGGAGAAACATTATTGGTTGAGCGTCGTTTAGATGCGTCAATGGTGAAGAGGGTCTTTGATGCTCTAAAAAGATGAGGGGCAAGTCCAATGGTCTCGTTGAGCGGGTAACGGGTATAGGATCAGAGGATCCATTGTCCCCAAGGGGACTGTTAGAGTGTTAAAGAAAAGCTAAGGGAAGAAGGATAAAGGAACGAGGCATGGTGCAAAAATATTTTGGGACAGATGGAATTCGGGGAAAAGCCAATTCATTTCCTATGACACCTGATTTTGCCATGAAGGTAGGGATGGCTGTAGGGGTCTTATTCCGTTCACACCATCAATCGCGTCGTGTGGTGATTGGCAAGGATACCCGATTATCTGGCTATATGTTGGAAAATGCTTTGGTTTCAGGACTGACTGCTGCAGGAATGGAAGTTTTTTTATTGGGGCCAGTACCAACACCTGCTGTTGCAATGCTTTGCCGTTCTTTGCGCGCGGATCTTGGCGTGATGATTTCTGCTTCTCATAATCCTTTCTATGATAATGGCATTAAACTTTTTGGTCCTGATGGTTTTAAACTTTCAGATGATATGGAAGCAAAAATTGAACAATTGATCGATACAGATCTGTCAAAATCTTTAGCAAGTTCTGCTGAAATTGGTTACGTAAAACGAGTCGAGGGGGATATTTATCGGTATATTGAATATGCTAAACGAACTTTGCCTCGTGATGTTCGCTTAGATGCTGTGCGTATTGTGGTGGATTGTGCCAATGGCGCTGCTTATAAAGCCGCCCCCCGGGCTTTATGGGAGTTGGGAGCTGAGGTTTTTGCTATTCATAATGAACCCAATGGCACCAATATTAATCAAAAATGTGGCTCAACCGATTTAAGCTCTTTAAAACGAAAAGTGCATGAAGTGCGTGCTGATGCGGGGATTGCTCTTGATGGAGATGGCGATCGTGTGCTCATTGTTGATGAAAAAGCACAAACAGTTGATGGGGATCAGTTGATTGCTGTGATTGCTGAAAATTGGCATAAAATGGGACGGTTACGGTGCAATGGGGTTGTTACAACGATTATGTCCAATCTAGGACTGGAGCGGTTTTTGAACAGCAAAGGATTGGACCTTATCAGAACAAAAGTTGGAGATCGTTATGTTGTCGATGCCATGCGCCAAAAGGGATATAATGTTGGAGGAGAAGCTTCAGGGCATATTGTGCTCAGTGACTTTGGGACAACGGGTGATGGGTTGGTGGCAGCCTTGCAGATTTTAGCTTGTATGAAGGAAAGTCAAAGCCCTATGAGCCAATTGTGTAAACGCTTTGAACCTGTTCCACAAATTTTAAAAAATGTAACGATTAAAGATAAAAATGTCTTGAAAAAAAATCCCGTCAAAACGGCCATTGATCAAGCAGAAAGGCGGTTGGGAAAAAAAGCACGATTGGTGATCCGTGCTTCTGGAACTGAGCCGGTTATTCGCCTTATGGCGGAGGGGGATGCACGAGATGTGCTGGATACGGTCGTGACAGAGTTGATGGATGTGATCACTCAGCATGATGCACGCGTGGATACTGCGTTTGAGAAATCTTGAGTTTTTTTGCGTGCAGTATCATAAACTAAGACTTTTAGCAGAGGGCGTGATCTGTTTTTGAAAGTGTGTTTTTTTTCTGCATAATGGATGAGAGTGGCGTGCGAGAAGTTTTATAAGATATTTTGAGGAAAGGATCTGTAAGGGAATGGCCGTGAGAAAGAGTTAGTAGAGACGAGAGTTGGCAAATTTGCTGGTTAAAGAGAGGGATGAAAAGCAGAGCAGGGGAGATATTGGCAAAAAAGGGGGTGAGAGGTTTGTCTTTTTTGGAACCTTACCCATTATTCGCATGATGGGGCAAGGTGGGGCGCGGGAAATTTTGGATACTGCTCGTGCGGGAGATGATAGAGGTTCTCACCCATCATGATGCCGACAAATTCAGACAAAAATCATTTTTAACAGCGGAGCCAAAAAAACACATCATTGTAAATCCGTGTAAGAAGCAATAAAGAAAACAATCCCTCTCTAGACATTATAATCTTTATGCGACGGTGTAATAGTTTATTATAGAAGATCAAACATGATCGTATCTTGTGAATTTATTAGAGAGGGCGCTTAAGATACTTTGAGAAGCATTTTTTACAAAAACATATGTGGGTTTAAAAGTTATTCCTCAACTATACCAAGTTTCTTCAATTTCTTGACGCCATAGAAATTTACAACAGCATACAAAAAGATTACGACTATTGTTGAGATGAAACTTAACGAGAAAAAAATGACAGCTAATCCTCATGCGATTATTGTAATCGGTAAAGCTTTTAAGAATCACCAGAATCTCATGCTCATATAAATAAAGACAGTGAATTGATATGAGGGGTAATAGTTCTGGTGGCGTTTTGATAACACTAAGAACAATGATCAATGCTATTAAGAAAATTGTGGGTCTATATGCTGTAAACTCGCTTATAGCAGTCTTTTTGCTGCTATTCTTTTGGCTTCTCCTACTTTCAAAAGTTGTATCATTATCTTTAAAAGTTTCATGATAAAACTGATTGTAAACAGCTCTCTTTTGAGGATCTTTAAGAATTTCATAGGCTTCGCAAATTTTTCTAAACTTTTGTTCCGCTTTCTTATTACTAGAATTGTGATCAGGATGATATTGCATCGCTAACTGACGAAAAGCCGATTTTATCTGATTATTATTGCATTCGCAGCTTACACCAAGAATTCCATAATAATCATCTTTATTTACGCTCATTCCATACTACCCGTTGTGTATTGCTCTTATTTTTATAGTGTTGTTTAACTGATTTACATTATGTGTTATTCTGTGTTGATAAGGTGTAGTAAATCGTATTTAGTAATACGACTGTTATGTCCATGTTCATTGGGTCTTATGAGGGTAAAGTATAGTTTAAAATCCTTGTAAATGCAGGGGAATTTATTATCTGGAGGAAGGATTTTATAACATCAGAAAATACAAAGCAGGGGCCACATGCGATAAAAAAACAAATTCTACCGACGAGTGAGGCAAGAGTGTGTAAAAGCTATTTCTTAAAAAAATAACCCGCGTTTTAAAGGAGAAATCTATTAAAGCAGCCGAACACACGAGCTGGCAGTAAAGACGGTAATGAGGGGGCTCTTATTTAGAAAGGCAGGTAATTTTGAAAGGTCGGTAATGGATTGTTTGCTGCTTATTTAACATTGCTTGGCAAGTTTTACCTCTGCGAGTGACAGGGGAAAATGGGGGGAGCGATTAAAATGCTAGGGCGTGTGAAAATTGTCTCTTTTGCTTCATCACAACAAGATAAATTAAGATTGTTTCAAAAAATAGAAGAAAAAGGTGCTTTCTTTATTGTAAAAGAAAGCACCGGGGGGATTTAGAATGACAGTCTTACATATTTTCGTCGGAAAGGCGGTCTTTTTTATCTTTTTTCCACAGAAAATACGTTGCTAGTCCCAGAATGGGGACGCCTAATTTGGCAAAAGGGAGATGTTGACTGAGAACAGCAAGGCTGGAAACAGTTGCATCTGTCATCAGTTTGTGGCGTTGTTCTTCGGTCTTTTTTTGTTGATCATAGCGTTGATAAATCTTCAGAACCCTGTTGATCATGAGTGCTAGTCCGGCAAGAAAAATCCAAATTAAAAACATGATACTGGCGGCAAAAAGTGGCTTCATAACAGTACATAACCCAAGAAAACCAATCATACATAAAAAAAGCAAAGCCATCAAAAATGAAATGCCAATAAACCCACAGCAAATTGCTTGAAGGCGCACTTGCTTGACAGTGCTTTTTAGCCCTCCACCGACAAGATGGTTTAAAAGAGGAGCGATAAACTTATGCATTGCTTAACGACGCAGTAATTGAGAAAGAATAAAACCAACCCCTGCTGCAAACAAAACACTCTTGCCAGGATTTTTGCGAACACATTGATTCATGGTTTGTTCAAGATCACTGATTTTGTCTTTTGCTTGAGACATGATGTCTTCACTACTTTCTTTTGCTGAGTGATACAGTTTTTCCGCTTTGTCTTTGGCTACATTGAATTTTTTTGCACCAAGATCTGTCAGTGTGGAGGTCATCCCTGAAATTTCATGACGTAATGTTTCTAATTGTCCCTGGAGCTCGTTGTGTAGGTTTTTTTCTGCGGCGGTTTTATTGTTTTGTGTTGTTTTGTTCTTGTTCATGATGTTCTGTCCCTCTCTTGTATAGTGGTGTTTGCTGTGTTCATCGTAATCATTTGCATTGGAGTGAAAATTTTTACTGCTAGGATAACGCTAAAAGTGTTTTTTAGTTCCTTGTCTTTTTGTACAATTTTTAAAATTGTTTTATGCCTTTCAAGGTATTCAGCACCATTTTCTCGCTTTTGGGGGGCTGTTTCTTTTAAAAGGTTAAAGATCTTTTTCTTTAAGAGAAAAATCTGTGTTGTTTAGCCCGTATAAATTATCTCTTGCAGGCAGATGTTTTGTTCTCTTTATTCAAGAGCGGTTGAAATGAGAAAAGCTTGCGTCTGAAAGGCTTGTTCAACAACAATTATGATAAATTATTCTTATAAATCAATATGTTGTAAGTAGAAAGATGATGCGTTATTTTTATCAATTGTAATATTATATGGGAGATTTCTGATAAGTTTATCATTTTGCCAAATTTACACAGTAAAGTGACTTAAGTAAGGTAAACTTTTGAAGGGTTATAAAAAATTTCTTGAATGATTTCTTTAGAATAAGAGAGAGTGTTTAGGGAATAAAACTATACTTGATTTATCAAGTTTTCTTTCTTAAGAGTAATGCGGAGGTGATGTTGAAGTAGCGGTGTGGAACAGGGGGGCTCTGCAGAATGGCGATTCAGCGTATAATGGAAGATTAAGACCACGAGAGTTGTGAGACAGAAATGGAATCTGAAACAGTCCCTTTAGAGAAGAGTTCTGCTGTATTGGCAATGCATGATTTTTCGCCTTTTTCTATGTTTATGGCTGCTGATTGGGTGGTGAAAGCTGTTATCATTCTTTTGTTGCTTGCTTCTTTGATATCTTGGACAATTGCTTTTGTGAAAATTATTGAGATCACTTTGGCAAAACGACGCGTGCGTCATGAACTCCGATTGGTTCTGAACGCTCAGACTCTTATGCGTTTGGCTGCGAGCTTGAAAGAAAGCAAAGGGGCAGGGGTGTTTTTTCTCAAAGAAGTTCTTAAAGAGATCTATCTTTCGACGCAAGAGGTTCATTTTGTTGCTCCTGAAGGAACAAGCGAAAGTTCGGGTGAGAGAACCAATCCAAGGAAAAGTGCACAAACGCTTGAAGATATTCTCTTTTATGAGGAAAACGATCAATATGGGAATGTTTCTCGTGATGGTTATGTCCGTGATGTTCATGAGGGTTTAAAGGAAAGGGTTCATTCGCTTTTGTCACGCTGCTTGCTGGCTGCGACACGACGTGTTGCCTGTGGAAGCGCTGTTCTTGCAACTATTGGGGCTATTGCGCCCTTTGTGGGGCTTTTTGCAACGGTTTGGGGAATTATGAATTCTTTTATCGGGATTGCGCAATCGCAAACAACGCGGCTTGATGTGGTTGCTCCTGGAATTGCTGAAGCCTTATTTGCAACGGCGATTGGGCTTTTTGTAGCGATCCCTGCCGTTGTTATGTATAATAGCCTTATGCGTGCTTTGAATGGGTATCGCAGTGATTTAGGTGATATCGCTGCTGCTCTTGAAAGGCTCTTGAGTCGTGAACTGGACCGACAAAAACAACAGAAAAGTCATAAAAAATGAAAGCAAGCTTTAATGATGATTTTGATCTCGATGAGAGTGGGTTGCACAGTGAAATCAATGTGACCCCTTTTATTGATGTTGTGTTGGTCTTGCTGATTGTTTTTATGGTTGCTGCTCCCTTGGCAACATCTGTCATTCCTGTTCAGCTTCCTTCGATCACTCAAGCGCCTTCAGTGGTTCAACCTGATGAGCCCCTTTATGTCACTTTGCAAAAAGATCATTCTCTTTACATTGGCGATCATCTTATAGAACAAGCAGCCTTGAGGGAAACTTTGTTGAGGGAGACCAAGCAAAATTTAGAGACAAAAATCTTAATCAAAGCCGATAGTGAAATTGATTATGGCATTGTCATCGATTTATTAAACCAAATACGCATGGCTGGATATGGGAAAATCGGTCTTGTCGGATTGCAAAACTCTCCCACTCTTGCCGCAAGAGAAGGGAACAATCATAAAACAGCAGATGGAACAAATGGATCTGTTGTGACAGACGGTGCTATCGAGAGGGCGGGGACTAACCTGGTGGGGCATGTGGAGGCCGTAACAACCAGTACTGTGGAAAACGCTCATATTTCTGGAACAACTTCTGCTCCGTGATAAAAAATGTCTGATAAAAAATAGCTTTGTTGAAGGAAGCAAAGCAACTTATCAAAGTCATAGCGTAAAATTGATGAGGGACGGTGTCATCGATTGATGCAACCAGAGATGTATGTGCTGGATAGCGTGAAATCAGTCTGATCGGATTATAAAATGTTCTCAATCTTGCTGCTAACGGACAAGAGCCTTGGGGTGTGATGGTGGAAAAAACAAATTGGTCATGAGCCACTCTTATGGCATTTGAATTGCTCATTTTACAAGACAAGGAATTCTTCTTAAATCCAATCAAGAGGAGGTGTTTTCTTGGATCATTACACTCAATCGTCCCTGGGGGGGTAGGGGCATGTGGAAGCTTGTGTTTTTAAATGAGACGCGTGGAGGAGGATGCGTGCTTTAAAAGCCCTAAGTGATCAAGGAAAAACATCAAGGAATAAGGGCATATCTTACGTGCAAAGATTTTTGCTTCTTCAAGGATTGTATATCAATTAAGACCAGTAGAACCCGCTGTTGCGTCGAGAGGGAAGTTTCATTGTTTCAAATGCAAGATTTTCTGAATTGATAATGATATGAGGTCGTGAATGTTGAGAAGGGACCTGAGAAGAGAAAGGATGCAGGGCTTTGTGCGTTTGATTAAAAGGTGAAAGCCTTGGGCATAAATGGGCGCTGCTTTGCTTTAAAAGCTCCAGGAACCTCAAAAATCAAGAGTTCTCAAAAAGAATATATCAAATCAATCCCTCAAGCTGTTCCGGTATTAGTATTATGATGACGCACTACGTAAAGGATTTCCCAACTCCAAGGGTACTCGCAAAAAAATCAAGGGATTAAGAAGTAAAAAAAACCTTAGAATGAGCCTTGTGTTGCTTTGAGCTGCTTTAAGTATGTCCTGTGGAACCAAAACCTCCTATTCCACGGCTTTCGTGATGGTTTTGGTTGTCTTTTTGCTCTGGTTCAATGGCGCAAACAGTGACTTTTGTGACGGGGGCGATGACGGTTTGGGCAATGCGCATGCCTCGTTCAATAGAAAAGTCTTCCTGACCACAATTAATGAGCAAAACTTTGACTTCGCCACGGTAATCACTATCAATCGTCCCTGGAGTGTTAAGGCATGTGATGCCGTGTTTTAAAGCTAGACCAGAGCGTGGGCGTATTTGCGCTTCATACCCTGGGGATAAATGAAAAATGAGACCCGTTGGAATAAGAGCACGCTGCCCTGGCGAAAGGACAAGCGTTTCTTCTTTTCCAAGGGCGGCGCGTAGATCAAGACCCGCAGAACCCGCTGTCGCGTAGTGAGGAAGTTCTAAACCTTGTCCGTGTGCAAGAATCTCGACGGATAAAGTCACGCAGTGTGAAGATTTTGAAGAGACACAATTTTTTTGCTTGTTGAGTGGTGCGTTGGTTTCAGTATGCGGCATGATCAAAGCATTTCAAAAATATGAAGTCTAGAAAAAAATAATACTTTAACAAAACATATTCATAAAACAAGTCGATAAAGGTTTTTTTATGCAGGTTGTCCCCAGAGCTTAGTTATGATCTCTTGTTAATCCAGAATACGCTAAAGTATGCAGCCCAAAGCACTATAAGAATCTTTTTAATAAAGGGATTGCCAATAATGATTTGATGCCCGTTAAAAAGGACGCGCTATGAGAGAGCTCAATTATATTCGAGATCGAAAGGATAAGGGATGCGCGTTTTTAAATACTGCCGATAAGAATCCCTGTGGCAAAAACCAGAGCTCCCCCAATGATGACCTGTAAAGAGGCACGCCAAAAAGGGGTTGACATGTATTTGTTCTGGATCCAGACGATGGCGCCGAGTTCGAAAAAAACAATGATACAGGCAATCACTGTTGCAACATAAAAAGAATTGATCAAATAGGGAAGTGTATGACCTAAGCCACCTAATGTTGTCATAATGCCGCTGGCAAGACCTCTTTTCAAGGGCGAACCCCGTCCTGATAATTTTCCATCATCATGGGCGGCTTCTGTGAAACCCATTGAAAGTCCCGCTCCAATGGAAGCTGAAAGCCCGATCAAAAAAGTTTGATGCGTTTCTCCCGTGGCAAAAGCGGCAGCAAAAATGGGGGCAAGGGTGGAGACAGAGCCATCCATTAACCCGGCAAGACCTGGTTGAATCCATGTCAAAAGTGTTTGTTTTTGCGCTTTCGAGGGCTTTTTTATGGTGTGATTTGCTGCTGTTTTTTTAGGAGAGGGGTGGCTCCCCTTGCTTTTTACAAAAGAAGTTTGCTCACATAATCCATCTGCCGTGTGCGCTCGATTTTGGCAAGAAAGACACAAAAGTTGCTTATAATTTTCAAGTTCTTGGATGCCCATCGCCGTAAAAACTGCCGCTTCTTTAGAGGAATAAGGCTCTAGCGCTTTTGCATATTTTAAATAGAGCGCTGCTTGTTGCTCTTTAACTTTCAGCGCTTGAAGGAGCATGTTTTGTGCTGAACGAAAGAACAGAGCTTTACGCTGTACAAATGAAAAAAACGATTTCAACATTTTCTGTTCCTTTGCACTTTAGAATAATTCTAAAAGATGAAGAAAAATAAACTGAAAGTCAACCTAAAAGTTACAAACTGAAAAAATGCAAAAAGGTTGCAGTGAGAAAAAAAGAATGTGCGGGCGCCATGAAAGTAAAGCTGACCAATCAATAAAGGAGATTTATTCAGGGGTGTCGCGAGGGGGGCCCGTGAAGGAATTGAGAGAAAATAGGCTTTATTTTGCTAAAGGGGTGTTCCAATGGAGCATTCCAATTATTGTACGAGAGTCAATGGATTTATGCTCGGAAATGTATGAAAAAATAAGCCAGCGCTATTATTTAGTTGGTGCGTTCAAAAAACGATAAAAAACTTTTTGAAATTTGAGATCATTCTTTAAAAGAGACCTTGTCTCAAGGGCTCTAAGTTCCTTTTCGTAAGGATGTTCGTGAAGGGTAGAGCAGTAAGGCACCCATGAAGTAAGATAAATTCCCCCATGAAATAATAAAAATCTATTGAGTCTTCTCATCTTTATGCTTCATAAAAGAGCACGCCAGCGCCATCACTTGTCTTAGTCCCCAATGTTCGCGACAGTCTTTAGCAGCGTTTATTCTCGGCATTTTTATTGGATCGTTTTACATTCCGCATCGCGTTTTAAGTGTAAGTCAGCCCTCTTATGATATTAGCATTGAGGTGGACTTGTTTGCGTCTAACAAATTATCTTTTGTGCTGTAATTGGAACTTGTTTTAAAGGTTAGAGTGCAAAAGATATTATCTATCAAATTGTTTGATCACGCATGAAAATGGTGCTTTATGAAAGGTCATTTATCGCCTTGCAACGCGCCTTATATCTTGCATGAAAGCCCCAAATTCAGTAGGATTCTCTCACTTCAAAACTTCTTATATTGAATCAATCAAAATCATTTCCTTGTGGATCATACATGGGGGAGGTCTTCATTTTGATGAATGAGATGAGTCGCAATGTGAGAAGTGCATAGTCTTTAAACATCAAAGGATGAGTACTCTTGATGTTTAAAAAAATGGTTAAATTTTGTAGATAATAACAGAGACGTAGTATATGGAAATTGATGACGGTTTAAAATTATGGCGACTTCTTGAAAAACTAACAATATCGCAGGCAGCACTTTTAATAGCCGGATTAAATCCAGGAAAATGTCGGTTTGTCAACAAAATAGAACCAGAAAAGGGTGATATTTACGAAGGTAATGTTCTTTTATCATTAGAAAATATTGCTAATTTCCGAGCAGTTTATCATGCCATCGTTCAAGCAGGAAAAGATCACCGGTTAACGATAGAATGGTCGTACTATAATTTTCAGGATTTTATAGATGCAGATTCCTCGCATGTTTCCGTTAAAGATTTAAAAGAATGGCTTTTATCATATGGACAGCGCCCTGCATTTTTCTTTCTTGAGGGCGATTCTGACGACATTAAAGATCAGAAATATGCGTTTCAAGATCCAAATCATCCACGTTATGCTCCAAAGCTTGCTGCAGCTGTGGCGGCGTGGGAAGCCGTGAGCGAGGCTGAGAGTGGTAAAAGTGTTAAAGGAACGCTTATAAAATGGCTTCGTGAACATGCCATTCAGTACAAGTTGGTCGATGATAATAATCTACCAAGAGAGAAGCTCATTGAGGAATTAGCGTCTGTTGCTAATTGGGAACCTAAAGGAGGGGTTCCTAAGACACCTGCCAACTAATTTTATCAGAAGAAAAACAAAAAGATCACTAAAATTACGTCGTTTTTTTTTAAATAATTTTGAGGATGCTTTCCTATTTAGGGGGAAGTTTAAGCTATCCTTCCCTAGGTTATAACTAATTGTTTTTATATAAGAAAATATTCTTTATATTTTTAAAAAAACGTTTTTTATAAGGATAAGTTAGGATGAAAAAGGCTTACATAAGACTGAAACCTCCCCTATAGTTTTCGTAACTTATCCCTCTATTTTTATTGGCTTTTCTTGCGCGATTTTTATCCTGCATTTTTTCCCTAAGAATGATTCTGACGACATTAAAGATCAGAAATGTACGTTTCAAGATCCAAATCATCCACGTTATGCTCCAAAGCTTACTGTAGCTGTGTTGCGGCGTGGGAAGCCGTGAGTGAGGCTGAACTGGGTAAAAGTGTTAAAGCAACGCTTATAAAGTGGCTTCGTGAACATGCCGTCCAGTACAAGTTGGCCAATGGTGAAAATATACCAAGAGAGAAGCTCATTGAGGAATTAGCGGCTGTTGCTAATTGGGAACCTACCGGAGGGGCTCCTCCTAAGAAACCTGCCAATTAATTTTATCAGAAAAAAAATAAAAAGATCACTAAAATTACGTCGTTTTTTTTAATAATTTTGAGGATGCCTTCCTATTCAGGGGGGAGGTTTAAGCTATTCTCCCCTAGATTATAACTAATTGTTTTTACATAAGAAAATATTTTATCGTATTTCAATGACTATTCAGAGGGGGGAAAGAGATATTGTGGGGCAGTAAAACCTCCCCTATCGTTTTCATAACTTAACCCTCTATTTTTATTGATTTTTTTTGGGCATTGTTCAATTCGAATCAACTGAATAGGAAAATTAAATGCAATGGAGTTGAAAATGTTATGGAGGTGACAATGCTAAAAAAAATCTTTTCTTTTTTTACGGGGACTGAAAGTGCAAAAAAATCTCAAGGAAATACACCGATGAATGGATCGATATTGGAGCAGCCTGTGGCGGATGAGGTGGTGCGAAAATCATTTAGAGGGAGCGTATTGTCGCGTTGGTTAAAGTTTGAATTTATCATTGTGATGGAAAAGGTCAAAACACGGCGTCCTGCGCGCTTTCCATAAAGAAACCTTGCTCTCTATCGCTTTGTGAAGGATTTCTCTTGAAAAATTGGCGCCATAGTAAAATCCTCTCATGGCATAATACGAAAAGGATATCTTATGATTTATCATGATAAAAATGCGAAAAGAAAAACGATTGTAGGGCGTGGTCACTCTGGAAGAATCTGTCGCTCGCGCAGATGATGATCGATATTTCAGTGTCTCTTTTGTCCATTTATTTCTGGCCAATGGAAGTGATGAACAAGCTTTTGTTTTATGGTGATGGTGGTCAACGTTAAAGAATGACACTTGAAGAATATCAAGGGCTTTCAAGGGGATAAAACAAAGAAAAATATATTCCACCAAAGAGGGGTGTTTCTTGGAAATAAAATTGACCATTAAAATCGCTTGTTTAAAGGAAACAGGTAACCGTGTAAGGAGAATGCATCCTGCGGGCTGTTTATTGTGAAACAGTTCTCTAAAGAGAGAATTATAATCCTTGCTACTGCGTAAGCCTCTTTACTGCAGTTTGTGATCGTTGCTTTTGCGTGATGATGGTGATACTCTTGCTGGATCGCTTAAATTAAAGGGAGCGCTTAAATGACGAAAGGAGTGGTTTCCCACTCCTCCGTTCCTATCTCCCCTTGCGGGGAAGCGGCCACCATTACTGATGCCGTATATGCTTTTTTATATACGCTTATTGTAAAAAAAAGTCAAGGGTGTAAACGGGGTAAATATTTAAGCATAAGAGAAATAACTTTATGAAATTCTTCCTCCGATAACCTTGGGACGCCCCGTGAGCAACTCAGACGGCTTACCGAAACGGTTGTCACATAATTGCAGATAATCCATGCTTTTTTATGTTCTATTGGAGATTGTAAAGCATAAGCCGCGGGATTATTCGGTTGCGATTTTGTTGAAAAGGGCAAAACCGTAACATTCCCGTAGAGTTTCGCATTCTTAGAGAGCACTAAAACAGGACGTTTTTTCCAGAATTCAGGGAGGATCGAATCATGAGGAAAATCGCACCAAAAAACTTGTCGAATGCGCGGTGCTGATTTGAGACGAGGTTTTATATGAGGGGGTTTTGTGTAAGGCGCATTAAGATCTCCAAATTTCTCATGTTCTCGCCATGCGGTATGATCATGTTCCATCACACTATGCGGTGCTTCAATGTGACAGATCTCTACAGGAGTGAGCGAGGGAGGGGTAGTGGGAGGCGTTGTGTTTTTATCCTCAGGCATGGTTGACCATTCAATATTTATTGGTCCCCTCACTTAATTCTCTGATCGCTTTTCTGCCGCCAGCTTCTATCAAAATATTGCTGATAAGTATAGAGAAGCAAAACAATAAAATATAGATATTCGTTGTTTTTCTCCTCCTTTTGGAGAGGAGAATATTGATAACAACATTAAATCTGCAAAGGCATGAAAAAGAAAACAGAGGAAGATTTTACAACAAAAGGTGTGTTTCATCCGTTTTAATGTTTAAGGAGAAGTTTGATGAGAAGATGATGTTTGCGGACGCGTGTTGCAGGGATAATTTTTGTGTTCTCGACGCTTTGTGCTGGGGGCTCTTTTGCTATTGCAAACCCATGCGCTATGCAGTGTTTTAAAGAGAAAGTATGCTGTTCTGCATGGGGGGAATTCGTTTATGTCTTGTGGACTGAAAGAATGCCTTTTGAAGTAATATAGAGGCTCATAAGGATGAAAAGGAGGCTTGCAACCACATTCCAACCGGCAAATGAAAGAAAAAGAAAACGGGTGGGGGCTTCTGAACAAGAAGGAGGGTGAATGTTGTTTAATTGATTAAGCAGTTGGTTAATGTCTGAGGTTTTTCGCACAGCGTTTAAACCACAACTGAGAGGAGCTTCCCAAAAGCCATATTCAATACCGGCATGATAAATGGCTAAAACAAGGCTGATGCTCATTAAGACAAAAACACATAAAAATAAAAGTTGTATCCAAGAAGACATGCGAAAAAACCATGCTCCAAAACCTGCTAAGAGCAAAAAGGGGATGGCACCGTAATAGGGAAAACGTTCGATAAGACATAAATCGCAAGGAAGATACCCACCAAAATATTCAAAACAAAGGGCAAGACCTACGGTGGCGGACAAGCAAAAAGCCAGAAAAAAAGCCCATAAACTTTGTTCTTTTCTGCTGGGTTCTAGATGAAGATGCTTGTGTAAAAGGGAATGGGAAGAAAAAACACATGCCATTGGGTCTGTTCCTTATAAAAGCTGTTTGTTAAAAAAAGCTATGAAAAGCCCATAAATTAAAAGGAGACTAACACACCCCATGAGGATAATCCATTTGAAATGCTGTTTCAGAAAATTCATTGCTTTTTGTCCAAAATGTTTAATCAGCCACGCGAGAAGATAAAAACGGGCACCTCGGGAAAAAATACAAATGAGAATGAAAAGTTCAAGATGTACACTCATCACACCCGCCAAAATTGTGACAATTTTGATGGGGGGAAGATGAAAAAAACCTGATGTTATCAATAAAATGATTAGAAATTGCAGGGTTGCATGGTTTTTTAGAGCTTCAAAACTTTCAACTTTACCGTAAAATTCTAAAATGGGTTTGGCAAGGGTGTCATAGGCAAAATGTCCGATAAACCAACCGGCAATGCCTCCTAAAACAGAACAGATGGTTGCAATGAAAGCATAGCAATAAACCCGATTTTGGCGGATAAGCAGCAGCGGGATATATAAAATATCTACGGGAATGGGAAAAAAAGAACTTTCAATAAAGGCAATGAAACCAAGCCAGTGTGGTGCTGTACGCCGATTTGCTAAAGAAATCGTCCAAAGCTTTAATTTGTTTAATATCATGAGTTTTTTATAAATTTAAGAGGTAAAAACTTTACCAATGAATTTGCTATAAATGCGATAAAGAAAATATTCCATTAAACAGAGAAAAAATGAGAGAAATTCTTAAAAAATCAAAAGTCTGCTGTTGACGAATCTATGCTTCTTCATATAGTGCAAAGGAATAATCGACAAGTCTGTCTTTTATAATACAAGTGCGGGTGTGGTGGAACTGGTAGACGCGCCAGACTCAAAATCTGGTTCCGAGAGGAGTGTCGGTTCGAGTCCGACCACCCGCACCACTTTGATAAAGACTTCTATTTTATCCTGTCAGAGTGCGCCATATTGATTTATAAAATCCTGGGATTTGTAAAATATTGGGATTTATCAAGAGAATTTATTGTTTTGTCTGTTGAATGAACAACCTTGAAGACGAGAGCGGGCTCTTGTTTTAAAATCTGTTGATTGCCAATCAGTCAAAACCATGCTCTTGCACATGATAAACCGGATACACTTTTGTGGCGTAAAACTGTACAAGCATGCCTTTTCATGAATTTGATTAAGTGCGAAGGGGTATCCTTGGAGGGGGGAAAAGTATAGGAAGCTTCCAGCGTGCTCTTTAATGAAGGGTAAAGAGGGTGCACAATAGATTTTATTTTTTATGGGATCTGTGGCGAAATGGGTTTGCGGGTTTCATGTTTTTTTTAATACGCCTGCAAATGAGCCCGTGTCTTGAGGGCATGGTTTGAAGGACTCTCCTATGATGTGAGGGGACCCAAATGGGTTGAAAAAAAAACGTGAGGTCTATGTGTAAACTCAACTCTTTAAAAGATACTGCTTGGCCTTTGCTTGCTGAAGCAGACGTCAAAAAGGAGAAGGTAAGGCTGGAAACGGCTTTTCACAAATGGTTTTTTTTGCTTTTACAACGTCATATTCTTCCCCAATGAGTTCTTCCCCAATGAGATTGTCTCTTTCGCTTCAGAAATGACACAAACAGAGAGAGGCGATATTCTTGCTCCACTCTGCATAGAACAGTTGTCAACAGCGTCATTTGACGTGGGGTGATAGAAGGTAATCCGCCATGGGTTTTTAGAATAGTGGTTTAAAATAGCGGGTTAAAATCTTTGTTTTTTTGAGATGGGGCGCGAAAAGCAATTTCCGTGACCCTATCAAGTGATCTTACTTGAGGAAAAAGGAGGTGATCGGTGAATTGACACTGAAAAACTGGATTGTTTATCGATGAAGAAACATTGCTTTGGGAGGCGTGAAGATAAAGATTGAAAAATAAACACATACACTCTATCTCTGCTATGCTGTTGTCCGTGTTATCATCATCAGCTGCCCTTGATGCGCAGTATGCGTCTTTGTTTTAAAGAAATATCCGTGTTCTTCCTTATTTCATGTAATGATCGTGAGGGTAAAGCTTTTCTATTTCACATGTGTCCTCTAAAGGGGGGGGAGGATAGGAGCTTGCGAAAAGCTGGATTGTTTCACAATTTCTTTATGGATGGTTTAGCCTTTATGGACGGTTTAGCGCTGGTTTTTAGAGTCTTCGTCTTTTTTAAAGGGGGGAGAGAAGCATAAAAAAACCCTGCTTTTACAGGGCTTTTTAAACGTTTCATTGTTTTCTACAAGACATTAGAATTTATAAGCGATGCCAAGGCGAAAATTATGCGCCTGGGCACTCATTTTAAGTTCATCATTGGCAAATTTCTGTTTAAAAAAATCTGTATAACGATATTCTGTACGCATGATAATGTCATCTGTCATGGCAAGATCAAAGCCACCACCAACAGTATAACCAATCATTCTTTTTGTCTTATCGAACACATTGCCAGAAGCAAATACTGTCGAATCTTCTTGCGATTTTGTTAAAAGAGATAGGATATATTGCATCTGTGTGTAGGCAACACCCCCTGCAATATAAGGCATAAGACGATGGGAAGCAAAACCAATGCGCGCACGCAGAGCGCCAGCCCATTTTTCTTTCAATGTGACACTGCTCACAATAATATCACCATAGTTGGGGATCTTTTCATCCTGAGCAGCGGGTTTTATAATAGGAATTCCAGCTTCTTGAAAGACTGCGTTAAGAGAGTCTAAGTTATCGAGAATTTTCTTGCCATTGTCCGTTTGGCTGTTTTTCCGCCCAGACCAGATCATATCTGTATCAAAACTAACAACAAGGCTATTTCCTAAATCAATATTAGAACCTGCATAAAAACCGCCGACAAATCCTGATGGTTTTGGTGAGAGATCTCTGTTGACCCAAGCCCATTTCCCGTTCTCTGTTTTTGGAGCGTAATCTAAAGTGCTCTTAGTGAAAACTTGTCCAATTTGTCCGCCAAAATAAAAACCAGACCAAGAAAAAGGCACAGAAACAGTGACTGGCGCAATCCTTGGAGCTAAACCACTTGGCGCTGTAACATTCGACTTTGATGGTTGAAACATTACCGTATCAGCCGCTTGCGCTGTTGAAGCAGTCATAAAAGTGAAAAGAGAGAGTGCAATTAAACATTTTGTATTCATAAAACGTCCCCAATTTATTTAAATTACATAATATATTATGCATAAATTAGTTAAAAAAAACTATATATAATTTCATTATGAAAAAATAAAATATGCTAAAAACCTCTCATTTTTCAGTAGATAAGTGCTTTTAAAAATCTGTTCATCTTGCTTTTCCACCTAATATCTTAATTTTTCATGACTTTTAGGATTCTGTTCTTTCAATGTTTTCTGTGTTTTAGAGAACATTATGATTTAATAAGTTGATATTTTATCT
>NZ_CALYLP010000003.1:602500-692601 GCF_944896145.1 Bartonella sp. B1098 | reverse complement strand
AACTGTAATTCCAAGGGTGTGCGCTGTTCAAGAGTATGAGGGGGGGATGATTGGGTGAAGAGGGAGGCGAATGGAGAGGGCGGAAGGGCTTGGGGAAGCATGGGGGAAGAGAGTGGAAGTGTGGGGAGATGTTTTGTACCAATTTACTAAAAGGCTTGGCTTTTTTTAAGGGATCGTCTTTCTTGTCTTCTCAAGATTGCCATGGAGGCGTGTTTATTTTCAGTATCCATGATTTGAGAGAGTGTCGTTTAAGAGAAAGTTCGGAGCACAGAGTTTGGAGGGCGTTTGCTTGGTCAAGAAAAAGCAAAAGGAGGGATTGTATTACAAGTTTTGTTTCTTCATATGATTTTTTATGGCATCGAGGATCTGTTGACTTATTTCCTGATGGGTTAGCCAGCGTGAACCTTTTGACGTTGTTTTTTGTCCTAATTGAATAGAGATGAAATCAATCTTATTTTTGCGTGCCAGCAAGCGTTGCTCTTTAGCCAAAGGATTATAAAGTTATCTTTGCTCTTGCTGTGATGATTATCCTTTGGAGTATGATTCTCAGAATACCAAATGTCTTAAATTGGCAGCTGACAGGGTGGCAAGATACGGTGCATCTCGTGATCTTTAAGGGGACGGACGTCATAGAAGGCTGTGTACTTCTCTTGATTCCGGTGATGTTCCGAGTGCGTCGCAACGTGACGGGTGCGTTGCAAAAAAAATATTCAGAAATTAGAACAAGCACTCTCTGTACGAGAGCAAATAAACTCTTTGTCGCATAGGCTTTAGCAAAGAGTGAGAGGGGAAAATGAACAATAATCCTATCGTCGTACGTCTCTTGGATCCCCAGTTCTAGGTGATGATTGTTGTTTTCATGGTCATTATCATGCTGGTTTTGGCTCTTTATATTTCTGTCTTCAAACGGATGAAAATGAATGTCCAAGTAAAGGGCGAGCTGGAAAGAGTGCTGAAAGAAAATGATCTGGCAATGCAGCAGTTTTGGAAGGATGAAGCCAAGGTGCAGGAGAGGCGTTTGCAACAAGAGGGAAAAGAGCTCTTGGTCGATGATGATGAAATTCTCACCATGGAAAGTGCAACAGTGCTGTTAAAAAGCTTGGGGTGGTCCGTGGAATTAATGGGAAAAGGTGATCATGTGGCAATGCTCTTTTTGCCTGATCGCGAAGTGCAGTTTCTCTATAACGAGAAATACGTAGAAGAATTTTCACCCTTTGATTGCGGACTTCTGGTGATGAGCGGTGTTTTTGCCGCGGCTTGTCAGACCATTCATCCTCTTAATTCTGGGGGGGGGTGCCAACGGTATTTATAAATTTTGTCCCCAATGGATTGGAAATTTATGAAGAAAAAGTGACTGCCTCGCGTTTAAAGAAAGAACTTGATAAAATTTTAGCATGGATCATGGAAAATGATTGTCTGCATGAAATGCTTCGCTCTCAATATTGTATTCCACCTTGGGAAAAAGACTCTTTAGTATGGTCAACAGGTGAAGCAGAGTTTGTTCCTTATGCTCTGTTGCATCTTGCTGCTCTTGCCTTGCTGGGGGATGTGGAGACTTTAGCTTCTTATGATGAAAGTTTTACGCTAGGTGAGATGCTTGGCTTTGATGAAACCATTGAAAAAATCCATCTGGAACGCACGATGGTGATTGCTCAAGAGGTGAAGGAGGCAGGAAAATACAGTTATGATCTGCTGGAACGGGTGGCAAAAATCTGCTCCATAGAAGTGGAGGACACTCAGTTTTTCAGAATGAGAGATCCGAATGTGTGCAATCAAAAACGAGATTTTCATCAAAAAATAGTTGTGGAGAAAAAACAAGAATTAAAGGAACAAGGATACGTTGTGAGTGATGAACTTTTTGTCATAGAAGCTGGGGGAGTCAAACATACTCCTGATATTACTTATATCAAAGAGGGTCAACCTGCATTTATGGATATAAAAATTGATTAGTTTCCTTAACGTGTTTTTTAAAATCCCTCTTATTTGAAGCACAAACATGCTTGTTGAAAGAAGCTTAGCACCATGATTGAAATTTTACCTCAAAGCAATACAAAAAAGATACAAGGGAAAAAAAATACACAATAAAAGCAAAATACAAGAGCAAAATACAAGAGCTGGAAAAAATCAAAAAGTATAGCAGCTTTTAAAAAATCCGCTGAAAATATTTTTTTCTCAAGATGAGGGGCAAAGTTACGTGATGGTAAATTTGTCTCTTTTTTGTTTTTTAAGTCTATTCCTTTTTTTAAAGAAAAGCTGCTTTATTATGTGAAAAAAAGCGTGCTAGAAATGAGAAAATATTCAGCTTAAACAGCAGAATCAATCATTATGGACTGCGTAAGACACTGTTCTTTCCGGTGTGGCGATATTTTTATACATTCTGGTGGTTTTTTGTGAAAGCCGGTGTTTTTTATGAAAATCTGTGATGAATATTTGTGGACTAGATTTGCAAAAGAGCTGATGAAAAACTCTCCTAAAGTGGAGGATTGAAGCGTGCAATTGGCGAAAACGGTTTAAAAAAACTGGATTTTTTAAAGATTGAGAAATTTTGTTGCTTCGGCTGGAGAGAGAGACGCTCTTTACGGCTGGAGAGAGTGTGTGATGACAAAATATTATCTTTTAAGGTGTGAGGATAGGGGGTAAAAACTTTAGGGGCGCTTCATATTTTTAGGCATTTTGTTTCATCAAAGCTTGGATTCATCGAGGTTTGGAAGTCAATTCTCGTGGGATAGGGGCAAGTTGAAGTGGGGGATAAGGCATCTTCTTGAAAAAAGAAAAAGTGACTGAAAAAACGGCATAATTGTGATATATCTTTGACAAAAAACAGTATGGGATGGAGAGCTTAGGGGCTAGAGCTTTCTCTTCATTCAAGAGGGAGGAAGATGGTATCAAGTGCTGTTCTTAAGCAGCTGATTTTGAGGACATAAAATACAATACAAATTAAAATAAAACAAAGGCCCTTTTTAAAAAGGGCCTTTTTATTTCCGTTTTATAGTATACAAAATGTATATAACTTTGTTTTAAAAAATTTTGTATCTTATACTTTCGCAGAAATCATTCGCAGAAAATATATCTTAGTAAACCTAAAAAATTAGCAATGGCATCTAATAATTTTTTCCTTTTGTATAGAGATCATTCCTTGATGCGTGCTCTGATGCAGTTCTATTCGCTGTTCTCAGTATATTCAATGTATCCGATGGGCTGCTTACTTGTTTAAAAAACTGTGAATGTGTTTTTTCAACAGTATAAGGAGCAACAATAGGAGAGGGCGCTTGATTGACTATACGATCAGACTTTTGAATCGCAAGGGCTAAACCACTTGTAATTGCCCCCGCTATAAAAAAATATCTGATATTCATCGTTTTCTCCTACTATTTATTTCTATAAATAAATACCGATACGTACCATATATAAATTCACTTTAACTGACTATAGTAAAAATACAACAGTCATAAAAAAGAATAAACTTTGTCTACATTTTGACAAAATTTACTCTTAATTGCCTAAATCAATTCTTTATGATTCCATTTTATGGATATTTTAAAAAAGTTTAAACGCTCTGTTGGTAAGTGGAATCCCGTAAGATGAGTGACAAAAGAACTGCTGTCAAAATTCTTTTTGTGCCATTGAGTAAAGATTTGTAAAAATGAGGGTTCATTAAAATTAAAATGAGATGTGATGAAAATTGAGTCAAACCCGTAAGGGGAAGGACGCACTCTTTGGTGGGCTGAGTGCATCCTCTATGAGATTGGGTACATGCCGCATGAGGGTGAGGCGTGTATCCCTTGAGGGGAAGGATGCACTCTTATGCAAGGCAGAGTGCATCCTCTATGAGATTGGGTACATGCCGCATGAGGGTGAGGCGTGTATCCCTTGAGGGGAAGGATGCACTCTTTGAAGGCAGAGTGCATCCTCTATGAGATTGGGTACATGCCGCATGAGGGTGAGGCGTGTATCCCTTGAGGGGAAGGATGCACTCTTATGCAAGGCAGAGTGCATCCTCTATGAGATTGGGTACATGCCGCATGAGGGTGAGGCGTGTATCCCTTGAGGGGAAGGATGCACTCTTTGAAGGCAGAGTGCATCCTCTATGAGATTGGGTACATGCCGCATGAGGGTGAGGCGTGTATCCCTTGAGGGGAAGGATGCACTCTTTGAGGGCTAGAGTGCATCCTCTATGAGATTGGGTACATGCCGCATGAGGGTGAGGCGTGTATCCCTTGAGGGGAAGGATGCACTCTTTGAGGGCTAGAGTGCATCCTCTATGAGATTGGGTACATGCCGCATGAGGGTGAGGCGTGTATCCCTTGAGGGGAAGGATGCACTCTTTGAGGGCTAGAGTGCATCCTCTATGAGATTGGGTACATGCCGCATGAGGGTGAGGCGTGTATCCCTTGAGGGGAAGGATGCACTCTTTGAGGGCTAGAGTGCATCCTCTATGAGATTGGGTACATGCCGCATGAGGGTGAGGCGTGTATCCCTTGAGGGGAAGGATGCACTCTTATGCAAGGCAGAGTGCATCCTCTATGAGATTGGGTACATGCCGCATGAGGGTGAGGCGTGTATCCCTTGAGGGGAAGGATGCACTCTTTGAAGGCAGAGTGCATCCTCTATGAGATTGGGTACATGCCGCATGAGGGTGAGGCGTGTATCCCTTGAGGGGAAGGATGCACTCTTATGCAAGGCAGAGTGCATCCTCTATGAGATTGGGTACATGCCGCATGAGGGTGAGGCGTGTATCCCTTGAGGGGAAGGATGCACTCTTTGTGAGGTCAGAGTGCATCCACAGGGGAAGGCATATCTCATAAAAATAGAGAAAGCCTAAGAGATTTATTTTTATTTTATCTCTACCGGTTTGTATATTTTATAGATATTTGCTTTGTCTCCTCAATATTTGAGAGGGTTATAGAGTAAGACTCACTGATGAAGGTCAGCTAATGAATATTGAGATCTCTATGAAAATTAAGATATTTTTGTGCTTTTTTTTTGTCTTTTTCTTGATTTTATTAGCTCACACAAAATTTATGAGGCATTTTCCTACAATTTGGCTTTTGGTTGTGCCAATGGATTTGGTTTAATATTTCAATGATTTCAATGGTTTTATTCATACCGCCTTTAAAGAATGATACTTTATCATAGAATAGAATAAATTGAGTCAATTTTTGTAATTCTTTATCTTTGACGTGTTTTATTCTACACGAGCTCTCTTGCTTTTAATGAGTTGTTGGCTTGATGAATTTTAAGATAAAACAGCGTTGAAAGAAGGGAAGCCGGTTAAAAGAGGAAAAGTCTGAGAGAGTTGGCTCTTTTAGGCTAAAATTTCTAAGATAAAGAGCAGAAAACTGTCATTCATTAACCCATTGCTAGGATAAAAATACCTTATTGCTGTTTTAATGATAAAGAAAAATATGAGTGAGTCTGTTGTGTCGTAAAACAGCTTCTCTCGTAAATCCCTCGTCCTTTGAGAGAGAATTTTTAAGTTCATTTGAAAAAAGAATAATCTTTTTTGCAGGGAGAACTTATGGAAGAAAAACCCAAAGTTTAAGAAGACTTTAAGATAATACAGCCATAAAAAAAGCCCTCTGCTTTAAACAGAAGGCAATAATAAGAAGATTTTCAACATTGGGTCGTAAAAATATCAAAAAAGAATGAATTAAAAAAACTTACTCTTCTATCATTAGCAGAAAATTAAAAAGAGAGCAATATAAAAATACTTTTTACAAAAAAGAAAACTTTGTTTTTTGGCCTTAAACCTCATGAATACTTCTTTTTCATTGAATGTTTAATTTGAAATTTACTGTCAACTTAAGTCTTTAAAGATGTTATGACGTATGCAACCATATTTATTCTTCACTAAAAAACCAACAAAGAGAACCCTACATGGCGATAGGCTGGTGTGATAGGCTGGTGTGATAGGCTGGTGTGATAGGCTGGTGTGATAGGCCGATGCGATAGGCTGATGCGATAGGCCGATGTGATAGGCCGATGCGATAGGCTGATGCGATAGGCCGATGCGATAGGCTGATGCGATAGGCTGATGCGATAGGCTGATGCGATAGGCTGATGCGATAGGCTGATGTGATAGGCTGGTGTGATAGGCTGATGCGATAGACCGCTGCGATGGATTGGTGCGATAGGCTGGTGTGGGATGAGAGGCTTTGTTTTTTAAGGGTGTGCGTGTTGCGTGTAATGGTTTCGTGAAGCGCGTGTTTTTTTTTAATGTGGTGAGGGATGGAGCGGGCTGTTGGTGTGTGGCGCAGTGTGTGGGCGTGTAGATACATGGTTTTGGTGCAGGGTGCAGGCTTTTTGTTTGAGTTTTGAAAGGAGGGGGTGGAGTGAGCTGTTTTCCTTGAATGATTTGATGGGACAGTGAAGCATTTTCGTGTCATGTGAGGGGTGTTAGGGGGGAATCATGTTTTGGGAGCGACGTTTCAGATAACAATGGGCTTGTGTTAAAAAAAATGTTGCCTGCTCTATAGATAAAGAAGAGGGGGCCTAAAAGAAGACATGGTGGGGCGTGCGTGGGGATGCGGTTGGGTTTTGCTGGAATTGTTGCGCGGCATGGGGGGAGCGGCTTTGTTTTTTAAGGGTGTGCATGTTGCGTATAAGGGGTTTGTGAGGCTTGTGTTTTGTTAGGTGTGGTGAGGGATGGTGGGGGCTGTTGGTATGTTGCCCTGAATGACGAGGGGGATTATTCCGAATGTTTATGGTTTGCATAGCCCCAATGAAAGGCAAGTAAGTCTAAACAATCACGTAAATGATCGGCAAGGGAGTTTTGTTTGCGTTTTGAAGGACTTAATTCTTTGATCGCTTGTCCATAACCAATCACTCGCTCAAGCAGTGAATAGCCAAGAATACCAAGCTGCCCTTTGACGGTTTTTAAATGATTGGAGGCTTCTATTTGCCGTTCAATGAGGTGGGTATAGCCTTGGCTACAGGAAACTTTTTCACGCGTGTAGTCAAGGCTCATGTGCAGGTCTGCCTGACTGTGACGCCAATAAAAATAAAAACGTTCTGCAGCTTTATATTGTGCCTTACTGAGATGTCCTTTTGCATATAAAAGTGCAATGGGGCGGCTTTGTGCATTGACAAGAACTTTAATGGTACGCCGATTGCTGGAACTTTCTGGATGATGGGGTTGAAAATAAGGATTGCGTGTTTCAAGGGTAACTTCTTGCGTCTTTAAATGACCTATGTGCTGTCCTTTCTCGTGAAACTCAAGAGGGCGCGTGTTTTTTTTCTTTTCTTGATGGTTCATCTCATCTCCTTGAATAAAGTATCGTTTGATTCTCGTTTTTTAAAAAAATGTTGCTTGCTCTAGGGAAAAGCGAAGGACGAGAGGAAGATATATGTTGGCATGTGTGCGTGGGAATGCGGTCTTGGGGGATGGCTTGGATTGTTGTGCTGTGGGGAGGGTCCCGTGGATTTCGCATCTTGAAAAGAGAGGATTTTTGTTGCATGGTGGATTTTCCTTGAATAATTTGATGGGGAGGGGTGTGAATGTCGCCTGATGGGATATTGGGACCGTTGTTGGTGTTTTTAGGCTTTAATCGAGTCTTTCCTTGTTTTTTATTTATATCAGTGCGCATATAGCCATGAAGCGTTTCGGGCTTACAAAAAAGGCAGTGTTAAAGAGTGTGGTATGTTGGAGCATTGTGATTCTTGTCTCTCAGTTGCTTTATATGGCAGCAGAACGTGTTGGTGTGAGCTGGCTTTGGTTCTCCAATAGATGGCTGTTTAACATCCTTTTTGGCTTTGTCCTCAGTTTTGCTGCTATCGCTGCAAAGCACCTTGGGGTGACTTGGCTGGATTTTCTTTATATGGGAATGGAGAATTCGGTTGTTCCTTGGGCGTTGTTCTGGAAAAGAGTAGCTGTTTGCTGCATTGTCTTCCTTTGCCTCGTCTGTGCTTTTGTGGCAGCACAAGCATTTCTGTGTGACAAGGAGCAAATGTTGGGGCTTGTTTGTATAGAGTCGTGTTTTCGGCAATGGTAAATGAGGGTATGGGGGTAAATGAGAGTATGGGGGTAAATGAGAGTATGGGGCTCAATGGGGTATGGGTGAATTTGTCCTTGGATTTTGCATCTTGAAAAGCGAGATGTTTTGTTGCATGGTGGATTTCCTTGAATAATTTGATGGGGGGAGTGCCATGGCGTCGCGCGGGTTTTTGTCTTTGAAGAGACTGGTTTTTTCTGCATTGTGGTTGCTGTCTTTGGGGCTGTTTATGTGGAAATGAAGGCGTTGGGGATGACGTGGGGCGTATTTTTACGGGCTTTGGCATTTTATGGTACTCCCGGCATTTTCCTTATGTTGGGGTATGAAGTACTGCAGCGGCGCGGTATCGATAAGGTTTGTTCTTCAAGATGCTGTTGTTTGGCTTCATTTTTGCTGCTGTCACTGATTTTATTTATAAACAAGCTGAGCGTGTTGGTGTGAGCTGGCTTTGGTTCTCCAATAAGTGGGTGTTTGACGTCCTTTGGGGACTTGTCCTTGTTCTAGGGCTTATTTTTCGAGGGGCAAAACGTCTTGGGTTTAGGCTTTCATTCTTTGAAAAGAATTAAGATTTTGCTCTACCAGCATGCTTGTTGGGATTGTTTTTGTGAGAGTGGGGGGGTGATGTCACGGGGTTTGGTGTTTTTGAAGAGCTTAGCTTTTTGCTGCATCATGAGCGTTGTCCTTGTGTTTGCTTATGCCGGAGTAAAGCGTTTTGATCTTCCAGTCCAAGTGTTTTTATTGGGGGCGGTATTGGTTGTCTTGTTCAAACTATCCTTGGATTTGCTAATAAAAAGGATTTTAGGGTTGAGGGGGCAAAGCTTAGTGATCGTACGTGTTTTTTTATTTTTGAGGAGCTTAGCGTTGACTTGTCTGTTGAGTTTTATCCTTGGTTTGGCTTTGATCGGAGCCAAGTATTTGGGTGTGCCTTGGATTTGGTCCTTGAATGAGTGGGCTTCAATCTACATTTGTGTCTTTCTTGTTCGTGTTATGAGTATTTTTTTTCATGAGGAAACGCGGTGTGTTGGGGTGACGTTGGGGGGCTTCTTAAAAAGAATGGGCATTTTATTGAATCGGGGGCGTTTTCTTTAATTTTATGGCTGTGGGGAGACTTGTTGATGTCGCAGAGTTTGGTGCTTTTATTGTTGTTGCTGTTTTTTTGCCTTTTTGTTGTCGCTGGTGTTTTTCTTGATAAGGCGGCTGCGCGCCGCGGGGTTACAAGGTGGATGTTTTTTGGCAGGTGGGTGGTCTTTTATGGCGTGATTGCTCTTTACCTTGGTTTTGTTTTCGCAGGCGTGGGACGTTACACTGTTAGCGGGGCGTTGTTGTTGAAGGGAGCACTGTTTTCTTGCAGTTTTGCCGCTGTCTTTGGTTTGGTGCATGGGGGCGTAAAAAGTCTCCCTGTTGTTTGGCAAATGTTCGTGAAGGCGACCTTCTTTTGTTGCTTGATGGGGGTTATCCTGTGGTTTTTTATTGTGGGCGTCAGCGATATGAATAGCACCAGGGTGATATTCTTGAAGGTGTTGGTCTTGGCACTCTTGTTGGAATTGCTCTTGGGGTTCTTTATACGCGAGCATCGTGATACGGTGGTGCAGAGGGTGTTGCGTGTTTTGAATTTTGTGCTGTTTATCTGCATTTTGGCTCTTGTCTTTAGTTTTTCTCATTGGGGAGCAGAGCGTTTGGGTTGGAGTTGGCTTTGGTTCTCGAATCAGGATGTATTGACTTTCATTTTTGGATTTCTTTCTCCTTTGATTTATCAGGGAATGAAGTCTGCGCGTGTGATGGCGGGACGTTTTTTAAAAAAAGAGTGAGGAGGGGCGTTAAAGATAACGCCGCGGACAAGATTGTTCAAAAGAACAGCGATAGCGGTAGGTTTGGGGGTCAAACCAGAGACCGATTTTGCCTTCAAAATCGCCAGAACGTTGTTTGGCAATATTCATAATGACACCGGGGCGTTTGACTAAATCGGCTTTTTCTTGCGCCAGAGAGGCGGCAAAAATTTTATCTTCTAACGACCGATTGCGCCAAATGGTGATAATGTTAAAAGCATTCGCTCCAATTTCTGAGGCGCCTTTAATATCTTCTGTTCCGGGGATATCTTTATCCAGCCCTCCTTTGCGGGCATGGGCGACAAGATGAATATGCACAGTGTTTAAAACAGCCCAATCCACCATTTTATAAACCGCTTGTTCTTGTCCGGCATAATCATCAGAGGCAATGCCAAGCCGCATGAGACTGTCGATAATAAATTGATCGCACCCATAGCGTGCACGACAATAGTCAAAGACATCAAGTAAGGTGTCAACACTCGATTTGCCAACATGTTCATAAAGAATAAGCCCATCGTCTAAAAAATGCAAAATGCGTTCAATGGTCTCTTTTGTAGGCTTTTCTAAGCCGCTCGTTTGTTTGGTTAAACGCCGAAGCGATTGTTCTCCTTTCATCTCTAAAGAGGCTAAGCAAAGGCGACTGTTTTGCGCAATCCAATGGGGAATACAGTCAGACAATAATTGGCTTTTGCCTGTACCACTGGCGCCGCTCCACAGCGTTAATTCTGCGGGGCGAAAATGCAATTTACCTTTAAGTTTAGGATAGGGAACCGTATAGCCAAGGTGTTTTTCAGGCTCTGGCCAAAAAAGCCCAATCACTTGATCTTTATAGTCTGAGGCGCGTCGTAAGCCTTCTGGGGCAAAGCTTTTGGCGCAAGCAAAAGCCGCTTTTATGGTGGCAGCATCAATCCTCGCGGTTAAACATTCATTGGCATCTTTGCGGGGTAAGCGAACCCGGTAGCAACGGTGACGCCCAAGCCTGCTGGCAATTTCATGAGCGGCTTCTTCTCCGGGCTGGTCCATATCGGTGGCTAAAAAAATGGTTTCAAACGCTTCTAAATGATCAAATTCATTTTCAATCCAATTGTGCTTGCCTCCTCTTCCACCGCCAAACGGGACAGAGACCGCTGGATAGCCATAGGCGGCGAGCGAAAGCGCATCAATTTCTCCTTCCGTGATGACAATTATTCGGTTTGTTGAAGAAAGCGTGGGAAACAACGCGTGGTCTATGGACGCATGCTGAGGCATCTGCGTGGTGCTGTGGGTTGTGGGTACGGGCTGAGAGGTGTGCGTGGTGCTGTGGGTTGTGGGTACGGGCTGAGAGGTGTGCGTGGTGCTGTGGGTTGTGGGTGCGGGCTGAGAGGTGTGTGTGGCGCTGTGGGTTGTGGGTGCGGGTTCAGAGGTGTGCGTGGTGCTGTGGGTTGTGGGTACGGGCTGAGAGGTGTGCGTGGTGCTGTGGGTTGTGGGTACGGGTTCAGAGGTGTGCGTGGTGCTGTGGGTTGTGGGTACGGGCTGAGAGGTGTGCGTGGTGCTGTGGGTTGTGGGTACGGGCTGAGAGGTTTGTGTGGTGGCGTGGGCTGTGGGTACGGGCTGAGAGGTGTGCGTGGTGCTGTGGGTTGTGGGTGCGGGCTGAGAGGTGTGCGTGGTGCTGTGGGCTGTGGGTTCGGGCTGAGAGGTGTGCGTGGCGCTGTGGGCTGTGGGTGCGGGCTGAGAGGTGTGCGTGGCGCTGTGGGCTGTGGGTTCGGGCTGAGAGGTGTGCGTGGCGCTGTGGGCTGTGGGTGCGGGCTGAGAGGTGTGCGTGGCGCTGTGGTCCGTAGGGTAAAGGGCTTGCCAACCAAATAAAATCGGTTCACATTGGGCTGCTGTGGGTTTTGTTTTGGCACCTGCTTGTGCAAGCCGTTCTTTGACTAAAGCAAGGGTGCCATCGGGTTTATAAAAGGGGAAAATGATTTTTTCACCCTCTTCTCCTATGCGGTAGCGCTTGATAATCTCTAGAGGGATATGGCGTTCTTTGTGGAGATAGTTTTTTACGCGATTTTGTGGGGGGTGCCCTTTAGGAACCGGGGGACGGTGGTAGGAACGTTGGGGAGCCATAAAAGGTTTGGGGCGTGTGAGATTGAGAGCTGCGCGTGCTTCTTCGAGTACTTGAGAGAGGTTAATGCCTTTGACTTCACACCAAAGGTCTAAAATATCGCCTCCGATACCTTCTGCAAAATCATACCAAAGCCCTGCTTTACTGCCGTTTAAGCAAATCGATAAACTTTGACCGGGCTCCCCGCGTGTGTTGCCAACAATCCAATGGTTGCCGCGTTTGTGCCCTTGGGGAAGAAGCATTTCTGCTATCCGATCAGCTTGGGCGATAAGTTTTTGTTTGATTTCAAAAATTGTGCTCATGGTCATGCGTGATCTTATGGGTTTTGGGATTCTATTTTGTTGTTCTCGCCATTCAATTTCGTGGCGAAATCCATAGCGCTATGGTGCTTGCCAATGGGCTTTGTGGGCTTTTTTATCGCTTCTTGGTTGGCTCGTCATTGCCAAACCTTTTGCTTTGCCAATGGGCTTGGCTTTTACTCAGGCCTTCTAAAGCGGCTGCGTTGCTGTCTGTTTGCTTGTGTGGCAAGGGGTGCTCTTGCCGGGGGGCGGTGGGACAAGGCGTGTGTGTGAAAGAGAAGGGGCGGTGGCTTGCGGGTGTTGCTTGAAGGATTGGTGCGTTGTTTGAGCCTTCTAAAGCGGCTGCGTTGCTGTCTGTTTGCTTGTGTGGCAAGGGGTGCTCTTGCCGGGGGGCGGTGGGACAAGGCGTGTGTGTGAAAGAGAAGAGGCGGTGGCTTGCGGGTGTTGTATTCTTTTGCGTGGAAAAGATGAGGCGTGTGGGGCATGGGCTGTTATGATGAGAGCCGTGTGGGGGATGGTGATGCGTTTTATGGTGGCTGCTTTGCCTGTTGTTTGGATGAGTGTTGTTTGGGTGCTCGTTGTTGTGTTCAGAGTTGTTTTGCCGGATAGTGTTTTGTTTATGGTTTTGAAACATTGGTGCCCCCGCGTTTGCTTGTATGAAAAAATGGTTGGGCCATGTGATGTCAACAATCGTTGCTATAGTTGATCAGACTGCGGTAAAGGTTCTCGTCGCTCTCAGAAGGGCGCGGTGAGACGCTTTCCTGTTTTTGCTGTTCTAACCGTTCGATCTCACGGCGATACCAGTTGCGCCATGTGGCTTGCCAATCTACTTTGAGGGCTTCTTTGCCACTCTTGGCTTGCCAGTAGTCGCGAAACTTCTTGGCTTGCCAGTGGGCTTGGCTCTCACTTAAGCCTTCTGAAATTGCTGCCTTGATGTCTGCTTGCCAAGTTTCAGGAAGACGGTGTCCTTTGACAAGGCTGGAGGGGGTGGTTTTTTTGTTGGAACAAGGCGACGAAGGCGATGTTGAAAAGCTCGAGGACACACAATTGGCGGGTTTTTTTGTATTTTTCTTTGGGACAATTACTGTGAAAGGAGTCTCTCGCGCCCCTGCTTGGAGAGCGGTGGCGGTGCCGTTTTCATGCTTTGTTTCTGCCGGTGAGGAGGCAGCTAGTGAGGCGGAGTTTGGTGAGGAAGAAAGCGCTAATCTGGGAGGTGGTGCGCTTTGCTCAAAGCTCTCTTGGCTGGAAAGGGCAGGTTCTTTCTCATCAAATACCCTATTCTTTTCAAAAACACCGTTAGGTGTTTCCTTTTCTTCTTCTACCTTTTGAGCTTCTAAACTTTGTTGATCATCTTTTGTTCGCGCGTGAAGCGGTTGTTGAATCTCAGCATTGATTTTCTTGCGCTTTTTTGCCGAAGAACGACCCGCAAAGGATTTTTGTTCCAGCAATTTTTCACGCTCTTGAAAAACATTTTCGCAACGCGCATTCCATAAACCATTGGCTAAATTTAAAATCTTACCCTCTCGGATCAGCATGCCTAAAACATTAACAAAAGTTCGCTTGTCACAACCGCAAAGACGCGCTAAACGTTCTTCCGATATTTCTAGAGGACGACCACGTGCATACATTTCATTGAGAAGAATCGTATAAATTCCAATCTCGTGTGCTCGCATGCCACGAACACCGCCTAGAAAGTCATTTTGGTACCAACAAACATATGGAAGCCTAGACGATTCATAGTGAGGAGTTTCTTGTTGATCAGCGTGTTTCATATGGCAATCTACTTTCTTCTTTCTTATACAGTTTCATTGACGATAAAAGTGCAAACAGAAATTTAGCTTATGTGGCGTTTGGCTCTGTTCAATAACGACTAAGGGGCTTCTTTATGATGTTTAGCAATGAGTGTCTGTGCTTGAAGGGCATGAAAACTTAAAACTTGAGATTATAATGATGGAAAAAATAAAAAGGATAACACATTCTCAATGTATCTGATTTTGCAGGTGATTTTTTGTATCACATGGTATGGTGAAAGTGTTTTTATGAGCAAAAAATGATTTTTTATTTCCCCCTAAAAAGTAAAATTTGTCCCCTTAATTTTATCTCTTTTAGAGGATATTGCAAGCCCATTTTGTAAAAAAGGACGTGTTTTTTTTAAAAGACGCGCTATATGGTGAAATTATGAATATCGATGGTTGGCGTAAAAGATTGAGGGCCGCTTTGGAAAAAAGTGGGCGTTCAAAAAGATCTATCTCCCTCGCTGCCGGTAAAGGTGCCGGCTATCTTCACTCGATCCTTTCTGAAGGAAAAGAACCAACAATCGAATCTCTCTCGCGAATTTGTCACGAAATTGATATCAGTATGAATTATATTCTTTACGGTAAGCAGGCTAGTCCTGAAGATAAAGAATTTATAGAGCTTATTTCAAAGCTCTCTCCTGAAGAGAGACAGGCAATTTTGACTCTTCTGCGGAGACCCATTGGCGAAGCTTCAAAATAAGTTCCTTTTGTGCCTTTGAATCAAGACGATTCCAGTATTCTATTAATACTATATCACTCATTTTATCTCTCCTGTGTATTTACATTGCAATTGAGTGAGAACAAATAGAGAACAACAAAAGAACATGAGGGGAATAAGGAATAACAGATCTTTATTTATATATGTCATTTGAACCCCGCAAAGACTTAAAATATATCTTTTATGAAGGATAAAATGCTTGACATCTCTCCTATAGAGGAGATAAGACTAACGCTATATTTGATCTTGTCAAGATGAAGCTCTGCTTTATCAACTGTCTAAAGGGGGAAAATCATGAAAAATATTCCATTCGTTAAAGAGGATGAAATCATTATCATTCTCTGCGAAGATGAAAAGCCAGATAGCTATGAAGGACCTATCGAGGAAATCGAAGAAGTACTCGAACTGATTGAAGAATCTGAAACTGTTTATAAAGTTTTACGATTTGATCTTACAACAAATCATGCTGAAGATGTGACCGAACAAATCGCTGATTGTTATGTTGAAAATTATGAAATAAACGAAGAAAATACACACTTGCAGCCCTTCATTTTGAATAGTGAAGCCTATCATACCTGTTTAGATGAAAGAGTGGCACGCGATTATGAAGATAATCTCTATGGCTCTTATGAAAAACAGCATCGTTTACGCCCTTGTGATGTCTTGTCAGATTATTGGTGGTAATCATGCCAAGTTATCTCAAAACTTTTTATCGAGGCTTTCCACTTTATTATGCTGGAAAGACTCGAAATTTAATCAGACTTGAACCACAAAAACACAATGCTGTTCTTTTTATATCGCAAGAGGAGGCTCTGTCGATGGCAAAAAACTTGGAGGAAGAATATTGCTACCATGATTTTTCTGTTGTGCAATAGCAGCATGGAAAAAAACTCTTTCCTCCCATGAGATAGATCATTGATGGGCAAGGTAAAGGCCTCCAGTGTTTTTTCACGGGGGGAAAGGGAGGGCTTTCCTTTCATTCATTTCTAGGGGCTGTTTGGGGGGAGGCGCTGTTTGGGAGAGAGGGAGCCGATAGGGGGCGCCTGTATGGAGAAAAGGGGAAAGGGGTGGGCGGCGCGTGAGGGGGAAAGGTTGGCGCACAGTTGCTTGATTTTGGGAGAGTAAGAAAATGAAAAAGATGTCGCAAAAGGCAGAAAGCTTAGTGGGATATGCAAAGCGTCTTCTGGACAATGAAGTGTGAGAGAGGCAGAAGAGGAGGCCGTACAGAGTTGATGAGGGCAAAAATTCTATAAAAGGTAAGTTCAAGGCGGAATGTGGATGTTGAAAGGAGCATCAGAGGCTTAGCGTGAGAAGTGTTGCGTGGGGAAGATGGTGGACGGTGTTGGGGGGGAATCTAAGGACGTAGGCGCGGGGGAAGAAGAGAGTTTTGTACAGTGTTGATAAGGGAGGGAAATTTCATAAAAAGGCAGTTTTAAGGGGGCGTGGATGTTGAAAGGAGCATCAGAGGCTTAGCGTGAGAAGTGTTGCGTGGGGAAGATGGTGGACGGTGTTGGGGGGAATCTAAGGACGTAGGCGCGGGGGGAAGAAGGGAGTTTTGTACAGTGTTGATAAGGGAGGGAAATTTCATAAAAAGGCAGTTTTAAGGGGGCGTGGGTGTTGAAAGGAGCATCAGAGGCTGAGCCGTCGCAAATATTGCTTGAGGGAGATGGCGGAAGATTTTTCACAAGCAAGAGATAAGAAAGTCAATTGGGGGAAGATGTTAGGGATGTGAGAGAGGAGACCGGGGGCGGTTTTGTCCGCTTTTGTATCGTGTGTGTGAGGGGTACAGTGAGAGATTCCCCCCCATGGTAGGTCAGTTGACGGATAATTGACGGGATAGGTGTTTTTTCACGGGGGAAAGGGGGGCTTTCCTTTCATTCATTTTTAGGGGCTGTTTGGGGGAGGGCTGTTTGGGAGAGAGAGCCGATAGGGGGCGCTAGTATGGAGAGAGAGACAAGAGGGTGTGGAAGCGTTTGTGCAGTTGGGGGAAGATGTTAGGGATGTGAGAGAGGAGATGGGGGGCGGTTTTGTCTGCTTTTGTATCGTGTGTGTGAGGGGTACAGTGAGAGATTCCCCCATGGTAGGTCAGTTGACGGATAATTGACGGGATAGGTGTTTTTTCACGGGGGAAAGGGGGGCTTTCCTTTCATTCATTTCTAGGCGCTGTTTGGGGGAGGGCTGTTTGGGAGAGAGAGCCGATAGGGGGCGCTAGTATGGAGAGAGAGACAAGAGGGTGTGTGAAGCGTTTGTGCAGTTGGGGGAAGATGTTAGGGATGTGAGAGAGGAGATGGGGGCGGTTTTGTCCGCTTTTGTATCGTGTGTGTGAGGGGTACAGTGAGAGATTCCCCCCTGGTAGGTCAGTTGACGGATAATTGACGGGATAGGTGTTTTTTCACGGGGGAAAAGGGGGTGCTTTCCTTTCATTCATTTTTAGGGGCTGTTTGGGGGAGGGCTGTTTGGGAGAGAGGGAGCCGATAGGGGGCGCTAGTATGGAGAGAGAGACAAGAGGGTGTGTGAAGCGTTTGTGCAGTTGGAGGGAAGGAGGAGGCGTCTGTTGTGCGTGGGGGATCATAAAATGTGATGTTTCAAAGAGCATCTTGCAAAGAGGATATAGTGTCAAAAAAAGAGCCAGATAAAGGGGGGAAAACATGCCAATTATTATCGATTGTATTCAGGGAACAGAGGAATGGCAAAAAGTGCGCAATGGTTTGATTACAGCTTCTCTGTTTGAGATGGTTATGGCAGAAAAAAAACAGGGACAAAAAACATCACGCTATTATAGTGTCATGATGAAATTGGCAGGAGAAAGAATGACCGGAAAAACCGTTGAGGAAGGGATAACACTTTCTCAGCGACGTGGGACAGAATTAGAACCAAGCGCACGACAGCTTTATGGAAAACTGACACAGACAGAACCGGAATGTATTGGCTTTGTTTTAGCCGATGATCGCAGAAAAGGATTTTCTCCTGATGCTTTTGTGGGAAAAAATGGATTATTGGAAATTAAAACAAAAAAACCTGAAATTTTAATTCCTCATTTTGCGCAAAAAAAATTTCCAGCAGAACATAAAGCACAATGTCAGGGAGGCTTATGGATTTCGCAACGCGAATGGGTGGATTTGATGCTCTATTGGCCAGATATGCCTCCTTTGATTAAACGCGCTTATCGTGATGAAGCCTATATCAGCAAGCTTGAAATTGAAATTTATCGTTTTAATGAGGCTTTGGAGAAGATGGTCCAGCATATTAAATGTTTCGAGACAGGCTTTAGCATAAGAACAGACAGTGCTTTGAAAGAGGGGGAAGGAAAAAAGTTGAAGACAAAGCGTCTGTTGAGAGGAAAAACAAGAGTAAAACGGGAAAGAAAGGGATCTTGTACAGCGTTGATTGGGGAGAAAATTCTGTAAAAAGGTAAGTTTTAAGGGAAAAGGGGGCATCAGAGATTTAGCGTGAAAAGTATTGCTTGGGGAAGTGGGAGCGATGTTTGAGGGAGGATGTCAAGTGGAGGACGTACTTTGGAGGTGAGATGTTGGGACAGTGAAAGAGGAGATGGGGGGCGGTTTTGTCCGCTTTTGTGTTGCGGGTTTGAGGGGCATGGGAAGTTTCCCCGTGAAGATTCAAGTTGAAGGTTCACGTGTTTTTTCACGGGGGAGAGAAGGGAGGGTGTTGTGTTTTCGTTTCGTTTATTGTGGAGAGCTGTGTTGGGGGGGATTGTTGAGCCGATAAGGGAAGGTTTATAGAGACAAGAAAGAGAGAGGAAAAAGAAGAATAAAATGGTGCTGCGAGAGAGGATTGAACTCTCGACCTCTCCCTTACCAAGGGAGTGCTCTACCACTGAGCTACCGCAGCCGTTTTCAATCGTTGCGCTGTCTTGTGCCATATTGTCAGAAAATAGGCAAGAGAACATTTGTATATTCTTGCAAGAAAACGTATCTTATGTCATGACAAGTGTGTTCTTATACTCTTAAACATTTTTTAAAAAGCCGTGAGTTGATTGGATAGAAGCTCAACACTGTTTAAAAGGTTGCGCAATGACACAGATGCATCAAAAACAAAAGCACAATGAAATAAATCATCAAGAGGAAAAAGCAAAACGACGTCAAGAAAGATTGGCGCAGCAATTGCGACAAAACTTAAAACGTCGAAAAGAGCAAAGTCGAAAAAGAGCCCAAGAAGAGCTCTAAAATGCAAAAAAAATGTTTTTTTTAAGGCATCTTTGCAACCAAACGTCTCAATTATTTGTTCTCATCGTTAGAAGGCGTTTTAAAAAAACGATCAATAAAGCATAACTTTTCAAAAGGAGAAAAACCTTTGGAAGAGGTGGCGCAAAGGAAAAGAGGGAAAACACGATGGATGCTATTCAAATTGTTGGTGGGGAAAAACTTAAAGGGACAATTCCGATTTCAGGGGCAAAAAATGCTGCATTGCCTCTTATGATTGCGTCATTGTTGACAGAAGAAACGCTCACGCTAGAAAATATTCCGCATCTTGCTGATGTTGAATTGCTTATTCGTATTCTTAATAATCATGGGGTGGGATATGCCGTTGATGGACAAGAGTTTCATGATGATGGGACCAATTCAAGAACCATTCACTTTACCGCGCAAAAAATAGCCACAACACGGGCGTCTTACGAATTGGTGAGAAAAATGCGCGCAAGCTTTTGGGTGATTGGACCACTGCTTGCTCGATGCTTGGAGGCTTATGTTTCGCTGCCTGGGGGGTGTGCTATTGGAACAAGACCCGTGGATTTTATCCTCGAAGGACTAAAAAGTTTAGGTGCTCATATTGCTATCGAAAATGGATATGTTCATGCAAAAGCACCAAAGGGATTAAAAGGGGCGCATTACCGTTTTCCTAAAGTCACGGTTGGGGGAACCCATGTGTTGCTGATGGCGGCGACAATGGCAAAGGGAACAACCACTCTTAAGAATGCGGCGTGTGAACCAGAAGTCACAAATCTTATTCGAACCTTGAATGCCATGGGCGCTCAAATAACGGGTGAAGGTACAACGACGCTTACCGTTGAAGGGGTGAAAAAACTCAAAGGAACAAGAATACGCGTTATTGCAGATCGAATTGAAGCGGGAACATATGCAATGGCTGTGGCAATAGTGGGCGGAGATGTCTTTCTGAAAAATGCCAACCCTAATCATCTGACAACAGTGCTGAAGGTTTTGCAAAAAACAGGGCTTGAGATTCAAATAGAACCTCAAGGAATTCACGTGAAGCGAAATCCAAAAAACACAAAAATTATGCCCGTTGATATTAAAACAGGACCATATCCTGCTTTCCCAACCGATCTTCAAGCGCAGTTTATGGCGTTGATGACACGGGCTGAAGGAATCTCCCATATTACGGAGACGATTTTTGAAAATCGTTTTATGCATGTTCAAGAACTCAACCGGTTAGGGGCAGAGATAAAACTCGATGGTGAGACGGCAACGGTCTATGGAAAGGAGAAGTTGCAAGGCGCCCCCGTGATGGCAACCGATTTGCGGGCTTCTGTCTCTCTGGTGATTGCAGCATTGGCTGCAAAGGGCGAAACAATCGTTAATCGTGTTTACCATCTTGATCGTGGCTTTGAGAGGTTGGAAGAAAAATTAGCCCGATGTGGTGCTAAAATTCAACGAATAACGGCGTGAATCTGTCCAAGATATACTCTGAAGACTGTTTTGGGGGAGGGCATGCGTTCAGGCATCGTTCAGGCATGTTTTGGGGTGTATTGTTAGAGGTGGTGATGGCGGCCCCCGTAGAACAGATGAGGTGGTGATGGCGGGAGGAGATGTCTTTTTTGAAAAATGCCAATCCTTATCATCTGACAACAGTGCTGAAGGTTCTGCAAAAAACAGGGCTTGTTGATTTTTTTTATGTACAATTCGATACCATTTTTAATCTACACATGCTTGTTTTTGTTTATCTGGGAGAAATAATCTCTTTCATCTGACATTTCAGTTTTAAACTATCTTAAAAAAAGGGATAAAAATAAACTTCCGCGTTGTTTTATCGTAAATAAATCCATTGAAAGAGAGAAAAATGAAAAAAAAGTTTGAAATTATTGAATTTCATAGTTTGATCAAGTATTGCTGGATATTTTCTGATTTATTCTTGACTTTGAATGTGTGAAAAAAGGAATATGTGAAAAAACCACAAGCAGATAAACTTGAGGTCAGAAAAGTACTGTTAGAATGTCGTATGACAAGCTTTTATGATATGGATTTGAGTCATAAAGGTTTTCAGTATGAATGCGAATGCCCCGATTGAAAAATATCTCATACAACCAGGATATTATAATAAAATGAGAAGATAGCAGAGCGGATTTGCGATCAGAATTATAAGACTGAATTGCTTCTTATTTGTGTTCTTTATATTATCATTCATTAGAAAAGTATTTAAAAGTATATATCAAAATGATAGTAATTTTTCTTAATATTTATTGTTTACTTTAATTTAAAATATAGTATTAATATAACTTATTTTTATGAACTTAATAAGTATTAGGAAATTAAAATGACTTTGAAATTATTAAGCTTGCTATTGACTATGATGGGGTATTATCAAAATGAACTTTCTCAAACGAGAGCAGATGCGGGGAATAAAGTTGTCGAAGAAGATTTGCAGAACGACCCTGCATATATAGAATGGTGTATTGTCAATGACAAGCATCCGGATTGTAATCCTTCAGAACCTCGCAATCCACGTCATTCTACCATAAATCTTGGACATTGGGATTGATGAAAATGGCGGAGTAATCTCTTTAACAGATGAAAAAATGAACATGAAAAGCCTATAGGAAAACCGATAAAAGATGGTCATACCAACAAAGTAGCTTCATTCTTTAAAAGCTGAGAAAGAGTGGTATTGTGCATGGGGATGCAGATAAAGCACTATGAGTAGTAGATAAGCGATGTCTCTCATGGAGCAGTGTAGGGGGGGTGATGGTTCTTGATTTGTGCGCTTTTTGTTTCTCTGATGAATGCTGTAAGCTGTTGTTTGAGGGAGCATGTGTTAAGGCATGTTTTTAGGTGTATTTTTAGGAGATGCTTTGGAGGGGGATGGTGTTAGGACGAAGACGTTGTTTTTGTTTACTTTCTTTTGTATGTGAAATTTGGGGTAGCTGATGACTTTTTAAAGAAGCCTTCAAGTCCATTTTATTCAAAAGTGAGAGGATGCGTGTTCTTAGAGAGAGGTGACGTTTTTTATTGTGGATTTTTAGAGATTAAAAGAAAATCCGATGTGGTGCCAAAACTCAACGGATAACGGCGTGATCTTATCCCAAGAGCATGGAAAATCTCGTACGGGGGTTGTTTGGGGACATGCGTTCAGGCATGTTTTTAGGTGTATTTTTAGGAGGCTTGATCTCAAGGATTATTCGTTTTCTCAATCAATTGCTGGTTTTCCCTTATGGTTTGGGAGAGTGCGCATAAGCGTGTGACAGATCTCTCCTAAAAAAACAGAAGGCAATTTTGAGTTTGATTTCTTAAGCGATAAAAAACACTCCTTTAAATTTTATTGTAAATTTTCCGAAATTCCTTTATAGCTTAAAAGGTAACTTTGGTCGTAGACGCAACGACCAAGAGGGATTCAAAAACCCCTAAAATCCGAGCGTAAAAATGAACCTACTCTTGTGGGTGTCCCGGAATTCCGGGAGATTTTGCTATGTCCAGGTGTGTCCACACACTAAAAGCAAAAAAGCTGACTCGGATTCAGTGTTTTTGACTCCCGGAATACTTATGCGAGGGCGCTCGCAACCGGAGGGGAACCTGAAGTGAAAGCGAAAAATCCACATTTTAACGATATTTTGATAGGCAAAAGAATTCGTTTGAGACGAGAAATGTTGAAAATTTCTCAAAAAGAATTAGGGCATCGTTTAGGGGTCACCTTCCAACAAATCCAAAAATATGAAAAAGCTATCAATCGCGTTGGTGCAGGGCGCTTACAAGAAATTGCTGATATCTTGGATATTTCTATTTTCTTTTTTTATGTCGGTATTTCAACGAAAGAAAAAAATACATCCTATGATGAAATTGCTAATAAAGAAGAGCATACCCTGTTGAAAAGCTTTAGAGAACTTAAACCTAAGCAACAGAAGGCAATTTTGAGTTTGATTTCTGAAAGGTAAAAATCACACCTTTAAATTTTATTGTAAATTTTCCGAAATTCCTTTATCAATAGACCTTGTGAGTTTGGTTGTATACGCGACGACCAATAGGGAACTGAAAGCCCGAAACCTCGATACATAAAATTAACCCACTCTTGTGGGATTCCCGGGATTCCGGGAGTTTTTGCTATGTCCAGGTGTGTCCGCGCACTAAAAGCAAAAAAGCTGATTCGAGGTCAGTACTTTCAGACTCCCGGAATACTTATGCGAGGGCGCTCGCAACCGGAGGGGAACCTGAAGTGAAAGCGAAAAATCCACATTTTAACGATATTTTGATAGGCAAAAGAATTCGTTTGAGACGAGAAATGTTGAAAATTTCTCAAAAAGAATTAGGGCATCGTTTAGGGGTCACCTTCCAACAAATCCAAAAATATGAAAAAGCTATCAATCGCGTTGGTGCAGGGCGCTTACAAGAAATTGCTGATATCTTGGATATTTCTATTTTCTTTTTTTATGTCGGTATTTCAACGAAAGAAAAAAATACATCCTATGATGAAATTGCTAATAAAGAAGAGCATACCCTGTTGAAAAGCTTTAGAGAACTCAAGCCTAAGCAACAGAAGGCAATTTTGAGTTTGATTCCTTAAGCGATAAAAAACACTCCTTTAAATTTTATTGTAAATTTTCCGAAATTCCTTTATAGCTTAAAAGGTAACTTTGGTCGTATACGCAGCGACCAAGAGGGTCTGAAAGCCCTAAAGTTCGATACATAAAATTAACCCACTCTTGTGGGAATCCCGGGATTCCGGGAGTTTTTGCTATGTCCAGGTGTGTTTGCACACTAAAAGCAAAAAAAGCTGATTCGAACTCAGTACTTTCAGACTCCCGGAATACTTATGCGAGGGCGCTCGCAATGGGTCAGGGGGAACCTGAAGTGAAAGCGAAAAATCCACATTCTAACGATATTTTGATAGGCAAAAGAATTCGTTTGAGACGAGAAATGTTGAAAATTTCTCAAAAAGAATGAGGGCATCGTTTAGGGGTCACCTTCCAACAAATCCAAAAATATGAAAAAGCTATCAATCGCGTTGGTGCAGGGCGCTTACAAGAAATTGCTGATATCTTGGATATTTCTATTTTCTTTTTTTATGTCGGTATTTCAACGAAAGAAAAAAATACATCCTATGATGAAATTGCTAATAAAGAAGAGCATACCCTGTTGAAAAGCTTTAGAGAACTTAAACCTAAGCAACAGAAGGCAATTTTGAGTTTGATTTCTGAAAGGTAAAAATCACACCTTTAAATTTTATTGTAAATTTTCCGAAATTCCTTTATCAATAGACCTTGTGAGTTTGGTTGTATACGCGACGACCAATAGGGAACTGAAAGCCCGAAACCTCGATACATAAAATTAACCCACTCTTGTGGGATTCCCGGGATTCCGGGAGTTTTTGCTATGTCCAGGTGTGTCCGCGCACTAAAAGCAAAAAAGCTGATTCGAGGTCAGTACTTTCAGACTCCCGGAATACTTATGCGAGGGCGCTCGCAACCGGAGGGGAACCTGAAGTGAAAGCGAAAAATCCACATTTTAACGATATTTTGATAGGCAAAAGAATTCGTTTGAGACGAGAAATGTTGAAAATTTCTCAAAAAGAATTAGGGCATCGTTTAGGGGTCACCTTCCAACAAATCCAAAAATATGAAAAAGCTATCAATCGCGTTGGTGCAGGGCGCTTACAAGAAATTGCTGATATCTTGGATATTTCTATTTTCTTTTTTTATGTCGGTATTTCAACGAAAGAAAAAAATACATCCTATGATGAAATTGCTAATAAAGAAGAGCATACCCTGTTGAAAAGCTTTAGAGAACTCAAGCCTAAGCAACAGAAGGCAATTTTGAGTTTGATTCCTTAAGCGATAAAAAACACTCCTTTAAATTTTATTGTAAATTTTCCGAAATTCCTTTATAGCTTAAAAGGTAACTTTGGTCGTATACGCAGCGACCAAGAGGGTCTGAAAGCCCTAAAGTTCGATACATAAAATTAACCCACTCTTGTGGGAATCCCGGGATTCCGGGAGTTTTTGCTATGTCCAGGTGTGTTTGCACACTAAAAGCAAAAAAAGCTGATTCGAACTCAGTACTTTCAGACTCCCGGAATACTTATGCGAGGGCGCTCGCAATGGGTCAGGGGGAACCTGAAGTGAAAGCGAAAAATCCACATTCTAACGATATTTTGATAGGCAAAAGAATTCGTTTGAGACGAGAAATGTTGAAAATTTCTCAAAAAGAATGAGGGCATCGTTTAGGGGTCACCTTCCAACAAATCCAAAAATATGAAAAAGCTATCAATCGCGTTGGTGCAGGGCGCTTACAAGAAATTGCTGATATCTTGGATATTTCTATTTTCTTTTTTTATGTCGGTATTTCAACGAAAGAAAAAAATACATCCTATGATGAAATTGCTAATAAAGAAGAGCATACCCTGTTGAAAAGCTTTAGAGAACTCAAGCCTAAGCAACAGAAGGCAATTTTGAGTTTGATTCCTTAAGCGATAAAAAACACTCCTTTAAATTTTATTGTAAATTTTCCGAAATTCCTTTATAGCTTAAAAGGTAACTTTGGTCGTATACGCAGCGACCAAGAGGGTCTGAAAGCCCTAAAGTTCGATACATAAAATTAACCCACTCTTGTGGGAATCCCGGGATTCCGGGAGTTTTTGCTATGTCCAGGTGTGTTTGCACACTAAAAGCAAAAAAAGCTGATTCGAACTCAGTACTTTCAGACTCCCGGAATACTTATGCGAGGGCGCTCGCAATGGGTCAGGGGGAACCTGAAGTGAAAGCGAAAAATCCACATTCTAACGATATTTTGATAGGCAAAAGAATTCGTTTGAGACGAGAAATGTTGAAAATTTCTCAAAAAGAATGAGGGCATCGTTTAGGGGTCACCTTCCAACAAATCCAAAAATATGAAAAAGCTATCAATCGCGTTGGTGCAGGGCGCTTACAAGAAATTGCTGATATCTTGGATATTTCTATTTTCTTTTTTTATGTCGGTATTTCAACGAAAGAAAAAAATACATCCTATGATGAAATTGCTAATAAAGAAGAGCATACCCTGTTAAAAAGCTTCAGAGAACTTAAACCTAAGCAACAGAAGGCAATTTTGAGTTTGATTTCTTAAGCGATAAAAAACACTCCTTTAAATTTTATTACTGCTCTTTTGAAATGATTTTATGAATAAGTACATCTAATAAGTATACACGGGCTCTCGTTGTACAATGCAGTTTTAAGGGGGAATCCAAAGCCTGAAAATCCAAACAGAGATATGAGCCTCCTTTATAAGGAGCACGAGATTCCGGGAGCTTTTGCACTGTCCAGGTGTGTCCCCGCGCACTAAAAGCAAAAGGCTGAGTTAAGTTTCAGCTCTTTCAGACTCCCGGAATACGCATGAAGAGCCACTTGAAATGGGTCAAGGGGAGTGATCTGTTAGTCTATAAGGAACATGAGATTCTGGGAGTTTTTGCCATGTCCAGGTGTGTTCACATACTAAAAGCAAAAAAGCTGACTAGGGTTCAGTGTTTTTGACTCCCGGAATACACATAAAAAGCCGCTTGCAATGGGTCAGGGGGTGTGACCCGTGAACGCTAGAAAACAGCCTTCTGGTTGATTTCTCGTGAGTGTAAAAAAATTTAAAGAGTCTTTTTTCTCCATAATAAATTATTCGATAGTTTTTTTCTAAAGGAAGAGAGTTCTGTGGTGGCGGGTGCTGTGGTGGCGGGTGCTGTGGTGGCAGGTGCTGTGGTGGCAGGTGCTGTGGTGGCAGGTGCTGTGGTGGCAGGTGCTGTGGTGGCAGGTGCTGTGGCGGCGGGTGCTGTGGCGGCGGGTGCTGTGGTGGCAGGTGCTGTGGTGGCGGGTGCTGTGGCGGCGGGTGTTGACCTTTTCCTCGCAGAAATATCCCAAGAAAATCTCTTCCTCTTCATTTAAAAAATCATAAAGTTCTTATCCTTTATTCTTAAAGGCGGCTTGAGATAAAACGCTTTGGGTGAGAGGAAAACGCATTCCATCAAACAAAGGGCGCTCTCGTCGTGGTTTCTGTATTCGAAGGAGCGCTCTCTCCAAGCGTCTTTTCAATGTTTCAACAGTGTGAGCGGCTCATTGGCTGTTTTCCCTTCGCAAAACTCTTTTTAAAACCAACCACGCAGCATATTCTTGTAAAACAACACCTAAAAGCGGTCGTGTATAGGGGAACGTCAGATGATCATCATCATATCCTTTCATTTGCACCGTTATGGTCGCATGGCCAAGGCTCTCTGGCTGCTTTTCTAACACCTCAATGGAAGGAGAGAGGCGCACTGCAACTTCAATCTGCAGAATATTTTGGGTGCTTTTTTCTGGCGTCTGAAAATATTTTAAAAGATGTGGATCATCGATCAACCAATGTACCTGTGCATATTTTGCGAGTTGTTGACACGCCGTGGTTACTTCTCTGCCAACCAAATGGGAGCGAAAATGATGTTCAAATTCTTCGATTAAAGATTGTGCCAAGGGAGTGGATGATTGACCAACCAATTGCACCAAAACATAGGGGCTTTTCCATAAAAAATGGCGTTCAAAGGGCGCATGTGCAAAATGACAATCAACCCAATGCGCAAGGGTACTTTCATCAATTCCAATCAAAGTCCAAGCATACGCTGCACGCGATAGTGAAGAATATTTCTTCTCATTTTGCTGTAAATAATCTTCTAAAAGGGCAAGAGCTTGGGAGGGGGGACCAGGCAAAACAACAAGCGCGCTACCATCACAAGAAAGATAAAATCCTGGCGCGGTGCCCGTAGGATTGTCAAGCACTGTTGCCGTTTCCGGAAATAAGGCTTGACGCGCATTATTCTTATCTGGCGCAATCTTTAACCGCTCCAATTGACCTTTTACTGTGTGCCAAACATCTTCATGATGCACCAAAGGTTGTCTTACAGCTTGAGCAACGCTATCGCGTGTCTTATCATCAGAGGTCGGTCCCAAGCCCCCACTGATGATAATCAAATCTTCTTGTCCAAGACAAGAAATAATCGTCTCACTGATTGGCTGTAATTGATCCGCACAAACAAAATGACGCATGACTTGAATGTTTCTTTTTTCCAAGCTTTGGCTTAAATCTTGTAAATTCGTATTCAAATATTGTCCTGAAAGAAGTTCATCACCAACCGTGATAATCGCAGCACGATATGAAGAAACAGGATTTGCAAGAAAATTGCTAACAGCTTGTACCATTTGACGGGGTGAGGCGCTCCCTCCTAGATCATGGGGGACCGTTTTCCCTGTACGAATAACGTGATCAACACTTTGAGATAATTGGTGTGCTTCCTCGTAAAAGCCTAAATGCTCTAAGAGTAAAGCCGCAGTATAAAACATCCCAGAAGGATTGGCTTTATTCTGTCCAGCAAGGTGTGGTGCGCTTCCATGAGCAGGTTGAAAACAGGTCATCTTATCCCCTACATGGGCATGCGCTGCAAGCCCCAAGCCACCCATCACGCCGGCAGCAAGAGCAGAGAGAATGGCGCCAAACATGTTGTCAGCAACAATCACACCAAATCGTTCTGGCTTTGTTGCAATCCGTACCGCCACTGCATCAACATCATGAATATCTGCTTCAATTTCTGGATAGTTTTGCGCGATTTTTTCAAAAATTTCTTGAGAAAATTGTTCACTTTCTCGCATCACATTCAGTTTATCCGCAAAGGTAACCCGCCCAAACCCATGGTTACGTGCATAAGAAAAAGCGTATTCAAATAATCGCTCTAAACCAAAGCGTGTTTGCAAACGAACGGACCACGCTGCTTCTTCAAGACCATATTTTGCTAAATTGGGATGTGTTAACCAAGCGGACATTTCAGGCGTAATCCCTCGAAAATCTAATCCCGCACAAAGGCCTTCACTCTTTTCGCTGATCACACAAAACTGAAAAGGCTTTCTCGGACCAAAGATGTATCTTATCGGACATATCGTGGCAAATAAGCTTAACTTTTGGTGAAGTTGAAGGAGGGGAGAAAAATCGCTCAGGTTTTGCTCTTTTAAAGGCGGTGCAAGTTCTTTTAAAGCGACTTCTTTTCCTTTGTCTGTCACAATCCCAAGTAAAACAGCGTCACTTTCAGAGATTTTTTGCCAAGTCGCTTGTGGAATAGGATCTCCGTCTTGTTTCCAGCATTCCCAACCAATATCACCATAACTGAATTCAATCGGTAATTGAAATTGCTCTAAAACCATCAGTGCTGCATCGCAGAGCTCTGGTCCCACATCATCACCCGCTAGCACAAGAACTTTCTTTTTCATCATCCCTCCCTCAATTTGTTGATGATTTTATTCGTCATAACAGAATGAACCTCCCACATATGCATTCAAACTTCACGGATAATAACGCCCATCTCCTTCAACTCTCTCTTTTTTAAAAAAGAGCTTTTTAAAAGAAGAGCCAAAACTTTCCCATCTTTCCCATTGGTTTTCTAGGTGTAAGAACAACACGATGCTCATATCGTTTAAATGCCTCGCACTTTTTATTGTAAAGTTTAAAGGGTGACAAATCCCTCTTCTAACGCTAAAAATATTTTAGTTGACTCTAAAGATATTTTACTCTCTTGCAACGCTTAATTTATAAATGCTTTTGATCTATATTGTCCATGGGTTTAAACGACCCTTTAAAATAGCTGATTTCAATATATTCAACTTGAGCCGCTGTCAGATTTTTAAGAGGTTCAACGATCTCGTCTCGTGAAAAAGAAAATTCTTCCATCACGCAAAGTGACATCAAGATTTTTAAGCATAGCCCCCCAATCTGGTTATTTGACTTGATTTATGGTGATAAAATAATTGGCTTTTCGAATATAAATGATAAAACCCACGCTACAACATATTGCCAATAAAAGTGCAACACCTCATGGATTATGTCCGGATAGTTTTCCAATCATTGCAGCGCTTAATGCTGCGCTTCCTAATTGTAAAGCGCCCATAACACCGGATGCTGTGCTCCAGCTGCTCGTGGATGCGAGGAAATCGCCAAGGCTGTTGCCTCATGGCAACAAAAAGCCATTGCCAAAAGTTAGAAGTGAAATGGTACTCAAACTCGTGACGAGAGGCCACGGACTCACATAGATTTGGAGAGCAAATAATATCCCTCCTAAGACAAAAATAATATATCCACGTCGAATGGTCCGTTCCATAGATTCTTGCTTAAGAAATCTTCGTGCAACCAAGTTGCCTAAAACATGAGGATACAAGAAACACCAATGTAACTATACCCAATATCGTTACTGGGTAAGCCCAAAGCTGTAAGAAAAAAAGGCGACTCAACAATGTAAGCAAAATAGGTTGCATAAGCAAAACATGGTATTAATGCGTAAAAAATAAATTTCTTATTTCTAAGGACTGCTAAACTGCCCTTAAGGACTCCTATAGGCGTGAAAGAGTGACGTTTGGTAGGGAGAAGAGTCTCTGTTAGGACAAAATAACATAGCAAAATGGTTGAAAGGATAAAAAGGCTTAAAAAGATAAAAGGGGCTTGCCAATGAAAAACTTGCAATAACACCCCCCCAATTAATTTTGCTAAGTGCTGGTGATGTTCCAACAAAAGGAAATATAACCAAATAAAGCCTTCCTGCGGCCTTTTTATCCATCAAATCATTAATAATAGCGCGACTTAAAACGATCCCAGAACAGGCGGCCTAAGACCTTGTAAAAAATGCAGTGCAAAAAAAGTTTGAATATGAACGGTGTAAATTATACTCAATGTGGTAAAAAGCCACAAAAATAAGCCAAACAAAAGCGTCTTTTTGCGTCCAAAATTATCACTAAGCGGTCCATAAATCAGTTGTCCAACAGCTAAGGCAAGTAAAAAAATGGCCCGCACTTTGAATTTCAGATTCACTCACTTGGTAGACGCATATCTCCAAGGGCGGGTAAAAAAATATCCGTAGAGATTAAACTACCGATGGATAAACATACAATAGAGATTATAAATAATAAAGAAGGCTTATTATCCACAAACAAATACTTTTCAAAACTTAAGACTTTTAAAGTCAATAAAATAATCTATACTTAATAAAAGATAATTTATCCTTATAAGTATAGAGACATTTTTTCATCCTTTAGCGTTGTCTACAGGAAAAAAGGTCGCTTTATACGTTATCGTCCTTCACTCATGTTAATGCCTTCACTCATGTTAATGAATGTCCGCTCATAAAAATGTGTAAAAATGATTGAGAGATTTCTTAATTGATTGGGAGCTGCAAGAATCGTCTCTTGCTGAGTTTTCAAAAGGGAAGAGTGGTGCGTGATCCATCAAAGGGCGGGGCTAAAGAGGGAGAGGCTTAAAAGAGGGGGCGCGGTTTAAAGGAAGGGGCGCTTAAAGCCTACCAAAAATCTGGAACTTCCGGCTTTAAATGCGGACCAATGCGCACTGCTGAGACCTTTTCTGCTAAGCCGGTGCGGTCTGAAATCTCAACCGCAAAACCACAAAGGGTGGCAGGTCCACGTGCCGGTTCAAAACGATCTTGCTTCGTCTTATAAAGAAAACGGTGTAACGGTTCTTCTTTATCCATGCCAAGGGAGGAGTTGTAATCACCACACATGCCCGCATCTGTTAAATACGCACTGCCGCCTTCTAAAATCTGTGCATCAGCGGTGGGAATATGCGTATGCGTGCCAACAATAACACTCACACGACCATCAAGAAAATGACCAAAACATTGCTTCTCGCTCGTCGTCTCTGCGTGAAAGTCAAAAATAATCGCATCGGCTTGTTCCATTAACGAACAGGCAAGCAGAATATTTTCCGCTATCTCAAAGGGATCGGTGACTTTATCGGGCATAAAAACACTGCCCAATAGATTGGCGACAAGAATACGCGCACCATTTTTAGCCGTAAAAACACCAGCACCTCTTCCTGGAGTCTCTTTCGAGAAATTGGCAGGACGTAAAAAACGATCACTCTCATGCGCATACTGTAAAGCTTCTTTGTTAGAAAAAGCATGGTTGCCGGTGGTCACAACATCAACACCCGCCATTAAAAGATCTTGATATGTCTCTTGGGCGAGACCAAAACCATCAGAGGCATTTTCTCCATTGACCACAACAAAATCAAGCTGCCATTTCTCAATCAGTTGAGGAAGATGCTTAAAAACAACTTCACAGCCTGTGTTACCGACAATGTCACCCAAAAATAAAAACCGCATAGGCGCTTTAATCACATTTTAACATTTTAAGAAACCTTTTTCTGTAAAAATTCCTTGAACCTGTAAATCATGTTCGGCTGCTGGAATAGAGAAAACCTCCTGACACGAAAAGCCTATGCCCCATAATGCCATATGATGTCCTTGTTTTTCAAGGGCTTCAACGGTGCGGTCATAATAGCCGCCTCCATAGCCAAGACGGTGACAGTGATGATCAAACGCAGAAAGTGGAACAAGAATATTATTGGGGATAACAGTCGCATTGTCTGCTCCTGGACCAACGGTGCCAAAACGCATAGGCTCAAGCTGCGTGTGTGGCGAAAATGCTCGAAAAATCATGGTGGTCGAATCAAGCACGGCGGGTAAGGCTAAACGCCCTCCGCGTGAGGCTATCGCCTCAAGGAGAGGGCGCGGGTCAATTTCCGATTTAATGGGAAAATAGCCTGCTAAAATGAGGCGTGAAAAATCTGTCCCTTTTTTTTCAAGATATTCAAGAAAGTGGCAACAAGCACGCTGTGAAAACAGCGTGCGCTCTTCTTTTGAAAGGGCATCACGACGTGATAAACCATTCTTGCGTGCTTTCGCGCGAAGGGATGAAGCTGTTTCACAGAGAGGAACTTGGGGCATTGTTTCGTCACTTGTTTAGCGGTTGGTCTTGTCTCCATTGTAGCCATGGTTTGTATTTTGTAAACCGCTGCTCAGAATAAGAGTCATGGGCGTGGAACAAGTCAAGCTTTATGAAAATTAAGGCGGGCTCTTCTTGTGAAAAAGCATCACAACGCGATAAACCATTCTTGCGTGCTTTCGCGCGAAGGGATGAAGTTGATAGGGGATATTATTTTTATCAGCTGTTGCAAATCTCATGAAGTTAAAGCTTATCGTCATTTTAATCGCTTAAAAAGAAGCTATTGATTTATAGAAAAGGGAATCTCAATAGAAAAGGACATGAACAATTTTAGTGTAGGGGAAAAAAGTTTTAGGGGGGGGAAAATGATGCAAAAAAGGGTGATCCACAACAGCCGATGGAAAAAGTTGATCCCGGGAACCTATACAAATAGGTGGGCGCCATATGAAAAAGCCCACGGGCTTCATCAGGGACAGCTCCCTTGGAGATCACTAAGGTCTCAGGAATACGTTATTTCCTGTCGAGAAGCGCAGAACACCCTCTTTAATATAAAACAATTTCACAGCTTCTGCTAGAGATAAAATAACCGCAAATGTTTTATTTTTTATAAAGTTTTACAAGAGATTTTTTACACCCTCGCTGGTGATGGCGGGGAAGCACTGAAGAATGGATGGATGGCTTATTCAAAGTATAAAAATCAAAAAAAACACTGGATGGAAGAGGGGGAATGAAGCAACTTTTTTCCATTGGCAATGTTTGATGGGCGTTTTGCTTTTTCGGGGGAAAGCTTGATTGGCGCTTTCTAGGCAAGGCTTTATTTTGATGTTTTACGGAAATGTTTGCCGGCAAAGCTTGAAGGGGAATATTTCTTATTCAAGGATGTTTGTTGAATTCAAACGAAGCACCTTTGAAGTTTTTTGTCTTATGAAGTGTATTTTAAGGCTGCTTTCAATTATGAGGGCACGCAGGGGATGCCTTTCGTTTTTATCATTTTCTAAGGTTGTAAAAAAAAACATTGCCAATGGCATAGTGCTGGAGGGGGCGGTGCTGAATGGCGTGGTGCTGGATGGCGTGGCGTTGGAGAGTGTGGCGTTGGATGGCGTGGTGCCGGAGGGTGTGGTGCTGGAGGGCGTGGCGTTGGAGGGCGTGGTGCCGGAGGGTGTGGTGCTGGAGGGCGTGGTGCCGGAGGGTGTGGTGCTGGAGGGCGTGGCGTTGGAGGGCGTGGCGTTGGAGGGCGTGGTGCTGGAGGGCGTGGCGTTGGATGGCGTGGCGTTGGATGGCGTGGCGTTGGAGGGCGTGGTGCCGGAGGGTGTGGTGCTGGAGGGTGTGGTGCTGGAGGGCGTGGCGTTGGAGGGCGTGGCGTTGGAGGGCGTGGTGCTGGAGGGCGTGGAGGGCTTGTGTGTGGCAGGGAGCAGGGTTCATTTATTCAGCTTGAAAGGGGCTGCGCGTTTTATGCAAACTTGAAATAGACTTAAAGGGTTTTGTTTTAAGTATGATCCATTCAAAGAGCTTGCGGTGATTGTTCGTCTAACAAAGTTGCAATGCGCTTTTGAATCCTTTGCATTTGTGGATAGATGCTTAAGGCCGTTTCATAAGCTTTGAGAGCAAGTTTTGGACGCTCTGTCGCTTCCATGGTAACTCCAAGTTCAAAAAAGGCAATGTAGTTACGCGGCTCAAGTTCAAGAGCATGGTTGAGATCAAGCATGGCAAGTTTGAAATCACTCAGTTGAATGTGAATCCAAGCACGTCTTATCCAAGCTTCAGCGTGGTGAGGTAAAAGGGCAAGAGCATTATCAATATAATCAAGCGCAAGCCCATAATCATCATTATTGATCGCATTTTCAGCCCATAACATTAAAAGATCAATCGTCTCACTCCCCGATTGGGACCATAAAAGTTGAAGTTGTTGACTGATCTTTTTTGCTTTTGCAACATCAGCGCAATATTTTAATTCTTTCAATAAACGTAAAATTTCTGCCTCTTTGCGTTGCTTAACTCTATCAACAGAGGAAAGCTGCTCTGAGTCGAAATCTTCAAGAATCATCACTGACGAATCAGAATCAGAGGACGTTGCGGAAGAGGGAGGAGGAGAATTGGGGATCAGATCATCTAAGGGTAAAAGCGACTGTGGAGAAGGACGATCTTCAGGAAGTGAAGGGGGATTTTGTCCATAGCTAGAAGAAATGAAACAAAAAATACCCATCAAAGAAAGAAAAAAAGCGCGCTGAAAAAGATAAAAAAAATACCGCGGAAAAAATTGAAAAGCTCTTAAAATAGAAAAATCCATAAAAACAAGCCCTCAAAAGATAAATCACCAAATATTCTCAAACACTGGACTCGTCATCAACAGACTTACACTCCTTAAAAAATCTCAAGAGAAAATTTTAAATGCCTACAAAAAGTAGGCATAAAAACACTTACTCTGAAAAAATCAGCCCTGACGCGCTCTAAAACGTGGGTTCGTTTTATTGAGGATATAAATACGCCCTTTACGGCGCACCAAACGATTGTTCCGATGGCGTTCCTTGAGTGCTTTAAGCGAATTTTTAATTTTCATCCTATTCACCGTTTAAACAGTTTATATAATACAATATCATAACAACAATAAAACAATACACGGCATATGAATATTGCCTTATGATCGTATCATTGCATCATAATACAACACTCTACACTTTTTCACTGTGATCATAAAAATAAAAACGCACCCTTAAGGCACGCATCAATACACTTCATTAGCACAATGAATAAGTGAAAATTGCAAAAAAAGTGATAGAGAATTTAACAAGAAGACTTACTCTTGTCAAGGGTCTCTCTGCGACAAAAAGGGGCTTGATGCTTGCTTTGAAGGACAAAATATTTGAGCAAAAGACGGATAAGGCGTGAAAATAAGCTAAAAACTTCTCAGCTTTGAACAAATAAGCTCTGTCAGGGGGGCGTTGAAGAGTTCGGGCCGCGTTGTTGCGCCATTGGATTGTTCCATAGTGGGGGGCTTTTAAGGGCGTGGTGATGTTTTTAAAAGAGCAGGGCTATGAAGCTTGTAAGACACAGGAGAGCTAAAGGGTGGCGGCGCTGTTCGTGGCTCTTGAAAGATGCTTGAAGCGCGAAAAATTTGCTGCTTTGTAAAGCGCTGTTTTGAAGGGCTTGATGAATGATATTGCTGAGATAAGAGAGAGAAAATAGTTTCTTATATGTGACAAGCCTATTGCATAAACAAAGGAGGCTTACGATAAGGGGAGGCTTTGTACAAAATGCCATAAAATAGGGTATAAAATCAATGGATATTCACGGTTCCTGAGGCGTCTTATCATTTCATGATTATTCATTGTCTGAACAAACTTAAAGAAAAGATGGAAAAATACTAAAAAAAGCTGGGGGGCGTGAGACAAGAAGAGCGCATTGTAAGAGTGCTTTTGCTATGGGCGCAAGCGGTAAGTCTATTCCTTAAAGGTTGGAATGAAAAGGCTATGGATGGGGGAAAAATGATGTTGGAAAAGGTGGAGAAAAGGCAAAACTGAGTGGGGTAGTGGATGGTTTTAAGTCGTGGAGGGATATTTTTGAAAAGGGAAGGACTGTTGGATTGTTGAATGGTACATTTTTTTGTTTTTTTTAGAGGGAGGCATGGAGGAGAAGGGAATTTTGAGGAGAGAAAGCCGTGAGGGGGACAAGGGTTAGAGGCATTGCTGCTGAGCCGTTGGATCGCGGTGCGCGCGGAGGTTTTTGTTTTTTTACTTCGGAAAAATGGGAAAAAGTTTGTATAGGGGGGTTAAGATTTTCTCGCTGGTCCCGTTAATTGAATGACGTGGCCCATTTTGCGATAGGGTTGGACAGTGCGTTTGCCATATAAATGGATCGAAGTGCGCTCTTGCGTGAGAAAATATTTTAAAGTGTTCAAATTGTTCCCAAGAAGATTGGTCATTTGGCAATCACTATGGCGATAGGAGCTGCCTAAGGGCAGACCACAAATCGCACGTATATGCTGCTCAAATTGTGAGGTGATGCAGGCTTTTTGCGTCCAATGACCAGAATTATGTACACGCGGGGCTAATTCATTCACTAAAAGACGACCATCCGTTAAGACAAAAAATTCAATGCAAAGAACACCTACATAATTAAGAGCATCCATTACGGTAAGGCCGATGTTTTGCGCGGCTTTTTGCACTTCAAGGGGAATATGAGAGGGAACAAAGGATTTATGAAGAATGCCGTTTTGATGCTGGTTTTCAGGACAATCATAAAAAATATGCGTCCCTTCTTTTGTCCGCGCCGAGAGAACCGAAATTTCCGATAAAAAAGGAACGATCTCTTCCAAAATACAAGGCTGTCCTTGAAAAGTTTTTAAGGCTTCTTTACAGGTTTGTTCATCGGGATGATCAAGCTTGATCTGATTTTTTCCATCATAACCAAAACGACGTGTCTTTAAAAGACCACGTTTACCTAAGGCATCAAGAGCAGAAATAAGAGAAGAAAAATCGTCAACAGCATGCCATGAGGCGGTGTTGATCCCTTGATCCCGTAAAAATTGTTTCTCAAAAAGTCGGTCTTGTGCGATCTCTAAGGCTTTAGAAGAAGGATAAACAGGCTTGCTTTCCTCTACATATTGAACCGTTTCAAGCGAAAGATTTTCAAATTCATAACTGACAACATCACACTGCGCAATCAATTCATCTAAGGCTGATGTATCATCATAGGAGGAAACAATATGCTTATTGGCTGTTTGAGCGGCTGGGCAATCAGATTCAGGGCAAAAAATAACCGTTCGAAATCCTAATTCTGCTGCCGCTATGGCGAGCATGCGTGCTAATTGTCCGCCGCCGATTAAACCAATGACACTGCCTGGAGAGAGCGTGTTGGAAGAGGCCGGTGCGTTAGAGGATGTGGCGTTGGAGGGGTGTTGGGGGTGGCGTTGGAGGGTGTGGCGTTGGAGGGGGTGGGAGGAGGTGTTGAGGGCGCGGTGTTGGAGGGGTGGCGTTGGAGGGCGCGGTGTTGGAGGGTGTGGTGTTGGAGGGTGTGGCGTGGAGGTGTGGCGTTGGAGGGTGTGGTGTTGGAGGGTTGGCGTTGAGGTGGTGTTGGAGGGCGCGGTGCTGGAGGGCGCGGTGTTGGAGGGCGCGGTGCTGGAGGGCGCGGGTTGGAGGGCGCGGTGTTGGAGGGCGCGGTGTTGGAGGGTGTGGTGTTGGAGGGTGTGGTGTTGGAGGGTGTGGTGTTGGAGGGTGGCGTTGGAGGGTGTGGCGTTGGAGGGTGTGGTGTTGGAGGGCGCGGTGTTGGAGGGCGCGGTGTTGGAGGGCGCGGTGTTGGAGGGCGCGGTGTTGGAGGGCGCGGTGTTGGAGGGTATGGCGTTGGAGGGCATGCTGGAAGACAGTGCCATTTTAAGCCTCCGTTACAGGCGTTAGCGCGACATTGGTGGTTTGTTGCTGACGCCAATCTTCTAAGCGTTGGGCAAGATCAGGATCATAAACCGCCATGACAGCGGCAGCTAAAAGGGCGGCATTAATTGCCCCTGCTTTGCCAATGGCTAACGTGCCAACCGGTATGCCTGCTGGCATTTGCACGATTGAAAGTAAAGAGTCTTGACCAGAGAGAGATTGTGAATGCACTGGAACGCCAAAAACAGGAAGCGGCGTAAGCGCTGCCAGCATTCCAGGAAGATGGGCTGCCCCCCCAGCACCAGCAATTAAAATTTTAAAACCTGCCGATTTTGCTTCTTTGGCAAATTGATAAAGGCGTTCAGGAGTGCGGTGGGCTGAGACAATATGCGAACTATGAGAAATGCCAAGAGCCGTCAAAATATCGGCACTATGGCACATCGTTTGCCAATCCGATTGGCTCCCCATTAAAATCCCGACATCACATGATTTCTTCATCATTCTTCGTCCTTTTCAAAGGTTCAAGGCGATTCTTTATCATTCGTTTTGTAAGAGTTTTATAATCTCTTTGCAAAGCCAATTGATGGTAGAGAAACAGTTTTTTTAAAATAAGATTGAAAGGTTAAAATTTAAAGGGCAAATACAGAAGTTCAAAAATACCCTCTTCAAGCTCATAAAATACTGTCCTTTGAGCTTTTTGCTGTTCAATATGTTGGAGGGGGAGAGCTAAAACCAGCGAGAGCGGCTTTTACTTTAAGAATGCTTTTGTACTTTAAAGAAAATGTACTTTGAAGCAAAAAGCAAAAAATACAGGCTGAAAATATATTCTGGAAAAATCTTTGAAAACTATAGGGGTTTTAGAAAATATCTCATTTTTTGTTGCTAAAATGAATACCGTTCCCATATACTTTACAATATGGTGCAATTTGAAACACTGTTTATGATAAAAAGAGATTTTTATGGCAGAACTGCGTTGTAAATAAGGATATTTTTTTAGAAAAAGTACAAAGGAATATCTTGTCTTTCAAAGGCTTTTTATTTTGCGGTTTAAGTATAGGGGGAGAGGCTTTTTCAATCATTGTTGAGATCAAAAAACGCAAATAATCAACGCTTTAATTTTTGTTCAGAGGCGCTTTTAGGCGATTATCTCTTTCATCATTTCTTCATATAAATGTAACGATAAGACCATAAAGATAACGGCACTACAAAGTGAAGGATGAATTGTGAATAATAAATCCATGGTCTCTTTTTTGCCCAATTTTTTAATATGTATGAACGCTCATAATAAGAAAGAACAGTTAAACACCGGATATTAAGAAAGGAGATTTAAAAGTTATGTTTTTTCCATTTTTAATCGCTTTAGGCACTGCAATAACAACGGTGTATGGCAAAAAAAATATAAGTTATGCTTTGTGGGCTATTTTGTTCGTTGTTATTCTTCTAACTTTTAATCATCACGCAACTTCTACTTTGAATTTATCTTTTTGAGAGAATAGCCATGGAAAATGTTGAACAAAAAAATCCTCATTTCGTCATTTTTATGAATACACTAGGACTGATTGGATTGTCCATTGTCTTGGTGGTCGCTTTTTATTATCAATTGGTGAAATTTGAGTTACCTTGTCCCCTTTGTCTACTGCAACGCGTTGGATTGATGCTGGCTGGATGTGGGTTCTTGCTCAATATTCACCATAGGGTGAAAAATACCCATTATGGGATGGTTATTATCGGTTGTATGGTTACCAGTGCTGTTGCTGCTCGGCAGGTATTTTTGCATATCACACCTGATGATCTGGGATATGGTTCAACGTTCTTTGGATTGCATTTTTATACTTGGGCTTTCATTATTTCTGTCCTTTGTATCTTTGCTGTGGCATTCGTCATGATTTTAGGCGAATTGGCACACAAGTTTAAAGAATTTTCTCCTTTGCCAATCTTAAGTAAAACGGCAAGTTTCTTATTTGTGTTTTTAATCGCGGCAAATTTGATTTCGACCATATTGGAATGTGGTGGCGGACAATGCGCTGATGACCCTGTAAGATATGAATTGTTATCAAATTGGTTCCCTTCATAGTCTTAAATTTTTTTAATTATCCCTCATCATAATTTTACGGTTAAAGAGGCGGAGATGTTAAAAAAAATCCGCTTCTTTCTTACTCGGGGGATAATTCATCAAGTGTACTGGGGTGATGTTCATCAAGATTTTTGATCTCCTCAAAGCGATCTTGTATCGAGAAATTGGCTTTTATGCCTATTTGTGATTGATCTGTTAAAAAAAGACTTGGTTTGTTGTCTTTTGGGTCTTGTAAGTTTTTTTAAAATCCGCACTATTTTTAAACGCTGTGGAGGGATTCGCTCGAAGAGGGGGCGAGCCGTTGGATTGTCGAGCGGTGGTGGGGATAAAAAAAGCCCACGTTTGTTAAGGGTGCATTAACGATAAAAATTTTTTGTTCTTGATTTTTTTTCGCTCTGTGCTAGATGATTCTTTGTATTCATTTTGGTGCTTCTAAAGTATTTTAGATACTTTTAGAGGGAGTAGTTTAAAATTTTGAAAGTTATCTCAATAATTTTCTCTGAGGTTTGTTTATAAGAGACGAACCTTTTTTTTTAATCTGCTTTTTCGATGTTTTTTCTGTGAAGTCTTTGTTTTAGAAAAGCATGAGCACTTTGATGATGATGCTCCTTACAAAAAAACATTGACGTAGAAAAACAATTTATCGTTGTGAATATTGAAGGCGAAAATCAAAAAGTTTTCTCATGTATAACTTTCTGAGAGTAAAGCCATTCAATGGATTTTTGTTCATTCTAAAAAAGCACCGCTTGTGGGGCAGAATTCTCTCAAAAATTGTAAAAATGCTTTTTATGACCCCTTTTGATCACCCAAATGGGTGTGTAAGATTTTGCGCTGGTCAATAAAATAATAAACCGGTTTATCTCTATGATTGAAATTAAAGGGGAATCGAAATTAAAGTAGGAGATTGACGTGAAAATAGGTACAAGATTTTAAAGGCATTTAAAAAAACGTGGTCGTATCATCATTTTGTACAGATATTTCTGTAAATCTGTAAAAGCGTGAAAACAGAAATGTGCAAAAAAGAGTAGAGGATTGATGTGTTGTGCAAGCTTTTGGGGCGTGGTTTGGGCTTGTGGCATGGTGTGAAATAGGAGGGAGAAAATTGGGGTGAAGAGTTTGTGATTGGAGAGACAAGCTGGGATGAAAAGGGGAGGCGTGACTGGAGAAGAGCGTCTTGTGAGTGGAAGGGCAAGATGGGATGGAGAGGGGTAGCATGATTGGAGGGGGGAGAAGTTGGGAAGGAGAGGAAGAGGTAAGTGTGGGGGATGAGAGGATGGAAGGGAGGAGGAGGAAAGTGCGTATGGGTAGTTAGGATGGTTGTATACAAAAAAGCGGTGGTGCGAAAGGATGCATGAAAAAGCGTGGAGGATAGGGATTGTTTGGTCTTGTCTGTTCCATGTTTTTGAGGGGGCGATTTGGGATAGCGCGCGGGGCAAGAGGCTGAATTGTCGTTTGCAGATCTTTGTTTACAGAAGTGCTCGGGGTGGCAGTTTTGTCTTGTGTGTGTGGGGGGGGAGAAGCGGGATTATTTGGTGCTTTGTGGAGCAATGATGGTTGGGAACTTTTTTGAAAGTGCGTAGAAATTAAGAATATTTTAGAGTGGCATTATCTGTCGTGTTTTATGAAACACTCTCTTTGAGAGGTGCATAAATTTTACTGAAAAGGATAGTATGAGCGAAGAATGTTTCTGTGTGCTTTTGTCTAATCAGAAATGAGCCAAAAAATTGCCTGCTGTTTTTTGGGTTGCAGCTCTCTGAAATTTTTTTAAAAGAGCGTGTTCTTTTGCACTATAGGTATATTGATCATCGTGTGCGTGATGATCTTTTGAGATAATATCTTTTGTTACAATATCCGCATAAAAAAAGCTTATTGGAACTTGTAGTTTTGTAGCGATTTCCAGTAAACATTTGGCGCTTACACGGTTTAAACCTTTTTCATATTTTTGAATTTGTTGGAAACTCACCCCTAAAAGGCTTCCTAATGCCTTTTGAGAAAGCCCTATGGCAATTCTTCTTTGACGAATTCTTTTGCCGATTGAAATATCAATAAAATGTGGGTTTTTGGTTTGAAACTGTGAATTTTTGGTTTGCACTCTGTTTTCCCTCCGGTTGCGAGCGCCCTCGCATTTGGTATTCCGGGAGGCTAAAAGTACTGAGCTCAGTCAGCTTTTTGCTTTTAGTGCTGGTAAGCACCTGGACATAACAAAATCTCCCGGAATCCCGGGATACCCGCAAAGCGGGATAAATTTATGTACTGAGCGTTCGGGCTTTTAGCTCCCTATTTGACCGTTGCGTGGACGATCAAAAACACACTTTAATCAATAAAGGAATTTCAAAAGATTAGCAAGAACAATCAAAACATTTTTTGTTTGTTATGGTTGTAAAGCAATGTTGTTTCAGAAGGGAAAAAGAGCAGGAATATTCGGGATAGTTTGGTCAAGTCTGATGAAATTTCATCCTTTGATGCGTGGTATAATTTTACTGAAAAGGATAGTATGAGCGAAGAATGTTTCTGTGCGCTTTTGTCTAATCAGAAATGAGCCAAAAAATTGCCTGCTGTTTTTTGGGTTGCAGCTCTCTGAAATTTTTTTAAAAGAGCGTGTTCTTTTGCACTATAGGTATATTGATCATCGTGTGCGTGATGATCTTTTGAGATAATATCTTTTGTTACAATATCCGCATAAAAAAAGCTTATTGGAACTTGTAGTTTTGTAGCGATTTCCAGTAAACATTTGGCGCTTACACGGTTTAAACCTTTTTCATATTTTTGAATTTGTTGGAAACTCACCCCTAAAAGGCTTCCTAATGCCTTTTGAGAAAGCCCTATGGCAATTCTTCTTTGACGAATTCTTTTGCCGATTGAAATATCAATAAAATGTGGGTTTTTGGTTTGCATGTTAAGCCCCCACCTCGTGCGAGCGCCCTCACGTTAGTATTCCGGGAGTCTAAAAGTACTGAGCTTAATCAACTTTTTGCTTTTAGTGCTGGTAAGCACCTGGACAGTGCAAAATCTCCCGGAATCCCAGGATACCCACAAGAGTGGGTTCAATTATACGCTAGGGTTTAGGGCTTTTAGTTCCCTCTTGATCGGTGCGTAGACGATCAAAATATCTTTTAAATAATAAAGGAATTTCAAAAAATTGGCAAGAAAAATGAAAATATTGGGAAGGTGAAAATATTTTTTGGAGCTCAAGAATTATACTCTTATGCCCTAAAAACACACTCTTTACGGAGTGGTGAAGAGAGTCATTCGGGATAGAGCAAGGCGTATTTTATGAAGTATTCTCGCTGAGAGGGAGTGATCTGGACCACATGAAGTGATCAGCATGGGGAATGAGGCTTGTTTGGTCCTGTCTGTTCCATGTTTTTAAAGAGGTGATTTGGGATAGCGCACGGGGGCAAGAGGTTGGATTGTCGTTTGTAAACTTTTGTTTTCGCAGTGGTGTGGGGAGGGAAGTTTTGTCTTGTGGGGGCAAGTCAATCGGTCTTGTTATCGGCAGTTTAGTCTACAGATTTCTTTAAAAATGGTAAAGCGTAAAAACGTGTATCTGCAAAAAGATAAGGGTCGTTTAAGCCGTGGAGGATTGATGTATTGTGCAAGCTTTGGGGTGTGGTTTGGGCTTGTGGCATGATTGGAGGGGGGAGAGAATTGGGGGTGAAGAGTTTGTGAATGGAGGGACAAGCTGGGGTGAAAAGAGAGATGTGACTGGGAAGAGCGTCTTGTGAGTGGAGGAGCAAATTAGGATGGAGAGGAGTGGTATGATTGAAGGGGGATAAGTTGGGAAGGAGAGGGAGAGGTAAGTGTGTGTGGGAGGACGAGAGAGAGGGAGAGAAAAATTGGGGGGATTGAATGTCATTTCTTGTCATGCTGAAACCAATATCATTCTAAAAATTGAAAAAAATTGGCAGGTAAAATTTGAGGGAATGAAATTGGAATGCTCAAAATGGAGGGTGAGGTTTTTTGAGAACAGAAAAGAGAAAACTGGAAAAACCTTTCCCTTTTTGTTGAATTTTTATTCACAAATTTGAGAAAATAGGATATGAACGCTGGAAAATAACGCACAGCTTAACAAAATATGTGCATTGTAAAGGAAATGATTGTTTATGTCAAAAGAAGAAGTTTTAGAATTTTCGGGTATCGTTACCGAACTCTTACCAAATGCGATGTTTCGTGTAAAACTCGAAAATGATCATGAAATTATTGCACATACCGCTGGAAGAATGCGAAAAAATCGTATTCGCGTGTTAGCCGGTGATAAAATCATGGTCGAAATGACCCCTTATGATTTGACAAAAGGACGCATTACATACCGCTATAAGTAGCCTTATGGAGGGGGGCGCTTTTTTGTAAAAGTCACAATATTCTTTCTGTGATTTTTAACAGTCCTTGAAGGGACTTTCTCTGCGTCAGAAAAGAGCAATGTTTAAAATGACCTTGAAAAAGTGTAAAATCAGTGCGGAAAGTATACAAAAAGAATTAAGGGCAGTGCACAAAAAGAATAAGGAGACCCATGGCGCTTAAATATGGGGGAAAAAATAAGCCGATTGTAAAAGGGGTGGAAATGAAAATTATAAAAGAGTGGGGGAAAAAACGTTGGGCACAAACTCTTGGGGGGAAAATGCATTTGGGAGAAGAAATTCATTTGGTGCTTGCCTCCGCTTCGCCACGGCGTTTAATGCTCTTAGCGCAAATGGGCATTGAGCCCCAACAGGTTTATGCAAGCGATATTGATGAAACACCAAAATTAAAAGAACATCCCGCAAGCCTTGCCAAACGTTTGGCAAAAGAAAAAGCACTCAAAGCGCAAGAGAGCTTGCGCTGGTACGCTCAAAAATCCCAAGAAAATCAAAACTCTGCCCAAGAAAATCAAAACCCTCAAGAAAAATTGCAAAACGTTCCAAAAAAATTATCTGGGCAGAAAACGATTATCTTGGCGGCTGATACGGTGGTGGCGGTGGGGCGCACCATTCTTCCCAAACCAGAAGGGGAGGATGAGGCTTATGAATGTTTGCGTTTCCTTTCTGGAAGGGCGCACAAGGTTTATGGCGCCATTTGTGCCTTGAATGAACAAGGAAAAATAACCGTAAAATTGGTTGAAACGCGTGTCCGTTTTAGACGCTTAACCTCTTTTATGATGAAGGCTTACCTTGCTTGCGGAGAATGGCAAGGGAAAGCGGGTGGCTATGCTATCCAAGGAAAAGCAGGGGCTTTTGTGGTCTATATCGCAGGCTCTTATTCGAATGTCGTGGGATTGCCTTTGGCTGAAACTGCCGATCTCTTGACTGCTTATCACTATCCACTTTACGCTCAGTGGACTGAAGAGATGCCGTAGAAAAATTTGAAGGTAAGAGCTATGCAGGGTGAAAGGCAGCAAAAAGTGCAAAGCAAAAATAAAACAAGGCAAAATGAAAAAAGAAAAACAGAAGAAAATTTAATGAAAGAGGCGCAGACGTTTCAAAGTCAAAAGAAATTCCATAGCCAAAAAGAACGCTCTGAGCAACAAGAGCCCAATTTACCAAAAGAGACTCGTCCTCCGCATCCTTGTCCTATTTGTGGTCAAATGTCTCAAAAGTCTGCGTATCCTTTTTGTTCACCCCGATGCCGCGCCATTGATCTCAATCGCTGGCTTTCGGGGGCTTATATCCTTCTTCCACCTCCACAGGTTAGCGATGAAGAAGAATAAAGGGCGGATTCCTATGGTGGAGGTTGTGTGAGTTTTGCGTGTTGGGGCAAAGCTTAGGGGAATAGGGTCATTTTCTCGTTTGTGGTCCAATGTCTCAAAAGTTTGCGTATCCTTTTTGTTCACCCCGATGCCGCGCCATTGATCTCAATCGCTGGCTTTCGGGGGCTTATATCCTTCCTCCACCTCCACAGGTTAGCGATGAAGAAGAATAAAGGGCGGATTCCTATGGTGGAGGTTGTGTGAGTTTTGCGTGTTGGGGCAAAGCTTAGGGGAATAGGGTCATTTTCTCGTTTGTGGTCCAATGTCTCAAAAGTTTGCGTATCCTTTTTGTTCACCCCGATGCCGCGCCATTGATCTCAATCGCTGGCTTTCGGGGGCTTATATCCTTCCTCCACCTCCACAGGTTAGCGATGAAGAAGAATAAAGGGCGGATTCCTATGGTGGAGGTTGTGTGAGTTTTGCGTATTGGGGCAAAGCTTGGGGGGAGGGTTTGTTCTTTGGGGGAATTTGCTTTTTGAAGGGGAATAGGGGAAAGTTTCATTGGGTTGCTTTTTAGTAAAGATGGTAAAGCGTAAAAACGTTAAATCGTAAAATCGTAAGAAAAGAAGGAAAGTTCAAGGACGTGGAGGGTTTTATGCTTTGTGGAGGCTGTATTGATGCAGAATAGCATGAAAGTAAGTGTCCATATAGGATATGTTTACGCTATGCCTTCCATGTGTTTTGTTGACGTTTAACATATATATTTTGTATCTGAAGTATCACTATAGGTTAAGGATAAGTTTTGAGGGCTATCAAGCCACCGTCTCTTTGACGCGTGAAAAATTGATGTACCATTCCTTGATTACAAACCAATACATTGTTAACATTGCTTTTTAGCAAAGGTGCTCTTAACTTTTGGTGTAGGAGCTTCTTAAGAGAAAATACAATTGAGAGGGGGTTAAGATGTCAAGATATTTATTACCGTTACCACTTGTGTTGGTGGCTGGTTGCGCATCTATGAATCATGCAAATTATGTTGATCGAAATATTACCAACTCTGATATAAAATTAATTGCTCATGATTTTGTTCACAATCTTAAACAATCTTTATTGCCAGCTCAAACAACACTTATTGTGAAAAAAAGTAAAAGAGAAGACGATTTTGCACCTTTATTTATCGATCTGTTGCAACGCAATGGATATCGCGTGATCTATACAGATCAACCAAATAAACAGCAAAATGGTGTCGTTTTGACTTATCAAATAATGCCAACAAATATAGGTATCCTGTCTACTGTCTATTATGATGAGGCTGGAGTAACACGTTATTATGTCCGTACTTATAAGAGATGAAATCCCTTTGGCGGTTTGTCTAAAAGAAGGAGATAATAAAGAAATGTTGGCAGAAAAATCGCCTTAAGAAGTGAAACTATAGACCTGTCCAATCAGATAAAATTCTGCTGAGAATAGTGAAAGGTCTTCTCTAGACTTTGATGTTGGTTATTCTTAGGAGGGATGTTCCTCTATGAGACCGTAAAACAGCGTCGTTTGAGGTCTGGTTATATCCTACAATGTTGTAAAATATCATCATTTGGGATTTGGTGATATTAAGCATGGGGAAATCTTAAGCTGGGGGGAGGGATATGCGCGAAGAATGTTGCTGTGCGCTTTGGTCTAATCAGAGATTAGACACCAAATCGCCTGCTGTTTTTTGCGGGGAAGCTCTCTAAAGTTTTTCAAAAGGGAAAATTCTTTTTCGCTATAGATGTATTGATCAGGGTTTGAGGGATTTTCTTTTGTAACAATATCCTTTGTTAAAAGATCCGCATAAAAAAAGCTTATTGGAACTTGCAGTTTTGTAGCGATTTCCAGTAAACAGCTTGTGCTTACACGGTTTAAACCTTTTTCATATTTTTGAATTTGTTGGAAACTCACCCCTAAAGAATTCCCTAAAGCCTTTTGAGTAAGCCCCATGGCAATGCGTCTTTGACGAATCCTTTTGCCGATTGAAATATCAATAAAATGTGGGTTTTTGGTCTGCACTTTAAGCCCCCCTCCAGTTGCGAGCGCCCTCGCATTGGTATTCCGGGAGCTGAAAACACTGACTTGACTCAGCTTTTTTGCTTTTAGTGCTGGTAAGCACCTGGACATAGCAAAAACTCCCGGAATTCCGGGATACCCGCAAAGCGGGATAAATTTATGTGTCAAGTTTTCGGGGTTTTCAAATCCCTATTGATCGTTGCGTAAGCGACCAAAATTACAGTATTCATTCATAAGGCAATTTCAAAAGATTGGCAAGAAAAATGAAGATATTGAAAAGGTAAAATATTTTTTGGAGTTCAAGAATTATCCTCTTTTTTGTGAAAAAATGTTCTTTGAGGTCGATATTAGGGTATGGAATACTTAGCGGAGATATTTTGACAACGAATTGGGCGTTCCTTTGCTGTTTTTAGCAAAAGGTGGAGGATGCGTAAAACCTACGGCCACATCATTTTTTTTTCAATGGTGCGTGTTTTTCTGCTTTAAAAGCTTTTCCTATTGATCGCATTTGTGTCAGTGGATAGATGAAACATGATTATCTTCAATTCTACACATTCTTCTATGCTATAAAGCACCGTTGTTTAACGCTGTGAGGAGTTCAAGGTCTCCTATTTTTCGGGGATAATCAGGTATTGCCGGTATGAAAACGAATATATCTTACAATTCCTCATGTTCAGGATCTGCCCTATAGCGCTTTGGCAATTTTTAAAAAGTAATTGAATTTTTCATTATTTTTTTATATATACTCAATAACGATATCTATATTAAGGGGATTTTTCTATGCCTTCACTAACTGTTACAGCAAAAGGACAAGTGACGCTGAAGCGGGATTTACTCCAGCACCTTGGTGTTAAACCAGGGGAGCGCATCAACTTTGATAAGTTACCAGGTGGTGAACTTCGTATAAAAGCAGCACAGCCTACAAGCACAATTGATAGCTTTATCGGACGATTTGCCGGAAAAGTTAAAAAAACACTGACTGTGGAAGAAATGAACGAAATTGCTGCCTCTGGTTGGGCGGGGAAAAAGTGAAGATTTCTGTCGATACAAATGTTCTAGCCCGCGCTGTTTTACAAGATGATAAAAAGCAAGGTGAAATAGCAAGTAAGATCTTAAGAGAAGCTTCTCTCATCGCTATTTCTCTGCCTTGTCTTTGCGAACTGATTTGGATACTCCGCCGCGGGGCAAAATTATCAAAAGAAGAGATTGCTTTGATGGTTCGTGATCTTCTTGCAACGCGTAATGTCGTCATGAATCGACCAGCTGTTGAAGCAGGGCTTGCTATGCTTGAGGCTGGTGGAGATTTTGCTGATGGAATTATATCTTATGAGGGACATTGGCTAGGTGGTGAAACCTTTGTTTCATTTGATAAATTAGCAATAGACCTGCTAACGCAAAATGGGCTCTCAGCAAGACTCCTTTCTTAACCTTGTCAGTTAAGATCGTGATGGTGTCATTGTTATAGGAATAATGGGGCTTACTTTTTAAGCTTAGCGCATTTTTCTCTTCTATGATAAATTTATACTATCATGCCCTAAAACACTGCTCTTTTTGGGGGATGGGGAAATCTTAAGCTGGGGGGAGGGATATGCGCGAAGAATGTTGCTGTGCGCTTTGGTCTAATCAGAGATTAGACACCAAATCGCCTGCTGTTTTTTGCGGGGAAGCTCTCTAAAGTTTTTTAAAAGGGAAAATTCTTTTTCGCTATAGATGTATTGATCAGGGTTTGAGAGATTTTCTTTTGTAACAATATCCTTTGTTAAAAGATCCGCATAAAAAAAGCTTATTGGAACTTGTAGTATATTGGTGATTTCTAGTAAACAGCTTGCGCTTACACGGTTTAAACCTTTTTCATATTTTTGAATTTGTTGGAAACTCACCCCTAAAAAGCTTCCTAATGCCTTTTGAGTAAGCCCCATGGCAATGCGTCTTTGACGAATTCTTTTGCCGATTGAAATATCAATAAAATGTGGGTTTTTGGTCTGCACTTTGTTTCCCCTCCGGTTGCGAGCGCCCTCGCATTGGTATTCCGGGAGTAACAAGTACTGAATCCGAGTCAGCTTTTTGCTTTTAGTGCTGATAAGCACCTGGACATAGCAAAATCTCCCGGAATCCCGGGACACCCACAAGAGTAGGCATAATTGTACGCTCGGATTTAGGGCTTGTTTTCCCTCTTGATCGGTGCGTAGACGATCAAAATATCTTTTAACTAATAAAGGAATTTCAAAAGATTGGCAAGAAAAATGAAGATATTGGGAAGGTAAAAATATTTTTTGAAGCTCAAGAATTATCTCATTATCCTCTTATGCTGTCAAAAACACTCTTTAAGATTCGATATTGGGTATATGAATTTACAATTTAGGTGTTTTTGTGCGTGTTGAATATTTAAGGGAAGGCTTGTTTGGTAAGCTTTTTGAAATACGGTCCTTCGTCCTTTGAGGGGGCGTGATCTGAATCTTGTATTTTAGGGGGATTAACGGATAATGTTTGAGGGTGCTTTTGTCTAATTAGAAATATCAATAAAATGTGGGTTTTTGGTTTGAAACTGTGAATTTTTGGTTTGCACTCTGTTTCCCCGCCTAGTGCGAGCGCCCTCGCATTGGTATTCCGGGAGTTTGAAAGCACTGAGCTCAGCCAGCCTTTTGCTTTTAGTGCTGGTAAGCACCTGGACATAGCAAAAGCTCCCGGAAACCCGGGAAATACCAGCAAAGCGGGATAAATTTATGTGTCAAGTTTCGGGGTTTTCAAATCCCTATTGATCGTTGCGTAAGCGACCAAAATTACAGTATTCATTCATAAGGCAATTTCAAAAGATTGGCAAGAAAAATGAAGATATTGAAAAGGTAAAATATTTTTTGGAGTTCAAGAATTATCCTCTTTTTTGTGAAAAAATGTTCTTTGAGGTCGATATCAGGTATGGAATACTTAGCGGGGATATTTTAACAACGAATTGGGCGTTCCTTTGAAGTTCATATCATCAATTGTATGAAAGGGCGGGGAATTTTAACTGTAAAAAAGTTGAATATCGGGTGGGTGATATGAAGTTATTTTTAAAAAAGAGTCTCTTCGCTCTTTTTTCTTCTCTGTTTATTTCTAAAGTTGGTGATTATGCTTATGAAGTCGTTTTCGTTTTACTTGTCTTAGAAGTCACAGATAATGCCTTTTTGATCGGTCTTGTATATTTTTTTCGATTTATCCCTTTTCTCTTTTTTGGACCTATAGGCGGTTGGTTCGCAGATAATTTTTCTTTGAAGAAAAATATGATCTGCAGTGAAGTGGTGAGATTATTCGCTGCATTCTTCGTGTTCATAACCACTATAACAGGGACTGACCATATTATTGTGCTTATTTTGGCAGCAATAGGTACAACAATCGGAAGAAGTATTTTTCAACCAAGCTTTCAAGCTGCTATTCCTAGAATGTTTGCAATCAAGGATCTGACAAAGGCAAATAGTCTTGCACAAATTATCAATGAAATTGCCGCCGTCATTGGTCCTTTAGTTTGTTCCCTCCTGCTGTTTTTAGCCAATAAATCCACCGTCCTCATTTTTGATTTTTTTACCTACTTTATCTCTATTATCCTGTTATTGAATCTCATGAGTTTAAATTCAAGTGAGACTCAATCATTCAATTTTATAAAAATTTATCGGGAAACAGCTTCTTATCTTAAAACTATTTCTACTGAAAATAATAACTTATTGGTTACGCTCATTGGATCGGCGTTTGCTATTCTCTTTACGGGGGCAATTTTAAGATTTTTAATTCCAGCTTTTGTTCTCTCTATAGGGGCAGAGGAAAGCTTTGTGAGTTCACTTTTTTCTCTCATGGCTGTGGGAACGATTGTCGGCAGTTTGTTCTATCATAAAATGATCGTCAATGTTACATCATTAAAGCTTATGATCTTTTGGCTTCTTTATGGGGGCGTTTTATTTGTTATGCCTTTAATTTCAATCCTTTCTTTAAAACTCCTTCTCGTATTCGCCTTTGTTTTAGGCTTTACGGGTGCATTTGTGGATATTAGTTTAGTCTCAGCGCTTCAATTATATTCTCATCGTGAAGATTTTGGAAAGAGTTTTGGAACCTTTTCAACCCTAGCAAACTCTGCGGAAGCCGTGTCTGGCCTTATTGCTGGACTTTTTGCACTCGTCGGATTAATGGGCTCTTTTTTAGCGATGTCTGCCTTTATTATTGCCACTGGAATGACTGGTGTTATAAAAATTAAAAAAAGTAAAACGTTAATACCCCCTTCACATGACAGTCGAGAATGATCATTGAGCGATTTGAGATCTCCATGCCGTTTCTTTTTTTAAAAAAGACAGTGCGTTCATGATCCTATCATGGCGTAAAACACTGATCTTTGAATTGTGGTGATATCAGCTTTATCGCTTTATACATTTAAGGCGCTTTTTTTGTGTGTGTGGATTGTGGAGCTTGCTTGTCGCGCCTTTTGTCGCACCGCTCCCCAAGGGCGGTGATCTCAAGATAGGAGCGTTGCTAAACTGTTGTGTTGTTTACAAAGTGGCTGTGTACTGAGGAGCGCAGGAGTGTGAGCCTTTGGTTGGCTGCTTTTGAGTGAAAATGGGAAAGCGTAAAAATGTGGATCTGTGAAAAAGAAAGGGGAGGTTCAAGGACGTGGAGGGTTTTATGCTTTGTGCAAGCTTTGGGGTGGGGAGTGGTTTTTGCCATAGTGTGGAATGGGGAGAGAGGATTTGGAGCTGAAGATCTTATTAATTGGAGGGTAAGTTGAGATGGAGAAGGGCGTTTGATCTGTGGAGGCGTGGGGCAAGAGGTTGGATTGTTGTTTATTGGGATTGTTGTTTATAGAGTGGGGGAGCATTTTGTCCTTTGAGGGGAATTTGCTTTTTGAAGGGGGAGTGGGGTGGTTTTGAAGTTCTTTGGCTGCTTTTGAGTGAAAATGGGAAAGCGTGAAAATGTGGATCTGTGAAAAAGAAAGGGGAGGTTCAAGGACGTGGAGGGTTTTATGCTTTGTGCAAGCTTTGGGGTGGGGAGTGGTTTTTGCCATAGTGTGGAATGGGGAGAGAGGATTTGGAGCTGAAGATCTTATTAATTGGAGGGTAAGTTGAGATGGAGAAGGGCGTTTGATCTGTGGAGGCGTGGGGCAAGAGGTTGGATTGTTGTTTATTGGGATTGTTGTTTATAGAGTGGGGGAGCATTTTGTCCTTTGAGGGGAATTTGCTTTTTGAAGGGGGAGTGGGGTGGTTTTGAAGTTCTTTGGCTGCTTTTGAGTGAAAATGGGAAAGCGTGAAAATGTGGATCTGTGAAAAAGAAAGGGGAGGTTCAAGGACGTGGAGGGTTTTATGCTTTGTGCAAGCTTTGGGGTGGGGAGTGGTTTTTGCCATAGTGTGGAATGGGGAGAGAGGATTTGGAGCTGAAGATTTTATTAATGGAGGGTGAGTTGAGATGGAGAAGGGACGCGCGTATTGGTGCGTTGAGCGGAGAGAAGAGGAAACAGAGAGAGGAAGGAGAGAGTGGGATGGAAGGGGCGTGACTGGAGGAGAGAGGCTGTCAGTAGGGAGATAAGCTTGAGAGGAAAAAGGTGCGCTAAGGATGTTGGGGCGTTGATAGAAGGGGGGAGGAAGATTTATGTTGGATGTGTGTTGGAGGAAGAGGCGCGCGCATGGCGGGGTAAAGTCAATTTTTCTAGGGGGGGCTTTCATGTTTTTCTTGAGGGCGCTCTCCTGAATGTTTTTAGGGGATGGGGATGTGTCATTGGTCGCAAGGAATGAGGTCATTTTTTTGGGGGCGCTGTTTTGCAAAACCTTTTATCTTCTGGTTTTATGATGCTTTTTTGCACGCGTTTCTTGTCTTTATTTTTTCTTTCATGTTTTGCTCTTGCACTCGTTTAGATCATAACCCATATTCATTTTAACACGACAGTTCTTCATGCTTCAACGTTTCTGGTGTTCGTGTGGTGGGGCGGTCTTTATGACATGCGGGGGAGAGCTTTTGGTTTAGTGTTTTGAGAAAACAAAAGGGCTGGGGCGATGACTAAAAAAAATGCCTAAAGAGTTGCCTCAAGAAAGGAAAAAAATGCACTTGGAAAAATATAGCGAACGCGTGCAGGGCTTTTTACAATCAGCACAAAATAACGCGCTGGCTTCTGATCATCAGCAGTTTATGCCAGAGCATTTCTTGAAAGTGTTGTTAGATGATCCACAAGGATTGGCTGCATCGCTGATCCAAAAAGCAGGGGGAGATCTGAAGCTTATTCAAAAGGCACTTAAAGAAGCACTCGAAGTTTTGCCAAAAGTGCAAGGGGGAAATGGACAACTCTATCTCTCGCAGCCGGTGGCAAAAGTCTTCGCAGCCGCAGAGGAGCTCGCACAAAAAGCCGGTGATCAATTTGTTACTGTCGAGCGCATGTTGCAAGCGCTGTTGATGGAAAAATCTGCAAAAACAGCCGATATTCTCACAAAGGCGGGCTTGACCCCGCAGGCGCTTAATCAGGCAATTAATGATCTGCGCAAAGGAAAAACAGCCACAAGCCCCCATGCCGAAGGTCAATATGATGCCTTGCAAAAATATGCACGTGATCTCACAAAAGATGCACGCGAAGGAAAACTCGACCCTGTCATTGGGCGAGAAGAAGAAATTCGACGCACCATTCAGGTGCTCTCACGGCGGACGAAAAATAATCCTGTGCTGATCGGAGAGCCAGGGGTCGGAAAAACCGCTATTGTTGAAGGGTTGGCGCTGCGCATTATCAATGGCGATGTTCCAGAAACTTTGCGCGATAAACAACTCTATGCGTTGGATATGGGTGCGCTTATTGCCGGTGCAAAATACCGCGGGGAATTTGAAGAACGCCTTAAAGCCGTTCTGGCGGAAGTGCAAGCCGAAAATGGGCAAATTATTCTCTTTATTGATGAATTGCATAACCTTGTGGGGGCTGGAAAATCTGATGGTCCGATGGATGCTTCCAACTTGTTAAAGCCGGCTCTTGCCCGTGGAGAACTCCATTGTGTGGGCGCTACAACTTTGGATGAATATCGAAAATATGTCGAAAAAGATGCAGCTCTTGCCCGCCGCTTTCAACCGGTCTTCGTACCTGAGCCCTCTTTGGAAGATACGATTTCTATTTTGCGTGGGATTAAAGAAAAATATGAACAGCACCACAAAGTGCGTTTAGCAGATAGTGCTTTGATTGCTGCTGCACGACTTTCTTCTCGTTATATTACTGATCGTTTCTTGCCCGATAAAGCTATTGATCTGATCGATGAAGCCGCTGCACGCTTGCGTATGCAGGTTGATTCAAAGCCCGAAGAATTAGATGCTCTCGATCGGCGCATTTTACAGTTGAAAATCGAACGGGAGGCCTTGAAAACAGATGTTGAACCTACAGCAAAAGAACGTTTGAAAAATGTGCAGGAAGAACTCAAAATATTGGAACAACAGTCCGCCGAGATGACAACGGCTTGGCAGGCTGAAAAACAAAAATTAGGGCATGCGGCTGATTTGAAAAAACAACTCGAAGAAGCGCGCAATGCTTTGGCAATTGCACAGCGGGATGGACAATTCCAACGCGCTGGGGAATTGGCTTATAGTGTTATTCCGGAACTCGAAAAACAATTGACCTTAGCCGAAAATGATGACCAACAAAATCATCTCGTTGAAGAAACGGTGACCGCTGAACATGTCGCACGGATCATTTCTCGCTGGACCGGTATTCCTGTTGATCGGATGTTGGAAGCAGAACGCGAAGCGCTCTTGCGCATGGAAGATGAAATTGCTACCCGTGTCGTGGGACAGGGTGAAGCGGTGCAAGCGGTGGCGCGAGCTGTCCGGAGGGCACGGGCTGGGTTGCAAGATCCTAATCGTCCCCTCGGCTCCTTTATGTTCTTGGGACCTACCGGTGTGGGAAAAACAGAACTCACCAAAGCTTTGGCGGCGTTTCTTTTTCAAGATCCCAATGCTATGTTGCGTATTGATATGTCGGAATATATGGAAAAGCATGCTGGGGCGCGGCTCATTGGGGCGCCGCCCGGATATGTCGGATATGAAGAAGGGGGCGTACTGACGGAGTCCGTGCGAAGAAGACCTTATCAAGTTATTCTCTTTGATGAAATTGAAAAGGCGCATCCGGATATCTTTAATCTGCTGCTGCAAGTGTTGGATGAAGGGCGCTTGACCGATAGTCAAGGAAGAACAGTCGATTTTCGTAATACTTTGTTGATTATGACTTCCAATCTTGGTGCTGAATTTTTAACCGCTTTGCCGGAAGGGCAAACGGTTGATCAAGCAAAAGACGATGTGATGAATGTTGTCAAAGCCGCTTTCCGTCCGGAGTTTTTAAACCGTATCGATGAGATTATTCTCTTTCAGCGGTTGCAACGCAAAGATATGGAGGCGATTGTTGATATTCAGATACAACATTTGCAAAATTTGCTCAATGAACGCAACATAACCTTGCATATCAAACCAGAAGTCCGACAGTTCCTTGCCGATAAAGGTTATGACCCCCTTTATGGGGCACGCCCCCTTAAACGGATTATCCAAAAGGAAATTCAAGATCCGCTCGCAGAAAAAATCTTGTTTGGAGAAATTCACGATGAGACGGCGGTGACAGTTACAAAACAAGGAGATCGCTTGGATTTTTCGCCTGAAGCATAAGTGGGGGGAAATTCCATGGGATAGAAGGGGGCAATAATCCTCTTATGCCATAAAGCGCCGTTGTTTTTAGGGGCGCTTATGGTGTGCTGCTCTGCTTTAGTGGACAATGGTGAAAATCTGCTAGGAAAGCGTTTGGATTATTTACGCTCACATTATTGTTTATAGAGTGGTGTGTGGTGGTTGGTTTGGACGTTTCATTTGGCTTATTTCTGTAAAAGCGTAAAAATGTGTATCTGTGAAAATGAAGTGAACGTTCAAGAGCGTGGGGGGATTTATGCGTTGTGTGTGCTTTGGGGCGTATTGGGGCTTTTGTCATGGCGTGGAGAGGGGAGAGAGGATTTGGAGGGCGAAGAGGAGGGGCAATAATCCTCTTATGCCATAAAGCGCCGTTGTTTTTAGGGGCGCTTATGGTGTGCTGCTCTGCTTTAGTGGACAATGGTGAAAATCTGCTAGGAAAGCGTTTGGATTATTTACGCTCACATTATTGTTTATAGAGTGGTGTGTGGTGGTTGGTTTGGACGTTTCATTTGGCTTATTTCTGTAAAAGCGTAAAAATGTGTATCTGTGAAAATGAAGTGAACGTTCAAGAGCGTGGGGGGATTTATGCGTTGTGTGTGCTTTGGGGCGTATTGGGGCTTTTGTCATGGCGTGGAGAGGGGAGAGAGGATTTGGAGGGCGAAGAGGAGGGGCAATAATCCTCTTATGCCATAAAGCGCCGTTGTTTTTAGGGGCGCTTATGGTGTGCTGCTCTGCTTTAGTGGACAATGGTGAAAATCTGCTAGGAAAGCGTTTGGATTATTTACGCTCACATTATTGTTTATAGAGTGGTGTGTGGTGGTTGGTTTGGACGTTTCATTTGGCTTATTTCTGTAAAAGCGTAAAAATGTGTATCTGTGAAAATGAAGTGAACGTTCAAGAGCGTGGGGGGATTTATGCGTTGTGTGTGCTTTGGGGCGGGTGAAGCTTTTGTTATGGGGTGGAGAGGATTGGAAGGCGAAGAGGAAGCGTTTGTCAATGGAGGAACACGTTGTGATGAAGAGGGGGGCGTATGGATGCGTTGATGGGAGAGAAGAGGAAGCAGAGAGAGGGAGGAGAGAGTGTCGAAATGGGAGAGAATGGGATGAAGGGGGCGTGGTTGCTATAAGAGAGGGAGGAGAGAGTGAAGGGGGAAAGGTTGGTTTTTATGATCACAAGGTATGGAGCGTTATTTTGCAGTGCACTGTCGTGAAATGGCGAAAGCAGTAAGGCATGTTTTTTCAAATTTTTTCAAAAACGCGTGAATGAGCAACATCATGATGGTTTATTTTGTGCTTTATGTTTTGGGCATTCTGGTTGCATGAGAGATGATTATGAGAAAGAATGACACAAAATATTAAAAGAACAATATAAAACTTGACAAGGTTAATGTAAAAAGGTATCATAATGACACAATCGGAATTGTATCTTTAAACCAGAGCAGATAAGAGCCCCTCCATAAAAGCTATTGGGAAGACGATGGGTGAGAAGAGAATGGGGTGTGGATGCTCAAGGTCTTTTTCCAAGATTTTGTTGCTTTATTGCTTGTTGCTGTTGAATCCGATGCTGTCAAGGGGGGCTGAACAAGGGGCGGTATTGCAAGAGGGGTGTTGTTTGAAGTGGAGGGATGTCCTTCTCCATTGGGAGGCTGCTGTACATTATTGGAGGCGGGCGATATCCGATATCAAAAGCTTTAGGTGCAGGGGGAGAGCGACGAATAATGTTTGTGGGCGTTTTATCTAATCGGAAATTAACCACCAAATTGCTTTTTGTTTTTTAGGGTGGAGCTCTCTAAAATTTTTTACAAGAGCGTGTTCCTTTTCGCTATAGGTTTCTTGGTCGTAGTGGGAATGATTTTCTGGAATGTCTTCTTTTGAAATATCCGCATAAAAAAAGGTAATGGGAACCTCCAGTAGGTTGGCAATTTCCTGTAACCGCCCTGCGCTTACACGATTGAAGCCTTTTTCGTATTTTTGGATTTGTTGAAAACTCACTCCTAAGTGGCTTCCTAATTCCTTTTGAGAAAGCCTCATTGAAATTCTTCTGTGACGAATTCTTTTGCCAATAGAAATATCATTAAAATGTGAATTTTTGGTTTGCACTTCAAGCCCCCCGCCGGTTGCGAGCGCCCTCGCATTGGTATTCCGGGAGGTTGAAAATACTGAGCTCAGTCAGCTTTTTGCTTTTAGTGCTGGTAAGCACCTGGACATAGCAAAAACTCCCGGAATCCCGGGATACCCACATAGTGGGACAAATTTATGTACTGAGCGTTCGGGTTTTCAACTCCCTATTTGACCGTTGCGTAGACGATCAAAAACACGAGCTCATCAATAAAGTAATTTCAAAAGATTGGCAAGAAAAATTAAAACATTGGCTATGCTCCTAAGTGGCTTCCTAATTCCTTTTGAGAAAGCCTCATTGAAATTCTTCTGTGACGAATTCTTTTGCCAATAGAAATATCATTAAAATGTGAATTTTTGGTTTGCACTTCAAGCCCCCCGCCGGTTGCGAGCGCCCTCGCATTGGTATTCCGGGAGGTTGGATTCACTGAACTTAAACAGTCTCTTGTTTTTAGTGCTTATAGCACTTGGACATAACAAAAGCCCCCGGAATTTCCGGGATAGCCATAATTGTTTATGTGTTAAGTTTTAAGGAATCCAACTCCCTATTTGACCGTTGCGTGGACGATCAAAAACACGGGCTTATCAATAAAGTAATTTCAAAAGATTGGCAAGAAAAATTAAAACATTGGCTATGCTGCACACTCATAAAAGAGTGTTGTTTTGAGGTGTGGTGAAGAGAGCAGAAATATTCGGGATAAGGTGTGCTTTATGAAGGACTATCTGTTTGAAGGGTGATGATCTGAAGTTCGTAGGGGATATTTTGCTAGAACCAGAAGCTGTGTTGTTAATAGACCAGTGTTGACTAAAGTAGTGTGGGGTGTTGGTTTGGAGGATTTTTCTGTAAAGATGGTAACGCGTAAAAACGTGGATCTGTAAAAATGAAGCAAAGGATTGAGGTTTTGTGGGCGTTTTTATCTAATCGGAAATTAACCACCAAATTGCTTTTTGTTTTTTAGGGTGGAGCTCTCTAAAATTTTTTACAAGAGCGTGTTCCTTTTCGCTATAGGTTTCTTGGTCGTAGTGGGAATGATTTTCTGGAATGTCTTCTTTTGAAATATCCGCATAAAAAAAGGTAATGGGAACCTCCAGTAGGTTGGCAATTTCCTGTAACCGCCCTGCGCTTACACGATTGAAGCCTTTTTCGTATTTTTGGATTTGTTGAAAACTCACTCCTAAGTGGCTTCCTAATTCCTTTTGAGAAAGCCTCATTGAAATTCTTCTGTGACGAATTCTTTTGCCAATAGAAATATCATTAAAATGTGAATTTTTGGTTTGCACTTCAAGCCCCCCGCCGGTTGCGAGCGCCCTCGCATTGGTATTCCGGGAGGTTGGATTCACTGAACTTAAACAGTCTCTTGTTTTTAGTGCTTATAGCACTTGGACATAACAAAAGCCCCCGGAATTTCCGGGATAGCCATAATTGTTTATGTGTTAAGTTTTAAGGAATCCAACTCCCTATTTGACCGTTGCGTGGACGATCAAAAACACGGGCTTATCAATAAAGTAATTTCAAAAGATTGGCAAGAAAAATTAAAACATTGGCTATGCTGCACACTCATAAAAGAGTGTTGTTTTGAGGTGTGGTGAAGAGAGCAGAAATATTCGGGATAAGGTGTGCTTTATGAAGGACTATCTGTTTGAAGGGTGATGATCTGAAGTTCGTAGGGGATATTTTGCTCCATAAGAAGCCCGATTGTTAATAGACCAGTGTTGACTAAAGTAGTGTGGGGTGTTGGTTTGGAGGATTTTTCTGTAAAGATGGTAACGCGTAAAAACGTGGATCTGTAAAAGAAAGCGGAGAATTGATGTGTTATTTGGGCTTTTTGTTATGGCGTGGAATGGGTTTTTCTTGATTGAAAGGAACATGATGATGGCTGAGAAAAATTGTCTTCCCTTACGTCGAAGAGAACGCAAAAAAGGGACTTTGAATAAAATAACAAAGCGGTTTAATGAAGCCTTACTTACAGCCGCTGAACAGGCTGGATCTCAGTATGGAGAAGAAGGACTGGTGTCTTATCTGCAATATCATGCCCTGAATAATCCTGTGCCTTTTTTTTCGTTGTTGGCAAAAGTTTTGCCTCTGCAGGTGACAGGAGAAGGAAATGTCAAAACAATTTCGCGGATTGAGATTGTTCCCGTGAAGTCAAAAGAGACCCAATCGGAAAAGCGTGATCTTGAAGCGTGATCTTAAGGAAATTCAAGCGTGTGATATCGGAAAATATGAGGCGGGTGAGAGAATAAGTCGTCTTGGAAGGGTACGCTTTTTTTCGCTGTTAGCAAAAGTTTTGCCTCTGCAGGTGACAGGAGAAGGAAATGTCAAAACAATTTCGCGGATTGAGATTGTTCCCGTGAAGTCAAAAGAGACCCAATCGGAAAAGCGTGATCTTGAAGCGTGATCTTAAGGAAATTCAAACGTGTGATATCGGAAAATATGAGGCGGATGAGGGAATAAGTCGTCTTGGAAGGGCGCGCTGTTTTGAGGGACGATGGGTCAAGGGCGTTTAGAGGTTATCGAGCTGGTGGCCGCTTGTGATACTGGAAGGTGTTCGGTGGAGAGGGGTGAGGCGTCAAGGGTGTGTGCTGGAGGGGGTTTGGTGAATGATGCCATAAAGGTGTCGTGGGGCACAGAGGCTTTGGTGCAGGGGGATTGGCGAAATGTGAGATAATACTGTTTTGATGGTTGAAGGAGTGTGACACGTTCGATCTTATGCTGGGCGGCTGGTCATGCTTTGGTCGAGGATCTTTGAAGGAGATTGATCACGTGTTAAGGCTTGGGGATGGGGCGTGGCATGGTGTTGAGCTTTTAGGGGCTTTTGTAAGGATCGGTGAAATTCGGGGGAAATACCGTGCTTTTGTGGGGGACAGGGTGCGGTGTTTCAAGGGGTGGGCTCGCGGCTTCGAGGGAGGGGGCGTTTGGGGTGCCAAGAGGGGCGCATGCAAAAAGGAATGCCCAAAAAGCGTGATGTATCGCGTATCAGGATGAACAGAGCGCTTTTGAGATAAGCGTTTTTCCTTCAATGGTTCTGGAATCATGAAACTTGGAATCATCAAATTGAAATCATCAAAAATGTGGAGCTCAATTGTTGCTAAAGTATAAAAATTTATCATGACAACGGTTCAGAAAATTTCTCAAAAAATAGGGCAGAAAACCGCTCAAGTGGCTCTTATTCCAAAGCTTATTCCTGTCTTTACCGGAAAAGCGGATGTCCGAGCCGCTTGGGGCGGACGAGGCTCTGGAAAAACACGCTCTTTTGCTCTGATGACAGCGGTGGTGGGATATCGCCATGGAATGGCAGGAGAACGCGGGATTATCCTTTGTGCCAGACAGTTTCAAAATTCTCTCAATGAGAGCTCTTTGGAAGAAATTAAACGCGCAATTGAAGCTTACCCTTTTCTGCAAGATTATTATGAAATCGGCGATAAATATATTAAATCAAAAGATGGACGCATCGTCTATGTGTTTGCGGGGCTTGATCGAAATATCGCGAGTATTAAGTCTATGGGGCGGGTGTTCCTTTGCTGGGTCGATGAGGCGGAGCCGGTCACTGAGACCGCTTGGCAAACCCTTATCCCAACTTTGCGTGAAGAGGGAGACGATTGGAATGCAGAATTATGGGTCACTTGGAACCCATATCATGAAAATGCTCCCGTGGAAAAACGTTTTCGAAATGTCAATAATCCCAATATCAAAGGCGCAGAAATTAATTGGCGCGATAATCCGCAATTTCCCGAAAAGCTTAATCGAGATCGATTGAGCGATTTGCAGCAAAGACCAGAACAATATAACCATATTTGGGAAGGCGAATATCTCCAAGCTGTGCAAGGGGCTTATTATCAAAGATGTCTTTTGGAAGCTGAGATGGAAGGGCGGATTACCACCGTTCCACGGGATCCTTTGATGCAGGTGAAAATCTTTTGGGATATCGGGGGAACAGGAGCCAAAGCCGATGCAACCGCCTTGTGGGTCGCGCAATTTGTAGGACGCGAAATCAGAGTACTCGATTATTATGAAGCACAAGGTCAACCACTCTCAGAGCATGTGGGGTGGGTTTTTCAAAGGGGATATGAAAAGTCCCTCATGGTCTTGCCTCATGATGGCGCGACAAAAGATCGTGTCTATAATGTCAGTTTTGAAAGCGCTCTCCAACAAGCTGGTTTTCAAACCAAAATCATTCCTCATCAGGGAATAGGCGCGGTGAAAATGCGTATCGAAGCCGTAAGGCGTTTGTTTCCTGCTCTATGGTTTAATCGTGACACAACAGCTACGGGGAGAAAAGCACTCGCTTGGTATCATGAAAAGCGTGATGAACAACGCAATATTGGTCTTGGCGCTGAACATGATTGGGCAAGCCATGGGGCTGATGCCTTTGGACTCATGTGTGTGGCTTATGAACAGCCCCATGCGAGACCACGAAAAAAAACTTATCACTCTTCTCTCCATTCTCAAACTTCATGGATGGCTTTTTAATGAATATGTCTACAGATTCTTCTTTTTCTTCTTTCGATCAAATCGAAACACTCGAACAGCAAGCGCTTTTAAAAAAACTTGTCGGATGGTATCAAGATGATATTGCTCATGTCGAAAAATGGCGAAAAAACGCTCAAGAAGACTACGATTTTTATAATGGGCGGCAATGGAATGAACAAGACTTGGCTGTCTTGAACGAACAAAATAGACCGGTGATGACTTTTAACCGTATTGCCCCGCTGATTAATGCTGTTATTGGGGCAGAGCGCAATAATAAACGACAAGTGCAATTTATTCCACGACAAGAAGGCGCAGCCTTTGCAAACCAGATCTTGACAGGGGCGGCTGAATGGTTTCGCGATGAAGCTGATGGGGAATATGAAGATTCCGATGCTTTTCAAGATGCCATCATTTGCGGTATGGGGTGGACAGATACACGCCTTGATTATGAAGAAGATCCACAAGGAAAACCCATCATTTCGCGGCTCGATCCTATGAAAATGGTCTGGGATGCTAGTGCTGTTAAGCCTAATCTTATTGATGCACAACGCTTATGGTATATTGATGAAAAGCCTTTGGCTGTGGCGCAAGAAATGTTCCCTCATGTGCATTGGAGCGATCTTCATGCCGATTGGGTGAAACATCAGGGGTTTTTACACTCAACCAGCAATGGGATAACGAAAAGCTATCAGGGAGAAGAAGCCTATCTGGAAGAGGGGATAGAGGCTGGCGGTTATCAACAGCCTAAAATGGTGACATTGGTTGAATGTCGCTGGTTTGAACGCGAGGTGGTCTATAAAGTACTTGAGCCGCAAAGTGGAAAGTTTATCGACTATTTGGAGCAGGATTTTCAAAGTTTAAGGAAAGAATTTCCAGATCTTCAAGCAACAAGGTTGACCAGAAAAATTGTCAAACGGGCATTTTTGGGCAGAAAGTTGCTCGAAACTCCTGATAAGCCTTTGGTTCCAGCAGGTCAATTGGGATGGGAATGTATTACCGGTACTTTTGATAAATTAAGCCGGCACTTTTACGGACTTGTGCGCCCTACAAAAGATCCGCAACGATGGGCAAATAAATATTTTAGTCAAGTGATGCATTTGCTCAATAGCCAATCAAAAGGCGGTATTATGGCTGAACGCGATGCTTTTGATGATGATCGACAAGCCCTCGAGAGCTGGGCTAGAGCCGATAGTATTACTTGGTTGAAAAGTGGGGCTGTCTCTGGGGGCAGAATCCAGCCTAAACCGGTGGCACAATTTCCCCAAGGATTTTTCCAATTGTTTAATGAAGCAAAGAGCGCTCTCGAACAGGTGACGGGCTTGTCTTCTGAATTTATTGGAACAAGAGCGGTTAATCAGCCTGGTATTCTGGAACAACAACGACGCCAATCCTCCCTTAATCTTTTGGCTTCCTTTTTTGATGCTTTGCGTCGATATCGGCAACGACAGGGAAAAATTATTCTCTATCTTATTCAAAATTATCTCTCCGATGGGCGGTTGGTGCGTATTGCCGGGGATGAAAATGCTCAATATGTTCCCTTAACACGCGAAATGGTGACCAGTTTGGAATATGATATTGTTGTGGATGATGCACCAACAAGTCTTAATGAAAAAGAGCGGACTTTTGCTCTCATCATGCAATTGCTGCCTTTGATGCAAAATTTTGCAACACCAGAGATTATGCTCGATCTCTTACGCTATTCGCCTTTACCAGCCTCACTGATTCATAAAATTGCGATAAAGGCGCAAAATGCTCTTCAAGAAGAGCAAAATGTTTCTGCGCAAATGGGGCGTAATGTCGGAGCAGAGCAGATCATGCAGATGTTGCAAAGAGCAAATGCGCAACAATAGAACGCTTTATAATGGCGCTTTATAATGCGCAATGTTGGATGCATTTGATCAAGTGCAGTGATCAAGTGAAGGGTGTCTATAAATTTCCATCTTTAGTGTTGCTGATACCGCGCAATGGCGCCTCTCTTTATCTTGAGAAGCGTTGTTTTGTGGATAGGGCATGTTGGGGAAAATGTTCGATAGAGCCTCGTTGTTCATGGTGGGCGGGCAGGGTGTCTCGATAGGCTGGAGCCCAAGTGGTTAGAGAGCCTGGGGATCAAGGTTAGCAGGAAGCGTGGCTCGCAGGCTGTTTTATTGGAAAAATTTCATTGTATTGTTTTTAAAAAAGAAAAGGCTAATGTCATGGATCAAGAACACTTAACGCCGGCAGAACAAAACCATTTGAAACAGGATTTTCTTGTCTCAACACAAGAGGGAGAAGAGGGTGAAAGTGGAAGAGAAGAAAAAACTTTGGAAGAAAATTTTCAAGGACAAAGATTTCAACAACAGCTATCTTCTCAAGAAGGCGGAAAAGAGATGCAGGGGGAAGAAAATACACCACCAGATCCGCAAAAGGACTTTATGGGTTATATGCAATGGTTGGGAAAAACACTGCAAAAACAAGGGCTGTTACAGGAAAAACAACAACCTTCCTTGGCGCGTGAAGCAGAACAGCTGCAGGCGTTTTATCAGCAGTCTGTGGCAAGTGTTAAACAAAAGCACCATGATTTTGATCAAGCTGCCGATTTTATTTATGAAACGCGCGCGAAACAGTTGGCAGCTTTTGCGCCGCTCTATCCTGAGATGGCCGATCCCCAAAATATTGATGCAAGGATTGGTGATGAATTGAAGCAGATCTTGCGCGATTGTGCGCAAAAAAATCAAAATCCGGCTGAAGTGATTTACACGATTGCACAAAAATTTGGCTATACTAATGTTCAGAGTACCATGGGGGAAAATTTGCAGGAAAGACACAATTCTGCACGGACTCTTGCTGCTTATAACGGTTTGACACCCAGTGAGCCGATTTCTTTGGATATGCTGGATAAAATGTCAGAAGCAGAATTTAGCACTTGGGTTGCTGATCCTAAAAATAAAGCTGCTTTTAATCGTTTAATGGGGGGAAGAGAATTTTAATCACAAGAATAGTGTTTACGCGAAAATGTGAGGAAACTTCTGGTGCAGCAGGGATATTGTGGGGGATGTTCTTTTGTGGGATCCATGAGAGGGTTTCTGGTGCGTGAAATGCGGGGGGATGTTTTTTAGCTGGACACGTGCGTGGGGGGATGACGCTGGGAATGCGGGGGCTATTTTTTTTCTGAATACGTGAGAGGCTTTTTCGCGCATGAAATGCGAGGGGATACGCGTGGGCTTGAGGCTTGCGGGGGGCGTTCTCAAAGTACAGACGGCGTGAGGAGTGCTCTATTAGGGGGAGGCGAGAGGCTAACAGAAACAAAACACACAAGAACAACTTAAGCCACCATTTGAAATGAAATGTGGTGTTTTGAGCGCCCGGCGTTTTGCCGGGTTTTTTATGTCAATAAACTTTTAGAGGACAAAATGACTGTAACTTATATCGGACTCAATGACCCAATGGCAGTGCGCACATGGTCTAAACTCTTAAATCAAGAAGTCTCAAAAGCAATCCCGATTGCACCGTTAATTGGAAATGATTCAAACAGTATCGTACAGTTAAAGGATGAAACCACAAAAGCAAGTGGCGATGCCATTAGCTTTAATTTGCGTGTGCAGTTGCACGGTGATGGGGTCAGTGAAGGGCAAACGTTGGAAGGCAATGAAGAAGCTCTACAGTTTCTCAATGATCGCTTGGCGATTAATGAACTCGTTCATGCGGTGCGGGTCAAAAATGAAGGCACCATTGATCAGCAACGCATTCTCCACGATTTGCGCACGGAAGCAAAAAATGGTTTGGTCGATTGGTATGCGGATCGTCTGAGTATGATGTTCTTCATTCAAGTGTGCGGATATACCGCAAAATCCATTAACTTTGAAGGACGATCTATTACACTCAAACCCGTTCATTATGGCTTTAATGCCCCAACGGCACCAACCGATAAACGCGTGGTGCGTCCGAATGATAAAACAAAAGATGAAGATTTAAAAGAAAACGATGTGTTTAATCTTAAACTGATCGATAAAGCGGTTGAACGCGCTAAATTAGCTAATCCTAAAATTCGTCCCGTACGGATTGATGGGGAAAATGTCTATGTGCTTTATCTTCATCCAACCCAAGTGACGCAATTGCGAACCAATACCGATGCCGGGCAATGGCTCGACATTACCAAGGCAATCTATAGTGGAAGCCGGATCAAAAATCCGCTCTATGATGGATCTTTGGGCATGTATAATGGTGTCGTTTTACGCGAAGCTGAACATATTACCGAAGGGGTTGAGTCGGGAACAGCAAACAAAGCTGTCCCTAATGTGCGTCGTGCGGTGCTTCTTGGAGCACAAAGTGCTGTAATCGCTTTTGGAAAAGATCGAGGCGCAACACGCTATAAATTGGTGGAAGAACTCTTCGACTATGAAAGAGAATTCGGAGTCGCAGCAAAAACCATTATGGGGATGAAAAAAACCTGCTTTACCTTGCCAGGAAGTACGCAAGGGGCTCAAGATTTTGGAACAATCGTCATTCCAACTTATGGAGCACCTGCTTAAAGCAAATGCTTCCTTCTTTCCCCCCAACAAGAGGATTCTGTTGGGGGAAAAATTTAAAATACTTCCAAAAAAAGGACAGGCTTATGACCACTCTACCCGATGATCCTAACACGGGCGATCTTAAACATTCAGATCGTTCGCAAACTTTTGCTTCTATGGTCGCGCTTATTCAAGATGAAATTGACGATACAACAGCGGAATATTCACAGCAAATTCAAGATTCAATTGTTACAGCTTTGCGTTTGTGTGAACGCGAACCCTTTTTCTTTAATGAAAGGAAAAAAAGCACGTTTAACACACAAAGTGGGAAAACATGGTATGGACGAGAAGAAGGGGTTTTTATTGAATCAGAAAAAAGCTTGGCTGACGTCTTTTTAGCAACAAAGAATGCAACACCAACAAAGTTGTTCTTTAAGCCCTTGGAAGCACTCCATCAACAATATGGGATGCATCCTGAGTTGGGAACACCATTCTTTTATACCATCCGTGATCAAAAAATAGCACTCTTTCCAACGCCAGAAAATGTCGAAACCGTACAGCTTTCTTATACGCCTGCCCATTTAGCCGATGAACAGCTTAAAGAGGACAATAATCCTTGGTTGATTTATGCTTTTGATCTCATTAAAGCCCGAGCAAAATATGAACTTTATAAAAATATTCTTAAAGATCCTGAATATGCTGCCGTTTCTTTTAGAGATTTTCAAGAACAGCTTCAAGCTTTACGCATTGAAACATCACGCAGAAAAGATTTCTCAAAGATTCAGCCAATGACTTTTTAAAAAAACATCTTTTCAATTTTTATACTTAAGGGTGCTCTTGAGACCTAGAGCAATGCTTATGTTTAAGAGTCGCTTTGGGGCTTTAATGGAGCTTTAATCCGTGTTGGAGTCTGGATTGGCTTGGGGGGGTGAAGGTAAGCCGCTGTTGGGGGGGGCTTGTGGACGTGGATATTTTGAAAGTAAAATCAACTGTAGGTTGTTTCGGTGTGTTTTTTTTGCTCTCGTTTTAAGAGCTTTTGTGGTTTTAACCCCATCAACCTTGGTTTTTTGAAGGGGACTGATCTCTTGGCACTGGGTTCTTCAAAGATTTTATGAAGGTTTTTTCTCAATACTGAAGAAGTGCTGGCATTGGTGGTTGGTATTGGGGTGGCTGGTATTGGCGCCTGGTATTGGAAAGTGCTGGCGGGTGATTTTGCTGGACCCGCAGGTAGCGGCAGTGGGTTTGCCATGATGGGTGGGATCATTTTTCTCGATGGTTTAGCAACTTATAGCTGTATCTTTATGCAATTTTATGTCCTTAGAGTTTCATTCTAGGGGCTTTTTTGGTTTCAATGAGCAAGCCTTGGTGTTTTGGCACTGGGTGCTTGAAACATTTTAGGGGGGCTTGATGGCTTTTTTCCCAATCGCTGATTATCGACCCGATGTGGCGGATATCAATGGAATTTTTACCGATGAACTTGTCAATGTGCTCCCGGCGGATGGCTCTTATATCCCTATGCCAAATTTTGAACCTTTGTCAGAGCCATGTCCAGAGCCCATTTTAGGCGCTCTTGCGGTTAAAACAAAAAATGGCGTTTCAATTCTTGTCGGGACAAGAGAAAAAATCTTCTTGCTTGATAATACAACAATGAAGTGGAAAGATATTAGCCAAAAAGGAAAGGCTTATATGGCGAATATCGATGCGCCGTGGTCTTTTGCTTTGTTTGGTGATTTTATTATTGCGGTAAATGCTAATGATAAACCACAAGTGATCGATATTATTCATGATAAAACATTTAGAAATTTAGGGGGAAATCCACCACAAGCGGGGATCGTTCGCGTCTGGGGAGATTTCGTTTGTTTGATGAAATTAACCGAGCATCCAAGACGGGTTCATTGGTCAGGATTGAATGATGCAGAATTTTGGACTGTAGGGAAAAAAAGCTGCGATTATCAAGATTTTCCTGATGGCGGTTTTGTGCAAGGGGCAACAGAGGCAACAAATCCCATTATCTTTATGCGTTCTGCAATCTATGCCGGCTCTTTTATTCCAGGCTCTAAGATTATTTTTAGTTTCCAAAAAATCCACGATAAAAGAGGCGCAAAAAATGCTGAATCGATTGTTTGTCGCGGTGACTTGGCTTTCTTTGCCGATGAGGGCGGTTTTTATCAAATAGCAAATGACGGACAGATTATCCCCATTGGCTTTGAAAAAGTTGATCGAACTATGACTGCAAAATCAAGACAGAGTAATCTGTATACCATGTCTGCGGCGATCGATGGCGTGTATAATCGTGTTTATTGGATGGTCGATAGCGATGAAAACCTTCATAAACGGATCTTGCTCATTTATGATTGGGGGTTGCAAAAATGGACAAAAGCTCTCGTGGATATCAAAATGATCCTCCCCATTTTCTTGACCGGAACAACGCTAGAAGGTCTTGATTTTGTGGCTAAGAATATTGATGATTTGTCCTTTTCTCTCGATAGTAAAGCTTGGAAAAATGAATCACCTATTCTGGGAGCATTTGATCAACAGGGAAGATTGGGGTCGTTTTCTGGGGCTCCTATGGCTTGTGTGGTCACTTCACAAGAAATGGGGCAGACAAATGGCATGATAACACGGGTGAAAAATATTATGCCTCAAGTCAATAGTGGAAAGTTTTATTTGTCTGTGGGAATGCGCTTTCGACAATCTCTTGAAGAGGAAACCGTTTGGTTGCCAGAAAAACAGCCTTCTCATAATACTGGACAAATTCATTGTCGCGCAAGGGCACGATTTTATCGCTTTAAATTGCGTATTCCTGAGGGAATGAATTGGACTCATGTCACGGGATTTGATGTGGAATTGATGCCAGCCGGCATGCGATAGGCATGCCTCTATAATCAAAAATGTATGCGATAGCTAAGCCTTTATTATAAAAAAAAAGCATGCGATAGCCAAGCTATGATCATCAAAGGACAGAGGGGGATGTCCTTATCATTAAAGGAATAAGGGGGGGTTGATGTTTCTTTATGATCGGAAAGAGTTTGTCCCATGGTTTGTGATAAAAAAAGCGCTCTCTTAATCTTATGACACAAGGGATGGCGGAGGCTTCCTTTTGAAAGCTGTGCGGTAAACAGGAGCGCGTGGAGGGCGCAAGGGGGATGTTTGGTGTGCGTAAAAAAATTAAGAAAGCTAAAATCATGATGAAAGAGCATCAAGATGTCTATTCTGCTCACCTAACACAGCACTGGTCATGGAAAAAAATAGCGCCCTATCAAGAGCCTCTTAATGCAGCATTGAAAAAATATGCTCAGCGCTTTCCAGATGATGTTTGTCTGGAAAAAATTGCTGAAGAAATTGCTATAGGACAAGCTCAATTGTGGCTGGTCTTAAAAAATAAAACCCAATTTAGTGCTTTTGCAATCACTAAAATTGAAAGTATCCATACGGGGAAAAAATGCGTCGTTCTCTCAGATTTGGCTGGAGAGGGAGGACTGAAATTGGTCAAATTGATTGATGAGGTTGAAAAATGGGCGCGAACAATCAAAGCTGAAGAAATACACATGTTTGGAAGAGTTGGATGGGCGAAAAGGCTCGCTCATCACGGATATTCTCGTAATCTTATTCAATATAGAAAGGTTCTGGGTCCATGAGTAGAAAAAAAACACCTCAAGTGCAAACGACAACACAAACAAATGCACCCCCCGCTTGGGCAGCGGATATTCTGAAACAAGCCAGTGCAGAGGCACAGGGGCTTTATAAAAAAGGAATTGGTGGAAATGTTTATCAGGGAGAGCGCGTTGCGGGTCTTAGCGATATGACACAAAATGCGCTGGCCGGTTTACAACAAGCTGCAGGGCTTTATAACAATCCTACACTCACGCAGTGGTTAAATGCACCAACCAACAGTGCTATAAATCTTGCCGGTATGGCGAAGGGAAATTGGATTGGAAATAATAGTAAATTTAATATGGCATTGCAAAATGCCCTGAATAAAACCTCCGATGCCATTAATCAATCGATGTCTGGGGCGGGGCGTTATGGTTCTGGAGCCCATACCGGCGTGCTCGCCGATGAACTGGGCGCCTTGGCTACAAATGCGGCAGCACAGCAGTATAATCAAGATATTAACAATATGATGAATGCAAACCAGATGATTGATCGCGCGCAGCATGATCAAGTGAATGCGGCAAACGCCTATTATCAAGGGCAGAGTAATGTACAAGGAAATGCTCTGAAAGGGGGGATGATTCAAGATCTCAATCGACAAAATATCTTAGATGCGGAGCACCAAAAATGGTCAGAAAAAGATAATCAAGATTGGAACCGATTGGAACGCTTATTACAGGTTGGAACACAGGCGGCTGGAAATTACGGAACAACTTCCGGAAAATCTACAATAATCCCTTCTGTGACAAAAGATCCATTGCGTGATGCCCAGCAAGTGCTGGGATTGGTCGGAGGAATTCTAGGACTTTGTGATGTGAGAGCAAAAGAAAATATTACCCTTGTGGGAAAGAAAAAAGGATATCCTCTTTATAACTTTAATTATAAAGGAAATCCACAACGGTATCAGGGCGTTCTGGCGCAAGACGTGTTGCGTGTGAAACCTGAAGCTGTTTTTGTCAATGCGAAAACAAAATTACTGCATGTGGATTATGACAAAATAGGGCTGAAAATGAAGAAAATGAAGGAAACACCGGCTTCTAAAAATAAAATTCTGGCTTTCTTTTCTTCCGTTTTTGCGCGTCTTTCCTTTTTGCAAAAAGAGTGTCTCCTATGAGTTCGATTTATGATTGGTCAATCATCGCATCAGAAAATGCTTATGTCGATGAAAATATAAACTGGGCTGAAGGGCAACCGCCAAGTTCAGTCAATGATAGTGCACGCGCTATGATGCAACGTATCAAAGAATATTTGTTGGATAATGGGGGCGTGATTGAAACACAGTTTACGGTTGATAACGAGAACAAGAGAACATCTCTTCGTTTGGCGACAAAATCTTTTTTTGAGACCTATATGGATGGCATTGTGGTGCGTTTTAAAGCACAAGGCGTCAATAGAGGAATAACAAATGTTTCTTTAAATCAATTGCCTCCAAGACCAACTTATATGGCAACGCCAGAGGGGATTATGCCTTTAAAAGGGGGAGAAATCCAAAAGGGAGGGCTTTATGAAATCGTCTATACGCATGATATTGCTGGGAAAAATGCTAATGGCTGGTTTTTAACCAATCCTACTATAAAACTTCCTGAAATTCCGCCTTTTCCTCCTTTGCCGGAATCTTTTTCACCTGGGTTTATTGGAACTTTTGCGAGTGAAAAAATACCCTCTGGGTGGCTGTTGTGTGATGGGAGAGAATATTCGCGAAAGAGCTATGCCAATCTCTTTGCTGTTTTGGGGGAAATATGGGGAAAAGGAGATGGGAAAACAACATTTAATGTTCCCGATTTGCGGGGAATGTTTTTACGGGGGCTCGATAGTGGAAAAAACATTGATAAAGGACGTCTTTTAGGAACTCAACAAGAAGAATCTTTTAAAGCCCATACCCATGAAGGGAAAACAGATTCAACAGGCAAACACCAGCATAGTTATCCCATGTTTGAAAACTATCGTATAACCCACGGTTGGGATAATACTGAAGAGTCTGTATCTGTAATGCTCAAAAAAGATTGGTTGACAGATCCTGCAGGAGAGCATGAACATAAGGTCTTATTGCAAAAAACAGGGGGGGATGAAACACGCCCCGTCAATATGGCGGTGGTTTATGCGATCAAAGCCTGAAAATGAAAGCTGAGAGATATGAGAGATAAAAGAGAGAGCAAAATGGTTGCAAAATCTTTATGATGAAAAAAAACTTATCGAATCTATCGTGCAGAAAGTTTTGAGGCGCTCCTGAAAAAAATGCTTCCTTAAACCCTCTTGATGATTTTACTTTTTGTCGCACCTTTATTGGAGATAAAGGTCTTTTTGCCTCTTGTTCTTTAGAGGATCAAGGCAATGATCATTGAGGTGAGGGGATCATTGAGGTGAGGGGCTAAAAGAGAGAAGAAAATCCTCCTTCGTTCATAGAGTTTTGGTCTAAAAAGTCAAAGGTTTTATTCAATCTCTCTTTCTCTTGTGGTGTCGTGATCCATTGTTGAGAGTGCTTCAGTTTAATGCTTTGATGGGCGATGATAAAGAGCGCAGGGATAGTTTTATTTTTATAATGTCGTAAAAGATCATCATTAAAACACTGTCATTGAAGGTGATGATATCTCGTCAGATCGCTTGATCCATTCAGTATTGAAGATATGAGCAAATCTTCAGAGTAGGATTTGCTCGTAGCGCTTTTATGAAATCCTCTCCTTTGAGCTTTAGGAATAGAAAGCATTTGAAGGAGAAATCCAAGCAGAATTGCGCTTGGCAAAAAGCTGTATTGTTTCCAGACTATTGTTTATCGATGAGAATTGTTGAAAGAGCGATTGAGGTTTGCTTTGTTCTGTTGGGAGAAGTCGACAAAGTATGCCATGTCGTTATGCATTTTTTGGGGGGGGGAGGAGGTAAAATCATCATTTTAAGTGGAAAACAGAACTAATCTAAAAAAATATTTTGTAAAAATTTTCGATAAAGAAAAGCCTATTACGCGGTTGTATAAAAAATGAAAGAACCGTGCAAAGCGAAAAGAGACTCAAAGGCTTCATGGAGCTGTTCAAAAAGGGGGATATAATGGCACTTTTTCCATTTTCTATTGCCGATATTGATGATCCTGAATGTATTCGTGTGGTGCTTTATGCCAGCGGGAGAATGGGCCATGCTCCTTTGAACGCATTGTTGAAAAAAGCATATGAAGATATGACAAAAATTTCAGAGCGTATGGATGCTTTAGAAAAAAAGTTAAAGACTCTCGATCTTGACAATGTCAAATAGAAATAAAATGTGAAAGAAAATGATCAAAGCATTATGAACAGGATTGTAAACGGTGGAATAATCTTACCAGAGACTAAAATGAATGCACCGGAAATTAAATTAGAACCATCTGGTGATAAAAGCCATTTTGTTTTTTAATTGACAATACCGAAGACGTCAAAAGATCACAGCTCTTTTGTTTCAGAAATTACAACACATAAGCCGCGAGAAATGCACAGGCGTATTGATAAAACATCCCTATTGGGTTCTAAAGGGACTTCTTTTTAGCCTTTTAAGGGTATTCCTTCTTTTTTCAAAAAGCAAAAATAGAAAAGAGTGTTCATAATGATATGCCTGCGTTGAAGGTATCGATAAAGAAAAACCTTGTTTCTATTTTCGCGGAGACATGCAATTTCTATGCGTTTGAAATGTTTTTTAAAATGTCAAAATTGATAGAGCGTGCATCTTCAAAAAGAAAAGCTTTGTTTTGGGAAAGTTTATCATGATATTTTTGAAAAGGTAAGAGTGTATGATGAGGATACATAGGCAAGTCTTATAGGCAAGGCTTTGGAGTCCACAGAGAAAAAAAGCCTTACCCAAACAAAAAACAATGGCAAAAAAGTTTGCAAAAAAAGTTCTTGCAGCTGTTTGAAACATCTTGGCAATAGAGCTTGCCATGGTTTTACATCTATAAAAATTTGCTGTTTTTATGCTCTTTTCAAAGAAAAAATATCAATTTGTGGCAATTTTAGTTGGTTAAAAATCCTATAAAAAGAATTTTTAAATTACCAAAAAATCAGTGCAGAGAAAATTATCAATAAAAAAATGCGTGGCATTGTGTCTTTTCTTATCAGGAACAGAAAGGCTGTGTAATTGGAGAAGGCTTGTGTTTTTTCCTATCGATAATGCCGTATAAGATAGGGTATACTTATAGGGAAGCAGTTGTTTGTTTGTCGTATCTTGCTGATGTCGTAAAATACCATCCTTACAAATTTTATTTATTAAATCTATTTTGTTTTTTAAGTATGCGTTACTGTAAACGGCCCCCGTCAATAAAAAGATATTATTCTTCATATGGTTAGAACAAGAAGAGAGACAACGGGCTTTTTTCATTCTGATGAATGCGATAAAAAAGTGCGTTCATCGCTCATTCTTTATACGTAATACTTATCTTTGGATAAGTTTTATAAATATAATTAAAAATCTTGCAATACTATACATTTTGTGTATAAGTATTGGTTATTGATTTCTTTTTTATGTTATTTAAATTATATCTCTATTCATAAGCCGCACCATGTAAATGGTGCGGCTTTTTTTATTGCCTCACAGGTGGAGCTCTTGATCTCTGTTTTTGAGAGAGCTTTGGATATTTTTCTCATGATTCTTATCATGGTATTTTGTGATGTTCTTTTGTCATGAAATCTCTAAATTCTTTTGCATTTTTATCTCAATAGGGGGCATTTAAAGTGAAAATGCTGGGTTTTGTTTCTTTGCATTGATTGTCTTCAAGGTTGCTGAAGAGGAGGGGATCTTTATTCCTTTTTTATCTGGTTAACCTATTTATTTATAATAATTTAGCATGATGCAATCTGAATTTAAAACCCTGAGTATCGTAAGGTTCTCTCATTTCAAACCTGTTTAGCTTCAATCAATCAAAATCATTTGTTTGCATCGTATAAGCGGGATTGGCGTGTAGGGTAAAAACGGTTCAAGAAAGACATGCCTCTTAGTGGAGTATCTCAAGCGTCAAGGGTTGTTAAAACATTTTAGAGCTGGAAAATAGTGTAATAATGCCGGCTTGCTTCTTCATAAGTGTAAAGATGAAGGTGCAAAATGAATTTTATGGTCGCTGGATTACTCATGCAACATAAAAAATAATGAACATTTTTTATCAATCAACGAGATCTGTCTTAACGAAAATGAATTGTTTACAGAGTGGGCTGGATGAAGAATCTTTGTCTTTTAAGCTGCTGTGAAAAATGATAATCTCTGCTTCTTTATAAAGGAAAAAGATTTTTCACAAGAATTTTATACGATAAAAAACAGTAAAAACATTAACAATACAGAGAAAAAAGAGTCTTTAAGCGTATTGATCGTTTGCTATTATACCCTGTATTATGTAAAAAGACACTTCTATCTTTTTTTGCTGTAAAAAGCTTCTCTTGGTATATTTTAAGGTATAGTCTTTATGGAAAAAAGAATCCGCGCAAGACAAAAGGCTTATTTCAAAAGGTTATATCGCAAGATTGCTTTTGTTTGCGTGATACTCTTTTGTATCGTGATTTTGCTTTTTGTTTTTGCAAAGGCGGTCAGTTATTTTTCTTCTCACAAAAAAATAATACAACAAGCGTCTGTTGAATTGGCTATGCCTGTTTTTGATCTGCGCGTGTATTGCAAGGAAATTTCTGCTTCCGTGATGCCCGATATGCAAAAAGAAGTCTATCAGCATTGTCTTAATTTGGAAAGTGAAGCCTATTTTTCTATTCGTGAAATGTGGGATAAGCTTTCTGATACGGCAAAAAAACAATGTTTGACAAGGGTTCGACCGGGGGATGGAAATTATTTTCTCTTACGAGATTGTTTTCTCAATGAAAAAGAAAGTGAAAAAGGCAGAAAACGCAATTACTTTTAGGCTGTTACACGGAAAGTTAACAGAATGCGAATTTTGATGCAAAGATAAAAGACAACCCCATTGCTCTCTGCCTCTGTACCAATACCCTCCATACCACTAAAATGTATTTATTTTGTACAAGCATTGGTCCATTTAAGGTGTGATCGTATAAGCTATGGAGGATCCTTTAAAGTATTTTAAGGGGCATGGTGCGTTTTCAGGGAACTTTTGTGTGCGTTTCATTTAAGGGAAAGAACAGCGTGGGAAGCCCATTTTGCAACGATGCTGCATAAATGAGGAAGGCGCTCATGAAATATATAAAACGTTTATGGAGTGTATAAAACTTATAAGTCCCCTCTCTTTTTGTTTCATAAAAGTGCAGGCTCACGCTCTCATATATTTAGCACTCCAAGGTTACGGACAGCCTTTGAGCTTTAGAGACAGTTCATAAGAGGCATTTTGAGTCTTTTTTATCATTTTTACTCTGTGCAGGCTCTCCTTCGCGTGTAACGTGCAAGGCAATGAATTTTGATTGATTGAATAGGAAGCAGATTGAGGATGAAAAAAACCTATAGTATGAAGGTTTTTGACTCAATACAAAAATTTAAAACAAAAAAAATGAATGATCTTTATAAATCAATTTATTTGTATGAATTTTAAAAAAGTTCAGATTATACAGATTGGTGTGGAGAAAGAATCCGCTTCCTTTGAGGGGGCATAAGCCAACAGGGATAACAAAGGGGGCAATAGATATGACAAAACTGAGTAAAAACATTTCTTTCTTTGAGAGGGTATAAACTTCAAGGTTGTTTCATGCGTAAAGCGCTCTATGGGGTTTTGCCATGGAGCTTATTCTATCTCCCCCAGTTTTCTTGATAAGATAAGGATAAGAGAAGAAATGCGTGATATTATTCTTATGGATAGACTTTGAAGATGCATTTTTTTTTAAGAAGAAGCCGATTTTTAAGAAAGTGTAACATATTGGTCTCTTTTTTAAATAATTTGATATTTTTTGTATTTAACTGTTTATTTTTTGGCTCAATTTGTTATCAATGAGGAAGGGGGATTAACTTAAAAATCTATGAGATTAAAATAGAAATTAAGAGGATCGTTGGCATGTTTGAGAAAGAAGAGTGGTCTTTTGGTGATTATAGGGCTTGAATAATCTTTCATATTAATCTATCTATAAGACTCTTAAGAGATTTTGTGAAGCGATCGTGAGTTATCGCTCGCAAGGGGTTGCTTTAGCGGTGAAGAAAGGCTATATTCATAAAATAAAGAGGTTCGCGCAGTGACTCGTTAGGGCAGAAGTGCTTATGAGTTTAAGGCTCGAGGGGGGAAGGAATATCGGCGTTTTTAGGAGCGGTGGTTTTAGAGCAAAAAGTGGTTTTAGGGCAGAAAAAGGGAAGTTTCCCATGTTCTCTGACAGGAGTGTGTTCTTTGTGAATTTGTTCCTTGTCAGGTATGTTCTATATGTGTTCTCCTTTTTGTTTTCCACAAGGTAATTATTTTTTTAGTGAAATATGGTTTATTTTAAAAAAAACACTTGGCATTTTATGTGAACATCACTAGGTTTCTGCTGGTTGACAGAGAAAGAGGGAATTTTTGATTTATAGTTTCCCTGCTGCTGTGTGGTTTTCAAGAAAACATGTGCTTTTATCAATATCAGTAGGGTTTGTTTGAGTGAAATAAAATGCGGATAGCTTGATAACCGTATGTTAAACATGAGCAGCATGATCAAGAAATAATGCAATGAAAATAATGCAGTGAAGAAGAGTCAATTAAGACACACACTCCAATAAAGGGATAAAGATGAGGCCACAACAAAATAGACGGGTACGCGGTCGCAATAATAACAATAATGGTAATAACAATAATAATCGTCGCGGTCCTAATCCGTTGTCTCGCAATTATGAAAGTAGCGGTCCGGATGTTAAAATTCGCGGAAATGCTCAGCAAATTGCCGATAAATACATCAGCCTTGCGCGGGATGCACAAGGGGCAGGGGATCGCGTGATGTCCGAGAATTATTTACAACATGCCGAGCACTATTTGCGGATTATTTTAGCCGCAGCTGGGCAAATGGCTCAATCGGTTCGACGTGATGAAACGCGTGGTGATGAAAACAACGGACAAGAATGCAATGAAAGTGATCCTGAAGGGCAAAAAACAGAGGCTATCGCGTGTGACGCAGATGGATTACAGGACACAGATGGATTGCAGGACACTGATGGATTGCAGAAAAAGTCGCAAAAAAATGGTCATGATTCATCATATGTCGAAGCACAAAATGGTAATGCGCGTGAAAGTGCTGTCGAGGCTCTACCGGATGAGAAAACAGATCAGGAGAATGGTTGCTCTGAGGAAAATGGTGAACCGGTTAAAAAAACACGTCGTTCTCCCCGCCGGCGTACGGTACGGACTAAAGAGCAAGCATCCCTTGAGTTTTCATTGACTACAACAGAAAATTCTGAAAATGGCGATGTGTCAACTTCAACAGAAGAGGTCTCTGCTTTGACGGGATTAAGTGAGGGAATACAGAGAAAAACCCGCCGTCGCCGTGTGGTCAATCTTGAAGCAGAGGAAAATGTTTAAATTCTTCAAGTAAGCTATGTTAAGTGTTTAATGGTGCTTTTGCTGTAAGAATGTGTACAGGTGCGGTTTTTTGCACTTTCTTTGAGTTTTCATTCTTTACGTTTTTATGAATAACATTCGCCAATACCAATAGAGGAGACGCCGCCAAGAAGATTATCTCTTCGGCTTGGCGTGGGGCGGCTTGGAAGAGATGAGGGGCATGGAGAAAATCTGCGTTTGTGTATTTTAGTTTGTGTATTTTAAGAGGCCGTTCTTTTATAAAGAATAGATTGCTTTGTTGATGCGCGTGTGGTGTTTAATCTTTCTCAATCTGCTCAGCCTATTTTACTACCCGGAAGCTGCACTGTGAAAGCCATCAATCGCTTTTGCTAAATAAAAGGTGCAAACTGGGCATTCTTGCTTTTATTCTCAATGTTGCTGCGGCCTTTTCCTTTGGCTTTTGAAGCAGTTCATAAAGAGCTTTTTATGCATAGGCTTCTTTGTTGTGATGTGTGAGGAAATGCTTTTGATAAGCTTCATCATGAAGAGCGTTGGAATGAGAGAATCTTAAGGTATTTGAAGCACTCGTTTGGCATGCAAAAATAAAGGGTTATTATAAATCAATAGGTTGAATTTTCGTCCTCAAGAAGGTGTATTTCTTGCACTTTCATTTGAGTTTTTACAGGCAATATCCATTTTCTTAAAAATGGGAATGCATTGACTTGAAAAGTAGCTCCTTTATCTCGATGAGGTGAGAGGAGACGGAGAAAAACCACCATCTGCTCAAGCAATCCTATCTTGAAGTGCCCCCATCTTGAAGCTGAGGAAAATGTTTAAACCCCAAGAATGGTTTTGTCAGCCGGTGATGTTATTGACTTGCTTCATGAGGTATTGCCGTTGATATTTCTTCTGTTGTTTCAATAGAAAGAACGGCAATCAGTGCACCGGTATGATAATTGTAAATCATAAATTTTGTTTGTCCCTCAGGGGTTAACGTCTTCAGAACAATATTGTCTTCTGAGAGGCTTTGCGACAAAATCTGTGTTTTTTTCGGTAGGGAGAGCGTGTGGTGGATAACGTGTGGATTTTTGCTGTGGGAGGAAGAGAGCTCTGTTTGTTTTGGCGCTGATCCCGTTGTAACTTTATAAACGATTAAAAACAGGACCGTTAGAATGAGGAAGAGCGTTATTAAAACGGAAATCATCATTAAACCCATCAGTTTTTTTCTCACTCGTTCTACAGCAGGATCTAAGGGGAGATCTTGGGGCAGAGGATTTTGCTCTGTGTGAGGGGCTTTTGAGGAGGGCATTGGCTTATTATCCATCATGTCTTCTATTGATTATTTTCTGATGGGTTTATGCGTTTAAAGTTTTTTGTGCAAGAGGTTTGTGGAAGAAGAACGCAGAAGAGAAGGCAATGTTGGTAAAATGTCTTCTTTGGGGACTGTCGATCTCTTGTCATTGACATTTTGGCTTTTAAGCAGGAAATTTCCGTGGTTTGTTACAGACCAGATCAATTTTACTTTTTGTTGATGTCCATGAGGGTGTATGTTTATACATTGGGCAAAAATTTGTTGTCCATAAAATGCAGACTTTTTTATGGATGACACCATGGCTTGTTCACAGGCTTGAGCCGTTGGGTAGATTTTAGCCATGGTATTATTGGAATAGCAACTGTTAAAATCATCTGTACATGAAACCAATAAGAGAATAAAAATAAGGGGATTCATAAAATATCTTCCAAATGAGCGGTTGACAGCGTAGGCTCCAATTCGTCAGCCTAGGGTTTCTTCGTTATTAAACGTTTTTAAAGTTTGTTCGTTCCAAGGGGTTCTGCACCCCAAGAATCTTCTAGATTGAATCACTCAAAATCATTGGCTTGCACTTCATAAAAGCCAAGCTTTTGGAGAAAAGTGGTAGGAGGATTATTTGAGAAAAAAACACTCAAAATAGCGCTTGTGAATGCTCTCTCATGTCAAAGGTTTGTTGTACGGGGAAATATAATGGGGGTTTGTTGTATCGCTGGGTATAATGGTGCCCAACGGCTGCTTTTAGCGCGTAAGGGGTATGCAAGGGCTTGATGGTTCACTTTACGGGGGAGAGGAGCCTATTTGCAGGCGCTGTTTTGAAATGCGCTTGAAGGTACTGAGAAATATTAAAAAAGTGCATGAAGGGAAAAGGGATCTGTTGTTTTGAATGTTGTCTTTTGTGTGAAGAGGAGGATACAGAATGCAATCAATAAAAGCATTAAAATTGTGTCATTTTTATTGGTTTATTGATTTTGTCATAGATGCCTTAAGCCCTGTAAAGCTCTGAAGCGTAATGGTTGGCTTTAATCCTTAAAATCATCATTTTTCCAAAATGAAAAGGTTTGCGCAGTGTAAAAATTACACAAAAAATGATGGAGAATAGGTACACTTTGATTGGGTATATAAAAGCTGAAACATCTTGCTCTTCACTTCAGCCTTTGGGGTTTTGTCTTAAAATATATGGCAAGGGATGGTCGTTGATGGACAGCGGGAAGGGCGTTGACTGGAGCATTTTCATTGTTACGATTTTTTGCGAGGAGAAAAATATCTTTATGTTGAACAGGTTAGAAATTTTCCTGAAGAGAGGAATTTATGGTTTAAAAGGCTCTTTTAAGAAAAAATATCAAAATACGTATCAGGAACAGAAAGGCAATAAACAATCCCTTCTTTTGTCCATTTGAAGGAAGCTGAACCGTTGACAGAAATGGGAACAATTTTTTCGAGAACAGTACTGCCAAAACAAGCTTTTTTATCATTTGCCGGAAGGGTTCCGGATTCAAAGTGTTCATTCCAAGTGATGCGTAGATGCGTTTTGCCATTCAGTTGTGTTTTGATTTCACAGCGTACATAGACGTGGCCCTTTTCTTGGGAAAGGGCTCCAAAAGAAAGAGAATTGACAATCAATTCATGAAAAGCCAAACCAATATGCAAAGCAGCATTGGGAAAAAGATAAGGATCAACACCTTCAAGTGAAAAACGTTCTGTTTCTTTCATTAAATAGCCAAACGCTTGCGTTTGGACCAATTCACGAAATTGGGCGCCACGCCAATCGGAATCGGTGATAAGATCTTGAGAATGAGAAAGAGAATGAAGACGACCTTGAAATTTGCGTAAGAAAACCTGAAGCGTTTCAGTATAGCGGGCCGTTTGGCTGGCAATACTTTGAATGATCGCTAGAAGATTTTTAGAACGGTGGCTGACTTCGCGTAGAAGAATTTTAAGCACTTGTTCACGGCGGCGTAAACCGGAAATATTAACACCGGTGGTAATAATACCAATGATGTCTCCGTTGTCATTGCGGTGGCAATCAATAGAAAATTTATACCAAATCTCTTGTTTGCTCGTATCTTCAAAACGTGCTTCAACGGTTTGCATTTTGCCACTGGCTAAAACCTGCAATTTAATGGTTTCCATATTGTCTGCAAGGTCAAGCGAAAAAAAGTCGCTGTCACGACATCCAACCTGCCATTTATCGTGCAGGTGTTGTGGTAAGTTTTCAGCCCATAAATAAACCAGATTTGTTGCCTGATAGAGAACACAAATATCAGCACCACGAATCGCTTGCATGAGCGCGCTTATATGAGATCTGTCTATAGGACGCTTGGAAAGAGGCGTAACGATCATAATGGAAAAGGTTTACTTTGCTCTAAGCCGCTTTAGAAGCATTCTCTTGAAAAAATAAAGCCTGCGAAATAAGCGCTTTCACCATATCTGGGTTAAAAGGTTTGGTTACTAAAAAAGTCGGTTCTGGACGCTCGCCGGTCAATAACCTTTCCGGAAAAGCCGTGATGAAAATCACCGGTATACGATCATTTTTCAAAATCTCATTGACCGCATCAATGCCTGAACTGTTATCGGCTAACTGAATATCCGCTAAAATCAACCGCGGCTTTTTCTTATGATACATGATGACAGCTTCATCACGCGTGCGCGCTATGCCGACAACATGATGACCTAAGCTTTCTACCATTTGCTCAATATCGAGCGCAATAAGAGGTTCATCTTCAATAATCATCACGTGCGTGGCAATTTGTTGAGAAATATCAATCGAGGCTTGGTTGAGAAGCTTGCGAAACTCTTTGGTATCTAGATCCATGATTTCGCTGGCTTCTTGTTCATTAAATCCTTCAACGGCAATGAGCAAAAATGCTTGGCGGGCACGGGGTGTCAGATAGGATAATTTGGCACTGGTTTTTTGTTCAATTCCAAATTGTGGCAGGGGTTCAGGGATATTCGGAGTGGTTTGGTCAAAAAGATGGCAAAAAAGCCAATAGGTCCCAATCCGGTCACTGGATGCTTTGGGAAAAATAGAAATGTCGGCTATGAGCGCTTCCAACATCGCTGATACATAAGCATCGCCAGAGGATTGGCTCCCGGTGACAGAACGGGCAAAACGCCGAAGATAGGGAAGATGCGGGGCAATGCGCGTGGATAATGACATAATTTATAACTCCTTTGACCTTTCAAGCATTTTGTTGGTTGAAATTCTCAACAGATAAAAAAGTTCCGATTTGTATGGAACTTTTTACCCATAGCTATATTTACAACCATAAGGCGAAAAATTCTTCGCGGTGCTATTGATATTATATGGATTAGGGGGATGAAAAATGAACGACCGTGATGAAAAAAATCTCACTACACCCTTTAAAGTTGGAGATGATCTTCTCGGGGTTAACAGTGAGATAGCACGGAAATTACGCCAATTTTACATGGAAATTCAAGAAGAAGCACTACCACGGCGTTTGCTCGAGCTTTTAGAGAAGTTGGAGCGTGCAGAGCAATTTGCTTTAAATAATGTGGAAAAGGTTTGAACCCTTTATGTCAAAATGCGCGAAAAACTTTAAACAAGAACTCCTTTTGGTGTTGCCGGCTCTGCGTGCTTTTGCTGTTTCTTTAAGTGGAAAGCATGATAAAGCCGAAGATTTGGTCCAAGATACGGTGATGAAAGCATGGGCTAAACAAGATTCCTTTGAGATGGGAACCAATCTCAAAGCGTGGCTTTTTACAATTCTGCGCAATGAATTTTATAGTCAAATGCGCAAAAAGGGAAGAGAAGTTCAAGATACCGATGGCGTATTTACCCAAAATGTTGCGGTTCATCCTTCTCAATATGGAACACTTGATTTGCAAGATTTTAAAAAAGCCTTAAATCTGCTTTCAGCCGATCAAAGAGAAGCCATTATTCTCATTGGGGCATCGGGGTTTTCTTATGAAGATGCAGCGGCTATTTGTGGCTGTGCTGTTGGAACCATTAAAAGCCGTGTGAGCAGGGCGCGTCATCGATTACAGGAGATTCTTCATGTCGATGGTGAATCCGATTATGGACCTGATTCTTATTCTGCTGGAAGTACATTGTGTTCATTTAACGGCTAAAAAAGCATAATAATTATGATGGATAGCCTTGTTTTTTTTATTCCCGTTATAGCTATTACAGTAAAGTCAGTATCTGAGGAAATTCAGAATGTTTGACGTGTATCTCTTCGGAACACAAAAAAAGCCCGTATGAAATACTCTCATGGGTTTTTGGTGTTTGTTCCATAAGGTTGCCTTCCTTTGTACTGAAAAATGACGACTTTCAAGTTCGCCAATGGAAATTCTATGACAACAAAAACAAATTTGCTGCCTCAAATGCCTTCTTCTGATGCAACGATATCACGCTGGCGATGGGCAGCGATTGTTGTTTCCCTTGTGATGGCTCTTTTAGCATCGGTTTTTATTATGTTGCTTTCCAATGCCGTTGATCGAGAAGTTGCCCAGTTAAATACGAGTTCAGAATTGCGCGAACAGGCTGATTTGGTGCTGATCAGCCTGATTGATATGGCTGTTGCTGATCGCAGCTATGCAAAAACCCGAAAGCCAGAAGATAAAATACGCTTTGAAAATGCAGAGCGGGAATTGGGAGATATTCTCGATTATATCGAACTTATTGTTTATGCGCATCCGCAATGGGATGAATGGTTTAAGGCTTTTAAAAAAGAAGTTGAAGCACGAAAAGCATTTATGAATGCCCATATGCAGGCGCTTGATACACTTCCTGATCAATCTTCTCAACCTTCTGTGTCGTTGGATGTCTCGAGGATTCCCGTGGCTCGTTTAGCGCAATTGATGACAAGTTTTATTAATGGCGATGATGTGGTGCGACAAAAACAACGTGAGGGAATCGCATTGATGCGGGCTGCTTTAACATTGGCGGCGATTGTTTCGGTTGTGAGTACTTTTATTTCTGCCTATTTTGTGATTAATCGTTTTCATCGTGATGTACGTTCTTTAAAATTGTATCAATTGCTGCTTCATAGCGAAAATGCCGCGCTTGAAGCCCGTGTGAAAGAAAGAACCCAAGAATTAGAAAAAGCGCGCAATCACGCCGAAAAAGAACGCCAACGGGTTGAAATATTGTTGCAGGATGCAAGTCATCGTATTGGTAATTCTCTTGGGACGGTATCTTCTTTGCTGGGGCTTCAATTAAGTCGGAGTAAAAATGAAGAAGTCCGTTCTGTTTTAGGAGCCGCACGGGATCGTATTCAGACAATTTCCACAGCCCATCGTCGTTTGCGCTTGAGTGATGATATGGAAACGACTCTCTTGGCGGATTTTCTCAGTTCTGTTGTGCATGATGTCGAATTGGCGGTCCCTTTTGAATTGCGTGAAAACATTACCATTCACACGGACTTTAAAGATTGTCGTTTGTCTTCAAGAGATGCCACAACCCTTGGAATTATCCTTGGTGAATTGCTGACCAATTCCTTAAAACATGCTTTTCCTGATCAACGGGAGGGGCATATTTATATTTCCTTTGGTCCTCAAGCCAATGGACAATTGATGCTCGTTGTCGAAGATGATGGCGTGGGGATGAAAAATCAAACTTTAGAACAAAAGACAGGACTGGGACGTGTGGTGGTGGAACAGCTTTGTATGCAATTTGGTGAAAAACCACTTTTTGAAACGTCTTCTTTAGGAGGAACAAAGATTGTCATTCCTTTGCCAAAACTCAGTACGAAGAGTGCAAAAAAAATCTCTGACTGATTTTTAAAAGGCGTAAATTTTCTCTGTTTGCTCGTTTTTAAAACAAGAAAATAAAAGATGGTTTTGCAAAATCATCACTCTTCATGAAAGTGTTGCTTGTCTTCAAAAGATGCTACAACCCTTGGAATTATCTTGGGTGGATTACTCACCAATTCCTTAAAGCACATCTTTCCTGATTAAAGGGTGAACTGTATTGATTTCTCTTTTTTATTTAAATCCAATAGATAATTGATACGCATTGTAGAAATTGTAGAAGATGATCGAGGGCATGAAAAATCAAACTTCAAAGCAAAAACTGGCCTTGGTCCATGTGGTGGTAGAACAGCTTTCGTATGCAATTTGGTAAAAAATTTGCTTTTGAAACATCTTCTTTAGGGAGAGACAAAAATTGTCATTCCTTTGCCAAAACTCAATATAGGTGGTGAAAAGGATATACTGTTCTCATAAAGCTCTGTTTGAGATTCCTTTTTATTTGTTGAGATTGAAAAGAAAAAATGCCTTTATAAATGACTACAACTTTCAGAGAATTTTGTATCATTTCCTATGAGACCAAGATCTTCGTATAAAATCGGTTTTCCGTTACTTTCATTATAAGCTTCAACATGGATATTTTTTCCCTCTACTTTTATGAGGTAATAGTTGCCTCTAAAGAGTGCTCCTGCTGTATAGACTGGAATGTTTCCAAAGACTTTATCATCCTGTGCGCGGCAATAGAATCGACTATGTACGTGTCCAACAAAGATTGCTTTGACATTATGGGCGGTAATGATGGATTTAAATATAGCGAGATTTTGAGCATTTTGAGGATGAAGAAAATGAGAATTTTTATCTCTAAAATAGGGACGCGCATCGTGAAAGTTGAGAATTGTAACTTTCCCTCTTTTATCAGCAGCTTCTAAATCTTTTTTTAGCCAATTCAAAGAGTTCGTAATATTTATTGACGTTGTATAGTCTTTTAAGTACACTTCATAGAGTGGATAATTGTGAAGTTGTACATAGTGAATATCGCCATGATCCCATGAATAACTCAAACTTCCTTTTATTAGGTGAGTGCCTAAAAAAAGCCACTGCTCTGTGAGATCTTGAGAAAAGTTTGATAGACTCTTCTTATATTTTTTCATTTCTGCGATCATTCTTTCAACAGCACTTATCGCACAGGCATCGGCGAAAAAATTGAATTTCCAAGGAATTATACAATCATGAGCATTATTTGCGTAATCGTGATTTCCTAGCCCCTCATAAACAGGAACACCAAGGTTTTTATAGATATTGGCATAGCTATCATATGTTTCTTTTCGACCATATTCTGTTAAGTCACCATTCACAATGATAAAATCTGCCTTATGTGATTTTAGTGCTCGTGCAACTTTTTTATTTTCTCTGATCCATGGATCTCTATTGTTTATTGAATTCGGATCTCCGGTTGTTAAACGCCATGGCTGGGGGTCAGCTGCGATAATGACGGTGTAGCCCTTGTGAGATCGAGATTGATTTTGAGGTTGCTGTGTTTTAGAAGAACGATCATCGTTGCTTGAAAGAATTTTGGATTGCTCAGGCTTTTGAACATTGGAAAGGTAAGACTGAGACTGATTTTGAGGCTGCTCTATCTCTTGTAAAGGATTATTTTCTTGAGGTTGCTGTATTTTAGAAGAACGATCATCGTACCTTGAAAGAAGTTTTAGGATAAGCATTAAGTGATCAATCTGTTGGATGTTGGAAAGACCCCTGCTTCTCTCAATGTTTGTTTTTTCGTTTGTCAACTTTTTCTCGTTTATAAGAGAAATTCTTGATTTGAGCTTTTTACTTGTTGCTTGATCCAATTTTTTTATGGTTAAAGATTTCTTTTTCCATTGTGCATTTCCTTTCTGTTTTGTCTTAATTGACATACGAAGATTTCTTAGTTTTTTAGCTCTATTGATGCTTTTCTTCTTTGCTGAATAATTTTGCAACTTTTTCGATTGCGTTTTTGATGCTGTTATTCCATTTTGCGTGTGATAAGGTGTCGCTATTGCTTTTTCCGAGATAAGAAAAATACTCAAGCCTATCACAATACTTATATTTATAGTTGAATATATCATAAGTTTATCCCCTTTTAAGTATTTTTACCTTTATGTTGTAAAAGATAAAATTATTTTTTCAATTTGAATTTTACATTATACTTTATATTTATTTAACTTCCAAGTTAAAATTAAAATTTAGGCTGAAAAAAAGACGTAAATTTAATAAAAATAGTTTTATGGTCATCTTATTTGCTAAAATAACTCCTTATAATGCTTTTTTTAATCAAGTATTTTACGATTTGTATTTTTATTTGAATGCAAATATTATTTATTATTTTATAGAAAGTTATTATTGATTATGGATTTTTTAGAGATAGGGAAGAACGCGATTTTCAGATTCTTGATAGAACATATAAGAAAAGAGTCACGATTTTTTCTTTTTTATAATTTCACCTTTAGGTCTTGATAAGGCAATAGAGGCTATGCCTATTTTTAAACATTGCTCTATTTTTTTGTGTATCCGTCTCCTTTAAAATATTCTTAAGCGCGGAAATCCCTTTGAGGTCGTTTAAACTCTAGGATATTTTTTGAAAGACTTTGAAAATGTTGATAAGCTTTTGTGAGAAAGACACTTACACGGTGCTTTTCATGTTTTAAGTCTCTTCAGAGGGGCTTATCGGGCTGTTGATTAAGGAATCGATATTGTTTTTTTCTTGTAGGAATGTTTGCAGATCTTGATTGGTTAAGGCTTTGCTATCAGGTATACGGATGCGCATGGGATCAACTTTGACGCCATTGACAATGATTTCAAAATGACAATGGGGGCCGGTTGCCATCCCTGTTGTTCCAACATAGCCAATGACTTGTCCTTGTCGTACTTTCACGCCTGGTTTTATATCTGGTGCATAACGGCTTTGGTGTGAATAACTGCTGACATATCCATTCGCATGTTGAATTTCCGTATGGTTTCCATAGCCGCCTGTGACGCCTACTTTTGTAACAATACCATCTCCTACAGCAATAATAGGAGAGCCTTTTGGTGCCACCCAATCAACCCCTGTATGCATGCGCACATAGCCTAAAATAGGATGTTTGCGTGGACCAAAGGGGGAACCGAAAATGCCATTGGGCGTGGGTTTACGCAGTAAGAAAGGCTTTGAACTCTTTCCTTCAGAATCATAATAATCAACGCTTCCGTCTTTTAATTGATAACGGTAATATTTATAAGTTGTATTGCCAAAAGTTGCACTAATATAACGAATTTCTGGATCAGTTCTTTGAGCGGGTTCTTTTGCTTTTTTTTTGCCGTTTTGGTTTTCTTTATCGCTTTGGGGGATGGCATAAAATATTGCGATTTGATCATTGGGAGTTATTCGGCTTTTCATATCAATATTGGTGGCAAGCAGACGAATAAGACGATAAGAAAGCGATTGTGATATATTGTGGCTGAGTAAAGCACT
>NZ_CALYLP010000003.1:512500-595000 GCF_944896145.1 Bartonella sp. B1098 | reverse complement strand
CGTCGTGAGACAGTTCGGTCCCTATCTGCCGTGGGTGTTGGAATATTGACAGGACCTGTCCCTAGTACGAGAGGACCGGGATGGACGTATCTCTGGTGGACCTGTTGTGGCGCCAGCCGCATAGCAGGGTAGCTATATACGGACGAGATAACCGCTGAAGGCATCTAAGCGGGAAACTCACCTGAAAACAAGTATTCCCTGAGAACCGTGGTAGACCACCACGTTGATAGGTCAGGTGTGGAAGTGTGGTAACACATGAAGCTTACTGATACTAATCGTTCGATCGACTTGATCGTTCCCATTTCCTATACTCATTCTATAATCCAGCTTCTCATTCTTATGCATTTTGCTGACTTGGTGGTTATGGCGGAGTGAACGCACCCGATCCCATCCCGAACTCGGCCGTGAAACGCTCCAGCGCTGATGGTACTTTGCCTTAAGGCACGGGAGAGTAAGTCGCCGCCAGGTCTGCTAAGTGCATAGAAAATTCTCAACTTTTCTAATGGAAACATAAAAAATAAAAATAACATAATCTATACATTCGCTAGACAACAAATAGTTCTTGTTTTAATATAAATGGCGCGGGGTGGAGCAGCCCGGTAGCTCGTCAGGCTCATAACCTGAAGGCCGCAGGTTCAAATCCTGCCCCCGCAACCAAAATAATCTCTATAATCCATAACAAATCCATAGCGACCAAAGCCCCAAAAATAAAAACGCGAAATCCAAAATGAGACAGCATATTTCCAGTATGCAGATGCTAGGGGCGCAGATAAAAACATAAAGAAAAATCATTGCACATACATGCAGGAGTTTTGGCTCTTCCTCTACAAAGCGTGGGGTGAGGCTATGGACAAAATCAAATCCCCTTACGCGAAAAAAAACAAATGTGAGCTGTTAACAATGTGAGGCATTAGATTACGCCAAAACACTATTCCCTCTAAGGCAAGTCGGCTTAAAATAGCTATACCCATCTTATTTTGCTAGTCCCCCTATCATATGGCTTAAGCGCGCAAAAGTACAAAGCTCATGGGCTTGGGTGAAAAAGCTTCATACCTCAAAAACAAAATAAAAAATATAAGAAAACTCTCTCAAAACACCATCAGAAAAATCTCTTACATATATCACGGCAGAATAAAATTGGGATAGTCCTTTACTCCTAAAAAAAAGAAGACGGAGCTTTGTACTCTCATAGAAGGCGAGAGAGAAAGTGAAGGAGGAAAAAGCTGGAGGAAGGACAAGCCAAAGTGAAAAAAAATGCTAGAATAAAAAAAACATAAAAATACTTGGCGCTAAAAATACTCCCTGATCATAAAGATAATCCCATCGCTTTAAAGAAGTCTCAAAAAAAAACTCCATAATGTCAAATGCTCTCTATTCCCCTTTATGTGCCATTAAGATAAACACCATGAAAGCATAAGAACGTATGTTACTGCGCTAATAGTCGACGACCATGTCAGAAAAATACCCCCAGTATAAATAAAAGTATAAATAAACATATTGCGCTTTCAAAAGCTAAAAACGTCAAAAAATGACACACTTCCCAAAGCATTAAAGACCTGAAATCAATAACACTTGCAACCATTCTCATATCGGAGAAAAAACGCAGGTAAAGTTATGTTGAGGGGCTGGGGGCGACGGAAATCTTCCTGCGTAAAAGAACATAATGGACCGTAATAGAGGGGAAATGCCACTAAACAGCTTTCTCGCTAAGGCTAGAAGGTAGGAGCCTAGAGATATGTCATTCTGCGCATAAAGGCTTTGCAGGAACTCAATCGATACTTCGCTCTCTAAAAGCCTCTTGAAGAATAGGCCATATGCTCTTGTATGATATCTCCAGCCTGTTTCCAGAACGCACATCTCTATCATCGACACAATATGCTTCCTTTTTGCGGCTACATTTGGTTATCATCCATCATATTATCTCTATTCGCTGTCATGAGGCAGATTTTTGCCTGCGCTGAAATGGAAAAAACATTGAAATCTTTACATTAACCTTCAATTCTTTCACTCTGTGGAGGAGGTTTGCTTGCGCCAATGATCATTGCAAGGAGTGGATGTGGGGTTTTGTTTTGTCTATTGATTTTGGGCGTGCGGTGTGATGTTCCCCATTACCGTCGCGTGCTAGAGAGGGGTTAGTGTGCTATGGATGGAGGAGGTAGCTTTTAGCGTACTTATGGGATTATTACGCATTAAAATGTATGCTTAATCCTATGAAAATCTTCAAGGACAGAAAGGGATCCCATAGGGCAAGAAATTTGATCACCCTGGAGCACAAAGGAAACATAACAACCAGATAGTGGTGAAAAATTTTAAGAGCTTAAGGATATGGCAATTGAGCATTTTTATGGAGAATAGATATCTCTTTAACACTCTTTTTAATGTTCGCAGGTCTTTTGTTTAAGGAGTATGGGAGCAATGAAACATAAAGAACCCTAAAATATTTAAAAAAATAAAAAGCTGTACAAAAATGTACAGCTTTTTTTACGCTCGCTTGAAAGCTAAAAGTTTTAAAGTTTGAAAATATCCTTACGGCTTCTGTAACCATAATAGCCACAAATACTGGAAATGATAGCGCCTATCAAACTCCCTAAAAAGCCCCACCATCCCATGTGTGAGGCTGTGTTCGTGACTTTTGTGGCGGTGTTTTGGGCACCTTTGATAGCTCCTTCAAGATTGTCAGAGAGGGTTTCAGCCCGTTCTTCAAGCACTTTTATCGCTTTTGCAGTTTTTTCCTCTGCACTTTGATAAAGTTGAACGGCACGGTTAGCTGCCCTTTGTGCATCCGCACGGCTCATGCCATCTTTTGTGAGGGCATTGATGATATCGCTTCGATTAAATTTTTCTGTCAAATCTTCTACACGATCAGAAAGGCGTTCCTCTAGATTTTTCAAAGTGGTACGGTAATGCGAAGGATCCTTTTTAAAAGCTGTGATTGCCTCCCCAATATCACTGAACGCAGCCTGATAGGATGTTTTTAAGCGCTCAGGATTGAGGGCAGGAATGTCGCTTTTATGGAGAAGGGTACGCAACTCATTGCCAAGTTGGTCAAAATTGATGTCACCATCACTGTTTTTTGTGAAAAACTTTGCAAAATCCTCGCTGTTTAATTTTGTAAGCAGGGGGGAAATATTTGTTTTGAAACTGTCTATGGTCTTTTCGATCATCGAGCTGTTTTCTAGGGCTGCTTTAGCCCCTATTTTTGCTGTGTTTGAAATCACGTAAATAGCTTGAAGGGTCATCAGTAGTGTTATGAGAGCCCAGGTTAAGAAACCATGAAGAGCGCCAGCGGTTTCAGCAAAACGCCCTGCAACAAAACCTCCCAAAGCAAGGCTTATCAGTATAACGATAAGAGAATGTGTGCCCATGGAGAGCAACGAGCCTTCAAAAGGCGAGGACGAAGTGAAATCCATTTGGCTCAATCCTAATGCGCCTACCAGAAAAAAGAGGCAGATTGAGGTGGCAAGAGCCGTTATCAATCCAGCAAAAATGGCGGACCATGAAATGGGGGAGGGAAAAAAAGGATATTCTGTCTCTAGGGATGTTTCTCCTAGAAGATTCGTATCGAAAGGTGTTTTTTCAGGAATGCGGGTTTCCATGTTGTATCTCCTTGAATTTGCTGGAGATACAATGCCTTATTGCCAATTAGGTTCCAAAATAGATGGATAGACGCTAAAATGAAGAGAAAAAAACGCTTTAACGTTTATTATGAAAGGAAAAATTTGAAATACGCAACTCTAAAGATCTAATGTATGTTTGAGGAAAGACGTGTTTCTCTCTATACTGTATAGTACATTGAACCTCTTATGTGAGGAATATTTTATAAAATAGAGTTAAAAGGTCAGGCGTCAGGGAAAAAATAAATATCAACTCAGAATATTATAAGAGCTCACGGCTTAAGTTAAATAAAAATTAGACGGTAATTTTTTCTGCTTTTCTTCAGTAAAAAACTTTATGAAATGAGTACAATATATTGGTTTTTGGGTGTTTTGCAGAAGTAGCATTATACTCTATGAGCTGATAGACCAAAATTCTTTACAATAATGATTTGTGTTGATAGGCTCTTTAAACTATTGCTCTGTTTATACTATAGTGATTTGGGGGTAGAGGCGTCAGAGGTTGTTTTTCTACTTTGTCTTTTATCGATCAACTTTGATGGATCGTGTAGAGAAAGTGGCATTGTTGCCGTGAAAAGAGATTGTGCTTTTGTTTATGATATCAATGAAAAAATCAGCGGAAGATTACGGCAAAGTGTGCGTAAAGGAAAGCTATTAATGGGATGAATTTTTGCATGTGAAGCATGGAGAATAGAATTTTATTGATGAAAAAATAATAGAAATTTAATTATCATGAGATAAAATAATAACTCTTTTCATCATGATTATTTAACGATATAAGAAAAAATATCATTATATTTTTTATTTTCAATTAAATACTATTTAATATCTAACTTTAAAAGTGTGATTTTCTTTATGAATCGTAAATATACTTTTCCATTTATTATACTTATTGTATGTTTGTCGACAGGGGGATTAATCTCTACTGATATTTTTTTACCAGCGCTGGGGGGGATGCGTCAGTATTATCAAGTGACTCAATCTCAAATTCAGAGTGCAGTGGCCGTTTTTTTGTTTGCATTGGCGCTTGGACAGCTTATTTATGGACCGCTCAGTGATAATTTTGGGCGTAAAAAAACACTTTTATTAGGCTTATTCTTGTGGTTATTCACGACAATTGGTGTGATTTATACGGTTCATATTCATACTTTTCTTGTATTGCGTTTTTTGCAAGGTCTTGGAGCTTGTGCGGGACTTGTCTTAAGTCGCGCGATTATCAATGATTTGTTGGATAAAAAAGCAGCAGGAAGACTTTATTTGATCGTTTTCCCTTTTATTGGAATGTCGCCAGCACTTGCACCTTTCATCGGTGGATTGTTGATACAAGCTTTTCATTGGCAGGCGACTTTTATCTTTTTAGGCTTTTTTATATGTTTGACCATTTTACTGTGTTGTTTTGTGCTAACTGAAACTCTCCCTCTTCAAAAACGACAGCCTTTTTCTCCGGTAGGATTTATGAAGGGATATTTAGACGTTCTCAGAAATAAACAATTTATTTTTTATGCACTTATTCCGTGTTTTTCTTATGCAGCCTATTTTGCTTATATTGTGGAGTCGCCTTTTTTACTCACGACTTTGGGTTTATCGCCGATCCATATTAGTTATAGCTATATTGGTGTCTCATTTCCCTATATTTTGGGAAATTTTTTGGCGCGATGGTTTTTTGAACGCGAGTCTATGGAAAAAACTGTGGGGAGAGGGTACATTATTTTTGTTATAGGAGGTGCGCTTTTTGCTTTGCAAATGTATCTAAGCCCATGGCCCCTTGTGACAAGTTTTATGGCAATTGCTGTTCTTACTTTTGGAAATGGTTTTTTATTGCCGTTAGGCACAGCGTTGGCTATTTCATCCCATCCGCAAGCGGCGGGAGCAGCTTCTGGGGTTATGGGCTCTTTGCAATTAGGGAGCGCTGCACTCAGTGCGGCGGTTATCGGAGAAATCTCTGGTCATAGCCCACGGGCTATGGCAACTTTGTTAGCCGTTTGTTGCATGATTGGTTTTATCATTTATATCCAAAAAGCGCGTCATTTTATGACCTCAGAAATAAGCTAAGTGAAATAATCAAAGACATTATGCAGAAATATTTTTGATGTTTTATATGCTTTTGGACTCTGTTGTTGAATGATTTTTTTTATTTAGTGGTTTGATTGAGTAGGTTTAAAATTAATCATAAGCTTCGTTTGATTTAACAAATTGGGTGTTATGGGGGATTTTGTAGGCGTAGAGTTTCAACATACCTGTATTTTTATGACATTTGGGAGAAAGAGTTTGGCTTCTGATGCGTGTGTTGAAGCAAGAGGAGCGACCGATCAATGAGTTGTCCTGTGGTTATTCTTTCTCCTGTGATGCCCATTTGGGATGAGGGGGCTTTTTGCGCTCCATTGACAAAGCTTTGCACGATAAAAGGATTCCAAGTAACGCTGCTGGATACGCTCTCGCTTTTTCCTAAGAGTTCTCATTTTCTCAATTATTCTGCTATCGAAACGTTATCTTTTATGATAGAAAAACTCGAAAAGTATTTTAAAGAGCCTGCGGTGCTTGTGGGATTTTCTATGGCTGGAATGTTGGTACAAATATTGGCACTACGGCTTTCCAATGTTCAAGCGGTACTTGCTGTCAATGCACCTGGCTATCCAGATAAGCTTTTGCAGCAGCGTCTTGGAGATATTTTGTTTCACTTAGAAAATAATGATTTGGCAAGAGCTTTAGAAACACTCAATGCTTTTATGCATCCTTGTGGCGTTATTAAAAAAAGAGTTGCCTTAGAAATTCCACAAGATCAAAAAAGCATGGCCATTGAACGGATGACAAGAGGATTTAAACTCTTATTGGCATTGGATGCTAGAGATGAGATTGTTAAATATACGGGTAAGTTTTTAGCGTTGGTGGGTGAAAAATCGCAATTTGCAACGGTTGATAATCAAACAAAAAGCCAATGTGTCAATCATGAATATCGAATAATTTCTGGGGCGGGTACGCGTTTGTGGGATGATAATCCTGTTATGACAAATGCAATTGTTAGCGAATGGATGGAGAGATTATGAAAAAGAAAGTTCTTGGGCTAGCGAGTGATAGGCTGGGACTAGAAATCCGTGAGGGGTGTTGAAGGGCTTAGAGCCATGATTATTGCTATTCATTCCACTTATGGTGATATGGGGTGGGAATGTTGGAAAAGGGAAGGGGATTGTCTTCCTCAAGCAACTTGGTAAAAAGTTACGGAATGCGATGCTCTGTTGCTTGCTGCTGTTGCCGGTCAAGGAGACGTAGCAAAAGAGTTTGTTCCTCATTTAAGGAGGAGCGTTAATTTCTGTATCTTTCTCCCATTTTTCTTTAGTGCCAAAAGTTAGGTCTGTTTTCTGATAGATGTTCCGTAAGATACATCATTGGTTCTCAGCAGTCTTTTCATTTTTATGTTATCAGAAAAAATATTGAAGGTCTTTAGGCTGGATTGGATTTTCGGAGTATTACTTTTCTAACGTCCAATTGTGTAATGAATTTTACTCTTGAGATTAAGGGGATAAGATACATGCATCATACAATGTTGTTTTTAGCTCTTATAAGAAGTATTTTTACTCGTTTCTTCAGTGTCTTTTATTAACCATTAATTTCTGCTTTTGATGTGAAAATAAAAGGCTTTAATGAATTCAATAGCAGAGGATTTATCCGATTTTTCCATCCAAGATGCAAAAAAAAGATTAATGATCATTATAAACTAATCTATTATCTTGCCTTAGGAGCATATGGAGGAAATCTAGAGACTTTGTGTGCCTCAAAAGCGTTGTTAATAATCGATATTCTTTGTAAATCAGAAAGAGATGTTGTGAAAAGATAAGATACAGTGTCATTAGACAGAAAAGCTTTGCAAGTTTTATTGACAAATAGGTCCGTGAAGCGTTGATGGTGAATATGTACTGTTCAGTTGGCGGTCAATAAATTGCTGTAAAGATCTCATAAAGTGTTTCCTTTATGCTTTTATGTAGATTGCACGATGGTTAGGCGTTCGCTTCGGGGAGAGATATTCCCCAATTTGATAACAGGAACAGCTCTTTTTTCTGTAAGACGGTGAAGCTGTAAGAAGTGATCGTTTTATGCTTTTATTTTCTTTTTAATTGGTCATTATGTGAAAAATAATTTGATGTGGTGTGTGTGTGGATGAACAAATTTTTGACGTAATTCGCCTAGATAGGAAGCCCATTGCAATTTTTTCAACAGCTCGCGTCCTAATCTGTTGTGATAGGCGGTGGTTTTTAAAGCCAAAAAGAAAGGGCTTTTATGTATCGGATTGATTACAACAGTTATCGTTCTGTCAAGAGTTTTAATCGTCGTGTTCGGTTTCTTGTCATGCATTATACGTCTATTGATTTTAAAGCCTCGATCATGGCGCTTACAGGGGAAAAAGTTAGTGCACACTATCTCGTTCCTGATCCTTCAGAGCAGACATATCGTGAAGCTGGATTTAAGGATATGTGTATTTTTAATTTGGTTGATGAGAATGAGCGTGCATGGCATGCAGGTGTTAGCGCATGGGCTGGGTATAGTCATCTTAATGATTCATCTATTGGGATTGAAATCGTTAATTTAGCAATGGGTCATTCTGAGTTTTCAGAAGAGACCGTTGATTTAATGGATCATCATAATGAGGAGTTTAGCTTTCCTCCTTATAATCCAATACAAATTGATGCTGTTAAAGAGCTTGCATTGAATATTCTTCAACGGTATCCCGATATTACGCCAACGGATGTTGTGGGGCATAGTGATATTGCCATTGGAAGAAAAAGTGATCCAGGAGCAGCTTTTCCGTGGAAAGAGCTTTATAGGGCAGGGATAGGGGCGTGGTATGATGATGAGTCCAAAAATCGCTATCAGGAACAATTTTCTAAGAGTTTTCCGTCCAAGGAGGAGGCTTTGGCAAAGCTGAAATGTTATGGGTATGATATTTCAGCGGCATCTACTGAAATAGGATATAAAAATTTGATCCGAGCTTTTCAACTTCATTTTCGTCAAGAGAAGTATGATGGGATTCTCGATGTTGAAACAGCGGCCATTCTTTATGCATTGGTTGATAAATATTTTTCGTGAATTCAATTCGTTTGAATTAAGAGATATTTGATGATGACGGGTGAGCGCTTTTTGTTTCTTAAAAGCGCTTATTTTTTGCTGATTGGTTCCATATAACAAAGAGCATTTATCATTTTAAAAAATCGTATAGATGGTATAAGGCATTTTATGGAAACATAACTTTATAGCAAACTTTATGGTTTGCAGAGATGAAGTTTTGCTGTTTCTTTTTCTTATATTCTGTTTCGTTTAAAAGTATCCAAAGTTAAGATGTTGTGTATAATGGGATCATGCAAGATAGAGTACCTCGAACAAAATGAACTTCTATTGCATGTTCACCTGTTTGTTTTAGAAAATATTTTTCGGGGTATGTCACACACATATTTTGCAACGGTATTCGTAAAGAGTGTAAAATCCTCTGTGAAGTGTATCGTCTATTGTGCATCATCATCCCGACATTTCATAAAAGCCTTACACACTTTGCTTGTTTTCAATATTGCACGACAGTCTTTGACATTGTAACGATTCATAGGCGTTTGTTGTTCTTTTTTATTCAGCTTTTATTTATACGCCAATCTTTTTTGTGACGCGCAAGGAGATGATTGTGCTTGATTCAACAGGGAGGAATTTGAAATGAGAGAATCTGACGGTATTCAGGTTTCTCATTCAAGTTGAATAAAGATAAATTATCATTATAAATCAATGTACTATTTTGCTTCAATATTTTATTCTATTATGCTGTAAAACACCATCATTAAAAGTATGATACAGGGGCATAAAAAAGACAATACTTAATTGAAGTATTTTAAAAATAGAGAGTGGAAAATATTAAGGGTGGAACTTGTCTGTAGAGCCTTATGCAAATAATCATAAAGAACACAGTCAAGTGTCTCCCCAGAGCAATTGAATTATTTACAAACTGAGTGCGGGTCGGAAACTTTGTTCTTTAAGGGCGAATGAGCTCCCTTGTTCAATACAGTTAAACTGAATATTCAGGGAGGGACTTACTTGAGAAGATCATGTCTTAAATTACAAAAGTTAGGTATAATTTACCAAAAGAAAGACCAAATTGGGGAATAAAGCAATGGGGCACGCTTTAAAGAGCAAGAAAGAGATTGTTTGAATTGATGGCTAACATCCTATGAAGTCGTTTTTGTCAAACTCATAAGGTTAACTTTCTAAGAATATTTTTGTGAAATTAAGTCACCTTTTGTTAGAAGGATTAAGAAAATAAGTATCCGGAAAGATTGCTCATGATATTTGATTGCAAAAAATAAAAACTGGCAACATGAGTTGCCAGTTTTTTTAAAGCCGTAGCTTAGCTTAACAAAATTAGAATGAACGCTGTAAACGGATCATACCTTGGAACGCACTTTTTCCATGAAAGAGACGTTTTTTATTCTCATGTGCATCCTTTATAACGCGATCATCGTTCCAAGAAACGTAGGTTAATTCAGGTGTAATCACAAACCCTGGAACCAGCGTGTATGCAATATTGACAGATGTTGCAAAGGTTTTTACAGCACTATAAGAAACTTGAGCATTCAAATCTGCTTTTGGCGTGAGTTTGTAAGTGGCACCTGCCCAAGCAGCCCATTTACCACCCCAGTTTGCATAGATCGTTGTGCTGTGTCGTGATAACTCACCCCCTGCATTTTCTGTGTAGTAATCAACACCATTTTTATAGCCAGCCATCACCCATAGGTTGAAATGATCGTTAACATTGAAATCTGCACGAATTTTCCCAGCCCACTTTTTGTAGTAAGCATCATATGCGGCAACAGCTGAAAAACCACCCCATTGTTGCATAAACTTTATACCCAAGACCACATTGGGGGTATAATTCTTAATTCCTTTACTTGGAAGCGTATCGTCTGTGACAGAAATAAGTTTCCCATCTTTCTCAATATAGTTTTCTCCTATTTCTCTTGTTACTTTGGCCTCAGGAAGAGAATCTGCATTATTGCCTACTTCAACTCCGATAATAGCAGAAAATCCGGAATCACCGTTAAAGGTATAGGAAATAAAATTGGTGCGTGTTGTGCCGGCAGGCGCTATACTGTCATCATTGAGAACATTCCCATACCCACCAGTCCAGCTGTTGAAAATGGTATCGTCAAGACCTACACGAAAGCCACCCAGTTCAATATAAGCGGCTGAAAGTTTTGCACCAGCACCATTTTTACCATCACTCCAGCTTGAGAAAATTCTCGCATATGAACGAAGGGTTCCCATTTCTGTTTCAGAAGCGGCTTGAAAAACAAGAGTAAGCCGTGATGATGAGCCATAGGTTTTTCTTTTGTTGTTCAGTTCAGCTTCGTTGGTTGCATCGATATTACCACCGCCAACAAAATCAGCACGAACACTTCCTGACAAACGCATACAGGTCTCCGTTCCAGGGATATAGAAATATCCTTTTCCGTAGGCATCACAAACGCGAACATATTCTACGGGTTCAGGTTCGGCAACAACTGTTGAAGCAGCATGCGCTCCAGAAATTGCTAAAAAAGCTGCTGTAGAGCTTAAAAAGAGGGATTTAATATTCATATGGGATCTCCGAAGGTCCGTTTAATTTTCTTCTAAAGAATATCATTTGCCTAATGCATTAAAGACAAAGGCATAAGTAAAATACGCGGTACTTATCATTCTAGCTATACTAATCTTTCTAGAGTTTCAAATATGAAATGAACTTTTTGTAATGTATCTATATACTATTCGTGAAGATGTGGTAAAAAAGACACAATGTTTGTTTCGTTAACTTTGGGCCCCATGGAGTGAATAAAGAAAAAAAATTTCAGATATTTGGGAAAAAAATCGAAAATGTCTTGAACTTTCTATTGATACCATTTATGCCTCTCCTTGGAGAGGTGGCCGAGTGGTCGAAGGCGCTCCCCTGCTAAGGGAGTAGGGCTCAAAAAGCTCTCGAGAGTTCGAATCTCTTCCTCTCCGCCATTCTTCTATAAAATCAGTGCATTATAGTTAAGTGTAGGAATTTTAAGCGCGTGTGGCAATAGCTCTTGACACTGAGCGTTTATTAAGAATTCTCTTTCCTTTTAACATCGTTTTTACTCATACGCCAGCCTCGCTTTTGACGTGCAAGCAAATGATTTTGATTGATTCAAGATAAATCAGATTTGAAAAAATCTTACGATATTCGAGTTCGGTCTATGATTATTATAAATTATTGTTTTATCAATATGGTGTCTGTTGAAAGCTCGATATGGCAAGGGTCTAAAAAAGTCTCGATCTCTTTTAGAAGGAAATCTTTTAGAAAAAACTTTGTCGGGGTTGGTTTTCCTCTTATTAAGACTTTTGAGAGTGTTTTATCCATCTCATGATGACCAAACCACATAGGAAAAAAGTAAGGGTCGGTAAGATGAGGTAATAAGAGGGAGAAATTTTTGCAGGAAGAAAAGAAATAATACTTAATACGGTAATTGAAAATAGTCTGCCGCTAAAAGATACAGCACCGATAACACCAGAAATATGCTGCGTTTGTGTTTGATTCAGTTCTGAGAAAAATAAGCTTTTTGCTCCTATCGGGACAGTGCAAATAAATCCATGAATTAAAGAGAACGCAATGACGGATGCAGCTGTTTGATTGTTATGAACGAAAAAATAGAGTGCAATGCACATCAGAGAAGAAAAGAAGGAAAAATATTTAATAGAATCCTTATATTTTTTATCAAGAATATGATACTTAGACATGAGTAAATTTGAAAAATACTGAGCTGAAAAGGCTCCAATATGACAGCACATGAGGAGCAACATTTGCGAACCATTGAGGTGATCAATTTTTCCCCCTGCAAGGATAATTGGTTGCCAGAAATGATAAATAATCTGAATTCCAGCGCTAAAAAGACACATGAGGAAAATAAACCATGCGCCTCCCAAGGTGTTTTGAAAGATCCACAGTGTTTCCTTGGCATTGTGCAAGATTGTTTTTGTTGTGTGTGTTTCAATCACTGATTTCTTTTCTTCAGGAATAATAAGGAAGACCAAAAAAATAGCTCCCATCATGAGGCATGAGATAATATATCCCATAAAATATTGTCCAGAATAATAGATCGTTCCAATGCCTACGATCCCACTGAAAATACTTCCGAATGAGTTCACTTGGTGATAAAGATGCGCATAATGCGAAAAGTGATCGTGTTTATCACCAAGAGAATGGTAAATCCATCCATCAATGGCGCTGACAATAATGCAAATGCCTGCTGCATAGAGAATTTGCGCAATAATAAGCGCCGTCATATTAGGGGCTTGAAGGCATAGAAGATAAAATACTCCCGTCATAAAGGCACCAGCCATCACGGAATATTTACGTCGATATCTATCCGCTAAAACAGCACAAGGAAAATCAAGCAGGAGAATAGTTGTGGAAAAGACAACTTGAAGCAGTGCCAATTGCGCGAGACTAACCCCCATCGACATTAAAAAAATCGCATGCTAGACACCAATGAGCATGCGTACGGCATTATAAGAGCCATAGGTGAGAGCAAGAGTGCGTGGTCTGTTCATTGTGTTATTCCATAGATGATTGTACAGTGAGGACTCTCACTGAAGAGAATGTTTTTCTGTATATTCCGAAATGACGATCCTCTTGTGGAAAACGGTATCCTAAATAGAAAATCGATAACCGTTACTTTTATCATGAAAATGATAACCTAAAAGAGCGCTTATTGAAGATAGTCTTTAGAGATTACAGACAGAAAAAACAAAGAAGTCAAACGTGAGATGAGAGTTTTCATCTCATGACGAATAATGGTGAATTTTAAATTTCATCTACCGTTTTTTGATCTACTGCGCTGTAAGAAAAACCAAATTCCCCCAATTCATGCTTCTCATTTATCATTGATTATAAACACTTTTTAGCACACTCCAAAACGGCATCTTTTTACAAATAACAATATATCCTGTCTCTCAAATGATAGCTTTGTTCATTGCTTGTCCCCATTGATTAAATCAATTTTTCTCTGAAAAATGCCATTTGAGAAAAATGCATCCTATCAGTTTATATTCTACGATCTTTAATTAACTTAAGGAATGTAGCAATAAAAGATACTATAGCAAATGAATAAATTTGAATTTTTGTAAAAAACGCAATTTTTTATGGCTGCGGATAAAAAAACAAATCTACATTAAAAAATAATCTTTATACCATTCAAGACCATTGATTATTTTTATCCATTTTATATATGCCCCATTTTATGGGGCAAGTATAATTATTAATTAAAATATTAATTTTGAGTGATTTATAATATTATATTATTTCTTTGTTAATTCACATATAAAGTGATTAAATTTCTCCCATGGAGATATAGAAATAAACGGAAAAGTTTATAAATAATCTGTTGAATAAATTAGTTTTTATAGATTTGTTTTTTTGTATAATTTATCCTTTTTTATTTTTATCGTAGATTATTCTAAAGAGATTGAATAAATTTTACTCCGAATCTTTTGATGAGAATTTAGGTATTTATTTTAAGGTATTTTGTACGAGAAAATAGAAAAATGTTTACAAAAAAAATTCTGTTGAGAGAAGGCTTATTGCTTGTCGTATTTTTGCTGACATATCTTATTCCCGCCTCGCGTGGTTATACGGGCGTGGATAAATTATTTTGTTCCCAAGTCGTTAAGGAGCGGGATGAGGCTGTTCAGAGGTTGGATTCCGTTGAGTTTGAAAAGGAAAATGCGCAACGAGGATGGAATGATACAATGAAGGTATTAGGGGTAGCGGTAGAGGATTTGAAGAGAATAGCTCTTGAACAGCAGGAACTCTATTTGGCAGTGCTGAAAACTATGCCAAACAACAAACAACTTACTTATAAATATGAGATAACGCAAAAACGAAACGCTGCAATTTTTGAGCGGATCGAGAAGCTTTTTACGCTATTTGAACATGTTGAGAAAAGAACAGAAGCTTTTCGAGGATTCAACAAAGTCGATCAGCTTAAGGATCAGTCTCAGTCATTACATACTTTAGAAGTGATTTCTAAACATTATGGACATGTTGATGAACTCAACAAAGAACTTGAAAGGCTTAATCACGAAGTTGATCGTTTAAACAACAAACTTCAAAGCCTGAAGAAAATATCGCGATAAAGAAATAGAAAGTTGTTCATTGATGCAATGGGGAAGAATGCGTGAGATGATTAGCAACAATTTTATTGAAAAAGGAATAATCGGTGGGATTTGCAATAGTACTCATCATATCCGTTATGGTTATTATAGGAACTCTTTGTTTTTTGTGTAACAGAAACTGTGAAAGAGCGGAAAGAGATCGATGGAAAAGATATAGAGAAGCACGAGAAACACACTCCGAAAATGAAGAATAAAATGAGACCAGTATGAAAAGTTAAGAAACACAACCATTGTATAAGACTCTTTAAAATTCAGATCATAAAATTTCCGGTGTCTCTTTAGTTTGGCAAAGAATCTAAAGTCTTAACGTGAAGCTATGGTACTTTCATCGAGGGATTATTCGAGAAAGAACAAAAAAAGTGATACAAGGCTTCAAATTTTCTTATGGCACTCGTTTTTAAGTATCGAGATGTGTTATACTGATGATTGAATAGAGTGTATCATGTTTTAGATAGAACAAAAAAAGAAGGTTAAAAAACACAGCTTAGATGTGTCTTTAAAATTTTTATCTGCTGTTAAGATTGGCAAAAGTCTGTACCTATTGATATGGAAGCCAAAATCATAGAGCTCTTAGATTAAGAAAAGGCTTTTCTTTTCAGAAAAGGAGTCTCTATCTTTCTCGAAAGAATTCCAAAATCGGAGCTTTTTACTCTATTGCAACATGAAACTGTTATCACGTGTATGAGAGTTTTAAATGGTTTGATGCAAGAGAGCTTACTCGTGCTCAAAAAATTATTAGAATTTTTCTAAAACATACTTTGTAGAGGCATATTGAAAAAATTTATTTCCGCAATTTTATTCTCGTATCCCTTACGTTAAAAAATAACAAATTACACACAATAAAAAAGAGCATGCTGCTCTAGAGAGGGCTTTAAAGATTTTGATCTTTTAGAAGTGTAAGTTCTTTGGGCATTGAGCAAAAAAGTCTTGATTTAAAATAATTGAGGGACGTGTTGAAAAATCCTATATCCTTATGTTTATTTGCATGGCTCTCACATAAAAGAATGTGTATAAAATAAAAAAAGTTACTGTTGATATAAAGTTGATGGTGCCCGGAAGAGGACTCGAACCTCCACGCCTTGCGGCACAGGTACCTGAAACCTGCGCGTCTACCAATTCCGCCATCTGGGCTTATAAAAATCATCTAAGCATGTGAAGCAATTCTGTCAATAAAATTATTATAGAATTTATTTTCTCTGTTTAAAATGATTGAATTAAATTTTGGGGTGGCATCATGGTTTTGAAAGTTTAAGGTGTGATGATTGTCTTTGATGCAATGGTTGAATCGGAATTAAAAGTGTAAAGAATAGGAATGCCGGTTGCTAATTCTTGAGATATAATTTCCTCACTGGTGAGACCTTCAAGCGCCATAATAAGAGCTCGAAGAGAATTCCCATGTGCTGCGATCAAAACAGTTTGAGAGCGCAAAATATGAGGCTGGATATGATAAAGATAATAAGGCCAAATGCGTGCACCGGTATCGCGTAGACTTTCTCCATTCGGAGGGGCAATTGTATAGGAGCGGCGCCACATTTGCACTTGCTCTTGCCCCCATTGTTGGCGCACTTCATCTTTATTTAAACCAGAAAGATCTCCATAGTTACGTTCATTCAATGCAGAGCTTTTGATCACTTCTAAATCTGATTGTCCCATTTGCTCTAAAATGTGCTGAGCTGTTTTTTGGGCTCGCTGTAGAGCAGATGTATACGCGATATCAAACTTCAAACCAGATTCGTTCAATTTTTTTCCTGCTGCTATCGCTTCGGCATGACCTTTTTCCGTTAAATCAGGGTCTTTCCAACCCGTAAAAAGGTTTTTGAGATTCCATTCGCTTTGTCCGTGACGGATGAGTACAAGTGTGCGTCCCATTCTGAATTGCCTTTATTTTATTGATTGTTTAAAATTCATCGTTTAATCCCAAAACGTCGAGCATTGAATAAAGACCATTTCCATGGTTTTTTGCCCATAAAGCTGCTTTTAATGCACCATTAGCAAAGATGGAGCGTTCTTGCGCTGTATGGGAGAGAACAATGCGCTCATGGGAACCGGCAAAAATGACATTGTGTTCGCCAACAACTGTTCCACCCCGTGAACAAGAAAAGCCAATGGAGCCTTTTTCGCGTTTCCCTGTATGGCCATTGCGTTCGTTGACACGTACATCTTGCAGCATAACATGTCGACCTTCAGCTGCTGCTTGTCCAAGAAGAAGGGCTGTTCCAGAAGGGGCGTCAACTTTGTTCGCGTGATGCATTTCATAAATTTCGATATCAAAATCATCGGCTTCTAATGCTTTGGCTGCTTTCTTTACAAGATTGGCTAAAAGATTTATTCCAAGGCTCATATTTCCAGATTTGACGATTGTTGTATGTTTTGCAAACTCTTCAATTTTTTTTTCTTCTGTTTTGCTAAACCCTGTGGTGCCAATAATATGGACAAGGCTTTTTTGAGCTGCATACTGAGCATAAAGAATACTGGCTTGGGGTTGTGAAAAATCCACAATCCCTTCTGTGTTTGAAAAAGCTTTTTCGGGATCATCTGTGATGCACACCCCAAGAGAATCTGAACCGATTAAGGTACTGGCATCTTTTCCTACAAAAGGTGAGCCTTTGCGTACAAGAACAGCACAAAGCTCTACATCTTTCCTCTGTCGGATTGCTGTAATGAGCTCACGTCCCATTCTTCCATTTGCACCAACAACTGTAAGGCGCATTTTTATCTCCTTATGATGCTTTACTGCCCCGTAGTATGGCAAATTCTTGCCCTCTTTCCAACGGTTCTTTTTCTTTATAGAAAAAATTTTTTCCTGCTTTAATTTATCCTTTTGTGTTGTAAAATTCTATCGTTTAGGGGAAGTGGGATAAGATTTACAAGTTTACAGAGAGATGTTTTTTGTTCAAGTGTGTGATGGATAGGGTGGGGTTTGCTTGAAAAGCCTAATAAGGATTGTTCATTGCTTGACGTTTTTATTTCTCTCGTTCTTTAATGGGGCGCGTCCTTCATATAAAATAAACACCTTAAATAAAATACACTTAACTTATGCGCTTGTCTTAAAGAAATATGTCTCAATGTTTTTAAGCTCGTTTTGTGATGGCGTGCGTGAAGGGTATAACGAGAAAATCTCCATGAATAATATAAAATCTATTCTGTACGGCTGCCTTTCATAAAAGCGCAAATTGGCACCATTATACGTTTTGCTCGCTCTTGGACCTTGAAATGATTCATAGGCATTTTATACAATTTTTACACACCAAATGTTATCTGTGAATAAAACACATAAAAGGGGGAAGAAACAGGAAGATGTCTGAGAAGTTGGATTGTTCACACACGGGCGTTGATCGGATTCTTTATTTTTTAGAGAGGCCAGTTGAAAAAGTTGTTATTTTGTAAAAACGCATCATAATGGCACTTTTTTATTAAGAGCAAATGGTGTGCATATTATCCACTGCGTTTTTTTATAGATTGGGAAGAATGGAGGGGAACTATGCATTAAGCATTGTTATTTTATTTGGCTTCGCTTTCTAATGGTGCTGCAGCTCTTGTCTTGAAAGAGAGACTTTAAAACCCTTTGTTAAATATCTTTATCTCTATCTCTATAATTGGTTTTTTTGTGGATATAGCAAAAAATAATTTTGGGGGTGCAGGATAAGAGGGCTTGAAATAAGAGATTATGATGGGTTCTTATTTTCTGTTCAATAGGATTATGAATCAATCTATTCTTGTATTATTTATAGGCAGGCATAAAGATTTATAAACGGGGAAGTCTCCTTTAGGTAAAATATCATTTTTACTTGTGTTTGTGAGAGGAGACTAGAAATCAAGATCAGCATAGTGAGTACTTGCAACAATTCCTCGAACACGATCTGTTAAAAGAGAACGAAAAGAAGGTCGTGATTTAATCCGCATATACCAGTCTTTGGCAGCAGGGGATTGTTCCCAGTCAATTTCTCCTAGAAAGTCAAGGACAGAAACAGCAGCGGCGGCTGCTAGGTCAGCATAGGACAAGGTAGAACCCACTAAGCTATCGCGAGAGGCACAGAGCCAATTGAGATAGTTCATATGGGGTGGGATATTGGCGCGTGCATTGCGTAAAATTTGTGAATTGGGAGCCCCACCGCCAATAGAAAGGGGCATTTCGCGTTTATGGATTCGTTCTCGTACAATATGACGTGTTGCTTCATTTTCAAATTTATTTAAAAACCAGTCATTAAGGCGGCGGACTTCCGCACGATCTAAAGGATTTTCTGGAAAGAGTTTATTTTCTTGTCGCAAACCTCCATGAGTTTCGTCTAAATATTCACAGATAACAAAAGGACCTGATAATGGAACCTCGTGTTCATCGAGAAAAACAGGAACATGACCGGCGGGATTGAGAGCGAGAAATTCGTGTCTTCTTGCCCATTCATATTCTTCAATCAGTTGAGTAGCTACACCATATTCCCCAAGAATGAGGCGTATGAAGCGCGAAGCAGTGGATAGGGGAGAGTGAAAAAGTGTCAGCATAATTTACACGATTAAATAGAGTTGATAAGAATTCCTTCAAGTCATCCTTTTTTATAAAGGTGCTTGATGAGAAGTACAAGATCATTAGCAGCCGCTGGCAATTATGCTTAATAAATTGTTAATAATATGAATGCCTTCTCTTATGCAATGGTTTTCAAAATGGCAGTACGTAATTCTTCCAAACCGTATGCTTTTTCTGAAGAGGTTGCAAGGATCTCAGGATACGCTGCTGGACGTTTGAGAAGTTTTGTTTGTGTGGTCATCATTAATTTTTCCAAAGCATTTGGTTTTATTTTATCGCTTTTTGTCAAAACAATTTGGTAAGAAATGGCTGCCTTATCAAGGAGTGCAAGAATATCTTCATCATTATTTTTGATTCCATGTCGTGAATCAATCAAGAGATATACACGCTTTAGTGTTGTGCGCCCCCGTAAATAGCTAAAAATCAAATTTGTCCAAGCATCAACCAGATCTTTAGGTGCAGCAGCAAAACCATAACCTGGCATATCTACCAATGCAAAAGGGGGAAGGTCTCCTTGTTGTCCACTGAAGCCATCGGGGACAAAATAATTCAGCTCTTGTGTGCGTCCTGGTGTATTTGAGGTTCGTGCTAAGCCTTTTTGCTGGACAAGTGCGTTGATTAAAGATGATTTTCCAACATTGGAACGCCCCGCAAATGCGATTTCTGGTGGCCCTTCAGGGGGAAGAAAGCGTATTGCGGGGACACCACGAATAAAAACCCAATTGCGCGAAAAAATTCCAGAAAGGGAAGAATCTCTTGTCATTCTTGCACTTCTTTTGGGGCTTGCACTTCTTTTGTGGGTGATTTTCTCCACATGGCTTTCAAATTGTCAAAAAGCTCAATTTTAACTCCTTGGCGCTTCATCATGATACCTTGCTGAATGATTGACAATATATTGTTCCATGCCCAATAAATGACAAGACCAACAGGGAAAGAGGCGAGCATAAAAGTAAAGACAACAGGCATCCATGTGAAAATCATTGCTTGGGTTTGATCTTGAGGAGCGGGATTCATCCGCATCTGTAAAAACATCGTTATTCCCATAATCAAAGGCCACGCACCAATCATAAGAAATGCTGGCGTTGTATAGGGCAAGAGACCAAACAAGTTGAAAAGAGACGTTGGATCAGGGGCTGCTAAATCTTGAATCCAGCCAAAGAAAGGAGCATGGCGCATTTCAATGGTGATATAGAGAACTTTATAAAGAGCAAAGAATATTGGAAATTGAACCAACATCGGCCAACAACCGGCAAGGGGATTAATTTTTTCGGTTTTATACAGTTCTATGATTGCTTGCTGTTGTTTGTTCCGGTCATCAGGATATTTTTCTTTTATTTCTAGCAACCGCGGTTGTAGAAGCTTCATGCGCGCCATAGATTTATAAGATTTATTGGCGAGAGGGAAAAGAAGTGTTTTTAAGAGCACTGTAACCAGAAGGATGGCAATACCAAAATTTCCTGTTTGCTTATAAAGAATGTCAATGAGGGCAAACATGGGTTTTGTGATGAAATCAAACCAACCCCAATCAATTAAGAGAGCAAACTTGTTGATTTTTAGGTCATTTTGATAGTGATTAATGATTTCAACTTGTTTTGCACCAGCAAAAAGACGATTTGTAACGGTTTTTGTTTCATTGGGGGCAATCGTTAAAGGTGATCCTAGCAAGTCAGATTGATAATGCGTTTGCAAACGATCAAAATAAATAAAACGGCTTGTATATTCTTTATCTTGCGGAGGAATAACTGCTACAGCCCAATATTTATCAGTAATACCAATCCAGCCTCCTGTCACTTTGGAAAAAGTCATACTCTTTTGTCCATTATCAGGATTTGGATCAAGTTCTGCTAAGGTTTTATATTTTTCAGTTTTGAGCGAATCCCCTGCAATACCAATCATCCCTTCATGAAGTAAATAGGTGGCATTTGTATGTTCTGGTGGCGCTGCACGTGCAACGCGGGCATAGGAGGAGAGATAGATCGGTTGATCACTTTCATTGCTGATAGAATCCTCAATGGTAAACATGTAATGATCATCAACAGAAAGGGTACGGCGGAAGATTTGTCCCTGTCCATTATTATAAATTAAAGTGATGGGTGTTGAAGGAGTTAGGGTTGTGTTGTTTCCCTCTATTTGCCACTGTGTATCGGGTTGTGGCAAGGCTTTTGCTGGCAAAGATGCACTTGCAAAACCAAATTCAGCAAGATAGGTTGTTTTGAACCCTTTAGGATTCAGCAAATCGATTTCTGGTGATTTTTTATCGACGGTTATACGATATCTCTTGAGGTAAAGATCATCAAATTGTGCACCAACAAGATTAATAGAGCCTTCCAATTCATCTGTTTTGATCGCGACACGCTCTGTTTTGGCTAATACAGCTTTCCGGATTTCAGGAGTCATTGGGTGTTCGATGAGCGATGTTGCTTGATGCGTTGAGGGATCGTCAGAAGAATTCGTCGCGGTCGTAGAAAGGGCTGACTGTTGTTTTGACAATTGCTGTTGCTGTGCGATAACTTGTTGCTTTTGTAACTTTGCTTGTTTGGGAGCAACATGAAGAAATTGCCATGCGACGAGCACTACGAAAGATAAGCCAATAGCGATAAAGAAATTGCGGTTATATTCCATTCGTGTACCCTTGTTGTCGTTGCTGATGTTTTGTTTTTGGTTTTATTCGCCGATTCAATTCACTAATTAAAGATGTGAAAGGCGCATGTAATGCGTCACGATACGCTACAATGACATAGTCAGTCCCTGCTTCCATGTGGTTTGTTACACCAACTCTTACAGCTTCACGCAAGCGCCTTTTGATACGATTCCGTTTCACAGCATTCCCGTTTTTACGGGTAACAGTGAAGCCTACACGCGCAACAAGAGAAGATTTTCTTTCTGTTGTTTGTTCACGATATTTAACTTCGAGTAAAAATAAAGGACCACGTCGTTTTTCTCCTGTACGGACAGACAAAAAGTCTGCTCTTTTGCGAATGCGGCAGGGATGTTTTTTCTTCATAAAAGAACATTTCGCAATTTCACTAAATCCTTGGCTGACCAAGCATTAGAGGTTCATAACAAAAATTTCACAACGAAGAAATAATGAGTAGTCGTCAACGGTTGTGAAAATTTAAGTGGTTAAGCAGAGAGCCGCTTACGTCCACGAGCACGTCTTGCAGCAATAACTTTACGTCCTCCAGCTGTAGCCATGCGTGCACGAAATCCATGGCGACGTTTACGGACAAGTTTAGAGGGTTGATACGTACGTTTCATTTATTTAAATACCGCGGAGTGCGGCCCTTCTTAATCTTCGTTTTATGAGCAGTTCTGCATGTGATGAACAATTTTATCCTATCAGACAGCTGTTAACCCATAAGAAAAAATATGAAAAAAGTCAATCTCAGATTGTTTTTCTTACGTTTGAAAAAATACAAAACACCTTATAACTGTTTGTGACACTTTTTTATGATACTTTGAAAGTGTCAGAAAATAGCGGTTGAGTCTACAGAAAATGAATGGCAAGAACGTTAAAGACTTAAAGAAAGCGAGATAGATTATTGTATGCTCAATTTAAAAAATATTTTGATATTAAGAGCTTTTCTCAAGTTTTGTGTTTTATAAAATCCTTATCAAAATATTCATTAAAGTGTTAGCGCACAAACGTGATTGATAGGCTTTTAATAGCAGATTTTGTGCATGAGTTTTTTATTCAAGAGTGGTTTCGTTTTTTATAAAGAGATAAAATGTAAGTCATTTATATTTTGTAACTCTTAAACTAAAGTAGAAAATGTTAGGTGATGAACCTGTCAGTATTTTTTCGTTCGTATGCTTGTATTTATTGGTATTTTATAGAGAGGAAAGAGCGTGGATCCTATCACAAGTGAGGCTGTCCGCAACGTGTTATGTAAAGTCAAAGGACCAGGTCTTGAAAGCGATATTGTATCGTTGGGGCTTCTTTCAGAAATATTCATTGCTGATGGCAAGGTTTTCTTTTCCATTACAGTTCCTGATGGACGCGTGCAAGAATGGGAATCATTGCGCCGTTCTGCTGAGGAGCTGGTGTGCGCTTTGGAGGGGGTCCAATCTGTTATTGTTACGCTTACAGCAGAAAAAACAACAAAGGGAGCACCTCGACGCAGAGCGAATTTCTTGCCTGTAAAAATGCCCATAGAAGGTGTACGTCATGTCATTGCCGTTGCTTCTGGAAAAGGAGGGGTGGGAAAATCGACGATGGCAATCAATATCGCTTTAGCTTTACAAGATTCAGGTTTCAAAACAGGGGTGATGGATGCAGATATCTATGGTCCATCTTTGCCACGTTTGACAGGACTTGTTAACCAAAAACCACAGCTCATGGGAGGAAAAAAGATTCAACCTCTTGAAAAATTCGGTCTTAAATTAATGTCAATGGGCTTTTTGGTTGAGGAAGAAAAACCGGTGGTATGGCGTGGTCCTATGGTTATGGCCGCTGTAACGCAATTGTTACGAGATGTTGTATGGGGACCTTTGGACATTTTAGTCGTCGATATGCCACCGGGTACAGGGGATGCACAACTAACGCTTGCGCAACAGGTACAATTAACCGGTGCGTTGGTTGTTTCTACACCTCAGGATCTTGCTTTAGTTGATGCACGTAAAGCAATAGAAATGTTTATGAAAGTTAATGTTCCTATTTTAGGATTGATTGAGAATATGAGTTATTTTATCGCTCCTGATACAGGAAAACGCTACGATATTTTTGGCCATGGTGGTGCGCGGGGAGAAGCAGAACGTCGAGAGGTTCCTTTCTTAGCAGAAATACCGCTTGATGCAGCTTTACGATTTTCTTCAGATGAGGGAATCCCTATTTTTGTTGCTCAGCCTGATGGCGAGCATACTCAACTGTATCGTACAATTGTTGATCAAATAAAAAATAAACTCTTGTAAATTTATGTTTGTTTAAGAGAGTTTACTAAAACACAACGATGGAAGACATCAAAATAGTTGCTCCTTATAAAAGAAAGCAAAGCGGGAAAAGACTTTGTCAGTCTTTTCATTCAAATGTTAAAGGATAAATTATCTTCTTATAAGCAATTCGGTACTATAAAAGTATCTTGAAAATTAGTCAAAAAATTTATTTCTATTCATGTTAATTAAATGGATGGGTTAATTAAAGAGATAGACATTTAAAAAGTCCGTTTGTTTTGCTCTTGAAAGAGCTATAGCAGGCAATTTTATCAATTCATGTTTACAAAAAGCTAAATGAATCGATCCATAATTCTCTCTTTATTGAGATGAGAAAAATGTTGATCAAGTCTTTTTAGAAGCGTTCATTTTTTGTAAAGTCGCCTCAAGAGCCGTTGTTAAAGCTCTTCTTCCCCCTTGATGAGAAAAGTAATTTGACAAAAATTCATTTGTTCCCCCCTTTGTTGAAAACTCTTTTTCAAGCAGTGCAAAATTAAGAGAGGGAGAACGATCCGTTGCTATAATTTTACGCATTTCATCCGTAAGATTTCCAAACATCATGGTAAGAAACTCTGCTGATTGCTGTTTTTTTAACCCTTGGGTTATAAACCATTGATGGGCTGTTTCTATAAAATTAAAATACACCCCCATAAGAGAACCCGCTGTCATAAAAAGATTAAACTGCTCTTCCTCCTCTAGCACCAAGGTGCCCCCCAATGCATCAAATAAACTGCGTAAAAAGGGATGATCGGGATAAATGGGTGTCAAATTTTTGCACTCTGCGACAAAAGGTAACGGAACAGCACGATAAACTTTATGGTTGATCCACGCTTCCACTTCTGCTGCTTTTGCCATAGCGAGAACGGAAATAACCAACTGTTCTGGACGAAAACGAAGAGAGCGCAAAACGCCTTCTGCAATTTGGTTGGGCAAACAAAGAAAAATACACTCACTCACATCGAGCAACGCTTGGTTATTTTCAGCGATCATAACCTTATCATAAGTGCGTGAAAGACGCTCTGCTGTTTGTGCATTGCGCGGTGAAACAATAATGGAAAAAACATTAAAGGCGCTTGTCATGAGTCCATCAATCATTGAAGCGCTGATTGTACCTGTTCCCAAAAAGCCAAGTTTCATTTTTATTTCTCAGTTTTATCTTTTAAAAGGAATCTCGATCAATATTTCAGGTGTTTTAACTAACATAAATGCTAATTGAAGAAGCAACACAGAGCATTGCAAGAATAATCAACCCCAAATAGATTTTTGGTTTGTCAAACAGAACGGCAAAAGCAGAAAACCAACCAACAATAGCTGCGGCTAATGCAAATAAAAAACCTGGTTTATTCATCAGTACAATATGCATTGCCATTAAACCACCAATAATCAGCGCTCCAAAAACAATGAGCAAACCTGTTGCAAACTTTTCATAATCATCCATATTTCGCTCCTTATAGCGCTCAAACGGTTATAGACTTTTTAACGTATATATACATAAAGGAGAAATGTTTTTTATTGAGTATGGTTAAAACGTGGGGCGCCTTTTATTGATTAGAGGTAAAAAATGCGGGGATATGCTGTGGCAAACGCCAAGGTAAAATTGCAATCAAATCAAAGCGTACAGATAAAAGGGCATAATCTTTTTGTCGTGCGAGCCAAATATCGGCGGCTGCCTCAATTCGTCTTTCATTCATTCGGGAAACCGCTTCCATTGCTTCCGTCAACGTTGAACGTGCTTTAACTTCAACAATTAACACTAAATTCCCACGTCGTGCAATTAAATCAATTTCCCCACACTTTGTTTTAAAACGCATTTCGGTTATGTGAAATCCTTTGAAACGCAACCACCAAGCGGCCAATTTTTCTGCACGAATCCCTCGATAAAAAGACTTTTGTCTCTGTTTTTTTTGTATCGTCTTACGCATTTTTTAAAAAAATTAATCGCTGAAAAAGTTCCTGCTTTTTAAACCCAGTCTTTCTTGCTACCAAAGCTGCGGCTTGAGCTGCGGAATGTGTCTGTGCGTGTTCTAATAACATTTCATCAATTTCTTGATCACTTATTACATTTAAAGAAGGCGATAATGATTCACCAACAAGCACAACAATTTCCCCACGAATCTGTGTCTGTTTTTTATAACTTTCCAACAAACTGCCCAAATTAGAAACGTCTATAGTTTCAAACTTTTTTGTTAATTCACGACAAATGGCGGCAGGTCTATCCGCAGAAAAAAGAGAGACCATATCTTGTAAAGTTTCAATAAGACGATGCGGTGCTTCATAAAAAATCAAAGTTGCTGGAATCTTTTTTAATTGTTCCAATCGTTTTTGACGCTGTGCTTTGCGGGCACTCAAAAAACCTGCAAAGAAAAAGCTATTGGTCGGAAGCCCTGTCGGTATCAGAGCCGCTAAAAGAGCGGAGGCTCCAGGGATCGGAATAATTTTATGACCTTCTTTACGGGCTTCTTCAACTAATCGAAATCCAGGATCAGAGATAAGCGGTGTTCCCGCATCTGAAACAAGCGCTACCGTTTTGTTTTCCGCTAAAGCCGCTAAGAGCTTTGGACCTGCTTTTTGCGCATTATATTCATGATAAAGAAAAGCTTTTTTTTGAATACCGTAACGTTGCAACAAAACACATGTTACCCGCATATCCTCACACGCTAAAATATCAGCGCTTGCCAGCACTTGCAAAGCACGAAGCGTAATATCTGCAAGATTTCCAATAGGCGTTGCTACAAGATAAAGCCCTGGTTCTATGATGGGGGCCGAATAAGCATGCGTACCTATAAAATATGCTTTTTCACACATGCTCTTTTCTCTTCATCAAATTTCCCTTACCACAATAAGATTTTTATCCGTACTCATAAGTTATTTTTGCTCACTTTTTACCAGCAGATTTTTATCATTACAACGGCTTATTTGCTCAGTCTTCCTTGATGAAATCGTTGATCACTTCACAAGAGGATAACTTTTTGTATCGTGAAAGAGCTTAATGCATGAAGGTGATTGATAGATTTCTGATTCTTAAGGGAAATATTTTGATCCATTGCGTTTTGTCTATTTCAATTTTAGGAGAACGAACAATGATGATATTGGCGGGAGAGATTACATATTGGGGTAGAAGGGACCCTCGCTGCCTTGTGGACAGGTCCAGGTGATGTTTTGATTTGGATCTTTGAGGTCGCACGTTTTACAATGTATGCAATTTGAAGCATTGATCCTATACGTTAGATGATCATGAGACTCTAGCCATTCGTAGACAGCGGCGGGGCAATAGTGTGTAGAAGGTCCTCCATAGATTGCATATTCGGAGTCCTTTTGTTTTTCCAATGAGGCTATTTTTAAATGACAAGGTTGATTTTCTTCATGGTGCGTATTAGAAAGGGCAACACTTGTAAGGCGGTCAAAAGTTATAATACCATCGGGTTTTGGATAAGCAATGGGTTGAAATTTTTCTGCAGGTTCAAGACAGGCATAATCTTCCTTGCCATGGGAGAGTGTTTTAAATAAGGAAAATCCGAACAGTTGTTGCCACCACATATCAAAACCAGCAAGTTTAATTCCATATTTTGTCCCATATTTTGCCCATAGCGGTTTGGCATTTCGCACTTTATAAAGATCTTTGCCGATGGGCCCTTTCCGCCATTGTTCTTCGATTTCTTTGACTTCATCATGGGCGCGACCTTGTGCGAGAGCGGTAGCAATTTTATCGGCGGCTAATATGCCTGATAAGATGGCATTGTGTGATCCTTTGATACGAGGAACATTGACAAAGCCAGCTGAGCAGCCAATAAGCACTCCACCAGGAAAGGTGAGTTTTGGTACAGATTGCCATCCTCCTTCACTGATCACGCGCGCCCCATAGGAAAGGCGTTTTGCTCCTTTGAAGATTTCATAGAGTTTTGGATGGGTTTTAAAACGTTGAAATTCTTCAAAGGGAGAAAGATAAGGATTTTTGTAATCTAAGTGCACAACAAAACCGATAGAAATGATATTGTTTTCTTGGTGATAAAGAAAACCACCCCCACCGGTATGATTGTCTAAGGGCCAACCGGTGAAATGTTGCACTAAACCGCGTTGGTGTTTTTGCGGTTCAATTGTCCAGAGCTCTTTGAGACCGAGACCAAATTTCTGGGGTTCACGATTCTTACTAAGGTTAAAATGCTGTATCAATTGTTTTGCAATAGAGCCGCGTGCGCCTTCCGCAATTAGTGTATATTTTGCCAATAATGCTATACCAGGCATATAATTTTTTCCAGGGGTTCCATCTTTATTACGTCCCATATCCCCCGTGAGAACACCAATGATGGCTCCGTTCTCATTCTGGATGGTTTCTGTTGCCGCAAAACCTGGATAAATTTCTACACCCAGTGCTTCGGCTTTTTTGCTTAGCCAGCGGCAAACATTTCCAAGTGAAACGATATAACACCCGTCATTGGATAAGATTTTGGGGTGCAAGATATTGGGCAATCGTGTTGCTTTTTGAGGCTTTAGAAAAAAAAATTGGTCACGGGTAACAGGGGTTGTGAAGGGATGGTCGTGGTCACTTCTCCATTCCGGTAAGAGTGTATCAATACCGATGGGATCAACAACGGCGCCAGAGAGAATATGGGCTCCAACTTCAGTCCCTTTTTCAACAATTGTGACAGAAAGCGCAGGGTTAATTTGTTTCAGACGAATGGCAGCAGAAAGCCCTGCAGGACCTGCTCCAACAATGACGATGTCAAACTCCATACTTTCACGCTGGTCATGCAGAGGTGCTTTCATGGCTTATAAAGCTTTCTCCAATTCTGGAATAATTTGGTGGAGATCACCGACAAGGGCGTAATCGGCAATTTGCATGATGGGTGCTTCTTCATCTTTATTAATAGCAACAATAATTTGTGCATCCATTATACCGGCTAAATGCTGGATTGCACCGGAAATGCCAACAGCGATATAGAGTTCGGGGGCAACGACTTTTCCTGTTTGTCCAATTTGCCAATCATTGGGAGCATAGCCTGCGTCAACGGCTGCGCGGCTGGCACCTAAAGCAGCATTTAATTTGTTTGCAAGGGGAAGAAGAAGGTCCATAAATCGTTCTTGTGAACCAAGACCACGTCCCCCTGAGATAATAACACGTGCAGAGGTAAGATCAGGACGATCACTTTTGTTAGTTTCTGCTTTTACGAAAGACGAAAGATTGGGATTGGGCGCTGGTGTTATTGTTTTAATGGGTGCAGAATTATTTTGAGAAGGCGTTGGTGGGAAAGAGGCTGTGCGAACGGTGATGATCTTTTTATGATCATTGCTGCGGACAGTTTCAACTGCATTGCCTGCATAAATGGGCCGTTTGAAGGTATCGGGTGAAAGAACGGCGGTAATATCTGAAATTTGCATAAGATCAAGAAGGGCTGCTACGCGTGGCATCACATTTTTTCCAGTACTGCTGGATGGCGCCATGATCACATCATAATCATTGGCTAATGTGATAATTGTATTGGCCATAGGCTCGGCAAGTTGATGGGCTAAATAGTCAGCGTCAGCAATAAGAACTTGCCGCACACCGTTAAGTTTAGCACTCTTTTCCGCTATTGTTTGAATGTTTTCTCCGCAAACTAAAATATCGATATCGCTTTTGAGTGCGTGCGCAGCGGTGAGTGCTTTTGCGGTTTCTTCTGTATGATGGTCGGCTAATAAAAGAATTGCCATAAATTTTTACCCTTTTATGTGAGTATTGCTTTTACTTTAGAGAATATTAAATGCAGCTTTTTTGTTTTAGTGCACTGACAAGCTCTGCCACATTAGCGACTTTAATCCCAGACTGACGGGGGTTGGGCTCTTCAACACTTAAAATTGTTAGGCGTGCTTTCGTATCAATGCCAAGATCAGCAAGAGTTTTTTGTTCAATGATTTTCTTTTTTGCTTTCATGATATTGGGGAGAGAGGTGTAACGCGGTTCATTGAGCCGCAGATCGGTCGTCATAACCATGGGAAGGGGAAGGCAAAGGGTTTGTGTTCCATTATCAACCTCACGTGTAACGGTAGCATGCCCATCTTCTATGTTAAGATGTGAGGCAAAAGTTGCCTGTCCCCAACCAAGAAGAGCGGCGAGCATTTGTCCAGTTTGGTTGTTATCGTCATCAATTGCTTGTTTTCCTAAAAAGACCATATCGGGTTTTTCTTCATGAACAATGGCTTTGAGAACCTTAGCGATGCTTAAAGGTTCAAGTGTTTGATCTGTTGTGACAAGAAGTGCGCGATCAGCCCCCATGGCAAGTCCTGTTCGTAAAGTTTCTTGGACTGTTTCTGGTCCAATTGAAACAAGAACAACTTCTGAAATTTTACCAGATTCTTTTTGGCGAATTGCCTCCTCAACGGCTATTTCGTCAAAGGGATTCATAGACATTTTTACATGAGATAGATCAACGCCTGTATTATCGGGCTTGACGCGTATCTTGATGTTATAATCAACAACACGTTTGACAGCGACAATTATCTTCATGATGATCCTCTTTGTTTGTTTGGTCACAAGTTTATAGCAATAATCATAAGAAACCAAATTGTTTAGAATGAAATCTCATTTATAACTTGTGTTCTCTTTCATATAAGCTTTTTTATGTTTACTTGTATTTTCTTGTCGTCATTTTCAATCGTCATTTCTTTTGCATTTTTATAATTGCTTTATTTGCTTGAATAAAAAGTAAAAAAATAATCTGTCTTGTGAGAATATTCTTTTTTCGTTTCATAGGCTTTGTTTATGATGGTGCAATAGGGACTTTATACGATGAAAAATGAAGCAAAAAAATAAAAATGGGGAAATGATTTTACGCTTCAAATCTTAAGGGTAGAAAAATTAAAAATCTTTCTTTCAAATAGTTGGGATGAATATTAAGCAAATATTGTAGATAAAGATTGGGAAAAAATATTTCTAACAAAAAATTGAGGGAGTTCTTAAAGCTCTATTTACTAAAATAGAGCATACTTTCTCATCATTTCTTGTGATTCTTTTCAAAAAGGTTAATGAGGGGTAAGCATTTGTGAATACGAAGGGTCATACGATCGATCAGGCAGCTAATCAGGTTCGGAGTGATCAATTCTCTTCTTTTATTGAGCAGAAGGGGAGAATGGATACAAGAGTGGATACGCCTGTGGAAGTAACAATGTCGGATATTGCTCAAAAATTACGCACTGTTTATGCACAAATGCAAATGAAACATTCACCTCGTCCTTTGAACCAGCAGGGGGCTGTCGAAGAGCATTTTAAATCTTACTTAGATGATATTAGTCGGGCCATTTTGGCTGAATATTATATTCGTCGCCAAAGGGAAAAAAGACTTTTTGAGTCTTTAGAACAGATTAAAACACTTATTCAAAGTTTGCAGAGTGAAAAAAAAAGTTTAGAAGAAGCAGCGATAACACGACGGATGTCTCGTTCAAAATTATCTGATTCTGTTGTACAAAAACTTGCTCATATGGAGTGTGAGGAAAATCAAGAACGCTTATACCTTCAAAAGGCACAAAATTTTTCAAGACAAAACAGTATAACACCACGTCAAATAAATATTGAAAATGCGTTGCAGCAAGAAAATAAAAGCTCTCTACCCAGTGATGCACTTTTGCCAAGTGATGCACTTTTGCCAAGTGAGGCACTTTTACCAAGGGATGCTCTGAAGTCTTCTTTTAAAAAGACTGAAGGAGCAGCGGAGCATACTGTGATAGAAGAAAAGAGTATGGAGATTCCAGCATCTAACCATTTCCCAGAATCTCATCATTGCATGGAGAATGATTTTTCTCCTCCCTTAAAGGCGCAGTCTCGCAGACATGTCTCTTTTTTATCTGTTTTTATAAAAAAAAGTGTCCTTTGTTTTTTAACCGCTGCATTTATGGGTGCGATAACGTTATGTTTTTATAGCTTTTTAAAAGGAGCTCGTTTTTTTTAGTTTTTACGCTGTTGATGTTAATAGATGTGAAATATATTATGCATTCGTAAATTGTGCGGAAGCTATGGCAATTAAAATCATCTCTTTTAAACACGCAACAGAGATTATTGGAAAAGGGAGAGTTGGAGAAAGACCCTCCAATTGCTAAAAAAAACCTCAAATTATCTTAAAGGTTCTGCCTGTGAGTATTTATTTACCAATTGCTGAAATGTCACTCAATATGCTGATCTTGATTGGTATGGGAGTCGTTGCTGGTTTTTTTTCAGGTCTTTTTGGCATTGGGGGTGGTTTTCTCATCACGCCTTTATTGATTTTTTATAATATTCCTCCTGCTATTGCTGTTGGAACAGGCGCTAACCAGATGATTGCATCATCTGTAACGGGGGCGATTACACATTTTAGACGGCGGACTCTTGATATCAAACTTGGTATTATTTTGGCGATTGGAGGAGGGATCGGTTCGTTAATCGGGATTCAGATTTTTTCTGTTTTGAAAAAATTAGGTCAATTAGACCTCATGATTTCGCTTCTTTATGTGATTCTTCTTGGAAGTATAGGAAGCTTGATGATTGTTGAAAGTTGGTATGATATGATGCGCAAGCGTAGGTTAGGAAAAGCCAATGTTCGTCTTGCAAGTCGACATCGACATAACTGGATTCATCGCTTACCGTTAAAAATACGTTTCCGAACATCTATGATCTATGTCAGCATTATTCCAGTGTTAGGGATTGGTCTCATTGTGGGGTTGTTATCTTCTATTATGGGAATTGGTGGGGGATTCTTTATGATTCCTGCATTGATTTACCTTCTGCGTGTTCCAACCAGTGTTGTGATAGGGACTTCACTTTTTCAGATTACATTTGTGTCTTCTTTCACGACAATTTTGCAAAGTATGACTCATCAGTCCGTTGATATTGTTTTGGCTTTCTTGTTAATGCTTGGAGGAAGTATTGGCGCACAATATGGAACACGGGCTGGACGGAAGTTAAAGGCTGAACAATTGCGTATGGCCCTTGCATGTTTGGTGTTGATTGTGTGTATGCGTCTTGCTTTTCAATTATTTGTACGCCCTGATAATCTTTTCTCTCTGGATATTCTTATGAGATAAAAATGGGTAGATTATTTTCTTTATGCATCATTGCAAGTTGCTTTTGTCTTGTTTCTTTTTCTACATGGTCACATGTGGGGACGACAGAAAAAACATTCATTGATCAAATTGATCACGAAACTGTCCAAATTATCGTCACAACGAACACGATTACGGTGGATACAAATTTTGCTGGTCGTGATCTTTATATTGCTGGTGTTTTGGAAAATATTGATCCATTATATTCTCAACAGAACCGTTATGATGTTGTTGTAAGCTTGGAAGGACAAACCCGGCCAATGGTCATGCGGGAAAAAAAACGCAATGCCGGTGTATGGGTTAATACGGATTCCCTTATTTTTAAAAATGTTCCTCTTTTTTACTCTATGGTTACAACGCGTGAAATTGATGATATTACCAGCATCGAAGATTATAAACGTTTGGGGGTAGGGGTACTCTATTTGCCATTACAAACAGATGAAAAGGATCAGAAAAAAGTACAAATCTTTCGTGATGAACTTATAAAACTGCAAAAAGCTAAAAGTCTTTATTATGAAGAAGTAGGCGGTGTTCGTTTTGGTTCTGATAAACTTTTCACAGCACATTTTCGTTTACCGGCCAATATTCCTGTTGGGCATTATAAGGCTCGTGCTTATCTTTTTCGTGATGGGCAGTTTATTGATAGTGCAACAACGACTCTTGAAATTGTTAAAGCGCATATTGCTTATACAATTTTCTATGCGGCGCACAAGTATCGTTTCCTCTATGGTATTGTTGCGGTGATTATCGCTGTGAGCACAGGATTTTTATGTCGTTTGATTTTTCGAAAAGACTAATGCTAAGAAAAATATTTAAAGTGTTTATTTTTTGTGAAAAATGCGCAAGATGAGAAAAATAGGCACAACAATAATAGCGCCCATCATGGTTGTGTGGAAGAAGTTTTTAAGCGTTATAAATCCTGTTCCCCATAAAGATTGAAGAAAATCTATTATTTTTTGTATGAGGTTGTGAGGTGTCCATCCAAAAAATTTCATTACAATACCCATGAAGAATGAAAGGATAAGTAATTTTAGACTGACACGGCTGAATGTTTCTTTAAGAAATACATGAAAAGAATTTGACAATTTTTTCTTTCGGCTCATTTAAATATACTTTCGAATCTCTAGTGTTTTTGTTGTATTATCATCGTAGAGTGATTTTATTATCATAAAGGAAAAATATTTTCTTATTTTTTTACACCTTTGTACTGGTGTGATACCGGTGCTGGTCGTTGAAATACATGCGCATTTTATTACATTTTCACGATATTTTCACGGACCTCCTTTTATTACATGAAGAAATCTCTTTGTATTTCTGAGAATTTCTAAGGGAATTTTTTAACGTTTTGATATTTCGCATTAGGGTGAGCGTTCTCATCCGTTAAAGATTTTGTAACGGACTTATTATTATTCCGTGTATAGAAATAATATTTTAAGGCAATTTACTTAAAAAAAAGACTATCTATTCTAATAATGCTGTGCTTATATAGGCATTATATTTAGATATTTCAACCTTAGTGAATTGAAAAGATATTTTTTGCTGAAAAATACAAGCAATGAATTGAGTGTTGTTAAAGGAGCAGAGGTATTAAAATAGGATGTTGAAAAAGTTTTGTGCTGTACGAACACGTGAGTAAATATCAGGGATTTTTGGTGCTCATGCTCTTTTTGTTTTGAAATAAGATATTTTTTTGAAATAAGGTATAATGAGGAGCTTGTTATTGAGCGGGGAATTCGAAATTCCTTTTGCAGAAGGTGGAGAGGTACTTGATATTGAAAAATAGGTGAATTTTCCTGTTTTGTTGAAAGATAAAATTGTTATTAAGGTGCTGGCGCTAACAGGGGGAGTGTTTTGATGACAGAAAAAACACTGTCAGAAAAAAGAAGAGATAAGCTTGCTCGACAAGAGGGAAAAAATCTCTGTTTTATAGTCTTCAAGGGTGGATGTTTTTATATCATCAGTAGATTATGTTATCGGTTATACCATTTTATTGTATATTAAATTGTCTTTCGGTGCATATGGGAGGGGATAGCTTATAAGGGTGGCAGGAGGAGTGGTTAGTAAGGAGTGTTGTCTGAATTTTTAAACCTTTGTTTCTTAGAGCCTATGGTTCATCTAATCTTGTTATTTTGCACGTTCTTATTGCGTGGGGAATTTATACAATAAACGTTAAAAGGAAAAGTCTATGAACTTGAAAAGAAAAATATTGAAAAGTAGCGGCTCTCTTATTTCTGTTCTTATGGCACTGGGGATGGTTGCACAACAGGCTTCAGCAAAAACGCCGGCGAATACTCTTGTGATGGCTTGGAATATGGATGCAATCAGTACATTTGACCCCGCGCAACTCACAGATGTTTATGGAAGTGAAATTATTCGCAATGTTTGTGATAATTTGGTGAGTGGTGCTACAGATAATCCTGCTAAAATGGTTCCATCTTTAGCAACGCATTGGGATGTTTCTGGGGATGATCACAGTACGGTAATCACCTTTCATTTGCGTGATGGCTTGAAGTTTAATGATGGGAGAGCAGCTAACGCCGATGATCTTGTTTAGGGGATGAAGCGGGTTGTTAAATTGAAGATGGGGAATGCAGCAATTTTTAATGAATATGGCATTACAGAACAAAATGTTGATGATGCTTTGCAAGCTCCCGATGAAAAAACAGTGGTGATGAAATTTGATAAGCCTTATCCAGCAGAGCTTATTCTTAATAATATTGTGGCAAGTCCTGCAACAGCTTTGCTTGATCGTAAAACAATTATGAAGCATGAAAAAGATGGCGATCTGGGCAATCAGTATTTAAAAACGCATGCTGCTTGTGTTGGTCCTTATCAGTTAAAAAGTTGGCGCCCTGGAGAAGCTCTTTTGTTGCATGCAAGCTCTCATTATTGGGGAGAAGCACCAAAATTGAAGAAGATACTCATTCGCCATGTTGCAGAGCCTGGAACACAACGTTTATTGTTGCAAAAACATGATATCGACGTTGCCCGTAATTTGACCCCTGAAGATCTTGCAGATCTACAAAAAACAACAGATGTTAAAATCGAGGAAGTGTTAGAGCCAACCATGATGTATTGGGGCTTCAATATGACAAATCCCATTTTTGCGAAGGAAAAAGTACGCTTGGCGATGCGCTATCTCATAGACTATGAAGGTCTTGGCAAGAAGCTTCTCAAGGGTGTTGGTATTCCACGGGCAAGCTTTATTCCTCTTGGCAACCTTGGAGCTTTGGATGAAAAAGAAGGGCAGCCCTTTAAGCTTAATATTCAAAAAGCCAAGAAACTTTTAGCAGAGGCTGGTTATCCAAATGGATTTGAGGCAAATTTTCTTGTTTCAAATACTCCTTATAATTTGCTCCTTGCTCAGTCAATCCAAGATAGTGCGGCACAGGCAGGGGTCCATCTTAAAATTGAGCGTTTGGCTGGCACACAGTTGTTTTCCAAACTTTATGCACGTAGCTTTGATACGATTTTTGTCGGATGGAATAATGATTCTGCGGATCCTCATACAATGGCTTCACGTTTTTTTTATAATCCGGATAATCGGTTTGAGGCAAAAAATACAGCCTATCCTAGTTGGCAGCATGGGTATGCTGATGTTAGGATGAATAAAAAAGTTGAAGAGGCTTTATTTCAAAAAGATCCACAAAAACGTGCGCAAATATATGCTGATTTACAACATGAATTGATGCAAAAAGGACCTTATGCCTTTATCTATCAGAAATATACCGTCATCGGGATGACACCTAATGTCAAAAAGTGGGTTTGGAATAGCGCGCCACAAATTTTTTATAATAAAATTGAAAAATAAGTGTGTCTTTAATGCTGTCAAATAGATAAAGAGCATAGCCATAATATATTCGGCGTTTTGCATAAGTGTTTGAGCTTTAGAATACGTCGAATTTATGGGTGAGGAGTGGGTATGTTGTTGAATATCTTTTCAAGAAATTCTGTGAAGAGAGATTTTTTCTTCTTATTGAAGATGTGTTTGTGTGGATGTTAAGATTGAACATTTCAACTTCTCTGAATGGGAAAGAGGCAATTTCTTTGCTGAAAAAAACAGTACAACCAATGTCGCATAATTTATTATTTCTAAAGGATAAAAGGCTTTGCAATATTGAAGCAAAAATTCTTTATGGAAGTATATTGAGAGGGTGAGGAATATCCGTTTTTTATGGTGTTGGTATTTTCTTTTTCTGTGAAAAATGATGAGATGCCAATTGGAAGGTGTTGTTTTACAGGAAGTGAAGCAAAAACTTGAAGAAAGAATGAAAGTCGTTGCACTTGGCAAATTGACGAAATTTTCTATTTTATCGATATTTCAAATTCTTATGAAGGCTCTTTGTTATTAAGGTACTTGAGCCAATAGGGGGGAGTGCTTTGATGATATTAAGAGAGGTTTTGGGGTGAAGGTTTTAAAACTTTATCTCTTGGTGCCTATAGTTCATCCCATTTTATTATTTTGCGTATCTTTGTAGCATGGAAAATTTATACAATAACCTTTAAAGGGAGAAATCTATGAACTTAAAAAGAAAAATATTAAAAGGGAGCAGTCCTTTTATTTCTGCTCTTATGGCTCTGGGAATGGTGGTACAACCAGTTTCAGCAAAAACACCAGCCGATACTCTTGTAATGGCTTTGAATCTTGATTCAATTGAAACTTTTGATCCTGCACAGATCAATGAACGTTATGGTAATGAAATCGTTGCCAATATTTGTGATAATTTGATCGATTCTGCAACAGATGATGCTGCTAAAATAGCGCCTTCTTTGGCAAAGAGTTGGGATGTTTCAAATGAGGGCGGGGGTACAGTCATTACTTTTCATCTGCGTGATGGTTTGAAGTTTAATGATGGCCGACCTGCTAGTGCTCATGATCTTGTTTGGGGGATGAGGCGGGTTGTTAAGTTAAAATTGTCTGCAGCGGCAATATTTAACGAATATGGAATTACAGAACAAAATGTTGATTCTACTCTTCAAGCCCCAGATGATAAGACAGTGGTGATGAAGTTTGATAAGCTTTATCCGGCAGAGATAATCCTTGGGCATATTCTTACTACGCGTACTGCTGCTTTGCTTGATCGTGAGACAATTATGAAACACGAACAAGATGGTGATATGGGAAATCGTTATTTGGCAAGTCACGCTGCTTGTGTTGGTCCTTATCAGTTAGTGAATTGGCGTTCTGGAGATGCGATTTTGTTGCGTGCAAGTTCCCATTATTGGGGAGAAACACCCAAATTAAAACAGGTTCTCATTCGTCATATTGCAGAGCCTGGAACACAACGTTTATTGTTGGAAAAACACGATATTGATGTGGCCCGTAATTTGATGCCAGAAGATATAGTCGATCTCCAAGCAAAAACAGATATTAAGATTGAAAAAGTGTTGGCACCATCTGTGATCATGTGGGGATTCAATGTGACAAATCCTATTTTTGCCAATGAAAAAGTGCGTTTGGCAATGCGCTATCTTATCGATTATGACACTTTAGGAAAGACTCTTCTTAAAGATGTTGGCATTTTACGGGCAAGCTTTATTCCCATTGGAAATCTTGGTGCTTTGGATGAAAAAGAAGGACAACCCTTTAAGCTTGATCTTCAAAAAGCCAAGCAGCTTTTAACAGAAGCAGGGTATCCAAATGGTTTTGAGGCTAATATTTATGCAGGAAAATCTCCTTATCCTTTTGCTTTGCCTATTGCTCAGTCCATTCAAGACAATGCAAAAAAAATAGGCGTGCGCTTTAAGATTGAACATTTTGTGGGAACACAGTTGTTTTCAAAACTTTATGCACGAGGTTTTGATACAATTTTTATGGGATGGAATAACGATTCTGCAGATCCTTATACAATGGCTTCACGTCTTGTTTATAATCCGGATAATCGGTTTGAAGCTAAAAACACAGGCTATCCTAGTTGGTGCCATGGCTATTTGGATGAAGATATGAATAAAAAGGTAAGGGAAGCATTGTTTGAAAAAGATCCACAGAAACGGGCACAAATATATGCTGACTTACAGCGTAAATTTATGCAAAAAGGACCTTTTGCCTTTATCTATCAGACATATAGTATTATCGCTATGACACCTGATGTTAAAAAATGGGTGTGGAATAGTGCGCCACGTATTTTTTATAATGCCATTGAAAAATAAGCACGTTTTCAATGTTATAATATATAAAAAATATGATCACGATATCTTCGATGTTTTGCATGTGGTTTAAAAGCTTTGCAAAACGTTGAAGTTTATCGCTAACAAATCAATCTGTTGTATAGAGAAGTCTTTTCAAGATAGGGCTCTTTTAGAAAGGTATTCTTTTTCTCATTAAATTTTTATGGATGTTGAGATTGAATATTTTAACCTTCATTGATAAAATTCTAGATGCAACAATCAGCTGATCTCCATGTTTTTAGCCTTGATGGTTTTGATCATCGGTGTGAGGTTAAGGGTGGACACTATTTGCTCATTGGTGTTACGGACATTGGGTAAAGCTATTAAAAATTAAAGATGCGTTGTTTTAAAAAGATTCACAGAAACGGGCGTAAAGAATTTAAAAATGGTAGGTTTGTTTGGTGAAAAGACAAGTGCAACGAATGTTGCGGAATTTACTGTTTCCGAAATAGCAGGTGCTTTAAAGCGTGTTGTGGAAGAAAAGTTTGGATATGTACGGGTGCGTGGAGAGATCTCGGGTTATCGCGGTGCTCATGCTTCGGGACATGCTTATTTTGCCTTAAAAGATGATAAAGCGCGGTTGGAAGCTGTTATTTGGCGCGGTTCCTTGGAAAAGCTCAAATTTCCTCCTGAAGAAGGGATGGAAGTTATTGCTGTCGGCAAGCTTACGACTTATTCAGGGTCATCGAAATATCAAATTGTCATTGAGGCTCTTGAACCAACAGGGGTTGGTGCTTTGATGACTCTTCTTGAAAATCGTAAGAAAAAATTTGCAGAAGAAGGCTTATTTGATGAAGCAAAGAAAAAGCCTTTGCCTTATATGCCTCGAATTATAGGGGTTGTAACATCACCAACGGGGGCTGTTATTCGCGATATTATTCATCGTATATCTGATCGTTTTCCGTTGCATATTTTAGTTTGGCCTGTCCGTGTTCAGGGGGAAACAAGCGGGAGCGAAGTGGCTGCTGCTGTTGAAGGTTTTAATGCACTTGCTTCAGGAGGGCTGATTCCAAAGCCTGATCTGCTTATTGTTGCACGAGGAGGAGGAAGTTTAGAAGATTTATGGGGGTTTAATGATGAAGCTGTTGTTCGTGCTGTTTATGATTCTAACCTTCCCGTTATTTCTGCTGTTGGGCATGAAACAGACTGGACTTTGATTGATTATGTCGCTGATTGGCGTGCTCCAACCCCTACAGGAGCCGCAGAAAAGGCTGTTCCTGTTAAGCTTGATCTTGAAGTAAGTGTTGCGTCACTTGGGGCACGTTTGCGTAAAGGACTTGCACGTTCTTTTGATTTTCATCAACAAAAGTTGCGTGCAGCCAGACGAGGTCTTCCCACAGTCGACCAACTTTTTGCTCTACCGCGGCGTGGTTTTGATGAAATTTCAAGTCGATTACAACGTGCTCTTTGTGTGAGCTACGATAAAAAACGTTTTTCTTTTCATGCCCTTCACCTCCGTCTTTCGCCCCGTTTGTTAAAGAGTGAAAAAGCACAACGTCACATAAAGGAATATACAGCACTCCTTCGTCGTGCTTTTGTGCGCAGTGTAGAAAAAAAACGTGCGGCGTTAGAGTTGGCATGTAGGCTTTTAAAAAGCACTTCTTATCAGAATATTTTAGAGCGTGGTTTTGTTTTGGCTTTGGGGCAAGATCATAAACCTATTAAACGGTTGGCACAGTTTCCGGAAAGTGGACAAATAAATTTACGCTTTTTTGATGGAGATATCTGTGTTGCAACACAAGAGCCTGTTTCTCCGACACGTTCAAAACATAGGAAGATAAAGTCGCCAAGCGATGATCAAGGAACACTCTTTTAATAAGGTGAAGATTATGCTTGCCGATGGTCTTCTTAAGGGAGTGGATGGAAAAGTTCGTTGCGCATGGGCAGGAACGGATTCACTTTATTGCGCTTATCATGATAACGAATGGGGAAAACCTATTTTTGAGGATATCCCTCTGTTTGAAAAAATTTGTCTTGAAGGTTTCCAAGCTGGGCTTTCTTGGTTTACGATTTTAAAAAAACGCTCTTCTTTTCGCATTGCATTTGATGATTTTGACTTTGAAAAGATTGCTCGTTACGATGCGCTAAAGGTGCAAATGTTGATGCAGAATAAAGGCATTGTTCGCCATCAAGGAAAAATTCGATCAGTGTTGAATAATGCTTTGAGAGCACAGGAAGTTATAACTGAGTGGGGGAGTTTGTCCCACTATTTCTGGTCTTTTCAGCCACCACAATCAGAGCGTTATGAAAAGATAGATTTTCAAACATTATTGGCAAATCCCACCACTCCAGCTTCTCTTCGTCTTTCTCAAGATTTAAAGAAGCGCGGCTGGACATTTGTTGGTCCCACGATTTGTTATGCTTTTATGCAGTCTGTAGGGATTGTCAATGACCATCTTGAAGGATGTTTTTGTCGATAAATTGGTAAAATTTCTGTCATAAGGGCAATGATCGATAGGATAACCATTGAATTGTTCCATAAATGTGCGATTATAAAACTCTATCGTATAAGATAATTGAAGCATACAGACGATACGTATAGTGATGTTTTCTTATTGTTATTGCTCATCAAAACGACAAAGGTATAATTTTGAGAATGGAAAAACAAATGCAAAAAGGCGTAATATTTTAACTATCAGAAATATACCGTCATCGGGATGACACCTAATGTCAAAAAGTGGGTTTGGAATAGCGCACCACAAATTTTTTATAATGCCATTGAAAAATAAGTGTGTCTTTTCACATCATCAAAAATAGAAATAGCTTGATCATAATTGTATGATGAAAATATCCTTCCATATGGAAGCCCTTCAGTCTTTTAAAGGAGAATGGAATTGTGGGGGGGCCGTATAAGATTGAGGTTACTTATAGGGAGAGGTAAATATGGAAAGTTATAATGGGGAGGCTTTGTTTATGGTTACAGATTCTCTTTATCTCGAATATAGATTGATATATGAGAGAATTAATTTATAGATACCTCGTTTGATTAAATGAAGTTGATGTTTGATACCATGCTGTTTAAAAGGTGAAAGACCAAAATCACCATCACTTTGTGTGAAAAGCTACAGAAATACAAAAGAAAGAGATAAAATGGGGAAAAAAGAATGTTGAAAAGAATTTGTTTTTTATTAAGCACATTAGGATTTTTAAATGGGGCTATAGTCTCAGCATTTAGTGCTTCATCTAAAGATATATTGGTGATGGCATGGAATATTGATTCAATTAGTGGTTTTGATCCAGCGCAAACCGTTGAGGTTGTGACAAGTGAATTATTGATGAATATTTGTAGCGCGCTCGTGCAATATGATAAGCATGATCCTACAAAAATTCGTCCTGCTATGGCAAAATCTTGGGACGTTTTAGATCATGGCAAAAGAATAGTTTTTCATCTTCGTGATGACTTAAAGTTTGATGATGGAAGAGTGGCGACGGCACAAGATCTCGTATGGTCGATGCGACGGATTATTAAATTAGGCTTGAGCTATGCTCAATCTTTAATGGATTATGGGTTTACCAAAGATAATGTTGAAACAAATATTCAGGCTCTTGATGATAAGACTTTACAATTAAAATTAGATAAACCCTATCCTATTCAGCTCATATTGACTGTTATTGGACAATCCTATGCTTCTGCTCTGCTTGATCGGAAAACAATTGAAGCGCAGAGTATTAACGGTGATATGGGGAATAAATACTTAGCAACACATTCGGCTTGTGTTGGACCTTATAAATTGGCAAATTGGTCTCCAGGGGACAAAGTTGTGTTAGAGGCTACACAACATTATTGGGGGTATGTGCCTAAAATTAAGCAGATTGTCGTGCGGCATGTGGCGGATTCAGCCAGTCAAAGGCTTCTTTTGGAAAAAGGTGATGTGGATATAGCGCGTGATCTTTCCTCAGAGGATATTTTAGACCTTGAAAAAAAAGGTGGCTTGGTCAAAATTAGTCGTGTTTTACGTCCTCAGATTATTTATCTATCGTTAAACAATAAGAATGCAATTTTTGCAAACGAAAAGGTCAGATTAGCACTTCGTTATTTGGTTGATTATGAAGGTCTTGGAAAAACTGTTTTAAAGGGGATTGCTATTCCGCGGGCAACTTATATGTCTTTAGGTGTTCCGGGTGCTTTGGATGAAAAAGAAGGTCTTCCCTTTAAGTTAGATTTGGAAAAAGCAAAAAAATTAATTACTGAAGCTGGTTATCCTAACGGTTTTAAAGCTAATCTTTTAGTAGGTAGCCTTAGTTATATGTCGTCTGTTGCGCAGTCTATTCAAGCGAATGCTCGTAAAATTGATGTTGAACTTACCATTGAAAAAATGGCACAAAATCAATTATTGAGTCGTGTACGTGGTGGAAATTATGATACAGCCCTTATGGGGTGGGGGAGTGCTGATCCTGATGGACATCCTGCTTCATTGAATCACGTGTTTAATCCTGATCCAACATTTACGAAAAAGTATAATATGTATTTGGCTTGGCGCGCTGGGTATTATGATGAAAATATTAATAAAATGGTGACAGATGCTTTGTTTGAACAAAACCCTAAGAAGCGTATTGCTCAATATCGTACTTTACAGCATTATGTGCTAGAGCATGGTCCTATGGTTTATTTATTTCAGACATATTATACCGTTGGTATGGGACCTGATGTCAAAAAATGGGTTTGGAATAGTTACAGACTTTACTACAATGAAGCAGAAAAATAAAAAGAAGCATGTTATAGAGAAGAATTGCAGAACATGCTTAATATAAATTGTTTCATTCTATAAAAAAGGTGTTCACTTTATGTTTTGTTACTACAGAGGGGATTTATATAATGGTTTTGCCACTTTCAGAGACTGAAAGAGCTGTATCAGAAAAGCAGAAAAAATTATTTTTATGGGATTTTTTGTCCAAGGGATTAAAACTTCTTATTTCAGTTTTTATTACATTGCTTGGGTTGGTGACGATCACTTTTTTTCTTGGTCATCTTCTTCCTCTCGATCCTGTTCTGTCTATTCTTGGTGATAATATTAGTCAGGAAGCTTATGATGCCATGTATTATAAGCTGGGGCTTGATAAGCCGTTGATTGTTCAATATTGGAAGTATCTTCATAATGTATTTTTGTTTGACTTTGGAGATGCTTTAACGTCTGGATGTCCTGTTTTAGAAGATATTATGCGCGTATTTCCGGCAACATTAGAGCTTGCAACGGTTGCTATTGTTATTGGCACAACTCTTGGAATTCCTTTTGGTGTTTTTGCAGCAATGTATCGCGATTCATTTATTGATTATGTTGTCCGTGTTTTTACACTTTTGAGTTATTCTACGCCGACATTTTGGCTTGGGCTGATGGCATTGTTAATCTTTTATGCTAAATTTGGCTGGGTTGGTGGTCCAGGGCGACTTGATTTTCTTTATGAATATTCTTTTGAACCCAAAACAGGATTTTTTCTTTGGGATACCGCGAGCCAAGGACAATGGGAGGCTTTTGGGAATGTCTTTAGTCACATTATTACGCCTGCTTTGATCTTGGCTTTCGGGGCTATGGCTTATATTAGTCGTATGACTCGTGGGTTTATGATTGAGCAACTCAATCAGGAATATATCATTACTGCACGTGTAAAGGGATTATCGTGGGCGCGAACGGTTTGGGGACATGCCTTTCGGAATGCTGCTGTTCAGGTTATTACCGTTGTTGCACTTTCTTATGCTTTTTTATTAGAAGGGGCTGTTTTGACCGAGACAGTTTTTGCTTGGCCTGGTTTCGGACATTATTTGACAAATGCTCTCCTTGCTGGAGATATGAATGCAGTTGTAGGATGTACTTTACTTGTAGGATTTATCTTTGTCGCCATTAATTTATTTTCTGATTTGCTTTATCGCATTTTTGATCCAAGGACACGTTGAATATGACAGTCAGTAATTATCATAAAACGCTATCATCATCTTCTTTGAGCTCTTGGTTAAATGATCCTGTTCCAAGATCCGTAATTCAAGCAAATATACAAAGAATTTATCACGCGCTGGTTAAGTTTTTTCATAACTTTTCGGCTGTATTCGGTCTGTTTATTATTTGTATTATTATCATATGTGCACTTTTTGCTCCTTGGATTGCGACGCACGATTTTCTGAGCAATGATCTGGGGCATCGGTTGCAGCCTCCCTCTATGGCCCATTATTTTGGGACAGATGAATTAGGACGTGACATTTTTAGTCGTCTTGTTTTTGGTTCTCGTATTACTCTTTATGTTGTTTTTCTTACAACAGTTATTGTCGGACCAATAGGGCTTATTGTTGGGACTGTCTCTGGTTATATGGGGGGATGGGTTGATACTGTGCTCATGCGCATTGTCGATATTTTTCTTGCTTTTCCAGGTTTGATTTTAGCTCTTGCCTTTTCAGCTGCATTGGGACCAGGGATAGAAAATGCTTCTATTGCAATTTCAATTGCAGCATGGCCACCAATTGCACGTTTAGCGCGCGCTGAGACTTTGACGATACGTTCTTCTGATTATGTTTCTGTGGTTCGCTTGCAGGGAGCTTCTGCTTGGCGGATTATTTTGTTTCATGTTGCGCCTATGTGTATTCCTTCAGTGATTGTGCGATTAACTTTAGATATGTCTGGAATTATTTTAACGGCTGCAGGCCTTGGATTTTTAGGGTTGGGAGCACAACTTCCAAGTCCTGAATGGGGGGCGATGCTTTCTTCAGGACGGGAATTTATGATGACAAATTGGTGGTTGGCAGCAATACCAGGCTGTGCAATATTATTTGCAAGCCTTGCTTTCAATCTTTTAGGTGATGGTCTTCGTGATGTATTGGATCCACGCAATGGGTAATAAATTATTAGAAGTAGAAGATTTACGTATTTCTTTTCCTACAACGCGCGGCATTGCAGAAGTTGTGCGCGGTGTTAGCTTTTCTGTCGGAAAAGAAAAAATTGGCATTGTTGGTGAATCCGGATCTGGAAAATCGATGACTGGACGCGCAATACTAAAGCTGAGTCCAAAATCAGCCATTGTTAAAGCCAAAAAAATGCGCTTTGAGGATGTCGATTTATTGACGGCAAGTGAACCTCAGATGCGAAAAATCCGCGGTAAGCGTATTTCAATGATTTTACAGGATCCCAAATATTCACTTAATCCACTCATCCGGATTGGGGAACAGATTATGGAGGCTTACCGTATTCATTACCGTGTTTCAAAAGCTGAAGCGCGGGAGCGAACCATATCTATGTTAGAATCTGTTCATATTCGTGATCCTGAACATGTGATGCGTCTCTTTCCTCATGAAATATCTGGGGGGATGGGGCAACGCGTGATGATTGCAATGATGCTCATTCCAAAACCTGATTTAATTATTGCCGATGAACCAACATCTGCTCTTGATATTACGGTCAGACGACAAGTTTTATCCGTATTAGATGAACTTGTGACAAAGTCTGGAACGGGGCTTATTTTCATTAGTCATGATTTGAATATGATTGCTGACTTTTGTGATCGTATTTTGGTGATGTATGCAGGTCGTGTGCTAGAAGAATTGCCTGCTTCTGATTTGTCTCACGCTTGTCATCCTTATACAAAAGCTTTGCTAGCCAGTTTGCCACGGCTTGATAATCCTGTCGATGTTTTGGCTGTTCCTGAGCGTGATCCTGATTGGTTGTATAATCCTACGATTGTTAATGGTGTTGAGGAGGCTCATCATGACAAATTGTGAGAATATTATTGATGTTTCTAATTTATCTGTCACGTTTGGGCACAGACACAAGGCAGTAACAGTTGTTAAAAATGTCAATTTTCGTATTAAGCATGGTGAAGCTTACGGTTTGATTGGTGAATCAGGATGTGGGAAATCCACGATTTTAAATACATTGGTTGGGCTTATTCCAGACTATAGCGGCCGTTTCAAATTTGATGGAGAAGAGATCGCCAAAAAAAGGGATAAGAGTTTTTTGCGTCGTATTCAAATGGTTTTTCAAGATCCTTATGCTTCGCTTCATCCAAGAAAAATGGTTCATACTGTTCTTTCTGAATCTCTTAAAATTCATGGTATGGATAATCAAAAAGAGCGGGTACGTGATGTTTTAAATTCCGTTGGCTTAAATTCTTCATTCCTTTATCGTTATCCCCATGAGTTATCGGGTGGGCAACGTCAGCGTATTGCTCTTGCGCGTGCTTTAATTATTGAACCAGAGGTTTTGTTACTTGATGAGCCAACCTCTGCATTGGATGTGTCGGTACAGGCGGAAATTTTAAATTTGTTAAAATCTTTGCGAGAAGAAAAAAGGCTTACCTATTTGATGGTTTCGCACGATCTTGCTGTTGTTGCACATATTTGTGAACGGGTTGGAATTATGCATAAAGGGATTATTCTTGAAGAGCTTAATAATGATGATCTGCGTAATTTACATGCACAACATGACTATACAAGGCAGTTTTTTGAAGCCAGTATTGAGCCTATTGTCCATAGAGAGCAAAGAGCGTGATCGGTTTGCCAGAAAAGAAAATGTAATTTTTTCTGTTTTGAAGTTTCTGCAGATGTTTGGCGGCATTGTTGAAAGGGAAGGGATATGGTAGATTTTTTTAGTATGGGTTTGCTGGGTAGTGTTAAAGCAATAATATTTTAATCTTATGAGAACTCCGGTTATGGAATATACAGCTGATTCATAACATATATTCTTTATCTGATAGCGTTGTACTATTTTTGCTTATCATTTTATTTTTAGTTGTGCTCTTTTTTGCATTTTTAGGCATTATTCATCGGAAAATGCTGAAGCTTTTTTGCTATTTTCTATTAAAAAAGGGCTTTAAAAAACAGCTTATTATAAACAAAAAAGGCAGCATATTGTGCTGCCTTTTTTGATAAAGCGTACAGAATAAGGATACACCTGCTGTTAAATTTTCCTCAAAATTGATAGCGTATTCCTCTTGAAAAGCTTGCTCCAGATATACCGGTCTTTTGCAGTTTTTGTTGATAGCTAATATTACCATGAAGCGAGACATTTTGAGATAATTGTGCATTGATACCAAATCCACCTTCAAGGAAAGAGCCCATAGGATCGAGTTTATAATTCTTATCAATATGGAGTGCTTGATCATCACCAAAGGTTTTGATGGCATTTACTTTTCCCATAGAAGGAAACAGCACGCCGGTTTTCGCCATTGACAACGGTTTTGCTCAAACGTCCACCAACACGGATCATCCATTGATAATGCATTGATTTATAATGATAATTCACTGTTTTGCATATTGAATAAGAATCCCGAATAACGTAAGATTCTCTCATTTCAAGTCTGTGTATGTTGAATCAATCAAAACCACTCGCTTGCGCGTCATAAGCGGGGCTGGCGTGTGGGTAAAATTTGTATAAGAAAGGAGTAAAAATGGTCCTTATGAACCGTCTTAATGCAAAGTCTGTCGCAACATTGGGGGCTGGCAAATATAATGATGGTGCCGGCTTGCTTCTTCATAAGCGTAAAGATGGGGGTGCTCAATGGATTTACCGTTATACCCTTCACGGGCGGCGCCGTGAAATGGGCTTGGGTGCTTTAAGAGATGTTTCTTTAAAACAAGCACGTGAATTGGCAAACCAATGGCGTTCTGTTCTTCGTGAAGGGCGTGCCCCCATTAAAGAACGCAATAAACAAAAGCGTGAAGCAATAAGCAATCTTCATTATTTAAAAGATATTGCCGTAGATGCTTTTGAAAGTCGGAAAGCTGAATTAAAAGGGGATGGAAAAGATGGAAGTTGGTTTTTACCATTACGCCTTCATATTCTCCCTAAATTAGGCTGTCTGCCCGTTTCAGAGATTACCCAAACAGAGATACGCAATACGCTTTCCCCTATTTGGCATTCAAAAGCTGGAACAGCTCGTAGAGCTCTTATTCGTCTCAATCTTTGTCTCAAACATGCGGCTGCATTAGGATTGGATGTTGATTTACAAGCAACAGAAAAAGCACGCGCTCTTTTAGGTAAACAACGTCATAAAACTATTAATAGACCAGCTATGGATTGGAAAGATGTTCCTGCTTTTTATAAAACGCTTTGCGAAGCATCAACCCTAACACAACTGGCTTTACGTTTGCTTATTCTGACAGGGGTTCGTACTTTTCCTTTATGTCATATTCATAAAGATCAAGTTGATGGGGATATATGGACTATCCCTGCTGAGAATATGAAAGGTCGACGTGATACGACAACAGAATTTCGCGTGCCTATAACAACAGAGGCATTAGAAATTCTTAAACAAGCGCGTTTGCTTTCTCGCAATGATTTCTTTTTTTCTGCAACCGGTCGGGATCCTCTTGGTGAGAATTGCATGTCACACTATATGCAACAGATTGGACTTGTGAAGCACGTCCGCATGGATTTCGCTCTAGTTTACGCAATTGGCTCGCTGAAACAACCGATGCCCCCTATGAGGTCGCTGAAACCATTCTGGGGCATGTGGTCGGGGGGCAAGTAGAACGTGCCTATCGTCGTACTGATTATTTAGAACAGCGCCGTGTTTATATGGATAAATGGACAGCTTATGTCACCGGTCAATCTTAAGATATGGGGTGCATAACCCCATGATCTGTGGATAACTTTCTCTCTCTCTTCTCTCATATCATCTCAATTAAACTCATAAATTATCACATCAGAAAATATATGATAAAATACTGTTTTCTATGAATAAAATACCTTCAAAAATAAACCAAAATGTGTTTAATAAATAGGCATGATTTGTTCTCATTTTTTAATATTTGAAAGGATTTTAGTATGATAGAAAATGATATTCTTTTAACAGACCGTGAAAGTGCAAAACTGCTTCATATGAGTGTCTCAACTTTCCGCCGTCATGTGACCAATGGCTCTTTACCAAAACCTTTAAAATTTGGTTTTTTATCCCGTTGGTTACAATCGGATCTTACCAATGTTATCGAACAAGCAAAACAGCAGCGTCAAAGTGATGCGGCATAAAAAAAACCTTGTCACATAAGGATGGACAAGGCTTTTCATTTTCACACGATGATTATCGATAGCAGAGTCCGTCCTATGATGCAATCATTATAGGATCAAAAATATGTTTTCTTTTACGAATGCTTGGGGCATCACACGTGCCTTGCATGGGGTTTGGTATGGGCGTTATGGACTTGCCCGTTGCCCTGCTCATGATGATAGGCTGCCTAGCTTATCCATTACCAATGGACTTGATGGGCGTCTCTTACTCACTTGTTATGCTGGCTGCTCTTTTAGAGAGATCATACAAGCGCTTAGAAGAATTGGCTTGCTTGGAAAACAAGCCTTTTGGGATAAAGCTTATGATCATACGCTTTCTTTCTCAAAACAGTTTTGTGCTGATTTCAAACGAGCAAAAAAGATTTGGAAACAAAGTCAACCGATCAAAAATACTTTAGCAGAAACCTATTTACGCATGCGGGGTATTACGTGTGAATTATTTCCTTATTTACGATTTCACGACAAATGCCCTCACCCATTAGGAATGACATTGCCCGCGTTGGTAGCTCTTGTTAAGGGGGCTGGTTCCTTTGCCATTCATAGGACCTTTTTAAAAGCCAATGGCTGCAAAACAGATCAGAAACCAGCCAAAGCCATGTTGGGTTCTGTCATGGGCGGTGCTGTGCATTTAAATCAAGGCAATCCAAAACATCTGGTTATTTGTGAAGGTATTGAAACGGGTCTGTCTCTGCTGTCTGGTTTATTATCAGAACCCGTGAATTTATGGTCGTCTCTTTCCACCAGTGGCATGATGCGTGTGAATTTACCCCCGATAAAAGGGCGTCTGACAATTGCAATGGATGGGGATGATGCGGGTCGTAAAGCAGGTTTTACCCTAGCAAATCGTGCTTATAGCCAAGGCTTTGAGGTCTTTATCATGCAAGCTCCAAAAGGAACCGATTTTAACGATTTTCTCTATTATTCAAGGTACGTAATATGAAACAAGATAATAAAAATGTTTTAGAGAAGAATACCCCCGTCAATGATAACGATAATGCCTCTTTAAACGATAATGCTTGTTTAAAAGCCATTCCTTATAAACAAGCCTTGCAACAAAATGGTTGGGGGGAATTAAAACCAATTGCTACGGCTCTCTTACCCGTTGAACCTTTTAATCCATTACAACTCCCAATGCCATTCATGGACTATATTTATAACGTTTCAGAGCGTCAACAGGCTCCAATAGATTTTATTGCTGTCTCTGCGCTCTGTGGTTTGTCTGCTGTGATTGGTAATGGCGTGCGGATTGCTCCAAAACAGCATGATGATTGGACAATTGTTCCTAATCTCTGGGGGGCTCTTATTGGTCAATCGTCAACATATAAAACACCAGCCATGAAAGCCGCTTTAGCCCCTATCACGCGCCTTCAAAAGGAATGGTATAAAGAGTGGTTAAAGCAGAAAGAAAGGCAAGAAATTGAAGAGAGATTAGAAAGTTTAGACAAAAGAGAAAAAGAAAGACAAGCCAATAAAGCGCTTAAAAAAGGTGAGTGTGAAATAGCCCGTGCTCTGTTGTTTGAAACGCTCTCTAAAGACAGTGCTCATGATGATGATGATGTCTCGCGTTTTATTGTCAATGATGTGACGGTCGAAAAGCTTGGGGAATTGTTAAAAGAAAACCCCCGTGGTCTCTTAATGGTCCGTGATGAATTATCTGGGTTTTTAGCCGATTTGGAGAGAAAGGAATATCAAACAGACCGTTCTTTCTATTTAACAGCTTTTAATGGAGATGATCAATTTACCTATGACCGTATCGAGCGTGGAACCATTTTTATTCCCCATGTAACTTTATCAATGATTGGAGGCATTCAACCTTCACGAATTATTCCCATCATTCAAGCCATGCACCGTGGAATAAACGATGACGGTTTATTACAACGGTTTCAAATGCTGGTGTGGCCCGATGAGACAAAAGATTGGCAATTGGTTGATAGACCTCCCAATCAAGAGGGTTAGCAAAAGTATGAAGGGGTGTTTCGTTCTTTTCGTGATAAACGACTAGGTTCTCCAGAACATCCGCTGATCATGCGTTTTATGCCAAAAGCACAAGAGAAATTTTATGAATGGCTAGAAAATCTTCATAGAGAGGCAAAAAGTGATCGTTTCTCAGAAAGCTTACAATCGCATGTTTTAAAAATGCCAAAGACTATAGCAAGCCTTGCGTTGATTTTTGAACTTCTTGACAGTGGTGGTTTTGAAATTGGTCTCTATGCTATCACAACAGCGTTGCGTTGGGAAAAATATCTGATAAGTCATGCGAAACGTCTTTACGCAGCGGGGGATACATTAACAGCAGAGCGTGCAAAATTGATTGTCGAACGCTGTGATTGTTTACCCGATGTTTTTACGGCAAGGGATATCTATAGACGATGTTGGAGTTCTTTAAAAGATAAAGAAGCTGTGAAGCAAGCTTTAGAGCTTTTATGTCGTTCTAATCACCTGCGAAAAAAGTTTATAACACATCAGACAAGTGGACACCCTAGCGCCTATTATGAATGGCATCCTTTGGTCAAAAACAACAGCATAAAACAATAACACCTCTTTTGAAGTTTTTAAAACAATCACACAAAACTCTTTTTATAGCATTCTCATTAAGTAATTTTTTTCCAAAAAAAATGATCTGAATGACTTTGTAAAAAGAGTTTTGTCAGTGCTGTCAGTCTTGTCAGTTCTTTTTAGCCCCCCTTTCTATATATTTTTTAATCAAAAATAAAAGTTATTATATTTCAAAACGTTATTTTTTATTAAGTTTAAAAATAACAACCTATAGTGATATTATAAAACTATAGATACAACCCATAATATATTTTGAAGGTATTTTGAGAGTGTTAGGAACCTTCAAAACCTCTCTGTAAAGTTTGTATAAAACTTATCAAAATAATCATTATGATATTTTAAGCGCCCATAGTGCATTTGTCTTGATTAACACATCAAATGAATAGCAAATTTCACTACTTTGCTGATCTGATCTTTCTCATAGGCTGTTGATAAGTATCCTTTTAAAAACTCTTTTGAAAAAATTTATCCGTTTTTGCGCACTTTTCTACATTTTTTTCTCAATTCGTCCAAAATGGATTTAATAAGCTTCATTTCGATTTTTTTGAAAAGAATTAACCCTCTCATGCCAAAATGGAGCTCTGTTTTAATATGCTGCAATCTGTTAAGTCTGATAATAAACACGTCACTCTACGCTCTCTGTTGGAAGAGTATCGCGATCAAGCAACTTCAAATGCTAAAAAGGGAAAAATTTTTGAAGATTTTGTTAGCAAATATCTTATGCATGACCCTATCCATTATGGACGCTATGAAAAGGTTGAAAGCTATTTTAAATGGGCTAAAGAGCGTAAAGATTGGAATAAAAATGATATCGGCATTGATCTGGTTGCAAAACTTCGCAATCAAGAAGGCTATGTGGCTATTCAATGTAAATGCTATGACGCCTCTCACATCATTAAAAAAGAAGATATTGATAGTTTTATCACTGCCTCTGGCAAAAAGATCTTCACGCGTCGTATACTGGTTGATAGCACCGAAAGCAATTGGAGTGATAATGCGAACAACACGTGTGATGGTCAAGAGGTTCGTATTCAACAGATTAATCTGTTTGATTTTAGAAAATGCGTTATTTGAATTCACTCAACTTAATTTCGAGGTCAGTACTTTTAAACGTTTTAAGATGCGTTTTGATCATGTGCTTTGTTTCAAATGAATCTCTTTAAAGAAAAGGGCATTTTATTAATACGTTTGATAACCATAAAGCGTTTATATTTTCTCTCATTCAAATGAATGCTATCAAGATGATACCCATCATTTATATTCCTTTTGATAAGTTTTCATAAAAACAAGAAAACGCTTGCAATATAATACGTTTTGTATATAGACATGCATTACTCCATTGTGGGTGATTAATTTTAATCATTAGAATCAAAATTAGAAAGCCGCGTCATATTAATGGCACGGCTTTCTTTTTGAATTCTCTCTTTTATGATACGTTTTAAACAATGCTTATAATGCATTTATAGCCATAAAGAAGGCACTCACACACTATTATTTGTTTTATTTCTCAATCTTTACAACCTCATCGCTTTTATAGACCTCATAATTATCGGGAACCAATCTTATTTTACTTTGTGTATCTATTTTTGCTCTTCCATAGGCACGACCCCAAACCTTGACATAACCAGAGATTTTCGCATTCCCATAAACAGAGCCATAAACCGCGGCACGACCACTCACTATAGCATTGCCATAGACCTTGCCATAAATCTTTGCAAGCGCCACTCACAACAGCATTGTCAGAGATTTTTACTGAGTGACTAACATATACATTGTCAGAAACGACGGCATTATCGTAAACATGAGCAGCCCAATCAATACGAGCAGAGCCTAATATTTTTGGCATTGCCATAAATAAAGCCCTTTACATAAGCATTATCAGCAATTTTCGCATTGTCATAGATTTTTGCATCAAAAATGATATTAGCTTTATTACAAACAAAGGCATTGCCATAAACTTGACCACGAACGATAGCATTGTCATTAATTTTTGCATTGCCATAAACATGAGCATTCGCACCGAAAACCCATACATCATCATTAACCACGGCATTGCCATAAATTTTTGCATTTCTATTGACACGGGCATTATCATGTATTTTTGCATTGTCAGAAACGACAGCATCCCAAAAAACGGTAGCATTATCATAAACCCAGCAATGACCATCATGGGATAGGTTGCTTTCATTTTCAATAAAACCACCTAAGGTACCTGCTTTGATATCATCAAAATCTCTAATGGCTTTAATACGGTGTAAGGTAAACCCTTCAATAATCTTAGTTTCATTCGTAAATTCATATTTTTTTGTTATAGGTAAAGAGACACAAGCATCATCACAAATTTTAGATGCAAAATTAATCGTTTCATTGTCCTCAACACGCGTATACCAATTAATAAAAGCATTCCCATAGACTTTTGCTTTGTCTCATCGGGCCACACCAGCATTTGAAACCGTTGTAATAAACCGTCATCGTTTATTCCACGGTGCATGGCTTGAATGATGGGAATAATTCGTGAAGGTTGAATGCCTCCAATCATTGATAAAGTTACATGGGGAATAAAAATGGTTCCACGCTCGATACGGTCATAGGTAAATTGATCATCTCCATTAAAAGCTGTTAAATAGAAAGAACGGTCTGTTTGATATTCCTTTCTCTCCAAATCGGCTAAAAACCCAGATAATTCATCACGGACCATTAAGAGACCACGGGGGTTTTCTTTTAACAATTCCCCAAGCTTTTCGACCGTCACATCATTGACAATAAAACGCGAGACATCATCATCATCATGAGCACTGTCTTTAGAGAGCGTTTCAAACAACAGAGCACGGGCTATTTCACACTCACCTTTTTTAAGCGCTTTATTGGCTTGTCTTTCTTTTTCTCTTTTGTCTAAACTTTCTAATCTCTCTTCAATTTCTTGCCTTTCTTTCTGCTTTAACCACTCTTTATACCATTCCTTTTGAAGGCGCGTGATAGGGGCTAAAGCGGCTTTCATGGCTGGTGTTTTATATGTTGACGATTGACCAATAAGAGCCCCCCAGAGATTAGGAACAATTGTCCAATCATCATGCTGTTTTGGAGCAATCCGCACGCCATTACCAATCACAGCAGACAAACCACAGAGCGCAGAGACAGCAATAAAATCTATTGGAGCCTGTTGACGCTCTGAAACGTTATAAATATAGTCCATGAATGGCATTGGGAGTTGTAATGGATTAAAAGGTTCAACGGGTAAGAGAGCCGTAGCAATTGGTTTTAATTCCCCCCAACCATTTTGTTGCAAGGCTTGTTTATAAGGAATGGCTTTTAAACAAGCATTATCGTTTAAAGAGGCATTATCGTTATCATTGACGGGGGTATTCTTCTCTAAAACATTTTTATTATCTTGTTTCATATTACGTACCTTGAATAATAGAGAAAATCGTTAAAATCGGTTCCTTTTGGAGCTTGCATGATAAAGACCTCAAAGCCTTGGCTATAAGCACGATTTGCTAGGGTAAAACCTGCTTTACGACCCGCATCATCCCCATCCATTGCAATTGTCAGACGCCCTTTTATCGGGGGTAAATTCACACGCATCATGCCACTGGTGGAAAGAGACGACCATAAATTCACGGGTTCTGATAATAAACCAGACAGCAGAGACAGACCCGTTTCAATACCTTCACAAATAACCAGATGTTTTGGATTGCCTTGATTTAAATGCACAGCACCGCCCATGACAGAACCCAACATGGCTTTGGCTGGTTTCTGATCTGTTTTGCAGCCATTGGCTTTTAAAAAGGTCCTATGAATGGCAAAGGAACCAGCCCCCTTAACAAGAGCTACCAACGCGGGCAATGTCATTCCTAATGGGTGAGGGCATTTGTCGTGAAATCGTAAATAAGGAAATAATTCACACGTAATACCCCGCATGCGTAAATAGGTTTCTGCTAAAGTATTTTTGATCGGTTGACTTTGTTTCCAAATCTTTTTTGCTCGTTTGAAATCAGCACAAAACTGTTTTGAGAAAGAAAGCGTATGATCATAAGCTTTATCCCAAAAGGCTTGTTTTCCAAGCAAGCCAATTCTTCTAAGCGCTTGTATGATCTCTCTAAAAGAGCAGCCAGCATAACAAGTGAGTAAGAGACGCCCATCAAGTCCATTGGTAATGGATAAGCTAGGCAGCCTATCATCATGAGCAGGGCAACGGGCAAGTCCATAACGCCCATACCAAACCCCATGCAAGGCACGTGTGATGCCCCAAGCATTCGTAAAAGAAAACATATTTTTGATCCTATAATGATTGCATCATAGGACGGACTCTGCTATCGATAATCATCGTGTGAAAATGAAAAGCCTTGTCCATCCTTATGTGACAAGGTTTTTTTTATGCCGCATCACTTTGACGCTGCTGTTTTGCTTGTTCGATAACATTGGTAAGATCCGATTGTAACCAACGGGATAAAAAACCAAATTTTAAAGGTTTTGGTAAAGAGCCATTGGTCACATGACGGCGGAAAGTTGAGACACTCATATGAAGCAGTTTTGCACTTTCACGGTCTGTTAAAAGAATATCATTTTCTATCATACTAAAATCCTTTCAAATATTAAAAAATGAGAACAAATCATGCCTATTTATTAAACACATTTTGGTTTATTTTTGAAGGTATTTTATTCATAGAAAACAGTATTTTATCATATATTTTCTGATGTGATAATTTATGAGTTTAATTGAGATGATATGAGAGAAGAGAGAGAGAAAGTTATCCACAGATCATGGGGTTATGCACCCCATATCTTAAGATTGACCGGTGACATAAGCTGTCCATTTATCCATATAAACACGGCGCTGTTCTAAATAATCAGTACGACGATAGGCACGTTCTACTTGCCCCCCGACCACATGCCCCAGAATGGTTTCAGCGACCTCATAGGGGGCATCGGTTGTTTCAGCGAGCCAATTGCGTAAACTAGAGCGAAATCCATGCGGACGTGCTTCACAAGTCCAATCTGTTGCATATAGTGTGACATGCAATTCTCACCAAGAGGATCCCGACCGGTTGCAGAAAAAAAGAAATCATTGCGAGAAAGCAAACGCGCTTGTTTAAGAATTTCTAATGCCTCTGTTGTTATAGGCACGCGAAATTCTGTTGTCGTATCACGTCGACCTTTCATATTCTCAGCAGGGATAGTCCATATATCCCCATCAACTTGATCTTTATGAATATGACATAAAGGAAAAGTACGAACCCCTGTCAGAATAAGCAAACGTAAAGCCAGTTGTGTTAGGGTTGTTTTTTATCAAACACTTTAGGAGACAACACTCATACATTGAGAGTGATCAGGCATAATTATGGTGGAGGTGTTATAGCTTTGCTCGTCATCGCCGATTGTTCTGTCTGCTCGACTGTTTTGATGGGGTATTGCTATGGATGGATTGTGATCAGTGGGGTGATTTAACATGGTCATTTATCATTTTTACGGTGAGAGAGAGTTTTGAACGTTGTAAGAGCTCTCATTTAATTTCCTTTTATATTGAAGCTATTCAAACTATTTGCTTGGTTACAAAATGGGAACTTATGTCAATAAAGTCGTTTAAGATAAGAGAAAAAGTGCTTGTTTTTTAAATGAATGCTTTCGATCACCAATGGGTATACTGGGGAGATGCTTTCACTTTGGAAGTGGCGAAGAGGATGATAATGCTGGTGTGTGAAATCCTCAGTTTTTAATGCATCGTTTTATCAAGTTTTTGTACGATTTTATCAGAAGTCCATTGGGTGATAATATTGAGCATGATCAAAAGAAGGATGACAATGGTCATGATGAAGGTATTATAGCGTTGATAGCCATAGCGAATTGCCATGTCTCCTAAACCGCCTCCACCAAGATATCCGGCAAGTGAGGTGGCGCCTATGAGAGAAATGACCATGACTGTAAAACCTGTAATCAGGCTAGGGAGAGCTTCCGGAATAAGAACATGTCTGATGATTTGAAGACGGCTTGCCCCCATAGAGCGGATCGCTTCAATGAGACCGTTTTCAACGGTTTTAAAAGAGAGTTCGGCCATGCGTGCATAAAAAGGAATAGCTGAAATGGTGAGAACAAAAATAACAGAAGACATTCCTACACCTCTTCCTACCACGATACGGGTAACGGGAAGAAGATAAAATGCAAGAATAATAAAAGGAATGGCACGAATACTGTCAACGATGATGCTTAAAGGGCGATTGATAAGAGATGAAGCAAAGATTCCACCACGTGCTGTTGTATGAAGAAGAAGACCAAGGGGAAGCCCTATAATAAGCGCTATCAAAGAAGCACTTATCGTCATCAAGATTGTATCAAAAAGGGCATTGGGAAGTTCATGAGATAGAACATTAAACATAACCTAACACCTCGCAATATCGTCCCTTTTCGGTTAACCATTGAACGGCCTTTTTAAAAGCTTCTTGATCTTGAGCTGGAAGGCATAAGAAGAGGCGCCCGATGGTTTCCCCTTGGACTGTATCAATGCCTCCGTGGAGAATACGTGCTCTTAAACCGCTTTCATCTTCTAGAAGATGGAGAAAAGGTTGTTGGGCAATTTCGCCGGCAATATTCATTTCAATAACAGCTTCTTGACCGATGGGTTTGAGATTTTTTGCATATTTTTCAGGAAGTTGTGGCGTAACAAGTTTGAGCATGGCAATGGTTGTTTCTTCTTGTGGGGATGTAAAAATATCTTTTACACGTCCTTCTTCCACAATGCGCCCTTGATTGAGAACAACAACGCGATGCGCAATTGTGCGTACCACTTCCATTTCGTGGGTAATAAGCACAATTGTGAGATTGAGGCGGTTATTAATATCGGCAAGAAGTCTAAGAATAGACTGTGTTGTTTCAGGATCAAGAGCAGAGGTTGCTTCATCTGATAACAATATTTTAGGATTAGCAGCGAGCGCACGTGCAATGCCAACGCGTTGTTTTTGCCCTCCAGACAATTCTGCTGGATAACAATATTCTTTTCCCCATAATCCTACCAATTCAATAAGCTCAAGGGCACGTTTATTGCGCTGTTTTTTATTTACACCACTTAATTTGAGCGGTAATGCAATGTTATCAATCACCTTTTGCGATGAGAGAAGATTGAAATGTTGAAAAATCATTCCAATCCGTTGACGGTAAGGTGCCCATTCTGTCTCCGATAGATTTGAAATATTGACGCCTTCAAAAAAAAGAGAGCCTGTATCAATTTTTTCTAATCCATTTAAACAGCGAATAAGTGTTGATTTTCCTGCTCCACTACGACCAATAATACCAAGGATTTCACCGGTATGGATATCAAGAGATAAGTTATCAACTGCTGGATTTTCCGCTGTTTTGTTAAAACAACGGCTGACATTTTTTAAGGAAATGAGGGCGTTTTTTTCCATTTAAAATTACCAGAATGTTTAGCAAAACGACGTGAATATGGGGTATAATTACCAAGATGTTTGTGCTGCTGGACCAAAGATTTCTTTGATTTTTGCACGAACAGGCTTGCTATTGTAGGCAGCCACTAATTTTTTGATCCATGGTTCATCTTTGTCGCTGGTCCGCACAACAATGATATTGGTATAGGGATTATTTTCTGCTTTTTCCCATGCGACAACATCTTTTTGCAAGTCTAATCCAGAGACCAAAGCCCAATTTGTATTGATAACGGCAATATCAAAATCATCGATAGCTCGCCCTAACATGCCGGCATCAAGTTCACGAATTTGCACGTTTTTAGGATTTTCAATAATATCCAGTGGAGAGGCAAGAATATCGTGAGGGTCTTTTAATTTAATAAGACCTAAAAAATTGAGAAGGAGCAGGGCTCTTCCACCGTTGGATGGATCATTAGGAATGCCAACATGTGCACCATCACGCAGATCTTTTAAATCTTTAATTTTGTGGGAATAGACACCGATTGGGGCAATAAACGTATATCCTACAACTGAAAGTTTATAACCGCGCTGTTCCATTTGGTTTTTAAGATAAGGCGTGTGCTGAAAAGCATTGGCATCAATCTCTCCCGCATTAACAGCATCGTTGGGCAAAGTGTAATCAGAAAAATAAACCAGCTCAATTTCTAAACCAGCTTTTTTAGCTTGCTCTGCAGCGACTTGCCAAACAGTGGCTTCGTGTCCTTCCATGACACCAAGTTTGATTTTTGATTTGTCGGCGGCCATGGAAAAAGCAGTAGACAAAAAAAGGGTAAAGAGAGAGAGGAATAATCCTATAACCTGACTGCGAGAAAAAAAATTTAGTGTCATGTGCTTTTAACTTTCTTTTCCAAGAGATTTTTCGAGGAAAGCTTCAATATACTCTATATTCTTTTAAGGAGATTTGAGGTTATACAAGCTTTAGAGAATATTCAATCACTTTTATTTTAAAAAATCATGTTCTTTTTTCTTTATGTTCCGCAGTTTTGGGGAAACATCATCATTTGTTCATAGAAGTCCTCTGAAATTTAGGCAATCAATTCGTCTATTGTAATGATTTATTGATGGAACCAATGACACTTTAAAAACTTCTTTAAGAGACGATTGGCTTAAAGAGGCAAGCAATCAGATGATGTTTTAGTGGTCAATTTATGAGGGACATACTGCGCAATCAAAGTCAAAAGACCGTGTTTGTGGAGAGGGGTGGAGGGGACAAAGAGAGATTTGGTTGCAATGGGGCTGGGGGCGTTTGGGGAAAAACAAAGAGTGATGATTACTGGATTTAAATGCGGCAAATTTTTGCAAAGGTGAATATTTTGCCCTTCACAGATTAGAGAGGAAGAAAAATAATGTTAAGAAAGAATTTTTTATCAACGACAATGATCTTATGGGCTTTGGGAGCATCAGGGGTGGCTATAACTGCTTCTCACGCGCAAGCTGGGACTATTGCTGGAACTGTTGCTCGTGTTGCATCAGGTCAGGTATCGTTACGCACCGGTCCTGCGACAGCTTATAAAGTGATCGCAACGGTTCCAGTGGGCGCAAAAGTGCAAATTTATGGCTGCTTATCCAATAAAACTTGGTGTTCTCTTGGGTATCATGGAAAAGTTGGTTGGGCATCTGCACGTTATGTCAATGTCGCTACTGTTCCTACCATTGCTTTTAAAAAGGTGTCGGTAAAATCAAATTCCATGATAAAATCGCAAAAAGTAAAGAAAGAAAAAGTAAAACAGATTGTTTCTGATTTTAAAGCTTTTCCAGCGGTGCAAAAAACACGCAAAAACATGCAAAAACTGTACAGAACAGATGTGATTATCGATTCCACAGGAGTCAAAAAAAGAGATGAAAGAACAATTTTTAATCCTTCGCCAAAAGCACAAGAAGTTTCTGTAAAGCACGTCAATGCTTATAATCCCTTCTTTCCGGATAAGGTTAATGACAAAAATTTTGAACGCAATGAAACGCGTTATCGTGTTGTGACCTATCCTGCTCGATAAGGATAAAAAAATCAATCTCACAACAGGAATGACAAAAAGGATGGCAGTATGAAGCAAAAAATGCTTTATGCTGCTGATCCTATTATCCCATAAAATAGCATCAAGGTGGTGAGAGATAACTTAAGGTGGCGAGAGTTAAGTATATTTAGGGTGAAATTTATCAACGCTTCGAGATACTGTCCTTTAGGATAATGTTTGATGGATTTTTTTAAGAGAATGGCTAGGAGCTTTTTGTCCTTGTACTATTGTGTCGTAAGGCGGCATGAGGACAGAGATTGGTGCAAACTGGGTAAAAAGTGCGATTGTGTACAAGAGCAATGCAGATAGAGATCTTCGTTTTTAAGGCGAAGAGGTATCCAAGGATATTTAAGAGTAGAATTTGTTAATTCCCTGAATGGTTATCTTTTAGGGTGATGATATAAATCCACAGTAGGGGAAGATTTTTTTGAAGAGAAGCCGGACTTTTGACAGACCGGCTAGGATTCTTCGTCCTTTTAGATAGGGCGTTAATTGGCAGACGTAGGCTTTATCAAATTACGAGAAATGAGCAATTCAGCAATTTGAACGGCATTCAATGCGGCTCCTTTTCTTAAATTATCGGCGACAACCCAGAAAGCTAAACCATTTTCAACGGTGATATCTTCACGAACACGGCTAATAAAGGTGTCATCTTCCCCTGTACTTTCATAAGGCGTGGTATAGCCACCATCTTCGTGTTTATCGATAAGTTGACAACCAGGGGCATCGCGGAAGAGCGCTTGCGCTTCAGATACGCTGAGTGGTTTTTCAAATTCAACATGGACGGCTTCTGCATGCCCGATAAAGACAGGAACCCGAACAGCCGTGGCTGTGAGTTTAATTTTCGGATCAAGAATTTTCTTCGTTTCAGCCGTCATTTTCCATTCTTCTTTTGTATAACCATCTTCCATGAAAACATCGATATGAGGAATGACATTAAAGGCAATGCGTTTGGTGAATTTTTTTGATGTAATAGGATCTGCAACAAACACAGCGCGGGATTGTTCGAAAAGTTCGTCCATTCCTTCTTTACCAGCTCCAGAGACAGATTGATATGTAGAGACAACAACCCGCTTAATGATAGCAGCATCATGGAGAGGTTTTAAAGCTAAGACCAGTTGAATTGTTGAACAATTAGGATTGGCGATAATATTACGCTTAGAAAAGGTATTTATAGCTTCAGCATTGACTTCAGGGACAATTAACGGAACATTGGCATTATAGCGCCATGTAGAGGAATTGTCGATAACGACACAGCCCGCTGCCGCGATTTTAGGAGCATATTCTTTGGAAATGCTTCCTCCCGCAGACATAAGACACAAATCTGTGTCAGAAAAATCATACGTATCCAGAGCTTTTACTTTTAAAGTTTTGTCTCCATAAAAAACTTCTTGTCCTAATGAGCGTCGTGATGCCAGAGGAACAATTTCATGCGCAGGAAAACCACGCTCTTCTAAAATTGTAAGCATTTCACGACCGACATTTCCTGTTGCGCCGACAATTGCAACTTTAAAACTCATTTTCTATACTCCTTCGTGTCTCTCCACGTTTATTCCCCGCGCTATACTCAGGAGAGAATGAGTTGGTCAAGGAACATCATTAAATTATATCTTCAACAAATCCCATGTTGTGCACAACAATCAGAATTGTCAGCACAATAAAGTATTGTATTGCAAATAATATTGTCTTTTTTAATCTTTCAGAAGTGAAAAAAATTGAATATTTTATGCGAATTCTTCATCTCTTTGCGAGAGCACTTAAGTGAATTTTTTCTCTTCTGTCAATTGTTTCTCTTCACACTTTTGAGTTTTTAAAAGATGGTATGGCGCATCGCCTTGGAAGATTTTTTTGTCTTTTATCTGTTAAGTGTCCAATTATTTGATTTCTTCCCTCTCTCTAAAGACAAAAATTTCTATTCAGACTGTTTCCAGATTGGATAAAAATCTTCGTCTTTTGGGGCGGAGACAGTTAAAATGCTTTTCAATGTTATTCAGAACAGTTGAGGGCTTTTCAGTAAATTCATAAAAATAAGGGGCTGTTTTTTTCATCAGAAATCAACTGCAAAATTGCTCTTTGTTTTTTGCGGGTAAGCTCTCTGAAATTTTTCAAAAGTAAATATTCTGCTTTACTCGATATTCTGTCATCACAATGCGAGGAAGTCTCTTCTTTTTTTGCGCACTCAGCGTAAAAGAAGGAAACGGGAACACCCAGTACATCAGCAATTTCCTGTAAACGTGCTGCGCTCACACGATTTAAACCTTTTTCATATTTTTGGATTTGTTGAAACGTTACGCCCAAATGACTTCCTAATTGTTTTTGAGAAAACCCCATCATATTTCTTCTGAAGCGAATTTTTTGGCCTAAAGAAATGTCGTAAGAATGTGAATTTTTAGCTTGCACTTTGTTTCCCCTCCGGTTGCGAGCGCCCTCGCATTGGTATTCCGGGGTCTGGAAGTGCTGACATCGAATCAACCTCTTGCTTTTAGTGCTTAAGATGCACTTGGACATAACAAGAGCCCCCGGAAATTCCGGGACACCCGCAAAGCGGATTCATTCTGCGTTCGATGTTAGGGCTTCCAGGCCCTATTTGATCGTCGCGTATACGACCAAAAACACAATCCCCCTTCATAAGGCAATTGCTTTCAGTCGTCAATTGAAATTCAAATTGCTTATTCCAAGAAAATAAAGTGCATTTTTTAGCTTATAGATTAGCCTATAGAAATGTCATTAAATCTGGATATTGGGCTTATACCTATGCCTTTCAGGTGCGAGCACCCTCGGCATTCAACTTTCAGGATTGGGGACTTCCGGGATCTGGAAGTGCTGACTCAAAACAGCCTCTTGCTTTTAGTGCGTAAGATGCACTTGGACATAACAAGAGTCCCGGAAGTTTCACAATATTTACAAAACAGGATTTAATGTTTGAATTTGAAAGCCCCCTGACCGCCATGTATACTGATTAAACCTTAAGGCAATAGCTTTCAATCGTCAATTGAAATTACAGCCCATTTTCCTTGTTGGTTTTTTCAAGTTTTGATGTCATCAAGGCATCCACGATAGATAAAAATATCGTTTGAGAGGCTTTGAAAAGTTGTAAAGTCGAATTGTAAAATTCTTTTTCTCAAGACACTAAGATATCATCTTGATAGAAGTTTAATAACAGTGGGCTTTTGAAAGAAAAATTGCCTAAAGAGTGTTTATTTTTTATGAGTTGTTTTTTCATTGTTTTGCAAAGGACGCGCTTCTGAAGCAAGCATAATGGGAACACCATCACGAATAGGATAGGCAAGTTTGGCTTTGAGAGAAATAAGCTCTTGTGTTTTTCGGTTGAAAGAAAGCGTGCCTTTCGTCATTGGGCAGACAAGCAATTCGAGCATTTTAGGATCTGTGGTCATTTTTTTCATGTTTTTACGTTCATTAGTTTAAACGATAATCTGTTCCTGTTTGTTTCATGAGGGAGCGTTCTGTTAATGCGAGAAGCGTTTGGGCACGACTTTTGATATCGGGGGCTTCAAGGAGAGCTTGTTTTTCTGCCGGTGTAAAGGGAATAAGCGCTGAAAAAGCATTCACCAATATCGGTGTTGGGGCTTCTATGATACTGCTCCAATTATATTCCATTTCATGAATGGTCAGATATTTCTCAACAACGTCAAGTAAGCTTTCTCGATGAATGCTTTCTTCAATATCGAGTTCTTGTAAGTCTTTGATGTTTGATTGGATGAGAGCTGTTCGATAGGACTTTGTATTTGTCAATTCTTGTTCTAAGGTGAAACGGCAAACACCTTGTAAGATAATGAACAGTTGTCCATTGCCTGTTTCACTGTAGTTTGTAATACGTCCTATACAACCTGTTTTATAAAGTTGTGTAGAAAAGCGGTCCGTATCCGATGAAAGGGGTTGAATAATGCCCAAGAGACGATCGGATACCATAACATTTTCAATCATTTCAAGCGATTCTGGTTCAAAAATGTTGAGCGATAAAAACCCCCCGGGCAGTAAGAGTGCACCTTCTAAAGGGAAAAGAGCAATTTGCTTTGGAAGATCATTTTCGCAATTGTAGGAGATATTACCAGCTTTCATGAGTATATTGTGACCTTTATTCGGTAATTTTAGCCTGTCAATCGTTGCATTTTACGACATTATTAAGAAAGCAGAAAATCCACTTCTTGTGCATTAAAATCAACCTTATACAATACTTGAAGTCTTTATTCTTGATTCTTAAAAGGATATAAAACCCTACTCTTAAGGCTGAATTGCACACGAAAGAATACTGCTTTGCGATCTTTTTAGTGTGTGACGTTTTGCACGATTTTCAAGAGGTATTTTTATCTATAGCTTTTGATTTTTGTTCTAAATTTCCTAAAATGTGTTCCTTACAATTTTTGTAAGCTTCAAAAGGGAACTATTATAAATCTTTTGAAGCAGCTTATGCAAGTTTTAAAATGAGAGTACGTTTATCACTTTACTAATGACAGTGCGATAAAGATAGGTTATAGATTAGCACATGCTGGAGAGAACGTTATCGTTTCTTTCATTCTTTTGCGGGAGAGTGCAAATTGCAAGTTTTCGCATTGCCGCCGAAGGGGAAATAGCCCATAATCTCTCAGGCTTTAAGGACCGTAAAAGGAGGAAGGCAGATCTGGAAAGTCGGGAGAGCCCGCGCCGAAGGTGTAAGCGAAAGTCTTTTCGCGAGTCTCTCAGGTTGATGACAGAGGGGTGCAGAGACGACCATATTGTGTGGGCGTTAGCGCAGCTTTGGAGTTATTATGGGCACACAACAAGAAACATCTTTTTTAAAAACACTTCCTTTATATGATCTGCATGAAAAAGCAGGAGCAAAATTTGGTGCTTTTGCGGGGTGGAATATGCCTTTAACTTATCCTCTTGGCGTTTTGAAAGAACATCTTCATACCCGTGCACATGCAGGACTTTTTGATATTTCTCATATGAAATTGATTGCCGTTGAAGGGGCACAAGCCGTAGAATTTTTATCCTATGCTTTTCCTATTGATGCAGCAGCTTTAAAGATTGGGCACTCACGGTATAATTATTTGCTAAATGAGCAGGCTGGTATTCTTGATGATCTGATCATTACTCGTTTGGATGAGCACCGTTTTATGTTGGTTGCCAATGCCGGGAATGCACAGGCTGATTTTGAAGAACTGAAAAAGCGTGCTGGTGATTTTGAATGTCAAGTGATTGCCCTTGAAAGGGTATTGCTTGCTCTTCAAGGTCCTGAAGCCGCAGCTGTTCTGGCTGATGCCGATTTGCCAGGGAATGAATTGTTCTTTATGCAGGGATTCGAACCACAACAAGATTGGTTTATAACGCGTTCTGGGTATACCGGAGAGGATGGTTTTGAAATTGCTTTGCCCATAGGGCATGCGCATATGTTGGCTGAAAAATTGCTGAGTGATTCGCGTGTTGAGTGGATTGGACTTGCTGCACGCGATAGCTTGCGGTTGGAAGCAGGGTTGTGTTTGCATGGAAATGATATTACCCCTGAGACGACACCTATTGATGCAGCTTTAACATGGGCTGTTCCTAAAAGTGTCCGAGAAAAAGCACAATTTTACGGTGCAAAGGCTTTTCTTGAAGCGCTGCAAAAAGGACCTGATCGTTGTCGTGTTGGATTAAAACCGCAAACGCGCCAACCTATTCGTGCCGGTGCGGTGCTTCTCGATGAACAGGGCAATGAGATTGGCGTGGTAACATCCGGTGGTTTTGGTCCTTCTTTTGATGGTCCTGTCGCGATGGGGTATGTTCCTGTTGCGTGTAAAGTTGAAGGAACAGAAGTCTTTACAGAATTGCGAGGCAAAAAGATTGCACTTTCAGTGCATTCTCTTCCCTTTGTTGAACAACGTTATTTTAAAGGATGATTTTTTATGTCTAAAACTTATTTTACACAAGACCACGAATGGCTTAGCGTTGAAGGACAAATGGTGACTGTTGGGGTTACACATTATGCGCAAGAGCAATTAGGCGATTTGGTTTTTGTTGATTTACCCCAAAATGGGACAAAACTTTCCAAAGGTGAGGCGGCGGCTGTTGTGGAATCCGTTAAAGCAGCTTCAGATGTTTATTCTCCTCTTGATGGTGAAGTGGTCGAAATCAATGAAGCACTGGCTGATAATCCTGAATTGGTAAACCAGAAAGCCGAAACAGAAGGCTGGTTATGGAAAATGACAGTGCAGGATGAAACACAACTGGAAGGGTTGTTGGATGAAGATGCTTATAAAGCTTTGATTGGATGAGTGTCATGATCGAGCGTTCTTTTTCTTCTCGACATATTGGGCTGCGTCCTGATGAAACACAAAAAATGCTTGATGTTTTAGAGCTCGATAGTGTTGATACACTCATTTCTCAAGCGGTTCCCAATTCTATCCATTTGGGACGTTCATTGAATCTTCCCAAGGCTGCGAGTGAGAGCCAAGCCTTGGAAGAACTCTCCAACATGATGGCGCGTAATTGTGTGCACAAAAGTTTTATTGGGCAAGGATATCATGGAACATTTGTGCCTCCGGTTATTTTACGAAATTTGTTTGAAAATCCAGCTTGGTATACCGCTTATACGCCGTATCAAGCAGAAATTAGTCAAGGTCGTTTAGAACTCCTGTTTTATTTTCAGACATTGATCAGTGAACTGACAGGTTTGCCTGTTGCTGCTGCTTCTCTTCTTGATGAAGCAACTGCTTTAGCGGAAGCCAATGCTCTTGCTTTTCGTTTTGCGCGGGAGAAAAAAACAAAAATTTATCTTCAGAGTCTTTTACATCCTCAGACTTTGAGTGTTGTGCAAACGCGTGCTGAAACACAAGGCATTCGGATCAGCTTTGAGAAGGAAATTTGTTCTGATACAGCGGCAATTGTTCTCTCTTGGCCCGATACAAAAGGTTCTTTTCATGATTATAGTGAGGTCATAAAAGAGGCAAAGGAAAAAGGTGCGCTGGTTATTGTTGTGGCTGATCCTTTAGCGCTTACGCTTATGGAAGCACCGGCAAAATGGGGCGCTGATATTGTTGTCGGTTCGATGCAGCGTTATGGTGTTCCGATGGGGTTTGGTGGTCCCCATGCTGGCTACCTTGCGGTGAGTGATGCGCTCACACGCCTTATTCCAGGGCGTATAGTGGGGCAATCCGCCGATACAGAAGGGCGCGTTGGTTTTCGTTTAGCTTTGCAAACACGTGAACAACATATTCGACGGGATAAAGCGACATCAAATATTTGTACAGCTCAGGCTTTGTTGGCTAATATGGCAACCGCTTATGCTGTTTGGCATGGACCAAAAGGCTTACAAGAAATTGCACAGCGGATTCATCATTTAACATGTCGTTTTGTTGCTGGTTTAGAGGCTGCTGGCATTTCTTGTGAAGGTGAAGCTTTTTTTGATTGTGTTAGCATTGTTGTGAAGGGGAAAGCGCGAGAAATTGCACATCAAGCCAAGATGAGTGGACGCCTTGTTCGTGTCTTCGATGATAATACTGTTGCAATCAATTTTGATGAACTGTCGACAGAAGAAGATGCTTCTGCTCTAGCACAGCTTTTAGGTGCAAAACTCGTTGATCAGGTGTCTCCAAGACTCTTTGGTCAAAGGCGGGATGGTGCTTTTCTTTCTCAACCCGTTTTTCATGCGGTTCATTCAGAGACAGATATGATGCGCTTTTTGCGTCGTTTAGCCGATAAGGATTTGGCACTGGATCGGGCGATGATCCCTCTTGGTTCTTGCACAATGAAGCTGAATGCGGCAGCTGAATTGGTGCCTGTAAGTTGGGCGAGCATGGCCAATATACATCCTTTTGTTTCACAAGAGGATGCGGCGGGTTATTTGGAGATGATTAATCAGTTAAATGCGTGGTTGTGTGAAATTACAGGATTTGCGCAAGTGTCTTTTCAGCCAAATTCTGGTGCTCAAGGTGAATATGCGGGGCTTTTGGCTATTCGACGCTATTACCACTCACGGGGAGAACATCAACGGACTATTTGTCTTATTCCTGCTTCTGCGCATGGTACAAACCCAGCTTCGGCGCATATGGCGGGCATGGAAGTTATGGTGGTAAAATGTTTAAGTGATGGCGATGTTGATGTAGATGATCTCAAAATGAAAGCGCAATTGCATAAGGATAAATTGGCTGCTCTCATGATTACTTATCCTTCAACCCATGGTGTTTATGAAGAAAGTATTAAGGAAATTTGTTCCATTATTCATGAAAATGGCGGACAAGTTTATTTTGATGGCGCTAATCTCAATGCACTTGTAGGGCTTGCGCGTCCTGCAGATATTGGGGCTGATGTTTGTCATATGAATCTGCATAAAACATTTGCTATTCCCCATGGAGGGGGTGGTCCTGGGATGGGACCAATTGGGGTCGCAGCGCATCTCAAGTCCTTCTTACCAGGGCATGAACAAGATGGCACAACCTATGCGGTTTCGGCAGCGCCTTATGGAAGTGCGTCTATTCTTGCCATTACGTGGATGTATATTCGAATGATGGGCGCTGATGGCTTAAAATATGCAACGCAAATAGCTATTTTAAATGCTAATTATATTGCTGCACGTCTTTCACCCACTTATTCCATTCTTTATCGAGGCAAACATGGACGTGTTGCCCATGAATGTATTGTGGATACACGCCTGTTAAAAGATCAGTATGGGGTGAGTGTTGATGATATTGCAAAACGTCTCATTGATTATGGATTCCACGCGCCTACGATGTCGTTTCCTGTTCCGGGAACTTTGATGATTGAGCCAACGGAATCAGAACCAAAAGCAGAGATTGACCGTTTTTGTGATGCATTACTCTCGATTGCTGAAGAAGCAAAAAAAGTTGGGAATGGGGTTTGGCCAAAAGACAATAATCCATTGGTGAATGCTCCTCATACAGTCGCAGATACTTTAGATGATGCTTGGGCGCGACCCTATTCGCGACAAGAAGCTGCTTTTCCCAATAGTTCCCTTGATCCAGCCAATAAATATTGGCCTCCTGTATCGCGGATTGATAATGTTGCGGGAGACAGGATGCTTATTTGTTCGTGTCCACCCTTGGGAAATACTTATTAAATAAAAAATATGTACTTAATTTGTTTATTTGTATAAAGAAAAAAAGCCTGCACATTTTGTGTGGGCTTTGTGTTTATTGAGCCATGCTCCTATGGCGTTATTTGTCTATTTTCTAGAATTTTTCCTTGTTTTTATAACATGAGCAAAATCGAAAAAGTTGACAAAAAAGCTGTACTTTGTAAGCGATAGGTATACTCTCCTTTTTTTCTATCGTATGACATGGTTTGAGTTGACTAGGCGCATCGGTTATTTCTAAGCCAGCCAATCTCCACATAAACGAAAGCAAAACCTATGGGGATAGGGTTTACAGTTTAGTACATGGGGTGTGACATGCTATTCTCACTAAAAAGACTATGATCGGTTGCAGAAGGAATAAATTCACTTTTAGTGCTTTTAATCATAAAGGTATGCGAAACTTTGTTGTTGTATCTCGTCAACTTTTCAGATTTTCGAGCCAAGCATTGTCTAAATATTTCTCTTCTACCGACTTTTTATGAAGATGACGCAAAAAATATGGATGAACACCTGTCAGAATAAGTAAACATAAAGCCAAATGAAATGGTGTTATGGTTGTTTTTTACAGAGTCCCTTAATAAAAAGCCGACACATTTTTCTAGTTTATTGCAAATCAGTTTTTGACTTTATGGCTTAATTTTTTTAAGAGCGCGTGTGCTTTAGCTGTTGCCCATCAATCAATATCCAAACCTAATATAGCAGCATATTTGCGATAGAGAGTGAGGCAAAAAAAGGCTTTATGAACAGTTCCAGCTTTTTCATGGCTGTATGCCAGATGAGGGCGAGGGATTGTCTATCTCTGTTGGGGGCATCTTTAAAACTGAAAGACAATCTCATTTTGGAAAAATGTAAAAGCTGTAAAGGTGAAAATCATTCCTCAGTTTATCATCTTCGTTAATTTATGTGAGAAAAAAGTTCAATTTTTGTGTTTTGGGTGACGTTTACTTTTATAAAACAGCCCATCAATTTGTCTATTTTGAGACTTCTGTGAATGGGCGGTGTCTCATGACTATGCTATATGATTGATTGTTGTAAAAACTTTCGTAAAAGCTCTCTGATTTTCTAAAATGATGATTTGTATCGGTTTATTTGTTTAAAGAGCCTTTAGGTGTAAATGTATTTATAGCGTGATCCAAGAGATGTTAGAATTTCATTGGGAAGGGTGTTGGCATCTAAAGATATTTTTTCAAGTGTTTGATGGGGACCAATGAGTTCTACCCAGTCACCTGTTTGAGGTTTTTGATCAAGATCGGTTGTATCTACAATAATGGAATCCATAGAAACGCGCCCAACCATGGGAAGTTTGTGCCCATTGAAATAAACAGCTCCTTTATTTGAAAGAGCACGAAGCCAACCATCTGCATAGCCAATAGAAATGGTTGCAAGAGTGCTTGGTCTGTTGGTTATAAAGCTTTCTCCATAACCAACAGGTGCTCCTGCACCAACAACACGGTTTTGAATGACTTGGGCTTCAAGTTTTAAAACAGGTTTTAGAAGGGATGGGTGTTTTCCTGAAGGGTCGATTCCATAAAGTGCAATACCGGGGCGAACGAGGTCAAAATAAAAATCTGAGCCTAAAAAAATACCTCCAGAATTTGCAAAGGAAACTTTACAAGGGGGCAGTTGTGCAAGGGCTGTTTTGAAAGAAGTTAATTGGGTATAATTTGATGGGTGAGTATCATCCTCTCCGTTAGCAAGGTGGCTGAGAATATATTTTATGTCTGCGTTTTCAAAAATTGTAGGGCGTTTGATGAGTTTTTGTAATTCTTTTTGATCAAGTCCTAATCGGTTCATATGGGTATCGATCTGAACAATTGCTGGAAATTTTTTATCCTTTTTTTGACAAATCTTTTGCCAAATTTCAATGGCATTCCAAGAGTTTAGGACAGGAACAATACCAGACTGTGCTACAAACTCTTCTGCTAAGTGTGGAAGTCCATTTAGAAGAGCAATCGTGACATCTGATGGTAAAATGCTTTTTAAGTGCAATGCTTCTCTGATTTGAGCAACAAAAAAAGTACGACACCCCGCTTGATAAAGGGCAGGGGCAATTTTGTGAGTACCTAGCCCATAGGCATTTGCTTTGACAACGGCTGAACATTGTGTTGGCGCTACCCGTTTGGCTAAAGTGATATAATTGGCCACAATAGCACTGACATCAATGGTTGCGACAGCTGCATAGAGGTGTGTGTTTATTTCATCATTAACGGATTTATTCATTTTTAAATCTTATCTTTGTTTGTACGTACGGTTTTTTCTTTGGTTATTTTACAGAGATTCCTTAGATAAAAGGAAAGGATATTGTCTGCGACAGTTAAAATCATTAAGTCTTCCATACTGAATTATGCACCATGAAAGTTGTTTTTTATGTAAAATGATACTCTGAATATAAGAGATATTTTAGTTTTATTTGTGTTGTTAGCAACACGGTGCCTTCTGATAATTTGTAAAACATAGGCTTTTGTTTTTTACTTGTTTTCTCTTGTTGAGGCGTATTAAAAAAATAAAGCATAACTTATTGTATTGTATCATTTTGAAGAGTGCAATGTTATGCTGTTGGTTGCGGATGAGGTTGTTTTGATTAACATACATGGCTTTCTTAACAATGGAAAATATGCGTTGTGTGTTAAAAAGGCGAAGAGAGTGCAGTGATTGTTTAAGGCTCAAAATTTTTATTTTTCTTTGAATATGATTTGTATTGGCATTTTCTTCATTCGATTAATTTGGACATAAAAATGTTAATCTTAAGACTTTTGTTTTAAGAAAATTGTTGGCAGATGTTTATGCAAGTATTATATCACGTCAGGGACTCGAAACTTAACGTTCAATAAAGATATGGGGAAGAGTATGAATACGTCTGCTACCAATGTTCCGTCAAACAGCAGCAGCGTTGCTTCAAATTTTCCGATTCCTGAGAATGTATACGCTCTTACTGTTCAAGAAGTTTATCATTATACAGATCGTTTGTTTAAATTTCGCTTGAATCGTCCGGAAAGTTTTCGTTTTCGTTCGGGTGAATTTGTTATGATCGGTTTGCCAAATGCAAAAAAGCCGATTTATCGCGCTTATTCGATTGCAAGTCCCTTTTGGGATGAACAGCTTGAGTTTTTTTCGATAAAAGTTCCAGGAGGACCATTAACTGAGCATCTGCAAAAAATTAAAATTGGTGATACAGTGCTTATGCGTAAAAAATCTACAGGAACGCTGGTTCTTGATGCTCTTATTCCTGGAAAACGCCTTTATCTTCTTTCAACTGGTACGGGGGTTGCTCCTTTTGCAAGCCTTATTCGTGATCCTGACACTTATGAGAAATTTTCAGAAGTTATTCTTATTCAAACAACGCGTGAAAAGAATGAGTTGACTTATGCAAAAGACCTTGTTTGCTCTTTGCAACAAGATCCACTGATTGGGACATATGCACAACAGTTGAAATTTTATCCTATGACCACGCGTGAACCTTCCGAGCATATGGGACGCATTACGACTGTTATGGAGAGTGGTGCTTTTTTTGAAACGACAGGTTTACCGAAAATTTCTCCTGATGAAGATCGGGTGATGATTTGTGGTTCTATGGCAATGTTAAAAGATTGTGCAAGGATGTGTGAAGGTTTTGGTCTTGTTGAAGGGGCGAATAATGCCCCAGCGACTTATGTTGTAGAGCGCGCTTTTGTAGGGTGATGATGAGGCTGGTGCTTTTTTAAGCAACCGGCTTGTCCAGAATTTTTCCTGATGAAGATCGGGTGATGATTTGTGGTTCTATGGCAGGAGTTAAAAGATTGTGCAAGGATGTGTGAGGGTTTTGGTCTTGTTGAAGGGGCGAATAATGCTCCCGCATCTTCATGTTGTAGAGCGCGCTTTTGTAGGGTGAGAGAGAAGTTTTGATGCAGTATGCGCTAAGGCACTCATCGAATCCCAATCCTTTATGGCAATGAGCTGTTAGGGCGTTATCCAAGAACCGCCAACGCAGAAGACGTTAGGAAGTTGGAGCCATTGTGTTGCACTCTTTTGTGTTAGACCGCCTGTAGGGCAAAAGAAAATTTCAGAAAAAGGAGAGGCTAATGCTTGGATGAAGGCAAGACCTCCAGCGGCTTTGGCAGGGAAAAATTTAAGATATGAATAGCCTTTATCGAATGCTTGCATGAGTTCACTTGGGGTCATTGCACCAGGAAGAAGTGGAATTTCACTATTTTTTGCACAATTGATTAATTCATTTGATAATCCAGGGCTTACGATAAATTTTGCTCCAGCTTGTTCAGCTTGTTCGTAGTGTGTTGTGTTGAGAACTGTTCCGGCTCCAACAAATAGCTTCAGGGACTTTTTGTGTCATTATCTGAATTGTTTTGAGGGCGTGTGGTGTTCGCAAGGTGATCTCAATTGTTTTTAATCCGCCTTTGACAAGAGCACGTGCTAAGGGTACAGCATTTTGTAAATTGTCGATGGTCAAAATAGGTATAACGGTTTGTCCTTGGAGGTATGATAAAAGGGTTTCTCTTTTTTGGCACATGATATTTTTTCTTTTTGGATATGGTATTGTTTATATCGTTTGATTAAGCACAATATGTTAAAGAGTATATGAATAGATCTTGAAATTGAATGAAACGCACGTTATGGCAAAACACATGGAAAAGAATTTTAAAGTTGCTGCACTTTATTGCTTTGCAGATTTGAAGCATTATCGTCAATTACAAAAGCCTTTGCAGGATTTATGTCGGGCAAAGGATATCAAAGGGACCCTCCTTTTAGCACAAGAGGGAATTAATGGAACTGTTGCTGGTTCTTGTGAAGCGATTGAGGCGTTGATCGATTTTATTACGGCTGAGCCAGCGTTTCAAACACCGGAGATTAAATATTCATGGGCATCAAAAATGCCTTTTCATCGCATGAAAGTGCGGTTGAAAAAAGAAATTGTGACAATGGGGGTTGAAGGGGTTGATCCGCTAAAAGTTGTTGGGACTTATGTGGAGCCTGAAGAGTGGAATGCTCTTATTCAAGATGAAGAAACAATTTTGATCGATACCCGTAATGATTATGAATATGCAATTGGGAGTTTTCAAGGAGCGATTGATCCACAGATTAAAACATTTCGCGAATTTCCTGAATGGGTGCGTCAACATGAAGCTGATTTGAAGAAAAAAAAGAAAATTGCTATGTTTTGTACAGGCGGTATTCGTTGTGAAAAATCAACAGCGTATGTTCGTGAACTTGGTTATGAGCAAGTGTACCATTTAAAAGGAGGAATTCTGAAATATTTGGAAACGGTCCCAAAAGAGGAAAGTTTATGGTGGGGAGAATGCTTTGTTTTTGATGAGCGGGTTTCTGTGCAGCATGGTCTTGAGGAATGTGGACGCGAGCTCTGTCGCGCGTGTCGTTCTCCTTTGAATGCTGAAAGCAAATTATCGCCTCATTATGAGGAAGGTGTTTCTTGTGAGGCTTGTTATAACACGCGTAGTGAAGCGGATAGAGAGCGTTTTCGTGAGCGCCATAGGCAATTTCAATTGTTGAAGTTGCGTGCAATTGATGCGCATCAAGGAACATAAGGTATCGGTCGTGTAGGGATTTAAATTTTAGCGTTTTTTCCTACATTTAAGAGAAAAGCGTCTTTAATCTTCGAAGAAAAGTATTTCATAAGACTGGATGTTATTCGGTCTTTTTCTTTACATTAATTTATTGATTGATAAATAATCATTATAGATTGTTCACTCTCCTTATTTAATAGGGTTGTGTCTTTCAAATACCTTTCATTTTAAAATAGAAAAACCGTTGACGAACAGTCTAGAACATTGATTTATAATAATTTACTGTTTCTATATTGAATCAATTAAAATCCATGTCTTTTGCACGTCACAAGCGAGGAAAGTCCTGTAGAGTAAAATGATACAAGAAAGACATACCTCTTATGAATCTTCTTAAATGTCAAGAGCTGTTGCACATTGGTTCAGTGCGTGATGATGATCGGCTTGCTTTTTGATGAAGCTTAAAGATGGTGAAACACAGTTGAGTTATACTATACCAGCTCTATTATACAGTGATTTTACATGATCTCTTGCTTTAAGGATAGAGTGAAATGGATGTTGAAAGTACGGATGTTTTTTTAGGATATCAGTGAGCAAGATAAAGGGTGTTGGGGGGAAGAATATCATTATCTTTAAAGATGCTGCTGATTCAGCCCAGATATCCCTAGACTTCAATGTTGGGATTCCTCGCATTAAAAAGGATTTATAAGAGATATTTTACTCTTTTTTCAACTGTTTTGTAGCCACACGCTGTTTTACACTGGTGATGTGAAAAGACATGATTTTGATTGATGCATTGCAAGAGAGGGGGAAATGAAAGTATTTTAAGATTGGATTCTTGATCTAGGGTTAGAATAATGAAAGTATCAATTATAAATTAATATGTTGAGTGTGATATGTTGCGTTGTTTTCTATGGATGATGTTGGAAAATAGAATGGGAAAGCTAAACAAGAGGCACTTTTAAAGCAAGATTGTGATTTCTGTTGTACGGATGGTGTAGGGGAGTGATCTCATAAAAGTGGGGGGATGGCTTTGTCTGGTGGCGGAGAGTGTTGCTTTTTAGCATCATGTTCTCTTTAAGAATTAAAAAATGTTTAAAAGTAAAAAAATGATTGAAATGAGAAAGGATTCGTTTTATAGGTCTCCTTGCCCAAAGTCGCACGTGCCTGTGGGTGTCCGCTGGTTCTCAAATGGTGAGATCAACCGGTACGGTACCTGGAACTAACCGCTCCAGTCATTCTTACAGCCAATTGCAAGAATGAGGACATCTTGAAGCAACGACGGTGCGGGCCTTTCTGGTGTCTTCCAGCTTTTAAATGCTGGGATTACTATAGAGGCACACCTCATTGCCTTCAGTGCGGAAGTGTTTTTCTCAACTCCAATCAAAAAGGCAGATAAAGTAGAATGACGCGGTTTTCGCGCTATTCTTTCGCTGCATGCAATGCTAATTTCTGGTTTTTTGTAATCAGAATGGGGATGGTTGTTGTGTGTTCTTTGTCTTTTGGTTCTTGGCAGTTTTGGCTGTCCAAGCATAGAGTGGGGGCTTTCCCTCGAGGAGAATTGCAGATGGCAACGCAACGTATTCGCGATTTTCTTGCAGCACATCGTTCTGAAGGTCCGTGTTTAATTGTTGACCTTGATGTTGTTCGTGACAACTATTTAAACTTTGAAAAAGCTCTGCCGCAGTCTCGTATTTTTTACGCAATAAAGGCGAACCCAGCCCCTGAGATCTTGCGTTTGCTAAGTTTTTTAGGATCTTCTTTTGATGCGGCTTCTGTTGCAGAAATTGAAATGGCTTTAAAAGCAGGGGCAACGGGTGAGCGTATTTCTTTTGGGAATACAATTAAAAAAGAGCGTGATATTGCGCGTGCCTATGCATTGGGGGTTTCACTTTATGCCGTTGATTGTGTTGAAGAAGTGGAAAAAATTGCGCGTGCTGCCCCTGGAGCACGTGTTTTTTGTCGAGTTCTTACCGATGGAAAAGGTGCAGAGTGGCCATTGTCACGCAAGTTTGGTTGTGTCCCTTCTATGGCGATTGATGTGCTAAAACGCGCACACCAATTAGGTTTGCAAGCCCATGGTGTTTCTTTTCATGTTGGATCTCAGCAAGTTGATCTAAGTGCGTGGGATCGTGCTTTATCGGATGTGGCTGCGGTTTTTAAAAATTTGGAACAAGAAGGTATTTCACTGAAGTTGGTGAATATGGGGGGTGGTTTTCCAACGCGTTATTTGAAAGATGTTCCTACAGAACAAGTTTATGGTACGGCAGTTTTTGATTCATTAAAAAAGCATTTTGGTAATCGTATTCCTGAGACAATTATTGAGCCAGGGCGTGCGATGGTTGGCAATGCTGGTGTTATTCGCACAGAAGTTGTTCTGATCTCTAAAAAAGCTGATAATGATAATGTCCGATGGGTTTATCTTGATATTGGAAAATTTAATGGTCTTGCTGAAACGATGGATGAAGCCATTCGTTATCCTATTGAGACCCCTCATGATGATAAGGTTATGGAGCCTTGTATTTTAGCTGGGCCAACATGCGATTCGGCAGATGTTCTCTATGAAAAAACACCTTATCCGCTTCCTTTATCTCTAACAATAGGAGATAAGATATTAATCCATGGAACGGGTGCTTACACAGCAACTTACGCATCTGTTGCCTTTAATGGTTTTGAGCCTTTACGATCGTATGTGATCTGAAATTTCCTTGTAACGATAGGTGTTTTTAGATTTTTTGCTGTGCTCGTATTGCACTATAAGAGGGTGGGTCATCGAGATGAACACGATTAATTTTCAAACAAAAAATGGGGCACGTTTTACACTTTTATTGGAGCAAGAAGCAGACAAGCCTTATCGAGAAATTTTGCTTGATGCAACGATGGGGCGTGGACGTAAACGTAAGTCATCAGAGGCTTTACGTCGTGGTCGGTTAGCGGCTCAAGGGCTTTCTTTTGTGGTTAAAAATGCGCTTGGTGAGCTTGTGGGGAGTGTGCGTCTTTGGCATGTGTCTTTTTTAAAAGAAAAAAATGAAACACAACATGCTTTACTTTTGGGACCTTTGGCTGTTGCTACTGAATGTTCTAGTATGGGAATAGGATCCATTTTAGTCCACCATGCAATTGAAAGAGCCAAAAAATTAGGATATGGCGCTATTTTATTGGTAGGAGATTGTGAATTTTATCAACGTTTTGGTTTTTCAAATCGTTTAACAGAAAATTTGTCCATGCCTGGTCCTTACGAAAAGCATCGTTTTCAAGCCTTGGAACTGATACCACACTATCTTTCTAGTTGTTATGGCACTTTGGTTGCGAGCGGGGAACGAGCCGTTTCTAGGCGTTTTCAGCATCATAAAGTGGCTTGAAGATTGTATTCATTCCGTTTTTCAACACTGCGAGCATTGAAAGAGCGCCTATTGGCAGGCAACAAAGGGTTTGTACAGAGCATAAAAAATAAAATCACATGTTTGAAAATTTCTTAAAAAACATATTCTTACTTCTTTACTCTAAAGGCAATGTTTTTCAAATGGTATGAGCGTGTCGAATACAGGATTCTCATTTCAAATTTCACATGCAGAATCAAAAAATCATTGTTCTATATAGAGTAACAGCCTCTGATCGTAAGGAAATTGGGACGTAAATAAAACTCAAAAGAATCATCAATCTTTTATGAAATACTTCAAAGAAAGAGGGCACCATGGAGAATAGGAAAAGAGAAAGGTGATCTATTCTCGTAAGCTTAAAAAGAGTGAAGCGCACAGAATCTTACAGGATCGTTTTTATGAAGACAGTGGCGTAAAATAGATTGCCTGAAAGATGAGCACTCTCATGACAGGGCAAATATTCTTTTAATGATTTTTCTGCCCTTTTATTTTTTACTGCCTAAAGAGCCATGCATTGAAAAGAATTTTTATCAGAAAAAATCGTTTAGAATCATATGTAGGTTTGTCTTATCTCTTAAAAGGCAATAAAGTTATAGAGAATAAAGGGAAGCAATAAAATATTTCTCAATTTAGGTTAAGTCTAGTGGCTTGGTGTAGAATCAGTGAGGGGTGGTATTTTTTTGAGAAAAATGGTCATAAATGTCAAAAGACCAAAGATGATGGTTATGATAAAGAAAATATCACTCAAAGCCATAATCGTTGCTTGGATGCGCGCTATACCAAATAGTTGAGAAAGAGCAAGCGTATACGAATCAAAGGTTTCTGTTTTGAAGAATAAAGCAAGCTTTGAAAGCATTTCAGTTGCTTGTCTATTTGCGTGATTGAGCGTTTCGGCTATTCGTTCGTAGTGGAAGTCTGTGCGTTTTGTCATGAGAGTGCTGATAATGGCAAGCCCTACAGCCCCCCCCAGATTCCGTGTGAGATTAAAAAGTCCAGAAGCATTTTGCATGCGTTCTGGCGGAAGTGTTCCCAAGGCAATGTTATTAACAGGAACCATACATAACATGACAGAAGCACCACGGAAAACTTGTGGCCAAAAGAGTTGCCAAAAATCCCAGTTGTCTGTGATAGAACTTGCCATCCAAGTTCCTATTGCAAAGCCCAAAAGTCCTATCGCCATCATCAAACGTGGATCCATTCGTGCGGAAAGATATCCGGCAAGGGGGGCGGTTAATAGCATGACGAATCCTGAAAGAAACAATGTTTCTCCAATCATGAGAGCATCATAATGGCGGATTTGGCTCAAATAAACAGGATAAAGATATGTGAGTCCATAAAGACCTATTCCCAAAGAAAAGGAAAAAATGGATGCAGCAGAAAAATTGAAATTAGAAAAAGCCGTAAGATCAACAATAGGCTCTTTTGCCGTAAAAGCGCGCCAGAAGAAGAGGACGGCAGCAAGAATCATGATAATGAACAAATTTCGAATCAGTCTATCATTTAACCAATCATGATGTGCGCCTTCTTCTAGTATATACTCTAAAGTTCCTAAAAAAACAGCCATAGAAATGAGTCCCAACCAATCAAATTTAGCCATGAGAGATGGGTTTGTTTTATCAAAATTAATTAATTTCCAAGCGAGAATTGAAATAATAATCCCAAAAGGCACATTGATGAGAAAAAGCCAGTGCCATGATAAGAGATGACAGAGATAACCGCCGACCGTTGGACCAATTGTGGGGGCGAGTGTTGCGACGAGTCCAACAATAGGGACGACAACTGGACGTTTGGAAGGAGGAAAAAGAACATAAGAGGCGACAAAAACGCTTGGGATAATTCCTCCACCAATAAAACCTTGCAATGCACGGTAGATAATCATCTCTTCAATGGATGTTGCTGTTGCACAAAGAATAGAGGTAATCGTAAATCCAATTGCCGAGATCGTAAAGAAAACGCGTGTTGAAAGCAATCTTCCTAAGAAGCCAGAAAGAGGTAACATGATGACTTCAGCGATGAGATAAGAGGTTTGAACCCATGAAATTTCTTCAGAGCTTGCAGCAAGACCCGC
>NZ_CALYLP010000003.1:0-502500 GCF_944896145.1 Bartonella sp. B1098 | reverse complement strand
CACAATATGCTTCCTTTTTGCGGCTACATTTGGTTATCATCCATCATATTATCTCTATTCGCTGTCATGAGGCAGATTTTTGCCTGCGCTGAAATGGAAAAAACATTGAAATCTTTACATTAACCTTCAATTCTTTCACTCTGTGGAGGAGGTTTGCTTGCGCCAATGATCATTGCAAGGAGTGGATGTGGGGTTTTGTTTTGTCTATTGATTTTGGGCGTGCGGTGTGATGTTCCCCATTACCGTCGCGTGCTAGAGAGGGGTTAGTGTGCTATGGATGGAGGAGGTAGCTTTTAGCGTACTTATGGGATTATTACGCATTAAAATGTATGCTTAATCCTATGAAAATCTTCAAGGACAGAAAGGGATCCCATAGGGCAAGAAATTTGATCACCCTGGAGCACAAAGGAAACATAACAACCAGATAGTGGTGAAAAATTTTAAGAGCTTAAGGATATGGCAATTGAGCATTTTTATGGAGAATAGATATCTCTTTAACACTCTTTTTAATGTTCGCAGGTCTTTTGTTTAAGGAGTATGGGAGCAATGAAACATAAAGAACCCTAAAATATTTAAAAAAATAAAAAGCTGTACAAAAATGTACAGCTTTTTTTACGCTCGCTTGAAAGCTAAAAGTTTTAAAGTTTGAAAATATCCTTACGGCTTCTGTAACCATAATAGCCACAAATACTGGAAATGATAGCGCCTATCAAACTCCCTAAAAAGCCCCACCATCCCATGTGTGAGGCTGTGTTCGTGACTTTTGTGGCGGTGTTTTGGGCACCTTTGATAGCTCCTTCAAGATTGTCAGAGAGGGTTTCAGCCCGTTCTTCAAGCACTTTTATCGCTTTTGCAGTTTTTTCCTCTGCACTTTGATAAAGTTGAACGGCACGGTTAGCTGCCCTTTGTGCATCCGCACGGCTCATGCCATCTTTTGTGAGGGCATTGATGATATCGCTTCGATTAAATTTTTCTGTCAAATCTTCTACACGATCAGAAAGGCGTTCCTCTAGATTTTTCAAAGTGGTACGGTAATGCGAAGGATCCTTTTTAAAAGCTGTGATTGCCTCCCCAATATCACTGAACGCAGCCTGATAGGATGTTTTTAAGCGCTCAGGATTGAGGGCAGGAATGTCGCTTTTATGGAGAAGGGTACGCAACTCATTGCCAAGTTGGTCAAAATTGATGTCACCATCACTGTTTTTTGTGAAAAACTTTGCAAAATCCTCGCTGTTTAATTTTGTAAGCAGGGGGGAAATATTTGTTTTGAAACTGTCTATGGTCTTTTCGATCATCGAGCTGTTTTCTAGGGCTGCTTTAGCCCCTATTTTTGCTGTGTTTGAAATCACGTAAATAGCTTGAAGGGTCATCAGTAGTGTTATGAGAGCCCAGGTTAAGAAACCATGAAGAGCGCCAGCGGTTTCAGCAAAACGCCCTGCAACAAAACCTCCCAAAGCAAGGCTTATCAGTATAACGATAAGAGAATGTGTGCCCATGGAGAGCAACGAGCCTTCAAAAGGCGAGGACGAAGTGAAATCCATTTGGCTCAATCCTAATGCGCCTACCAGAAAAAAGAGGCAGATTGAGGTGGCAAGAGCCGTTATCAATCCAGCAAAAATGGCGGACCATGAAATGGGGGAGGGAAAAAAAGGATATTCTGTCTCTAGGGATGTTTCTCCTAGAAGATTCGTATCGAAAGGTGTTTTTTCAGGAATGCGGGTTTCCATGTTGTATCTCCTTGAATTTGCTGGAGATACAATGCCTTATTGCCAATTAGGTTCCAAAGTTTATAGCCCATTATGGATAATTTAGCTGCTACAAGGTAAATCGGAGAGATCTAAAGTTAAGATTGAAAACATCATGGTGGAACGTTTTTTAACTTTTGTTTAAAGCGCATTTATCGGGAATTTTGGTTGAGCCTAGAAAAGGGGCGTGAAAGAGAAAAATGGGGGCTTTACGAGGTTATTGAACGAAATAATATGGAGTGTTTTTTGTTCGTGTTCTGTCATCACGTTTGAATTTTTCATCTCATGACAACGTCTTGATTGATACAAGTATCTTGATCGATCAACATGCGATAAGCCTTATGAATGGGAATATCTTTTATAAACAAACGCAGGTTTTGTCTATAAGAGCAATACGAGAGAGCTTTCTTAAGGGGGGGGAGGCGTGTATTCTTTTGACAAATGCTTCTCTTTTTGATTGTATCAAAAAGTTTAAAGAGAGACCGTGTTAGGATATTAAATGTTTTGTTCAGCTTTTTTTAAAAACAGTGAAAAATATGGCCCCCTTTGTGTTGGTTTTGACCCGAGTCATAAAGTTTTGCAAGCATGGAATTTGAGCTGCGATGATAAAGGTCTAAAAGATTTTTGCGATATCCTCTTAACAGCGGTTGTGGGGAAGGTGGGGATCATAAAGCCGCAAGCTGCATTTTTTGAGTTATATGGGGTGGAAGGTCTCCAAGTTTTGAAAGAACTCATTGAAAATGCACAAAAACAAGGTTTGTTGGTTCTCGTTGATACAAAAAGAGGAGATATTGGCTCTACTGCTGAAGCTTATGGACAAGCTTGGCTTGGTTTCAATAGTCCCTTCAAAGCCGATGCGATAACAGTCAATCCTTTTTTAGGGTTTGATGCTCTTATTCCTTTGATAAGGATTGCAGAAGAAACAAAAACAGCGGTTTTTATGGTTGTTCAATCGTCTAACCCAGAGGGAAGACAAATTCGAAATGCTCGCATTGGGGATCAAACGGTTTCGGTCCATTTGGCGCAGCATATTTATGACTATAATAGCCAATCTTTAAGTCAATATCGCCACATTGGTCCTATCGGGGCTGTGATTGGCGCAACATTAGGCAATGAAGCAAAAGAGACAATTGAACAGCTAGAAAATAGTCTGTTTCTTGTTCCGGGCATTGGGGCTCAAGGGGGAACTATAACACAATTAACCCAGCAATTTCCTCAAAGGCTATGGCAGAATATTATTCCTTCAATTTCAAGGTCGATTACAGAGGTTGGCCGAAATCCTGTTGATTTAAAAAATACCATTCATAATTTTGCTGAACAATCTAAAAATACGCTTCTCTTTTAAATTTTTGGGCTCTTGCTCTAAGAGAGAAGGTTCTTCCTTATAAAAAAGATTTCACTTTCTGATTACGTATGGGGGCTCTCTTCTTTCAATGACAATGTTTTTGTGGGAGAGCAGAATAATCATTCGCTCAGAGCTCGCGTAAAGGATAAAATAAAAGCTGTTTTATTGGTTAAGGATGCTGTCTAGATGAAGAATTAAGGTGAGATTTTTTCATAAAACGCAGGGGCTTGAGGATATGATTTTGATGTGTGTGTGTTCAAGAATTTGAGAAGACGATAACTTCTCATGAAAAAGAAATTCTGCGATCTCCTGAAAAACTATTTTTATTGCAAAAATCTTAAAATTACTTTAGACATTAAAAAATGTTTTTGGTCGCATACGCAACGACCAAGTGGGCCTTGAAAACCCTAAATCCGAGCGTGAAAATAACCCCACTGTTGTGGGGGTCCCGGAATTCCGGGAGATTTTGCTATGTCCAGGTGCTTCCCAGCACTAAAAGCAAAATGCTGGCTCGGATTCAGTATTTTCAAGCTCCCGGAATACCAATGCGAGGGCGCTCGCAACCGGAGGGGGGCAAATGCAAGCTCAGAACCTTAATATTGATCTTTTTGTTGGCAAAAAAATTCGCTTTAGGCGAAAAATGTTGAGAATGTTTCAAAAAACATTAGGAGACGCTTTAGGGGTAAGTTTTCAACAAATCCAGAAATATGAAAAAGGCTTAAACCGTGTGAGCGCAGGACGCTTAAAGGAAATTTCCGATATTTTAAATGTTCCGGTTTCCTTTTTTTACACGGATATCATCACAAACGAAAATGCTTCATACCATTATGATGAAATCGCCTCAAACAGAGAAGAATATCTGCTTTTAAAAAGTTTTAGAGTCCTGACCTCTGTCAAACAAAAAGCCATTTTAAAGTTGATTTCTGACCAGAATTAAAACGGTTTAAAGGATCGATAGCGCTCCCTTCTCTCTATTCCTTCTTATCTTAAAAGATGAGGATTTTTCACGCACACTGATTTTTTAAAAAAATCATTTGTAAACAGTCCGCTGTCTTGTCTTACTTATGCTTTGCTGTCTTTATATGAATAGATGAGTGATGTCTCTTCATAAAGACTTATGAAAGTATCTAGAAACATCTTATGGCAATAATGCGCTTGTTTCGCTTTGATCTTTTAACGGTTTTCAAGAATAAAGATTTTTAAAGTTTTACTGAACCGTAGACAATAGAAAGCCTCTAACATGTTGTTAAAAGCTTTAAGGACGATAAAGTCATTGCAGCGTTTGTTTCTATGGGATAATGGTTATCCGTAAACACATATTGTTGCTAGAGAATAACATGTCATTAAAACAAGAAAAAACCAAAGCCCGTTTACCCCGTGGTTTTGTGGATCGTACAAGTGCACAATTGTATGCAACCGAAACCATGATTACGAAAATTCGTGAAGTTTATGAACTTTACGGTTTTGAAGCGCTTGAAACACCCATTTTTGAATATACGGATGTGTTGGGGAAATTCTTACCGGATTCCGATCGTCCCAATGCAGGGGTTTTTTCGCTTCAAGATGATGATGAACAATGGATGTCTTTACGCTATGATCTAACGGCTCCTCTTGCTCGTCATTTTGCTGAAAACTTCGAAACGTTAGCAAAACCCTATCGCAGTTATCGGTTGGGGCTTGTTTTTCGCAATGAAAAGCCTGGTCCAGGGCGGTTTCGACAATTTATGCAATTTGATGCAGATATCGTTGGAACACCAACCGTTGCAGCCGATGCGGAAATTTGCATGATGGCAGCCGATAGTCTGGAAAAATTAGGTATTGCACGCCATGAATATGCCATTCGTTTGAATAATCGAAAGATTTTGGAAAGTGTTTTGCAGATGATTGGTTTAGGAGAAAAGGAGCAGCTTGATCGGCGCTTAACTGTTCTTCGAGCCATGGATAAACTGGATAAATTTGGTCCTGAAGGTGTGCGTTTGCTTTTAGGCAAGGGACGTTTGGATGAAAGTGGTGATTTTACAAAAGGGGCTGAACTTCAAGATAAAGAGATTGAATGTATTCTTTCCTTACTCACGATAGAAGCAAAAACGGCAGAAGAAACCCTTGATGCTCTCAGAAAAATCGTTGGTCAGAGTGTGCAAGGTCTTGAAGGGGTTGGCGAACTTGAGGAAATGCAAACAATCTTTGCCGCCAATGGGTATCACAATCGCATTAAAATTGATCCTTCGGTGGTGCGTGGATTGGAATATTATACGGGACCTGTTTTTGAGGCGGCATTGCTTTTTGATGTCCTCAATGATGATGGGCAAAAAGTTATCTTTGGCTCTGTTGGGGGGGGAGGGCGTTATGATGGGCTGGTTGCGCGTTTTTGTGGGGAAAATATTCCGGCAACAGGCTTTTCAATAGGCATTTCACGTTTGATCGCTGCTTTGCAAAATCTTGGAAAATTACCAGCAAAAAATACGCGTGGACCCGTTGTGGTGTTGATGATGGATAAAGAGCCACAAGCTGTTGCACGCTATCAGAAAATGGTCATGAAATTGCGAAATGCAGGAATTTGTGCAGAACTCTATTTAGGGGCATCGGGAATTAAAGCGCAGATGAAATATGCTGATCGGCGAAAAGCTCCTTGTGTGGTGATTCAAGGGACACAAGAACGTGAGAGTGGAAAAATACAGATCAAAGATTTGATTGAAGGGGCGCGTTTGTCTCATGAAATTAAGGATAATCAAACATGGCGTGAAAGCCGTCCTGCGCAAGTGATGGTGGGTGAAGAGCAATTGGTGCAAACAGTACAAGATATTTTGGAAGCCCAAAAACGCTAATGGTTTTTTTTAAAGAATGGCAGGAAAGAGCTTGAATATTTCTCCTTCAATTTCACTGTATTTGTCCATGAATGCGATAAGGATAAAGCCCCAATAATATAAAGTCTATTGAGCTTCCCATCTTTACCCGTGTGAAGGAGTAAACCGGCACAATCTCACACTTTTCCAGCTCTAGAATGTTGCGGACTATTCCTTGGTATTTCTCGATGATTCATGAAAAGGCATTTTTATTGTACATTTTTTATCCACACCCCAATCCCGCTTGTGACATGTAAGCCAAGTGATCTTAATGGTTTCAACAGAAAACAGATTTAAAATGAAAAAATATGACGATATTTCAGGCTCGAACTCAAGTTGGATAACGCTTAAATAATCATGATCAATTAAAAGGTTTTAAAAAAATACAAACGACACAAATTTCCTTTTCTAGAGAAATCTGTGTCGTAAAATTTAAATAGAGGAATTTGGATTGGGATTAGCTTTTTAAAGCTTTTAAAACATTTTGTGGTGAAGAAACTTCATAAGGATCGGTTGCGCAATTGTCTGAAAAACCTGCTTCTTCAAACCATTGTTCAATCACACCATCATTAATCACAGCAGCATAGCGCCATGATCGCATGCCAAAACCAACATTGTCTTTTGCAACAAGCATACCCATTTTGCGTGTGAATTCACCAGAACCATCGGGAATTAATTTCACATTTTTGATATTTTGTGCTTTTCCCCAAGCATTCATGACAAAAGCATCATTGACGGAAAGACAATAAATTTCATCAATACCAGCTTGTTTAAATTCATCATAGAGTTTTTCAAAATCAGGCAGTTGAAAGGTTGAGCACGTAGGGGTAAAAGCGCCAGGAAGAGAAAAAAGAATAACGCGCTTTCCTTTAAAGTAAGCATCGCTCTTAACTTCTTGCCATCGATAAGGATTATCTCCACTTACTGATTCATCGCGGACACGTGTATGAAATGTAACATTGGGAACTGTTTTTTTCATCATATGGATGCTCCTGTATTTTTTTACGAAAATTGTGTTTTAAAATAGTCTTCATCTTTAAAAGCATATGGGGAAAGAGCGTTTTAAATAAAAGGGCTTCCTAAAAAATTCTGACTCCTCACAAGTGTGCAAATATTTCATTGTTCCGTCAAGTGGAATTAATGATCGACTTTGATTACTCTTCATTTTAAAATTAAAGGAAAGAATATGAAGGTATGACCAATGACCATAAAGACAGTTTTGACCACGGCTTTTGAGGGGCAAAAACCGGGAACATCTGGGTTACGCAAAAAGGTGTCTGTTTTTCAACAACCCCATTATGTGGAAAATTTTATACAGTCTCTTTTTGATAATATTGGACCTCTTGACGGAAAGCTGTTGATTCTTGGGGGCGATGGACGCACCTTTAACCGGACACTTCTTCAGATTGTGTTGAAGATGGCAGCGGCGCATGGTGTCTCTCGTGTTAAAATGGGGAGGGGCGGTATCCTTTCCACACCTGCTGTTTCGCATCTTATTCGTAAATACCATGCGCATGGTGGACTTATTCTTTCTGCAAGCCATAATCCTGGGGGGACAGATGGAGATTGTGGGATAAAATACAATATTGCCAATGGGGGACCTGCACCTAATTCTTTATGTGAGGCTATTTTTGCAACATCGCAACGTCTTTCCTTTTATAAAATTCTTGAAGCGCCAGATGTTGATTTAGAGCGGCAAGGGATGACTTTTATGGGAGAGATGCAGATCGAGATTATTGATCCTGTTGCCGATTATGTTGCTTTGATGCAGGAAATTTTTGATTTTGATTGTATTGCTAAGGCTGTAGAACGAGGTTTGACTTTACGCTTTGATGCTATGCATGCGGTAACTGGACCTTATGCCCATGAAATTTTTGAAAAATGCTTAGGATTTTCTAAAGGGACAGTGGTCAATGGTCTTCCGTTACCAGATTTTGGAGGCGATCACCCAGATCCCAATTTGGTGTATGCTAAGCCTCTTTATGATTTATTGATGTTAGAGAAAGGTCCAGATCTTGGCGCTGCGTCTGATGGTGATGGTGATCGTAACCTCATTATTGGACGTCAGCAATATGTCTCACCTTCTGATTCTTTGGCAATTATGCTAGAGCATGCCCATCTTATAAAAGGGTATCGCCAAGGCATTGTGGGGGTTGCTCGCTCTATGCCAACAACACCTGCTGCAGATTTGGTTGCTGAAAAACGCGGATTAAACTTTTTTGAAACGCCAACGGGATGGAAGTTTTTTGGAACGCTTTTGGATGCTGGGAAAGTAACCTTTTGTGGTGAAGAAAGTTTTGGAACTGGCTCTCATCATATCCGTGAAAAAGATGGTTTATGGGCTGTCTTATTTTGGTTAAATCTTTTAGCGGTAACAGGAAAAACGGTTACACAAATTGTTCAACAGCATTGGCGCACCTATGGGCGCTTTTATGCACTGCGTCATGATTATGAAGAAGTTGAAGAAGACAAGGCTTTGGCTTTACTCGAATACTTGCGGGCGCATTTACCACAAGCTGGAACAGAAATTTCTGGATTTTTAGTCAAAAAAGCAGATGATTTTACCTATCATGATCCTGTTGATCAGAGCGTGAGCACGCGGCAAGGGATCCGTATTTTTTTCAAGAATGGCGCACGATTGGTGGTTCGTTTATCGGGAACAGGGACGTGTGGTGCGACCTTACGGCTTTATTTTGAACAATATGAAGGGGATCCGCGCAGACACAATTTAAATCCGCAAGACGTTCTTCAACCTTTGCAACAGGTGGCCCTAAAACTGTTAAACATACAACAAGAATTGGGACGAGACCACCCTGATATTATCACATGAGATCATGGGAATGTTTTTTGCAAAGATATGATGATTGATCACATTCGAAAGGTTTTGATTGATTCTATATAAGAGGATCTTATGGTCTATGAGGGGTATTGTATAATGTTATAAACGCAGCGATTGTAGGGGATGATCGCATTTATGAACATAGATGGCAGATCAAGAGGAAATAAAAGAACATGTTTTTCTAAAATAATGGACAATAAGCTCTTCTTGCTTTATGACCCATCGTCATGAATGGTTTTTCTTAAATAAAGGGGAAATTTATGACCCAATATCCCAAGTGTCCTCGTTGTGATTGCCTTTATAGTTATGAAGAGGGTGAAAATTTTGTGTGTCCTGAATGCGCACATGAATGGCCCCAAAAGGATGATGATACTGTTCTTTCCGAGATTGTTTATGATGCCAATGGTCAGATTTTGACCAACGGAGATACCGTTATGGTGATAAAAGATCTGAAGGTAAAAGGTGCTTCCTCTGTTTTAAAAAGTGGAACGAAGGTCAAGAATATTCGCTTGGTGGATGGGGATCATAATATTGATTGCAAAATTCCTGGGATTGGACAGATGGGGTTAAAGTCGGAATTTGTTAAAAAAGTTTAGGCAGTTACTCTCTTGCCATTCTTTTTGCCTTTCGTTGGGTTTCTGTTTTCATATTCTGCTTCAATAGAGTTCTTTTCCAATCGTTCTTTTCTTATTTCATAAATTGTGCTCATCCGATAGATACAATATCTTTGCCCTTATATGAGGATCCAAAAGTCATGTCTTGTGAGAGAAATAGCTGTCTTTCCTTTCAGATATGTCTGTTGGTGATAGGGACTGGATGTTTATTGAGTAAGAAAACAGTAAAAGCACGCGCTTTATGAGAAGAATAATGCCGTAAAGTGAGAAATTGATGACGGCTCAATTGAAGGAATTTTTCCCCCTTTTATCAGATCATTTCCAAAACAACCCTCAACGATTTGGCTTTGATTGATTTTTTTTTAAGGTCTTAATAGCTTTTGTGTCTTCAGTTATGGAAATAAGAGTAAAGGGGCTAGAGGCGGAATTCTTGATTTCAAGAAGAGGAAAGGTCGGTATGTTCTTAAAAAATATCTTTCTTAAGATGTTTAAACCTATTTTGCAATGAAACTTATGCATGGTATAGGGAAAGCGTTGTTGAGCACTATCATTTAAAAGGGCAAACCATCATGCTCTTGCATATTTTGTTAGTTTTCATCGTTGCAACAGGACTTATATTTGCTCTTATGTTGCGTTTTTCTATTAAAAAATATTCATAAGAGGTATTTTAAAAATCGTTTTTGTTATCTTCCAGTTTGTAATGTGTTCGTGAATGATTTTGGTTGATGCCATAAAGACAATTGAAATGAGAAGACTGTTAGGATTCCCACGAAAGGTGTGAAAGTATGGTCTTTGTTGATTGGTTGTTACAAGAAGAAATTTACGGAATTTTATTGTCAGAAATACTAAAAATGATGGGATGCAAGGGGACAAGTTTGTGCTCTGTCTTATATTCTTTTCTTTTTACTGTAATGGATTCCTTATTTTTGGGGGGATAAAATTGTATGACAAGGTTATAAAACAGAATAAATTTAAAGTACGCTCTGCCGGTGCGTTATTCTTGTATGTATGTGATGGGTTAGTGGAAATGATGTCTCTAAAATATGTCTCTAAAGGGGAGGAAAAACATTTTAAGGCATAGGAGGAAGTGAAAGAAAAACCTATCATTTTCTAGGATTTTTTTGAAGCCGTATTGTATTTTTTATGGTCAGCATGGCTTGCATCTAGAATGATGCAGGATAAAATGGTGTAAGATTTTTGCACCCCATGTTTGAATGTTGGTGAAGAAAGATAATCTGTGTGGTGGTTTTATCTATTGAAGTGTCAATATTTATTGTGGCATGGCTTCAACGCCTAAAACTTCAGGGATAAAATGGCGTAAAAGATTTTCAATCCCATGTTTGAGCGTTGCCGTTGAAGAGGGACATCCAGCGCAGGCACCCCGCATATTGAGATAAACAATCCCATTTTCAAACCCACGAAAAGTAATATCACCCCCATCATTGGCAACGGCTGGGCGTATACGCGTTTCAAGCAGCTCTTTAATGGTTAAAACAATATCAGCGTCTTTTTCGTCATAAAATTCTTCATTAAGGGCATGGGCTTTTGCTTGTGTTGTCGCGTTGGTGGTGATAACAGGCTCATTGGACAAAAAATGTTCCATAATTGTGCCTAAAATGACGGGTTTGAGATGTTGCCATTCCCCTTCTTTTTTGCTGACGGTGATGAAGTCATAGCCTAAAAAGACACCATTGACATTGGGAATATTAAACAGTTTGGCTGCCAAAGGTGAGTTTTTAGCTGCTTCTTCACGGTCACGAAATTCTAAGACGCCTTCAGAGAGAACCACCCGCCCTGGGAGAAATTTAAGTGTCGCAGGATTTGGGGTGGTTTCAGTTTGAATAAACATAAACTCTCCTTTTATCATGAAGAATTGGATAAGATCATACCATTTTAAAATATTATATTTTTTAGGCAATAGACTTAATATCTTCATCAGCAAGATTGCTAGGAATGACAATGACAGGAATTGAAAAAGCCGTTCCTCTATTCCCGATTAGTTGGATAAGAGGGCCTGGTCCTTCTGCATGTCCGCTGGCGGCTAAAACAATCAGTGCAATTCTTTTATCTTCGTCGACCAGTTTAGAAATTTCATCAATTTTTTTTCCTTCACGCACTACTATTTCTGTTTCAAGGGCATGGGAGGTGCGGACATCACTGGCAATGTCTCCTAATATTTTATGAGCACTTTGCGTTGATTCTGTGCGCATAACATTGTTTACACCCAGAAAATGTTGAAATTCTGCACTATCAACAACACAAAGCAAGACCAAAGTTCTCTTGGTGTTTTGGGCATGTTGTGCGGCGAACGCAACGGCACGCCGACACTCTGGTGTCTCATCGATGATGACGAGGTTTTTTTTCTTGGGCTCTTTTTTCGGATTTTTGGGTTTAGAAATCATGCACTTTCTCTATTTTGTACAAACGATTTTTTTGCTCTCTACAGTTTTTTAAGTTTATTGTTTTTATGTATTGTGCAAAAATCCAACAATTTCACGAATTTTTTTCATATTTTCTTCTGCGAGCATACTAGCACGTTCTGCGCCATCATGCAAAACAGAGTCAATATAACTGCTTTCTTGATGAAGACGACGTAATTCTTCTGTTATAGGGGCAAGCTTATGGACGGCAAGGTCGGCTAGCGCTGTTTTAAAATATGAAAATTGTTGACCAGAAAACTCTAAAAGAACCTTTTCTTTACTAACTTTGGCAAAGGCGGCGTAAATACCAAGCAGGTTATCCACTTCTGGTCGTTCTTTTAAAGCGTCAAGAGAATCAGGAAGAGGCGCGGAATCCGTTTTGGCTTTACGTATTTTTTGTGCGATAAGATCTGCATCGTCGGTCAAATTAATGCGTGAGAAATCTGAAGGATCTGATTTTGACATTTTTTTTGTCCCATCACGCAAAGACATAACGCGTGGGGCTGTTGTCCCAATCAGTGCTTCTGGGAGGGGGAAAAAGCCTGGTCTTTGTTCTTTATCCGTTTGCATAGAGATGCCAAAATTTAAGTCAGCAATACGGTGTGCATAATCATTGTTAAATTTTTGTGCAATATCGCGTGTGAGTTCAACATGCTGTTTTTGATCTTCGCCCACCGGAACATGCGTTGCACGATAGACTAAAATATCAGCCGCCATCAATGTGGGATAGGCAAAAAGCCCAAGGGATGCTTTTTCGCGATCTTTTCCTGCTTTATCTTTAAATTGTGTCATGCGTTGAAGCCAACCGATACGGGCAACACAATTCAAAATCCAGGCAAGTTCAGCATGTTGAAAAACACGTGATTGGTTGAAAATAATGTGTTTTTGGGGATCAATACCGGCGGCTAGAAAGGCGGCTGTCACTGTTCTGGTGGATTCGCGTAAAATAAGGGGGGCTGGGTTGACGGTGAGCGCATGCATATCCACAACACAATAAAGGCAATGATAAGCGTTTTGTAGTTCAACCCAATTTTGAAGGGCTCCAAGATAATTGCCAAGATGTAAGTGACCACTCGGTTGTACGCCGGAAAAAACAAGGGGAGTGAAGGTATCCATAGGAGTGCGCTTTCTAATTTAAGGTTATTCATTTTATTATTTTTGACAAAGTATAGAGATTATGGACGTTTTTTCAAATTTTTAAGCGTATGAAAAAAGGAACGGGGGTTGGATAAAAAATAGGCACTAAAATAGAGCAGGAATATGCTCAGCATGATCCCTGCCAAGGTGCTGAAACGCAAGAAAAAGGAGGCTTTTGAGGATAAAGGAAAAGATAAAAATCCAAACACATGTAATCCGTAATAGAGGGCGAGTGCACTCAAAAGGGAAGCGATCATGAGGCATAATATTCGCTTGATCAGTTGGGCGTCGTATTTCCAATCCCCCCGTTTGATGAGGACACCCCAAAGCAGTAGGGTATTGACCCATCCAGAAGTAATTTCCGCAATAACAATGCCGCGTGCGGAAAAATAAGGAAATAATGTTAAAGCGAGGCTGATATTGATGAAAACACAAATGCCCGTAAAAATCATCGGTGTTTTGGTATCTTCATGGGCAAAGAAATTAGGAATAAAGACCTTGATGAGTACAAAAGCTGGAAGACCTAGTCCATAAAGTCCCAATAACTGTGCAACATGCTGTGTTGATTGATCGGTAAATTGTCCACGTTCAAAGAGTAAACTAACAATGGGGGTGGACAGTAGCAAAAAAGCGATGGATGCTGGAAGCGTTAACAGGAGTGTTAATTCAATAGAGCGGTTTTGCAAATGGTGGGTTTCTTCCTGATTTTTGCTCCGCAACGCGCGGGTTAATTCTGGTAAAAGAACGGTTGCAACGGCAATGGCAATCACGCCTAGAGGCAATTGATAAAGCCGATCAGCATACATCAAAGAAGAGACAGCCCCTGATTGACTAGAAGCAATGTTGGTATTGATGAGCAAATTAATTTGCGTGATACCACCCGTGATGGCTGCAGGGAAGGCTAAGGTTAAGAGCTTGCGAACATTAGGGGTTAAATGGGGACGACGGAAGAAAATTTTCATGCCACTTTGACGTAAAGCAACAGCAATTAGGACAAGTTGAAGAAGGCCTGCCGCCAACACTCCCCAAGAGAGATTTAAGCCGATGTGCCAAGCGTCAAGTTGATAGATCCAAGCATAGGCAAGCACACCAATCAGAATAATATTTAAAAAGAGTGGCGCAACGGCGGCAATAAAATAGCGGCGCAGAGCATTGAGCATGCCTCCCATCATCGCGGCGAGCGACATGCAGGTTAAATAAGGAAACATGATCGCAGTGAAATGAATGGTGGCATTAAATTTTGTTGCGTCTTCACTAAAGCCTGGAGCAATAATGGTTCGTACCAAAAAAGGCATACTCAGTTCCATCGCAATGGTTAACAGTAAAAGCAGCGAAAAGAGAACACCAAAGACTTCTTCTGCGAATTTGCAGGCAGATTCTTGACCATCTTCAGTGATTTTTTTAGCAAAAAGAGGAATGAAAGCAGCATTAAAGGCACCTTCAGCAAAAAAACGGCGGAATGTATTGGGAAAACGAAAAGCAGCATTGAAGGCATCAGAAACAGGACCCGTCCCTAGTGCTGCTGCCATAAGCATTTCACGGATGAAGCCAAAAATACGGCTCATAAGGATCCCGGAAGCAACTGTTGCAATTTTTTTAATCAATGTCATAAAGATCTATCAGGTTCGTGGTAAAAGAGAAGCGGTGACAGGAAAAATAAGCCGTTTTAAATCGTAAAAATCTGATCTGTATTCCCTATACAAGAATATATTTGTGCAGCGTTTTACGACGGTGTTTGTCTTTCTGTCAACAATGGTTGCGTGAAGACTTTTAACATGCTCCTTGTTTTATTGTTGCCTTACAATTTTTATTGTTGCCATAAAATCATTAAAATTTCTTTTTCAAATTGGAATATGGGAGTAATGTCATCACAATTTAAGGATATAGAATGATCATTTCTCTCTAGGGGAGTGATGTTCGTGAAGCGTGTACTCCAATGGCGCTGTGTTTTATTACATGAGAGGCGTGCCCCTATTTTAAAGAACGCAAATAAAAGCGTGAAGCAATGCGCCATTTTCATTTTTGAAAAAGATAGAGGGCTTTTGAGGCTTTTAAAAGCTTATCAGGTTGAGCTCAACGAGATGGCAAAGCCGTGTGATGGGTTTTCACTTTTACGGCTTTACAGCTTTATGTTCTCCTAAATGAAGACACCTTCCCGTTTCAGAGATTCTATAAACAGAGGACGGCAAGACGTAATTTTTCAACAGCGTCTTGCCTGTTTTTAGCCCTACAAGCAAGAGCACTATAGGCAATGAAAGGGATGAATGATTTTTTCAAATTGGCATAGGAGAGTTTATTCAAATTTTTCTGTAGGTTATACGCTATCCTTGGTGCAATTTTGGCAATATAATTGCATAATTGCACCAAAATTTTGTATGAAAAGCCAAAGGTGATGAGACTATCACGACATAGCCATGGCTTTTGATGCTTCACTTCTGCGTGGTTGAATAGGCGGTTTCTCTTCTTGTCTCGATGTTTCAGAAAGCTCTTGGAGTCGCCTTGTTGTTGAGCGCTCAGGCAGCTGCGGAGGCTGCGATAGGTTTTGCTGCTTTTGCAATTTTTTATCGAGATCGGTAAGCGGTTGATGGTGTTGTTGTTGTTCTGTCTGATGGTGTTGCACAATGGTTTCTCTTAATTGCTTTATCGTATCAGCATAATCCTTAATGGCGGTACAAAGGGTAGGAAGATTTTCTTCAGCAGCTTTGCGCGCTCCGTTTTTTATGCCAAGGACTTTTCTACCAGCAAGCGGAGCAAAAAATGTCGAATCCTTTTTAATTTGAAAGACAAGTTCTTCTCCCATATCTGGAATTTTGTGCATATCTTCCATTTGATATTGTAAAATAAATGGATTTTTATAGACAATTTGACACCAATATTGGACTTCTCTTTGACCATATTGAACCAATGGATCTTGTTGTACTCTGCGGGCAATTTCCTGATTTGACAGAGGCTGGATTTTCTTTTCTGAATTAAGCCGACTTTGTGTGTGTTGAGTGATTGCTTCTTCCTGTTGCGCGTGTTGCTGCTGTCGTTGTTCCCTGTGAGGACTCTGTGAAATATTCTCTTGTATATATTTTGAGGTATATACAAAACCGTTAATGGCTTCACACAGATTAGGGAGCGTTTCTTCAGCTTGTTTGCGCGCTCCATTTTTTATGCCAAGAACTTTTTTACCCGCAAGGTTAGAAATAGACAGAGGTTTTTTTTGCATATCCCATAAGAGCTGTTCTCCCATAGCGGGGTTTTCTTTGATTTTTTCTATTCTTGGTTCTAAAATAAGCCGATCACCATAAACCTTTTCGCACAAAAATCGTATTTCTTCTTGATATGCTATGAGCAAGAGCTCTTTTTCCATTGTATTAATAGAGGCTTTTTGTTTCTGAGACGGTTTTGGTGGTTCACTTGCTGTTTGTTGAGAGCCCGTTTTTTGCACGACAGCGTCGCTTTTTTGTCTGTCTCCTCTTCGATGCGATTTTCTTGAACGAGGGACGGCATATATTTCACTATCTTGTGATGATGAACTGCTTTGCTGCCTGACTGTTCTATGCTGTAATGTTTTGGGTCTAACACTTTGGGCGAGGGGTTCAGGATTTTGGATTTTTGCGCCGGTGGGGGTTTTGTCTTTTACACGTGGGGGTTTTGGCGGTGCCATTTTTGTTTGTAGAGGAGGCATCTCTTGTTTTTTTGTGCTGGTTTGCGTGTTTTCTCTCATGCGTGAGGGCGTTTGTGAAGGAAGCCTTGCATAGAGGGGGGGGCTCTCTTGAATTGTTGCTTTGTGCTGAATTCTATCTTTTGCACGTGGTGGTCTTTGTGGCGCGATTTTGATGGGCGCGGATGGGCGCTCGAGGATTTCAGGATTTTGGATTTTTGCGCCGGTTGGGGTTTTGTCTTTTACACGTGGGGGTTTTGGCGGTGCCATTTTTGTTTGTAGAGGAGGTATCTCTTGGTTTTTTGTGCTGGTTTGCGTGTTTTCTCTCATGCGTGAGGGCATTTGTGAAGGAAGCCTTGCATAGAGGGGGGCGCTCTCTGGAGCTGTTTGTGCGTTTTGTTGTCTATCTTTTGCACGCGGTGGTCTTTGTGGCGCGGTTTTTATGGGTGCGGAGGGGCGCTCGAGGGTTTCAGGCTTTTGGATTTTTGTGTCTATTGGTGTTTTGTCTCTTCCACGTGGAGGAGGAGGGGGGGGGGGCCATTCTTTTTGTGGTGGTGGGCGAGGATTCAACTTGTGGGCTGTGTTGTTGTCTCTCTTTTGCACGTGGGGGGGTTTGCGGCGCTACTAGAGGAGGCGTCTCTTGAATTTCAGGCTTTTGGATTTTTATGTCGCTTGGTGTTTTTTCTCTTACGCGTGGGGGGGGCGGTGGTGCAACCTTTGGCGAGGGGGACAAATTTTCTGGGTGTTTTTGTACAGATGGTTTTTGCGGTTTTGAAGAAACTTGGGGAGGGGGGGTTCTGGTGGGGGATTGTTCAGACTGTTGTTGAAATTTTTCCATCAGTTCGGCGATAAAAGGGGAGGGATTTCTTTTTTTCATACATGGTCCTTTCAAACTCTTCCAATATTGTTTTTTAATATTACTTAAAAATGTGTCTTGGTGTTTATTCTGTTTTATGCCTTTTCACTTTATGAGGGAGGATGTGAAACTGAGCGGTCTCACACGATTTCACTCTTTTGATGTCGTTTATGATCACTCTTTAAAGACTGTTTTATCAATAGCTTAGATTAAGTGGTGGGGAGATGAACTGTGTTCCAACGTTTCTCTTTCTTGGCGCAAGTCACCTTTCTCTTGTGTTGCGCCAAGATGTTGGATTCAACGTGAAAACTTATGTCTGCTTAGCTGGCAAAAGCCATTGCTTTTGGAGCAACAGTTTTGCGAGGATGCAAATCCGTTTCTCTTTGTGAGCCAGAGGGCGTTATTCCTTCATGTGTTATTGTTGAAGGTTCAAGGTGTTGAGCAGATTGTGAAACGTTTTGTTGCTGCTGCAAGCTTTGTGTTTGCTCAGATGTTTCACGATGTTCTTGTTTTGCCTGCTGAGTTTGTAAAATGCTCTCTCTGACCTGTGCGACAGCCGTTGCATAATTGTCAGCAGCATCAATGAGGTGAGAAAGACCCGCTTCAGCATGTCTGCGCGCTTGATTTTTAAAGCCCGCAAAGTTGTGACCAGCGTATTTGTTAAAAGACTTAGGATTTCCAGCAAGTTGCTGGGCGAGCTGTTCTATTGTTTCAGGGTTTTGGAAAAGCTCTTCTATTTGTGATTGCAAAGTGTTTGCGTTGCCAAAAACAACTTTGCACCAATATTGGATTTGTGCATGGTGTCTTTTGACTTTTGAATTTTGATGAATTTGGGTGAACATGTCTGCTTCTGAAAGACTTTCTTTTTCCTTTTCAGAATGACCCGGTTTTTTCAGCAGTTCAGAGACGGCGTTTTTTCCCATGAGGCGTTGATAGTTTTTGAGTTCTTGCTCTGGAGATTGTGAGAGGCTCTCTCTTGCCTGTCTTACGGCTTCTGTATAACAATCAACGGTGACACAGAGGGCGGAAAAACTCTCTTCTGCTTGTCTGCGTGCTTGATTTTTTAAGCCCAAAATGCTTTTGCCGGAAAGTTTAGCAATGCTTTCAGGATGGGCTGCCATGCGCCATGAGAGCTCATCTCCCGCTTGAGGGTTTCTTTGAATTTCCTGCATTTTCTCTTGCAAAATGTTGGGGTTGCCATAGGCTCTTGCGGATAAACGCTCGATTTCTTCTTGATAGGTTTTAACCAATGAATGGTGGGGAAGTAATCGAGAGATTTCTTCCTCTGAGAGAATTCTTGCTGCTCCTTGGGTAACCTGTGGAGCAGCTGTTGTGCGTGTTGTTTCAGCTTCTTGCGGTCTTTGGGTCGCGCGCGTGCTTGAAAGAGGCGTTGTTGAGTGCGTCATTCTAACAGATGCCTGTGCACTTGTCTCCATAATCGTTTCTTCTTCTAAAACAGAGTGCCTTTCTTCATCTTGTTCCAGTATCGTTGATAATCTTTTGCTTTTTGAAGACGTTTCTTTAGGGAGAGGGGGGGTGCCTGAGACCTCTGCTGCTGCTTTTTCATAGAGTTCTATGAGTTCTTTGATTGAAGAAGATGGAAAAGGGTGAGGGTGATCTTTTTTCATGCACGTTTCCTTTCAAAAATTGTTTTAGAAAACCTCTTTGGTGCATACTCATTCTTTATGCTTGGATCACTTTGAGACAAAGGAAGATATCGAACTAATATGTGCTCCAAAGACCTGCGCTATTTGAGATCAGAGTAACGGATATTTATGTCTTTTATACAGTTTTTTTGTGAAATCTTATCAATAAGTTACAATAAATAACAGGGGTCATTTTTAGGAGCGTTTTAGGACTATTTTTTGTACCATTCTAAAACAAATCTTGGCGCAATCGTAAGAAGACGATTTGCGCCAAGAAACTCACTGCAAAAGAGATTAAATAAAAAACAAAAATTGATCTTTTTTTATATTAATGTCCCTTTACATGGCATAAGCCATTCCATGTCTTTGTCGGTGAGGGCTGTGCTCCGGACTATTTTGTTCTTGTCCTCTTGTGTGATGATGACGATGGTGAGCCCTTTCAGTTTGCTGAGAAAGTTCTTTCTGGCGTCTTTGTTCTGCGTGAGGGGTTTGCAAGAGCCTATCCCTTGTTTCTTTTACAGCATTTGTATAACCATCAAGAGCATCAACGAGCGGTCTAAAACCTTCTTCAGCGGCTTTGCGTGTTTGAGTTTTCATGCCAAGTGCGGAGCGGCCAGCGAGTTTATGAATAGTCTCAGGATTTTCAGCAAGTTGATCTGACAGTTCTTTTCCTTTACTGGGATTTGTAAGGATATCTTGCAAGTGTTGCTGTAAAATATTGTCTTGTCCATAAACAATTTTACTCCAATACACGACCTCTTCCGCATAGGCTTGCACCTTTGGGGTTTTTAAAAGCTGTACAGTCATTTTGTCAGCTGTAAGGGGAGCTCTTCCTCTTTGTTGTGGGGAAACCTCTGTGTAATCGGTTTCAGATTCTGATAGTCTTTGTTGATGACGTCCAGCCCTTGAAGGAGAAACGCTGCTTACGGATGCGTATGTAACTTCCTCTTCGCGTCTTGGAGGAGCAACCGTTGTATAGTCTGTTTCAGATTCTTGGTGCCTTTGATTATGGTGTCTGCCTCTTGAAAGAGGGGAAACAGTGCTCACGGATGCGTATAGAACTTCCTCTTCAGGGATTGGACTGCGCTGGTTTCCTCTGTTTTGTTTATTCACGGTTGCATAGAGGGCTTCTGGATTTGCAGAAGGGTGTGGATGATGTTTTTTCATGCCTGTTTCCTTTCAATATTTTTAGAAAACCTCTTTGGTGCATTCCCCACTTTTAGTTTTGATAACCTTTATACAAAGGAAGATATCCAACTGAATGACCTCCAAAGATTTCGCGCTATTCGAGATCAGTGTAACGGACCTTTGTGTCTTTTATACAGTTTTTTTATGAAATCTTATCAATAAGTTACAATAAAATACAGCGTTCATTTTTAGGACTATTTTTTGTACTATTCTAAAACAACTCTTGGCGCAACCGCTATAAAACAATTTGCGCCAAGAATTTCACTGAAAAAGAGATGATATGAAAAACAAAAATTGATCTGTTTTTATGTTGATACCCTCTTACATGGCATGAGCCATTCCTTTAATCTCTGTTTTTCTTTGTCGTTGTGGGCTGTGTTCTGGACTATTTTGTTCTTGCCCTCTGGCGTGACGATGGTGGTGATGGTGACGTCTGTGTTCAGGGCTTCTTTCTGGGCTTTCGTATTTTTGACCTCTTTCCAGATCACGTGTAAAGTCTTTGTGGAGCCTTTGTGTCTTATCTATATGTCTTTCAAGAGCTGAGCAAAGGTGGCGAAAACCCTCTTCAGCCTCTTTGCGGTCAGGGCTTTTTATACCAAGGACTTTGCTTCCTGCAAGCCTACCAACACTTTCAGGATTGGCTGCAAGGCTCCATAAGACTTTTTCTGCCCCTTTAGGATTTTCAAGAATCTCAGAAAGTTGCTGATTCAAGGCATGTGGATTACCATAAACAACTGTACACCACTCTTGGGTTTCTCTTACACCATATTGAAAGTCTGTGTGTTGTAAGAGCTTTGTCGTAACCACATCTTTTTGGGTTCTGGGAGGGGGCGTTGTTGCTCTGCCAACGCCTTCGTAGAGGGGATTTTCCCGTTGCTGGGATTCTTGTCCACCTTCAGCGCCCATGCCCAATGTTGTATAGATCGTTTCTACTGGTTTATAGGGAGCGCGTCTGACTTCTGTTCTCGGATCAATTTCTGCATAGAGATGTTCTTCTGGTCTTGGGGGATGGCGCAGATCTTGATCGCTTCCGCTTGGTGAGTCATAGAGGGGGTTTCTTCGCTGCTCGGACTCTGTTTCACCCGTCGCTAGATTAACGACTGCATAGGGATCTACGAGTTTGTCAGGGGAGGGGGTACGCGATCCCCTTCTAACGGCTGCATGGGTGGATCCTAATGGGTATTGGGGTGCATAGATCGTTCCTTCCAGTGGATTTTGGGGGGCATAGACAGTTTCTTGTGGTCGTTGAGAAGGAGGGGTATCATATCCAGCTGCTTCCGTTCTCGGTGTGTTGTAGGGGGAATCTTCTTGGAGGGTTGGTTGACTTCTATTTGCTGCTTGTAAGTCTTCTGGACTTTGGGTGCGCGGACCTCTTTTGCGTGATTTATCAACTTGTGCGTAGAGAGGCTCTGGCTTCTGGGTTTCTGGGTTTTGAGATTCTTGGTGTGGGTGGCTTTTTTTCATGGCTGTTTCCTTTCAATATTTTTAGAAAACCTCTTTGGTGCATTCCCCACTTTTTTGATAAATCTAAAGCAAATGAAGATATCAAATTGAATGCTCTCCAAAGATTTCGCGCTATTCGCCCCTAGTTTAATGGAGATTTATGTCTTTAATACAGTTTTTTTGTGAAATTTTATCAATAAGTTATAATAAATTACAGGATTCATTTTGGGGACTATTTTTTGTAATATTCTAAAACAATTCGTGAGAGTAATCACGATGAAGGTTGGCGTCAAGATTTCCGTTGGAAGACAAAAGATAGCATCTTTTAGCCGGTCAGAGCCAGTGATGAGGAACGGCTAACTTTCAAGCTGCGGGCTTGACATTGGACGTCTTTGGTGTTCTTGACAGCCTGTGCAATTTCTTTGGCTTTGCTTTCCGATATTCCAAGGAGGCAAGCCAATCTTGGATGATCTTTTTCTTGTATGGCTTTACGATCTTCTGAGGAGAGACGATTGTGTAATTGGCGTGAAAAGGTATGGAGTTCTTGTCGGAGTGCAGGAGAATGCAATAAAGCTTCCCTTTGTCGTTCTTCTGGTAAGGCAAAAAGGTTTTGTAAATTTTTTCCAGGTTTTTCAATTACGTGGCTTAGGCGTTTTTGTTCTCTTTGGTGTTGTTCTAAAACTTCATCTTTTGTTTGTTTTGTTATGGCACCATAATTTTTAAGAGCTTGGCTGAGTTGTGGAACGGTCTGTTCGGCATGTCTGCGACTTGGACTTTTCATATCAAGGATTTTTCTCCCTGAAAGTTTAGAAACGGATTGAGGATTTTCTAAAATTTCATCGGCAAATTGATTTCCTAAGTTTGGAGCTGCCGTTATGATATCTAGTTTTGTCTTTAAGGCTTGGGCTTTACCATAAACAATCCTTGATAGTTCTTCGACCTCTTTTCGGCTTGCTTCAACATAAGTGTCATTTGAAACTCTTGCAAATAACTCGTCGTTTGTGAGAGGAGCTAAGGTTTCTTGTGGAATGAGGGTTTCTTTTACACTTTGAACGTTGGTTTTTTGAAAGCAGAGGTGGTCGCCGTTCTGTAACGTTTTGATTTGTTCTGGGGGAAGATCATCTTTGTGGCCCACGACGAATCCCCCTCCGACTTCCATGACAAAACCTTCTGCTGAAGTGCCTCTAAAGATGCCGTCATAGGAAACACCTTCTTTTGCTGCAACAACAACGCGATTGTTAATTTCATCCAGTTTAGCTTCTCGCATTTGAGAGATAAATTCTTTTAAAACAAGAGATTTTTGCGGATGGGTAACATCTTCAAAAAGATCTTTCATCGGTTGAGGATTGCCATATTGCATGGCTTCAATACAAGCTGCTGTCATGCGTCCTTTTGTGATGAACGAAAAGTCAATGGTATGGCCTGCTGCTTGTCCAAGTTTTTCCATAAACATTCGATTAACGCGTCCATTGCCTTTTCGGAAAGGGTGTGCGTGCTCGAGCGCCATAAAAACTTCAGCGGCACTTTCAGCAAATTCTTGGCGCGATAAGCCTTTTAAATTATCCTTTTCGCTCAGTGTTTTTTCGAGTTGTTTGAGCTCTCTTTTTATCTGCGGACCGATGGCAAAAGGAACCTCATATCCTTTAGGGCGCATCGCCGGCATACGGGCAGTGCTGCCATCTTCAAAGGTAAAGGATGTATCGCGGGTCTGACCTGCCCATTCAAAAGTTTTGTGGAAAAAGCTCCAGTGGATTAAGCATAGATAAGCGGCATCAAATTTTAGGGGGGGTGGTTCATGACGAAAATTAACAGCCTCTTTTGCGCTGTCGTGGGCGCTGCGTTCATACAGTTTTTGGGGGTCTTTGATGCCATATTTATTTTTTAATGTTGGGGTTCCTTTATAGAGATAATTTTGCTCTAACATATCGTCTCTCCTGAGAAAGTAGGGTAGGAATTGATACGCGCCCTTAAACGCGGGTCATGTTGAAAGTCCCCCATCGCGTATTCTTTTGAGATTTTGGGTGCTATGAGAGAAAGTGCTCTTCCCTCTTTGAGGTAAGGGAAAGAAGCTAAAAAGAAAAATATTGTTTAAGATTTTTGCTGTTTTACTTTTAGTAAAGTTGTTTGCAAAAGCGCTTTGATGAAGGATGCGGATATGGCGGAGAGAATTGCTCTTGGTGATCGGATGGCTTTGAGACTTTTCATATACAGCACTTAGATTGGGAAGTTTATGAATAAAAGCAGTCATCAAGAATTTTACTCCATAATATTTTTCTTCTTGGTCTCTGTGAACATCTTGTTGGTCTATATTTAAAACAAAATGTTTTTTACTTGGTCTTGTTACTCTTATTGTATTGTGCTCCTTTAAGATCCATAAGAGGGAAAAAACTTTCTGTGGTGAGAAAGAAAGGCGCTTTTTCAGCGCTTAGTTGTTAAAATAGAACACATTATGATATCGTAAAGGGGGGGGAAGCTTCTATAAGAATGATTTATTCATTTTGGTGTATCTCCTGAATGTTTTTAGGAAAAAATCAATGCTTATTGTGGGGGGAGAGCTCTTGTCTCAAAGGGAAATCTTTTGTTTTTCTTTAGTCATTGAGATTGGTTATGAGCGTTCTTAAATATTTTTGCTTGTCTGTAAGGAGATAGGCATTGCCGCACGCTTTTGTTGATTGCGTTCTTTAATCATAGAATAGATTTGAAATGAGAGCGTCTTAGGCTATTGGGTCTCTCACTTAGCACAAATTTAGATAAATTATCATTATAAATAAATGTGTTGTCATAAATTATATATGAAAAACTTTGTGAGAGGGTGTTTCTTTTCCAAGTGGAGATATTGATATTGCTCTTGGTTGGGGGATGGGCGTTTTTTATAAAAATTTAAAGATCATGGGCGCTGGTAAAATGATACGCAAAATAGAAAGGGGAAAATATAAAAAAGAAAAATCACGGGCTTTTTGACCCTGTTTTTCTTGTATGGTAGCGGGGAGTTTTTTTGTTCATAGGCTTTTAAAAAAAACAGCAATGTATACTTTTTTGTTGTTATTTTTCTTTCAGTATCTCATTGATGAGGGTTAGTTTTTCTTTTGTGGGGCAAAGCGGTTTTTTGCCGCTGCGGCTAGCATTTCTTTTCTTCTGAAATAGATGGCACGACCACATCGCAGAGGGGGTTGTCCTTGCATAAGAATAATTTGTTCATCTTGACGCATTTCTTGAATAACTTCGTGGGGTAAAATAAGAGCTCTTTGTTGGTAATTGATGTTGTAAGAACTCTTTCCTAAAGATAAACCTCTTGATTTGTTCGTTCCGGTGACTTCAACGGTCATTTGACCACAGCGTTCTGAAATGTCTTTCGCTGTTTGAAGGTCTTTAATGGCAGCATAGCTGACAAAGGAGCAGCTTTCAAACCATGAACGTGCTCCTGCTTCTCCAAAGTGATTGACCAGCTGACCAGAAGATTGATAAAAGAGCATCAAGGATGTTCCGTATTTTCGTCCACGATCACGCGCTTCTTCTAAAATATTCATATAGCCTAAAAGATCAACTTCATCTAAGACAAATAAAACACGCTTTTTATACTTACCATCTGCTGTGACCATGGCATTGAGAAAGGCACCAATAATCACACGTCCGATTGCTGGATAACTGTTTAAAATGCTGGCGGGGAGATTGAGAAAAACATCTGTATTGCCATTGGCAATATCTGAGGAGGAAAAATCATCGCCGCAGACAAGATTTGCGTAATTGGACAAAGAAAGCCATTGGGTATCTTTTGAGGCGGTTGTATAAACGCCTGAAAAGGTTTGTTCTGCCATTTCTGTAAAAATCCCCACCATTTCGCGAATAAAAGGAGAAGGAGTGGTCTCTTGAATCATGCGTAATTGATTGACAACCGCTGTTTCTGATTGTGAGAGAATGCCACGCAATGTTTTTAAATTGCGCTCATCGTCCTCATATTCATCAGAAAATATAACATGAGCAAGAAGAGCCGTTAAAAGATTATGGGCTTGTGTCGAGAAATATTCCGCTGAAGAATTGTCGGATTTTTTATCTGTAAGAAGCAGTTTGGAAAAGCTTACAATATTCGCTTCACGTTGTGTGCGTGGGACGCTGTCATCTAAAAGCCAATCGATAACATTAAAATTTTTTGTTAAAAGTGAATTAGGGTCGAGAACAATAACATTTCTATTGCCCATTTTTTGACGCGCAAATTTGACCATTGGGGCAACTTCTGTTGAAGGATCAAGACAAATAATAGAGCCTGGATAGGTTAAACACGTAGGAACCACTGTGCTTGTGGTTTTATAACCACCAGAACCAGCAAAAAAAATCATATGGGTTGAACCAAAATCGAGATTAAAGGTTAGCAAAGGGGCTGTTCCACCCTTGCCCCATGTTGTTTTATTGCCAGGGGCAAAGGGAATTTTGCACACATTATCTTGATCAACACGGTATCTTTCTCCCACAACAATTTGCCCATTGGCAGGAAAGATTTTTGCTGCTTCATTTAAATTCATCCACGCGGCATCCCCAAAAACACCTTTTTTGGCACGCTTGACCCTATTTTTAGGGGGAGAGGTTGTGATGAATTGAATGATGGAAAAAAAAACACCAATGATGATGCCAAAGATAACCATGGGATCCATGAATTGAAGCGCATAGCTCCACGTTATTCCTTGTTGGCCAACATAGGGACTTAAACGTTTTAGTTCACCCCCAACATAGTAAAGAGCAATGGTGCCAAAAAAGACCAAGGAAACAAAAGTGATGATTTTACGCAAGTGCAGTTTTTGCGAGAGACTATACAACAATGAAACAGCAGCTGTTAGTGCTAAGACTAATAAAGGCTCTGAACGAAGGGTCCAATACATTTGATCGCTCTTAAGGCCATTTGTTATCAGCAACAAAAAATGAGGGACAAGGAATATCGTTAAAGCACCTAAAGCAATAGGGGTTAAAATAAGAACCATTTGTGTCTTGGTATATTTCATTGTATATTACTTTCAATTCTTTTTAGAATATGCTGTAAAATGCTCTTTTTTCAGGGGTGCAGTACTCTTTTTTGCAAAGGCGCAAGATAACGCTAACCCGTTTTCGTTTATGCGCTCTTCTCATGAAAGAGGAAGGTTTTATCCATTCTTAGCTGGCCATAGCGAGCACATTTGAACGGTTGATTGTACGCGTGCAAGCTTGTTGGTGTGCTTCTTTGACTTGCTTAATGGTTTGTGTAATTTGCTTGGCTTTATTTTCTGAGACACCAATGCTTTGAGCCAATGTTTCATAATCATTATTTTTGACAGCTTTATGTTCAGTTGTGGAAAGACGGCTATTGATGTTTTTGACAAAGCTGGTCAGCTCTTTTTGAAGTCCAAGATTTTTTGCTAAAACTTCTTGCTGTAATTCTTTTGGCAAGGCAAAAAGATCTTGCAAGCTTTGACTTGGCATTTCTACTGTTTTTGCAAGGCGTTCTTGTTCTGCTCTATGTTCTTGAGCAATTTCCTTTTCCGCATGTTTTACAGCATGAGCGAAATTTGCAACAGCAGTACAGAGGAGATCAACATGGTTTTTAGCGTTTGCACGTGTCTGATTTTGGAGCCCACATAAATTAAAACCTGCAAGATGAGCAACAGAGTCTGGTGCCTTTTCAATCTGGTTGGCAAGCTGTTGACCTAAGCTTGGTTTTTTAATAATCGCGACCATTTGTTCGTCTAATGTTTTTGTGTTGCCATAAACAATTTTTGCCAACTGCTGAATTTGGTTTCGTGCTGTTTGAACACAGGCATCTTCTGCAACCCTTTCAGCCTTTTCACTTTTTGTCAAAGGGGCTAATTTCTCTTCAGGAATGAGAATGCCTTTTAACTCTTGTGTTTGTGGAACGGTGAAGGTAAATCTATCACCGGGTTTTAATGTTTTGAGTTGTTCTGGTGTGAGATGTTCTTTATTTCCGATGATGTAAGCTCCTTTCACATTGAAGGCAAAGCTGTTAAGGCCAGCACCTCTATACATGCCCGTGTAAGTTTCACCTTCTTTTACAACCATAACAGGACGATCATTCACATTGCGTCCGCTGTTTTTCATGTTATCCATGAATTCTTTTAAAAGATATGCCTTTTCTGGATTGGAAATATCTTCAAACAGGTGTTGCATCGGTTCTAGATCACCCTTTTCTGCTACTGCAACACTGGCAAGAAGCATGCGTTCTTTTGTGACAAGCGAAAATTCAAGTTGATGGCCTGCGGCTTGAGCGAGATTTTCAAAAAATGCCCGTTGTGTGCGCCCATTGCCTTCTCTGAATGGGTGGATTTGGTTGAGAGCGTTAAATAAGTTTATTGCTTCAGAATTAAATTCTTCGCGCGATAAGCCTTGCAAATTGTTTTTTTCGGCAAGCGTTTGATCTAATTGTTGTAAACCTTCTTGGATCTCATCTCCGATTGCAAAAGCATTTTCCCAGCCTGTTCTTTTCATTTCGGGCATGACGGCTGTGGTGCCATCTGAAAATGTAACGGGGATATTTCGAGTCAAACCAGCCCACTCAAATGTGTTGCTAAACAATTTTTTATGAATATGGCATAGATAGGTGGTATCGAACTTTTCTGGTAAGGACTCTTCGCGCAGATTAATCATCGCCTTTGCTGTGTCATGCGAACATTTTTTCAAAAAAGTATCAAGGTCCTTTGTGCCATATTTATTTTTTAACGTAACAGTTTTAGGATAGAGATAATTATGGGGAGAAGGGGTGTTTATATTTTTTGTTTTTGCTTTTGCTTTGGGCATTGTTAATCTCCTTATAGTGGCGCGTTTTCCATAAGCGTATTAAATTCTTCGAGTGAAATATTTCCCCTTGCGTATTCTTCTAAAATTTTTAGCGTTGTGGAATGAAGCTTTATCCCTTCTATTGTATGGGTGTTGATGGCGGCATCAACGGCTTGGCAGCGTTGTTTTAATTCTTCCGCTGTCATCAATAAAAGGTTTTCTCTGTTTCCTGTTGTTTTGCTTTTCATGCATTTTTCCTTTTATGGGCGATGTATGTTCAATCGTTGCTTTAAAAGAGCCTTCAATCGATGTGATCTTATTCTAGTCCCCGCCAAAAATGTTCCGTTGTTTGAAGGGATCATAATAAATTTCTGTGACCTTAAATTTCCCTTCAACCCGTTTGCATTGGATGATGATATCAATCATTGAAATCAATAAACCTCGAATATCATCACGCTCTAAATCACCCCCTCCTTCACTTTCCTTGACTAAAAGGGTCATTTGCTCAAAGGCAGCAAGGGCTGTTGAGGCATGGACCGTTGTAATGGAACCTGGGTGGCCCGAATTGACATTGCGGATATAATAAAAGGCTGTACCATCTCGAAGTTCTTGCAAAAGAATACGATCAGGACGCATCCGTAAAGATGATTCAAGTAATTCCTTGGGGCCAACAGAAGCTAAGCCTTGTCCATCTTTTGAATAGATCATCGAGACATGGTTAGGGTGCGGGATCACCAATTCTTGTGTGTCTTCAATGGTGATAATACGCTCGTCTTGAGGAATTTTAGCGATTAATGCTTTTGATAATGTTGTTTTTCCCGAACCAGTTTTTCCCGCAATCAAAATGTTCTTCTGGCATTTTACAGCTTGATTTAAAAAGAAAACAAAGTCTTTATTGCAGTAGGCAGTGGCTAAGTTATGCTCGCTGAGTTTGAGTTCATTAAAATGCGTGTGATAATCATTCAATGGTGTGAAAGAAACCTGCTCACAGTGCGAAAAGAGACCTTTATTCGCTAGTTCTTCGAGAGAAAAACTCTGTGATGATGGTTTACGAATGGTCATACTAATCGTGCCTTTTTCAACAGCTGGTGGAATGACAATTTGAATGCGCTCATTGCCTGGTAGAGTTGCGGATAATATTGGGTTTTTGTCTGATATATTTTGCTTGGAATAGGACGCGATAACTTTCGCAATTCCCATAAGCTCATTGAAAGAGAGAGCCGGTGCTTCTATTGTTTTCCATCCATCAATCCCTTCCGTCATCACTTGATGGGGACGATTGATCACAATTTCAAAAAGACTCTCATCTTTCAAAAAAATACTGATCGGTTCAAGTTTTGTCAGAACAATCGCGACGGTTTCATCACTCATGGTGTGTAAGATTTGGGTCATTTAAGGTATCGCAGAATTTTTGTAAAAGTTTCTTGAAACAGCTCGATTGATAATCTGTTTTTTGTTTTCGATGACTTTCAATTTATAAACGCCGGAAAAATCTAAATCGCGGGCAACAAAAACGTTTACCATTTCCCCTTGGTTTTTGGATAAGGTTGGAGGAATATTGGCATAATTTTCGACAATAATATTGGCGATGTTTTGTCCTGAAGAGATTGTTTCAGTCTCTTCTTTTTCTTGTTTTTTTGATAAACGTTTATTGGTATAGCTTGTTACATCTTTTATCAGGGAGACAAGAAGTGCAGATCCAATCCGCTCTAACCAATGATTATCAATATCACCGTCAATTCCAGAGCGTCCTAAACTGTCTGTTGCCGGTGAAGCTAAGGATATAATGATACCATTAGGGGTTTTTGCTCTGTTCCATAGTACAAAGAGGCGTTTTTGGCCTTTTTTCAATCCAGCGCGATATTCTCCAACAATTTGGGTGCCTTTATCAAGAAGCACAACACGACCATTGTCGGATAAAATATCCCTGGAGACAATACAACTGGCAAAACCTTGTTGATCACTATTGATGGCTGTTTCTAAGATACAAGGGATAGACGTTCCCATCGTAATGATATAATTTCGATTGCCAAGGGTTGAAGCACGAATCCCTTCAAGCAGTGTGGGTTTGAGAAGATGATTAAAGCGTTGTGTTGTCTCATCGGGCTTGCTTTCCAGTTGGTGAGGCAAAGCGCTGTTATTGGTTTGTGAATCTCCTTTGCTTTGTTGTGCATTCGCATAAGCTAATACAGGAGCTCGTTGTGCGGCTTCCAACAGGGGATCATCAGAATTTAATTGATTGATGTTGGGTGTTGGGAGCTCGACTTTGGGTAACAGACCGTCCTTTCGATGCGCCTGTTCAGGGGAGGGAGGGGTAGGTTTTGCAGGGCGAAAAAGTTCTGTTTGTTTGATAACTTTTCCTTCTTTTAAAGATTCAATCGATTGTTTTTTCTCTGTTGGTTGTGTTTTGTCTGTGACAAGCGTTGAATAGGCTAAATAAAGACAGACACTGAAAAGAATAATAAGGGCAATTGCTTTGCCTACATTGCTCTGTTGACTTTTTCCTTGAGCATTTTTTATGGTATCGCGATCATTAATGTTCTTTTCATCCACGGTATTATTCATGGCTGTTTCCTATGTTCACTTTACGTTGTACAGATGGGGATGTGGTCCCTGTTTCAGGGTTAATTCCTTGTGGGACGAACCTTTTATTAAAGATGCACAATACTTCATTCCCACGCCGTAGCGTGAATTGTGCCGCTGTCGCATGAACAATAACCTTGTTGCCTTTGATTGATTTAGGAATAAGAGCCTCTTGCCCATCAGGCGTTACAAGGTAAATGGTGGGAATTTCAACATTGCCTAAAAAGGTAAAGGTGGTTGTTTTCCCATTATCATAGACAGAAGCAGGTTCAATGAGGGATGAGCCTTGAGCTTCATAAGCCCAATTGCGGGGTCCAAAATCTTCATGGATATTTAAAATATCATTGACATAGTTTTCTTCACGTTGTTCGGCTTTTGCTGCTTCGGCTAATTTTTTACGCAAGGCTTCATCTTCTGGATAACGAAACTTGACCAAGAAATAGGTCTCATTACCGGCTGAAACGTCGCCGTCACGGATTTGCAGCTCAAATTGATAAGAGCGTTGTATTCCATCTTGGCGGCTTGTGACGATTTGTAAATTGGTTACAGGTTGGATTTCACGCGGTTTGAGAAAAACAAAATGGCCAGCTGGCGCAACTTGCCAAGCAACCGAATTGCCAATTCCTACATAGGTTACTTCTTCATCATCGGCAAATTCCAGCTGAACGGAAGAGCGAATGGAACCAATGATTTGTACGACGTTGTAGGGGTCATAATTGACAAATCGGATGCGGTTATCTTTACGGGCACTGACAGGCGCTGTTTCCGCAAATGAGAAAACTGTGTGAAAGCTGAGAGTGATCGTAAAAATTAAAAAGATTATTTGTAAAAGTCTGATCATTTTATCACCTCTGGATCAGATCTATATTCCGATACTTGAAAACCAAGTGGGTTGATGAGACGATCAGACGTTGAAATATGTGCATTTACGTAAGAAAAATTTAGGATTGAAATCCAATGGGAAATATTTTCTTTTTCATTAAAGTCTCTGACCGTTTTATAATAACGAACTTGGATAAGATCTTTGCTTATAAAAGAGATTGATTTGATTGTGACCGTTGCAATCATGTTATGATAAATATTTTGCGGACTTTCTGGATTATTGCCTGCGTACCATGTTGCAAAACGGTTTTGTTCTTTTGGAGAAGATAAAAGAGAGACTAAGCGAAAATTGTTTTCTGCTTCTGAGGCTTGAAAACCTTCACGCGCACGAACATATTGGCTGGCAAAATAACGCGTTATCGCTTCATCATAGTCATTAGGAGAGTCTTTTAGGGCGCTTACAGTATCGATGATGCCTGTTGAGTTATCAACGCGGATAACAAAAGGCTCTACCGTTTTCAAAGGCGTTAAAGCTGCGACAGCCAAAGCCAGTGCAATCGTCATCAATCCAAAAAGCACTGTTAAAGCCATGGAAATTTTCATCCGTATACGCATGCCATGCATGCGATCAATATCAAATGAGCGGGCTTCTTTTATATATTCTTCAAGGGCATCACTTTTCATGCGGAACCTCCACAGTTTTGTCAGATCGTGCTTCATGAATAGCCGGCTTTAATAAAGCTGGGTGAATTGCTAAGTTGGCTGTTGCTTTTTCACTTTCCAAAGTATTGAGAATGATAGGTGTGGTAACAGGCTTTACAGCCTTTTCTGGGTAGGCAACGTTTTTATTGTCCCAATTCCACTTATCTTTATTTAAAGCACGTGTCTGTTTGCCATTACAGCGTGGTGGTTTTTTGGGACCACTCAAAGAGGCACAGCCGGAAAGCGCGATTGTTAGGATCATAACAAAAGTTAGTTTTCGTTTCATTTTTTGAACTCACAGATATCTTGGAATACAATGCATGAGAGCCTTTTATTTTGAACACTTTTACAAGTTTATGGGAGGCAAGATTGTGATTGGTTTTATTGTAAGACCCAAGATGTTAAGTCTTTCATGGAACAGGATCATGGTGCGTGCGCCAAAGGGCGCACGCAAAGCAAAAACCAAAATGCTTCTTCTTTTAAAGAAATGCTTTATCTTAAAACCGACCACGACCACCTCCAAATCTTCCTGCTTTTGCTGCCGCGCCTGCTGCACCTTTAGCAGCATTCCCGGCAGCTCCTGAGATTTGTGAAGCAGCACTTTTTACAGCATTACCACTCGCTCTTGCACTATTGGCAAGCATTGTGAAGATCTGTCCTCCTGAAGAGACACCAGCACTAAAGTATGGTCCGCCAGAGGCCAGCGCTGTGGCAATACCAGGAAGCGCCCGGAAGATAATAACACCTATGATCGAAATGACGATGACAGGGGGAAAAAGAATGTAGATTGATTCATAGGAAACTTTGAGGACCTGTATGATAACTTGACATATAATTGTTCCAAGCATGATTACGAGAACTTGTAAAATGGTAAAATTAACCAAAGTTGTAATCCACGCATCGGTGTATTTTCGCGTTGCATTGAACAAATATAAACTAATGAACAGAGGTCCAAGACCTATAATCATGACCAGTGCAACTTGGGCAAACATTTGGACAATAAAACCACCTATACAAAAGAGAATAACAGCAAGAAGCATGATAGAACCAAGAAGACCCACAATGATCTTTTCAAAAAACCAAGCATTGTATAAAACTTCTTGATAGCGGTCACTTGCCTTTAACAAAATATAATCAAAAACATTGGAGTTTGCAGGATTGCTGTTTAACGCATTTCCAATAGCGTTGGACAAGTCATTGAAGAAAATATCTTTAACATAACTATTAAACGTTTCCGCATTCGTTGCCATCGTTGTTACAACAACGATTTTAACAACATTATTGAGAAGACTATGCATGGAAAGGGCAACGCGACCTGTCATAACATTATAGCCATAAAGAAAAATAAAAATGATTGCGGCAAGATTTAAGGGCGCTGAAATTGCAGAAGATAACCCACTCACCGTTGTGTCCATCACATTATCGAGGGGCTTTAAAATATACCCAGAAATGCTTTCAAAGGGAGAAAACTTATCAAATGTAGGAAAATTATAGTCTGACATCTGCACTAGTACTTTCAAGTTTTTCTTTTAGCTTTTCTTCTTTTTCTTTTAATTGTGCTTGAAGTGTTTTATGTTTTTGTTGCTCCTTTTCTTCACGCAGCTCTTCTTTTGTCTTCGTATCTCTGGCTTGAATCATATCAAGAGACTGAAGTTTTAAAGCATTCGCTTGAAGATCGGCTTGCAGAAGAGAAACTTTTACTTGAAGCTCTTGTCGAAGAGCTTGAAGATTCTGCAATTCTTCAAGTTTAGAGTTTTTGTCAGCGTCTGATGTCGTTTCAGTTTTTGTTCCCTCTATTTTTGATTTAAGTTGTTCAAGTTGATCTCTTAGTTCTTTAATTTTTTTTGTCGTTTCAGTAGCAGTCTTATAAATTGTCTCAGCGGTTTCTGATTTTGCAGCCTCGAGTTTTTGTGTATTCTCGAGCGCTTGCCTATAATATTCGTCTGCATCGGGGGACATTTCTGAGAGCGCATGAGAAATAAAAGAAAAAGATAACAGTGTCACTAAGCCATATTTTTTCATTGTTTTTTTCTCCTCTGATAAAAGATGGGCAACCATTTTTCAGGGGCTGCGCCATGTTCGTTTATAATTTCATTCATAAGTTCAATATTTTTTGTTGTGCCGCTTAAAACGGCAATCTCATCGTTCATTCCCCGTAAGTTAAGTTCTGCAACGACGGAACTTTGCCCTTGTTTGACGAGAAAACGACGGGATTCTCTACTTAATTCTGACTGTATCAGTTCAAATTCACGCTCAGTGAGTTTAAAAGCTTCAACATAATCATTGTAATTTGCTTTTTGATTGGGGAAAAATATTTGGGTGGGGCATTGCTCAATAATGGTATGGGCGATTGTGGAGTTTAAAGCGTCTTTAGGACTTTGGGTTGCAAAGAGCATCATGCCATTTTGTTTACGGATTGTTTTAAGCCGATCTTGCGCAAAAGCTTTAAAGGAATCATCTTCCAAAGCTTTCCAGAACTCATCAACGACAATAATGATGCGTCGTCCATCAATCAGATCAAGAATGCGGTGAAAGAGGTACATCATCAAGGGGCGCCGAATTTCTTCATTGTCTAAGAAATCGGTCATGTCATAGCCAATGAATTGTGCATTTAAATTAAGATCATCTTGATCATTGTCAAAAACCCATCCTAAATCATTGCCTCTAATCCAGCGTTGTAGCCGCATGGCAATCCCTTCTTTGGATGTGTTGTCAAAAAACAGTTGAAGGGCTCCAAGAGAGCGGTGTGTTGGGGGTAAGTTTTCTAAAGAATCAATGGCTTTGGCGATATCTTGTCGCTCTTCTTCTGTTACAATTTGCCCTTCAGCTGTGACGAGCTTTAAGATCCAATGACGAAGAAAAATTTTATTTTTTTCATTGTATTCCATGCCCTTTAAGGGAGCAATCCCCGTGGGCTGTCCATTTTTGAGAGGTTTATATTTTCCACCTCCAGCGCGGACAAAAATCTCCGCTCCTTGATCTTTATCAAAAAAAACCATGGTCGGATTGTGTTTTTGTAATTGTGCAAGAAGAAAATTAACAATCACTGTTTTACCAGATCCCGATGGACCACAAACAAAAGTGTTGCCAAGATCACCATAATGAAAATTAAAATAGTAAGGTGAACCAGCCTGTGTTTTGAGCAATGCGACAGCTGCTCCCCAAACATTATCGTTCAATTTGCCAACGGGGAAAGAATGGAAGGGCGATAAAGCTGCAAAGTTTCGGCTGGTAATGGCGCCTGAACGCGCACGATAGCTAAAGTTTCCAGGCAATTGTGCCCACCATGCGGCTTCTAATCCTAAATCTTCTCTGGCAATTACGGCACCCCCATTGGTTAAATGAGAACGTGCTTTTGATAAGTTCTCCGTCAATATTTTGGGGTGATCCGCAAAAACGGCTAAAGAAATATGATGTTCGCCCAAAACAAAACGGTTTGACTCTAAATCATCCAAGGCTTCATCCAGTGCATCAATTTGTGAGCTAGCACGGTCGGCGGCATTAATCATTTGATTTTGCTTGCGGCTCATAATGGCACTGGCAACTGCTTTACTTTTAAAAACAAACGATTGTGTTAAGATGAATTCAAAGGGGACCGTAAGCAAACCATCGGTCATCCCTGGGCGGGTTTTTGAAGGGTATTCTTTCCAGCCAAACATGCCGACAAAGCGCTCATTGCTTTCATGGCGAATTTCAATAATTTCTTTCCCAAAAATAACACGATCTGAGTAAATTGTTGAGGCAATGGTGCCAAATGTAAGAGGAATACGTTCACGTCTTCCTCCCACCAGTTGGTGGAGAAATTCACTTTGTTCGGAAAATAAAAGTCCTTCATGTTCATAGATTGATAGGAGACGGACTTCATATTCTTCTAAACCTTGCATGAGATCTTGGCTTAACTCTTCGAGTTTCCGAATAGCTTCTGCGTCGGGTTCAGATTGTGTTTTTTTTGCTTTGCTCAAGCGCTGAAAAAATGAAGCTAGTTGTTGTGTCTTGTCCGCTGCGGGATTCCAAAGCAGTGAAATAAACAGATCATTGCGATACAGCTCTTGCGAAACCATTTTCTTTTTATATTTTTCATCTAATGTTGTTGCAAAAGATGAAAGAAAATGACCTTCTGGATAAATTGTTTCACGACGACGGATGATGTGAGAATATAAAGCAACCCGTTCATCTGCGATATTTTTCAAAAGAGTGTTTAATTGGTTGTGTAAAGAATTGAGTTGATCAATGTCTGCTGTGTCAAAATTGACACCTTCAACAGCCATCACAACCATTAAACAGCGTGAGTTTAAAGCAATGATATGCTGGTTGATGTAGCGTATATAGGGAATATATTCTTCAGGCAAAGTTTCCCGTTTCATCATTGACATCTGTTTCACCGGTTTTGTTCCTTCAGCGTAGTTCCTTATAAGTGCGGACAAGGCGTAAAGGGGAGGTAGAACCGCCTCCCCATCGGCTGAGATTTTTTTGTTTTCCTCTTGTATTGAGCCACGCAAATAATACGCGAAATTGGTTGTGATCATATTTTGTCACTTCACGTAAAATAAAGTGCATCCCGATGCCTAAACCAAACATGGTAAAACCACTGGTCAAAATAAAGAGAATAGATGTTGCCATAACATTGAGTGCCATCGCTTCCATTGTAACACCGGCAAACATGGCCGGACGTGTACAGGCCAAGAAAAGGGTATCTTCGTTCATTTTATGTGGTTCCTGCTAGTTTTGTGACGAGGGCAGGAGCCCCAAAAACAATCGCAATACCCAGAACACAGTAAGCTGCTTTGCGTAAGTCAATAAAGCCGTACATCCAGCCAATACCTACAGCAGCAACACATATAATGGCAATGAGTCTTGCCGTTGGACCCGTCATCATTGTGACAATGTTGCCTAAAACACCATCAAGATTCCCTAGTCCATCCCCACTAGTAGAAGAAGGAGCAGCATAAGAAAAATCGGACAAAAATACTGCTGTAAAAAGCAGCATGGTCACGATAAAAATGATGTTCTGAAATCTATTATCTGTCATTTTACCTCTCTTTAACAAACAATATTTGTTCATCTGTTGACATTTCATTGCCTCTAACAACTGGAGAATTCTGTTATTTTTGACAGTTTAAACTCCTTGTTTTTTTTTGTTTTTAAAGTCTTGATCGTGGATTTTCTCACTCTCAAACGCTTTTCTTAAAGAGACAGAAGTCTTTTCAAACTGAGATTGTGTTATATGAAAATGGCAATTTTAAGTTGTGTTTCTGGTTAAGACAACAATATTAAAATAAGGTGAGAGAGAATATTATTTTTTACAAAATGTGGTTAATATACAAAACAGATATTTATATTTTTTTCTTTAAAAACAAGGGGATTGCTGATAAATAATGTAAAATGATAGAAAAATATGAACTTTTTGAGTGAGCGTGTTAAGAAATGCTATTTAAATGGATTGTTATTATTTACATTATGGGGTCCATAGTGTGGGGATTAAGCCAATATAGAGATAAAATAGATTTCAGCTTTCTTAAAATATTAAAAACGCAAGATATCCAAGATATTGTGGATCTCTATCGGGAAGAAAAAAAATTAAGTCAATCGATCACCCAACAGTCCTTAGAAAAAAATGGACCAGCGCTCGATCAGCAGAAGACAGTTTTATCAAGCGATGGTGTAAATAATACAGTTGTTTTTCATGGGAGAGCATCGGTTACCAGTGGGGTTACGTTTAAATTGCTGACGCCTTCTGCACAATCTTGGCGATCTCATATGACTCGTGATATTCATCTTTATGGTGTGGACACATGCGCACCCCGCCAAAAAGCAAAATTAAAGGATCAAGAATGGCCCTGTGGTGTGGTTACAATGGCTTGGCTTGTTACCAAAACACTTGATCAGGATTTATCTTGTAAGCGGGCTTTTATGCACAATGGTGTGTATTATGCGCAATGTTTTGTTCAAGGGGTTGATTTAGCCGAGGCAGGTCTTACAGAAGGGATGTTGGTGCTCTCAAAGGAGGGCAAAAATCCTCTTCCAACGCAGTACCATCATGCAGAAGAAAAAGCACGTAACAACAAGATTGGTCTTTGGTCAAGCGACTTCACCGAACCTTCAAAATGGCGGCAAGATAATGGATCTTACAACCCCTTTGCAAGCCCGTGATTGGTTTTATTGATTCTCCTTGATGTTTATTGCAAAAATGTGTGAGATCAGGATAAACCTTACAGTCTCATGAGAGGCGGTTCCTTGAGGTTGGTGATATGAAATAAATCAAGTCAATGTGCTCACTTAAAAAGCTGGATTGTTGCATTATTGACAGACTGGATTGGATTGAAGCGTTTTTGTGCTTCTAGGTGCGCAGGAAGTTAGCTTTTTAGGACGTTTTTGCTCGTAGAGCTTCATGGAACATTGTCCTTTGAGATGTTGAAGTCAGCTCAGTGAAACTGTTAGACAAGACATCAGATTGTAAGCTGGTCCTTTTAAACGCAGGGGAGAGGATAGAACTTTTTCAAATTTGGAACAGTCAAAAGAAGTATCGCTCAATATTTAAAGGCTTATATCATAAATTGTTTTCATGATGGCTCAATGAGAGCACTCTTTCCATGATGTGTTGCGAGATATTTTCAGAAAAATATTGATGAAGTGGCATGAAGGCTTATGAAGAAAAAGTCGTGCTTTCTATCCTATAAAGTCAATCAAGGAGAACCTGTAAAAAAACGCGTTGTTTATAAATTGCAGGGCTTTGTTCTTAGAATAGAAAGCAGATTAGAGGATAAAGGTCATTTAAAACGTTTTAATTTTGATCAGAAATTAATTTTAAAATGGCTTTTTGTTTGACAGAGGTCAGGACTCTAAAACTTTTTAAAAGCAAAAATTCCTCTTTGCTTGATGCAATTTCTTCATGAGGGTACGAGGTGTTTTCTTTTGTGATAATATCCGCATAAAAAAAGGAAACCGGAACTTTTAGGATATCGGAAATTTCCTTTAAACGTCCTGCGCTCACGCGGTTTAAGCCTTTTTCATACTTTTGAATTTGTTGAAAACTTACCCCTAAAGCGTCTCCTAAGGTTTTTTGAGATATTCCCAACATTTTTCGCTTCAAGCGAATTTTTTTGCCAACAAAAAGATCAATATTAAGGTTCTGAGCTTGCATTTGCCCCCTCCGGTTGCGAGCGCCCTCGCATTTAGTATTCCGGGAGCTTGAAAATACTGAACCCTAGTCAGCATTTTGCTTTTAGTGCTGGGAAGCACCTGGACATAGCAAAATCTCCCGGAATTCGAAAAAAAAACGCAAAGCGGGATAAATTTATGTATCGAGGTTTCGGGCTTGTTTTCCCTATTGGTCGTTGCGTAGACGGCCAAAACATCCTTTAATGTGTAAAGTAATTTTAGGAGCTTGGCAATAAAAATTGTTTTTCTTAAAATGGGTATAGATTTATTGAAGGAGAGACTGTTTGCCTTTCAAATTTTTTAAGATGCGCTCATCAAAATTATGCCATCAGCTCTGCATTTGTGAAGGGAGCAACAATCTCTCTGTGGATTTTAAGATTAAGCGTCTTAGGGGAGAACTAAAGAGGTCTTTGATCAATAACCAAAATGGTTTTTCTTATGTGGTTGAGATATCATAATGAGAGGGAAAAGTTTTCATGAGTGAACATCCCTCATGCAACACACAAAAACAGAATAGATTGGATTTTTATCTATTCACCTGTTTGTTTTAAAAAGATCTTTCTCAAGGCTCGTACTCATTTCATGAATGGTGCTGCGTGGCGTGTAGCAAGGGAAAGCTTCTATGGATAGGATAAACGCCATGTTTTGATCTTTCCTGAAAAAAAGATATACAATGGTGCATATTTCCAATCCTCTGTCAATTCAAAATACTCCGATAATTTTTGCGTTTGAGAGGAAGAAATATTTTATTCTTTATCTTTAAGTGTTTTTTATTGCTCATTCTACTTATTAATCAAATAAGAAGAGATATTTGGGGTTCTTATCCGTTTATTTTCCAAATAAAAACTTGTGTATTTTGCACGGGCTTTTGATCCCTTATTTATTTTATCATTTCTTATAATCTTTAATAAATGATGTAAAGTTGGGGTATGGTTTGAGAAAGAAGATGACAGAAGTCTTATCTTTCGCTAAGTAGTTTTGAAGTAAAAAACAGCTTGATCAATGACAAATAGAGATAGGTCCCCCATGAATGAACTTACCCATATTGAGACTGTTATAGAACGTTATGATGCTGTTTTTTGTGATGTATGGGGTGTTGTGCATAATGGTGTACAGGCATTTGAACCAGCGTTGAAAGCATTGTATAAAATTCGACAAATGGGAAAAACGGTCATTTTATTGACCAATTCTCCTCGACTCCGGGAAGATGTTGCAGCCCAATTACAAAGTATGAAGGTTCATCGTGACTATTATGATGCCATTATCACATCAGGGGATGTCACGCGGGATCTCATTTCTGCTGCACCACGTAAAGTTTTTTTCATTGGTCCTCAACGTGACTTGGTGCTGTTTGAAGGATTGACATGTGAATTTGTTGAAGAAAGAGAAGCTTCTGTTGTCGTTTGTAGTGGTTTTCTTGAGGATTTGGATGAAGAACCCTCTGCTTATGATGCGATGTTTCGTCGCATAAGGGCGCGGAATTTACCGTTTATTTGTGCTAATCCGGATGTGATTGTCCATTATGGAAATAAGGAATTTTGGTGTGCCGGCGCATTGGCACGTCTTTATCAACAATTAGGAGGGGAAGTCCGCATTGCTGGAAAACCTCATGCGCCTATTTATGAGTGTGCCTTTGAAAAACTTCAAAAAATACGTGGGACAGTAGAAAAAAGTCAAATTTTAGCGATTGGTGATGGTCTTTTGACGGATATTAAAGGGGCAGCTCATTTTGGTCTTGATGCCCTTTATATTATGGGGGGGATTCATCGTTATGATTATATGCAAAATGGTGTGGTCGATAAGCAAGCTTTGTATTCTTCTCTTGAACGTTATGGTTATAGGCCACAAGCAATCATGTGGGCACTTCAGTAATGGCTAATTTTTTACGTCTTCAGGGAATTCATACCTTTCCCTCAGTTTGGCGGGGAGCCGTTTTGGCACTTGGAAATTTTGATGGTGTTCATTGTGGGCATCAGGGGGTATTGCAAAAAGCGCTTGATTTCGCGCGGATAAAAAAGAAACCAGCTGTTGTTTTAACTTTTGAACCGCATCCAAGAAGTTTTTTTCAACGTTCCACGCCTATCTATCGTTTGACTGAAGCGGCTGAAAAAGCTGAAATTTTTAAAATCCTTGGCTTTGATGGCGTGATTGAACAGCCCTTTGATGCTCAATTTGCCACTCTTTCAGCCGATGAATTTATCAAATCGATTTTAAAGGAAACTTTTGATGTTTCCGTTGTGGTGACAGGTGAAAATTTTCAATTTGGTCATCAGAAAAGTGGAAACGTTCCTCTTCTTTGCCAAAGAGGAAAAGAAGAGGGATTTCAGGTCGTGCAAGTCTCTTGCGTTTCTCATCCAGGTGTTTCTCGTTCTCAAGATTCACAACCGTTGATCATTTCCTCTAGTTTTATTCGGCAACTTCTTTCACAAGGGGAAGTGGACAAAGCCGCTCATTTGTTAGGCTATCACTATCGGGTATGTTCCAATATTATTCAAGGCGACAAACTTGGACGTCTTTTGGGATTTCCTACCGCTAATCAGATGTTGCCTTCTCAAGTTCGTTTGGCTCATGGTGTTTATGCGGTACGCTTGCGTCGTGCCAACGGTATTTTATATGATGGGGTTGCAAGTTTTGGCTGTCGTCCAACGGTTGTTAAAGATGGGGCCCCCCTTTTGGAAACCTATTTATTTGACTTTAATGACGACCTTTATGGGGAAAGCTGTACCGTTTCTTTTTTCCAGTTTTTGCGCGGACAAGAAAAATTTGATGGGCTTGAACCTTTGATTGCACAAATGCACCGTGATGAAAAAAAAGCAAAAGAAATTTTAAAGACAGTCCACCCCTTATCCAAGTTGGATCAGTTGCTTACTTTTAAAAATATGCTCTAAGTTTATCTGAAAAAGAGAGAAAACTCGCAAAAATAGCACTTAAAGTGATGATAAGCACAAACATATATTCCAAAACATCACGGAGTATATGTTTCTTGCGTTGTTGAGAGGGAGAATCGAATATCTGAAGATCTGATTGAGGCATTGTCTTTTTCAAAGTGAATTGTATGGTTTTTGTTGTCAATTAAAACTTTACTGCTTGTTTCTTTCTGATTCGTTAAAATTTATGATGAATCGTAAATGAATAAGGATACAGCATCTTTGGCAAGAAGAGATGAGAAGAAAAAGGAGAACTGTTTTTTAAACTTCTTACACTTTTAACCTTACAATTTCACAAAATTTAAAATCGATGACTTTTTTACTTTAAAAGCTAATTGCTTTATCAATTTGCAGGAATTTTTATAGCTTCTTTATGACTTCAAAGGGAAAGGTTTGTTGTCTATTTAAGAGCAAAGAAAGCTTGTTTATCGTGTCCTAATGAAGAGGGCTCCAGGGAGAAGCTCAAGGAGAAGGCACGAGACAAAGATGATTGACAGATGATTTTTTTACTGATCAGTGCGAATTTAAGAATTTTTGTTTTTTAAGAGCGCGTAAAACCTATGATTCAAGACGTGCTAAACGGTAAAGATGCAGCGAACGCGTTCCGCGATGGCAATAGGCGAGAAGAGGCAGAGATGCTGTTTTTAAAATTGTTTGCATGGTCTCAATATCTGATTTTTCTATGGTCGGAGGAGAAATGGGAAGGTAATAGGCTTTTATGCCATAGTCATTTGCGACCGTTTTAATACTCGAAAAAGCAGGTTGATGAGGTTCTTCATGATCAGGGCGGTTACAGATAATTGTTTTAAAACCAGCTTCTGCCAATGTTTTGATATTTTCTATACTCACTTGAGTGCCGATAAAAATATCAGGAGCAATTTGCTGTAAATTCATTTTCGTTTATTCCCAATTGCACGATTTTTACGATACTCTGAGGTCTATAAAAGGACATGATGAAGGTAAAATCTTTCAAGGGCATCTTAACAAAAATATTCTTTTTGTCGAGAAGTCTTGCTTGGAAAAATGCGTTGTAAGGTGCAGAATATTTCACAGCGCAACATATTCGATCTTGAATAAGATATTGATCTATAATGATAATATAGTGCTGTTGAACTTGAATTAGAACTCTGAATACCATAAGATTCCCTTATTTTAAATCTGTTCTATGTTGCATCAGTCAAGATCTCTTGCTGATAAGCGGGGGCCGCGTGGAGTAAAATTGTATAAGAAAGGACGAAAAATGCCTTTTACCGTTTCAAGGGCCAAGAGCTTTATCGTATGCCCACGAGCTGGCACAAGTCTTATGATGGGGCGGTTTTGTTCCTTCTCAAGCTTAAAGATAGATGTGCTTAATGAATTAACCGTTGTAAAAGATAACGCTCTTTATGGATGACTCATTAGTTCTTGCGAAGCAGAGAACACTCCATTGTATTGCTTTTTTACCCTTATTTTTCTCAAGCTCATTTCATTCTGTCGCACGGAACTGTATCAATTTAAAGAGTATAATATTCACTGTACACACCTCTTCTTTCATTCAAGAAAAGGAACAAACCGATACGATTATATACGCGCCACCGATGCGGACAGCCGTTTTTGACATTTCAGATACTTCATAAGACGTCTTTTTTTGTGTTTGTTCTCATATGTTAGCTTTGCTGGTGATGGTAGATAAATGATTTTAATTGATTGAAGATGAGAGTGGGAAATGAGCCAATTTTATGGATTTTGCTTTTCTCATTCAATATGCTCCCCCTGAATTCTCCTAGGATATTTGTTATCTCTTTAAGGAAAAGGCTTGTTTGTCTGGGTGGAGCAAGGATCTCATGAAGGGTGAAACCCAAGGAAGATTATGGAGAGACCTTATTGATCTATTGGCATGGATTTAAGAAACCTTCATTTTAAGGCGAGGAAAGAGAAGCCTATCACTTGTTTAAACTTATCTTTTTCTTTTTAAGAATATTCCCTTCATAATGTTTTGGGCTTCATACTAAAAGAATATTCTCAAGATAAAATTGCGGGCTGTTGTTTTTATCATAAAAATTAAGAGAAATGGTTGTTTTGTCGGTGTTGGATGCTTGCTTCTTTTGTTGTTTTCAGTATAATCGTAAAAACGATAATACTGAAAGATGTAATGAATGATCATTGGACTTTTGAATCAAAAAGGGGGGGTCGGGAAAACCACGTTGAGCGTGAATCTGGCAGCCAGTTTTTCCCGTACCGGTGCACGGGTATTGCTTATTGATGTTGATCCTCAAGGGAGCGCATTGGATTGGGCTGCTGCACGTGAAGAGGCTCCTTTATTTTCCGTTATTGGTTTACCGCGTGCAACGGTTCACAAAGAGATTGCACAGATTGGTCATAGTTATGATCATATTATTATTGATGGTCCTCCGCGTGTGACGGATCTTGCGCGTAGTGCTCTTATGGCTTCGGATTTTGTGCTTATCCCTGTTTTGCCTAGTCCCTATGATATTTGGGCTGCTGATGGAATTGTAAAGTTGATTGACGAAGCACGCGTTTATAAAGAAAATCTCAAATCTGCTTTTGTTATTAATCGTAAAATTGTCAATACAGCGATAGGGCGTGATGTGAACGAAGCGCTTGGCATATATCCCGTCCATGTTCTTTCTTCTAGCGTTGCACAACGTGTGATTTTTGCAGAAGCTGCAGTTCAGGGTAAGGCTGTTTATGAAGTTGATAAGCAAGGACCAGCCGCCGCAGAGATTGAAGCTGTTGCAGCGGAAATCAAGGAGTTAGTGTGATGAATAAAAAAATTAAAATTGGTACGAAACCAACCAATAAATCTATTCCTTTAACGGCTGATGCATGGGTAGGAAGCCACAAAGGAAACGTGAATGGAGGGATGAAGCGCCTCACAATCGATATTCCAGAAACTTTGCATCGATTAATGAAGGTCAGTTGTGCAAGTCGTGGAACTAAAATGGCTGATGAGGTGCGCGAATTGCTTGCAAAAAAATACGGAAAATAAAAATAATATACGATAACAGATCTATGATAATAAATGTGCGTTGGTTCGTTTTTTAAAAAGATGATATCGGTTGTTTTTACATGAAAGTAATCGTAATAAAAGCGTTCATTTTTTTACGCGTTTTTTTTCATACGATTCATTTTATGAAAGAGTCATGAACCTATAAAAATTCTTCATTTCAACTTTTCTCCGATGGATGTGCTTATCCTCCTCATTGTTATTTGTATTATCGCTAGATAGTTTAGTTTATTCTTCCATAACAATTGTCTTGATTAATGGTTTTAAAGGTGAAGTTATTTTTTGTTTATTTTACTGAAATATATGGGTAAATCATATAAATTAGTAGTAGCGTTGTTTGTTTTTTTCTGCTAAATAATACTTCCTTTTTAAAGTTATATTCATGTTTATCAGGGGGGAATAAAAATCAATAAAATTGACTGATATGGGTGTGCTATAAGCTTTCCTCATAACCAAAAGAAATCATTGAGTATGATATGAAAATTATTTCTTTCATTTGTGTGATTTTATAGACTATATGATTTTAGAGTCTGAATATTAAAGGCTACTTGATGATGGTCAAGGAATAATCTTTTCTATGGCTATCAGGAATGTATAAGATCGTTTTTTTAGAATTTCTATTGGTACTTTAAAAGTGTAGGGGGCGTTTAAGTTTTTTCTTTCTCGGCGGATTAAGAAAGCGGATTAAGAAATAAGGAAGAGCGCAATCAAATCATTAAAAGAGTTGTTGTTTCATTTTCAGAAAACTTGCAATGGATCTAGCTATGGTGAATTTTTGATACGATATTTGTGCTGCTTTTCATGATAAAGTGGTTCTTGAAAAAACTCTTGAAAAAAAAGAAAAATTCTTGAAAAAAAAGTGATTAAAAAGCTTTTTGAAAATATCAAGATATCAAATTGCTGCTGAAGTCTAAACAGTTCAAATATAAAGAGCCACTGCATAGATAACATTCCAAATGCAAGTCCAATAAAACAACTCTCATGCTTCAACATATTGGCGTTGAAGCTGTTCGTATTTGTCAAAGGAAAGGTATACGTAAGAGCACGATACAGGGGGGTGTGAATCCAACGATGTCGTTCTCAAAGTATAAAACAAGTTCTTAAAGTATAAAATAAAGAGAGGGATAAATTCATGAACAAGATCATTCTAACAGCACTATTACTTTGCACAGGACTTGTTGTTGTTGGTTGTGAAAAAAACTACAGTGTTGAGGAATTTAAAAAAGATGAAAAATTACGCAAAGAGTGGAAAGAGAAATGCGATAAGTTAGAGCCACCTGCTTTTATGAAATCCCAAAATTGTGTAAATTTTGTACAAGCTGATATGGAACTTTTTCAAGAACATTATAGAGGTCTTGCAAAGAAACTTCGTGAAAATAGCAAAAAGGGGAATGAAACTGAAAAACAGCAGGACAATAATTAAATTATCAACACTATCAATAGGAGGCGCTTTCTTTGCATTCTATTGATTTAGGGATTGTAAAAAACTGCGTACAGAGGAGGGAATTTTAAAATTTTTGAAAATGCACAATGGACCAAATGTGCAATTTTTATGGGACACTAAAGTGTGTCCTAAACTTTGGAAATCCGAAAAAAGGGGAATTTATTTATGAATAAAGTCATTATCACAACATTGCTGCTTTGTACTGGACTTGTTGTTACTGGTTGTAAAGAAAAGGTCTATAGCGTAGAAGATTTTAAAAAAGATGGAGCGTTACTTGATAAATGATATAAGAAATGTGAGGCTGCAGGTCTGTCTTTTCAGGCATCTGAGAATTGTAAAAATGTTTTAAAAGCAACTAATGGACTTGGTATGTGAAATTTGAACGTGAGGTTGAAAAACTATACTTAGAGTCTCCTGAATCTGAAAAATGACAGGCTAGCAGTGGGCTTCTAAACAAAATTAAGTATCTTGTTTTTTGTTTCAAGTTTAAAAGAAATACTTTAAATAAATGAAAAACCTCCCTTTTGTGTGGAGTTTTTTTTCTGGATGTCAAGTCTTTAGCAGTTATAAAAGAAAACAGATTTGCATCTAAAATCTCACTACAATTTGCACTCTTTTCATACACTTTATCGTCAATGGGGTTAGGGCCTAACGTTTTTTGCCTTTTATGAGGAGGGAAAAACGAAAAAATTATCCATGAAGGTCGTAAAAGAAATTTTTCAGTATGGTGATAGGATTCATTCATGCAGAGAAAAAGACACGTTCTCTCTCTGATTCCAATTTGCTTTCAATCAATAGATAAAAGCGTAAATTTAAACAGAATGGAAGGGGTTGTCTGTTGTGTTTGGAAAAGTAGCACATGTTTGGTCGTTAAGTGAACGCTTTTTAGCAAAAACAATTTTGTTTCAGATTGGCTGAGAAGGGTGAGAGCCTTTGTTCTTAAGAGCGTGGAAGCGATTTTTTTAAAAAGAAATTGGAAAAGAACAAATATTATCTCTGATTATTAAAAATGTCCATAAAAAGCAAAGATTGATGTGAGAAGTGTTAAAGAGAACAACTGAAATTGATGTGCTAGATAATTTGGTTGTCTTAAGATTTACTCTTTCGTGTTACGAAAATTCGCAGTGTTTATTTGCACAGATTACGAAAAGCTAAGAGATTATGCTTAATATACTTCTATGATGAGCGCTAAAAACACAACAAAAGCATTGAGGGTAATGATCAAGGTTGAATAAAGCATCGCAGCTTTTACGAGATCAGCCATAAGAACCTCTTTCTGTTCTTTTGGAAGTGATTTTATAAGTAACAATATGTTACAGCCTGTAATATATGCGGATACACTATATTCGGCAAGCTTAAAATCTTTTCTTTATTGAAAGGGGTGATGGTAAAAAGAGAGATGTCATCGAAATTGGGTCTTTATTATAAACTATGTTTTTAGGTTAGGGGGTCTGTAAAGCTGCGATATTAAGAGTGGATTGTATGCTGTCCGTGAAATAATCGATAGGAAGATGAGGGAAGAATTTTGAAAAGAGTCATGGGGGGAGAGCGAAGCGTTATTCATTGATAATATTTTTATTTATAAGAATAATCTCGTGTTCTTCAACTTGAATGAGAGTCTTGAATATTGAAAGATTCTCTCATTTTAAATCTTTTTATATTTAATCAACCAAAGCCATGTTTCTTGAACATTACAAGCAGAGAGAGCCGTATGCCGTGAAACTGTACAAGAAAGGCATACTTCTTATGAAAGCGTCTTCAAGTGCTAAGGGAGGGAATATTGGGGGCTGAGTGTGTGGTGGTGGCGGTTTGCTCTTTTATAAAGCGTAAAGAGGTGGCGTCTCAATGGATTGGAGATTTATCATTATACCATTCATGGGTGTCAGTGCGACATGGATTTGTGCAAAATAGGCTTGGGAGGGGACTTAAGAAATTGTTTCTTTCAAACAAGCGCGTTGAATATGCGATTGAAGGCGTATCGAACGGATGAGTTAAGAAACGCTTGAAAAGGTTCAAAAAATCTTATATAGTCGCTCATTGCAAAGAAAAGCGAAATGATAATTGAAAAAGGAAGATGGATGGCTATTTAGCTATTTTAAGATGTCTTTTTTAAGAGTGCTATATGGCTGATCTGTTCAAAAGAGCATTCTCTTTGTGTGTTGTGCAGAATACTGCATGTATGCAGAAACAGGCGGGGGTGGGTGTGTGTCTTTTTGAATGGAAGCAAACTAATCTTGTAAGGTGCTAATGGGCACCAGAGAGTATGCAGGTTTAGGTGCAGGAAAAGCCGTAAAGTTATGGAGGGTAAAATGCTGCTATCGGTGAAATGCTGAAGTTCTTAATGAGCTTAAGTCTCTATATGCTGCGAATTTTTGTTGGCAGGTGTTTTTTGCAGGTGTTTTTTATTGCCAAGGTTATCGTCAGAGCATTGTCGTTTTCTGTTGAAGGCTTGGGGGTGATGAAATAGGCAAAGATAAAATAGGCAAAGCGAAATAGACAGAGAACATTTGGAAGTTTCGATAGTGCCTACGCAGAGGTTTTAAGTTTATAGCGTTTTGGTGAATGCGTAGAGTAGCAAGAATGATTTTGGAGCAAAGCAAGAAAATATTTCAGAGAATACGTTAAGAGTTAAAGTGGTATACGCTTTTAAGGATTGTTGTGCTGTTGTCTGAGCAATGTTCGCATCATGAGCGTGGTTGAGTGTATCAGCATGGAAGAGGAACGGTTTAATCTCCCTCATTTGAAAGCAAGATTGAACAATTGGTTGAAGGGGAAATAAAAATGTCTGTAGTGCAATATGGTGATGATAGTTTTGCAGCAAAAGCAAAAGTTCTTGACAATAATCTTATTGATCGTGATTGGGCAATGACAAAATTTGTCGCTGCTGTTAAAGGATTAACCCAAGTGGTTGATTATGAAAGCAATATGCTAGAAAGTAGTGGTATTCCAGATTACGAAGAAATAAATTTATGTAAAATACGTGGTTTGCGTGATCTTAATAAATCGATGAGCGATGTGAGACGTTACATGAATCAAGATATTGAGCATGAAGTTGAAAGTTTGCTGTCTGATTTACAAAAAAAATTACAGCTTAATAGTGAACTACTTCAAACACATTTAAATGCAGTCAATGATCTTTCGCAAGCTATGCAGCTTTCTGGACTTGCAAAGGAATTAGAAGAATAATCTAAACTTCATTCATATCGGCTGTTCTACGCGATTATAATGATGAGGTAGGGCAGTGATTTGAATAAAAAGTGTGTTTGTTGAGTTTCCATGTTTTAAGCGCGTGTGGGTATTGAAATTATCATTTTGCTGTTCTGTAAAACAGAGTCTCAAGTTTCTTTTAAGGTGATGTGACGCGCATGTATCTGTAGGAAATCAAGCGAAGAACCTTTAAGAGAAAGCGGATTGTTTACAGAGCATTGTTTACAGAATGATTGATAGGGCGCTTCATTCTTTCGTTTGGGAAAGGGGGGGCAAGAGAATATTAAGACCGCCCCATGATGCCTTATGCAACAGTCTCCTTTAAAGTGTTGTGATGTAAAAAGTATGGTGATGTAAAGTTTTCCTCATTAAGTACTTTTTAGAGTCTTTAGTGAATATTGCTTGTAAATTTTATGAAGCTCTGCTGTTTGAAGTGTGGTGATGTGACGCGTACACCTGTGTGGCGGTGAGCCAAGTGAAGCGGCCTTAAGAGAAGACGGATTGTTTATAGCGAATTGTTTATAGAACATTGTTTATAGAGTGGGTTGGTAGGCACTTCATTTTTTCGTTTAGGGAAGGGGGCAAGAGAATATTAAGACCGCCCCGTGATGCTTTATGCAATCGTTTCCTTTAAAGTATGGTGATATGAAGCGGTTAATCACTGCAAGCTCTATGTTTGAGATAAAGAGGCGGTTTAGTATTTTCTCTTCTGTTGTCGTTTTTGTATGCCAGATTGGAGTACGCGTCTCTCTGTTGGGATTCGTATTTGAAAAGGAGAGGGAGCTTCATTGGTAGAGAATTATAAAATTGTAAAGGTGATATTTTTACCATCACCTTTTTGCTTCACAGCTTTTAAAGGAATTTAAAGCGCTGTCTTTTAAAGAGTGAAGATCATACATTTTTTCATGTTTTTATATTTATTGCGTTTTTAATGGGATCGCGCCTCTCATGCAAAACAGAACGATTCAAAAAGAATAAATTTATTGTTTGCAATATACGCGCTTATTGTAAAGAAATATTTCTCAAGGCTTGCACATCCATTTTGTAATAGTGCCTATTTTGTGATGTCGATCTGTGACGTAACGGTATCCATGAAGGTATAAAGCCTTCATGGAAATAATATAAAATCTACAGAACACTCTCATCCCTATAAAGAAGCAAGTTGGCATTGCCATATTTTTCAGCAACGTCACTTTATCATTTTCCAATGTTGCGACAGCTTTTGGCACTTGAGATTCTGGGGATATTTTTATTCTTGTTTTACTTATATACACCTTTGCTTGTGATGGGAAAACAAGTGATTTTGATTGATTTATTCATAGGAGAAGGGCGATGATGAGAAAACCCTTACACTATCTGGTCTTAAAGTTGGAAAAGATGATTTATGAGGATAAATCAATGTGTTATTTTAATAGAATGATGGGTGCAGAGATATTTAGAAGATGGATTGATAGGAGAGTGATCAACAGTGAGACCCCTCTTGAGGAGAAATTGGATTGTTTACAGATCTGAGGAGGAAGTGAAGGACAAACAAGAGTGCTCTCGCCGTGATGCGTTTTAAGATATTTTCAGAAGTATTTATGAAGCGGCAGGAAGGCTTATGAAAAGAAAATATCGTGTTTCATATTGTAGGAAGTCAGCCCAATAGCCTGTTCAATAAAAAAACGCGTTGTTTTATAAATTGCAGTGGTTTGTTCTTAGAATAGAAAGCAAATTAAAGGATAAAGATCATGTAAAACATTTTAATTTTGATCAGAAATTAATTTTAAAATGGCTTTTTGTTTGACAGAGGTCAGAACTCTAAAACTTTTTAAAAGCAAAAATTCCTCTTTGCTTGATGCAATTTCTTCATGAGGGTACGAGGTGTTTTCTTTTGTGATAATATCCGCATAAAAAAAGGAAACCGGAACTTTTAGGATATCGGAAATTTCCTTTAAACGTTCTGCGCTTACACGATTTAAGCCTTTTTCATACTTTTGAATTTGTTGAAAACTTACTCCTAAAGCGTCTCCTAATGTTTTTTGAGACATTCCCAACATTTTTCGCTTCAAGCGAATTTTTTTGCCGACCAAAAGATCAATATTAAGATTTTGAGATTGCATTTGCCCCCTCCGGTTGCGAGCGCCCTCGCATGAGTATTCCGGGAGTCTAAAACTGAAGCTAAATCAGCATTTTGCTTTTAGTGCGTCGAGCACTTGGACAGTGCAAAATCTCCCGGAATTCCAAGACACCCACAAAGTGGGTTATTTTTACGCTAGGGTTTTAGGTTTTCAAGGTCCACTTGATCGTTGCGTATGTGACCAAAACACCTTTTAATGTGTAAAGTAATTTTAGGAGCTTGGCAATAAAAATAGTTTTTCTAGAATGAAGAGATTTCTTGAATAAGAGACTGTTTGCCGTTCAATTTTTTTAAGATGCGTTCACTCAACTCATGTTCTCAGACTTGCTTTTCACAAAGGAAAATCTTGATTGTTAAGTTTAAAGCATCTCCTACGGTGTTATTCTTAATCAATAACCAAAATGATTTGTTTTGTCCTTTTGCTGCGGTTGAGATATCATAATAATAGGGTAGAGCTTTTATGAGCGGATACGCTTCATACAAAATAACATACCCAAAATAGAATAGATTTGTTATTGCCCGTTCATATGCTTGTTTTAAGGAGATTTTTCTCAATACGCATACTTATTTCATAATAGTGCTCATGAAGAGGTCTAGGGGGCTTTGTGAAGTGTATAAAGACTCTCATGAGTGGTACAACAGAATGGTACAAAAGCTGCTATTTTTGTGCATAGCAAAGGAGTAAGCGGGTCGTATGATTCACTTTGGCAATTTCCTGTGTTGCTTTTTGTTGTGGTTCATAAAGAGGCATGCTTTTTTTGTACCGTTTTACTGCATTGAAGTTTTCTCGGCTTGTGATGCACAAGCAAAGCGTTTTGATTGCTTCAAAATGAGCAGTTTGGACATGAGAGAATGCTAAGCTTTCTAGTTTTTTTTGTTTGATTGGTAAAAAATATTATAAATCAATATGTTATTTTGATAAAATAACGGCTTTTGAGAATTTTAAAAATAGACGTTTAAATAAAAAGCAACACACTGTGCTGCTTTTTATTTTATTGAAGTTAAAAGTGCTTTTGCTTTAAAAATGATACCTTATTCCACCAGAAACATTGGTCCCCGATACACCGGTTTTTTGCAGTTTTTGCCGATAGCTAATGTCGGCGTTTAGCACGATCTTTTGAGAAAGATAGGCATTCACACCCATGCCTCCCTCAATTGAAGAACCCGTAGGATCAAGATCAAAGGTATCCGCAATTTTTATTGTTTTACCATCACCAAAAGTTCTGATCACATTCATTTTACCATAGAAGGAAACAGCTTTGTTTTCTTCAACAGCTGTTATTGTTTTTGTTAAACGTCCACCAAAACGGATCAACCATTGACGCGGATTGCCCATGTCTACTTTTAAGCCATTGGCATCTGAGAAAATATCAAACATGAGATTTTGATAAATCAATTGCGCTTGTGGTTCAAAGACTAGCCCTTTTGTCCTGGTTGCTAATTTCTGACCAAGGGTTGCAGAGAGATTAAGGGTTTCAGTTCCATCCAATTTTGCAGCATTCCCAACAAGAGCTGTGGTAATATTTCCTTTTAACCTTCCGTAAGAAAGAAGCGTGTTGAGATATAGACCATTGCTATGCTCGATGGTGCTATAAGCGGCGAGAGACCATTTATCAAGGGTCGTCTTTTCAGAATCTTGCATCTCTTTTGGTGTAAAGGCAAGTTTTCCATATGTTCCTAAAAGACCAAAACGTGCGCTTATGTCTTTGCTTTTCGAAGTGGCTAATATAACCCCCAATTGCAAAGCTTTATAGTTCACATCAGCATCATAACCATAGCGCAGGGGGCCACGGTTGGAGGACAAGGTGACTTTCTCGCCGTAGGAGGAGAAAAAGAGATTATGCTGTTTATGATCTGCTGCGCCAAAGACTGTTGTTCGCATCGCATCTAACAACCTGTTTTGGTTGTTTACATCAGCAAATCCAGAAGAAAATAAAGTATTAGGTAGGGTTAAATAGTTTGCCACCTGTGGCAAAAGTGCTCGAACTTTTTTATCCTTATCAATGTAGGCATTTTGTAAGCGGAAATCCCAGAAATCATTCTTATTGCCAAAAAGACTTTGACTTTCATGAGATGTTCCAGGTTTATAGCTTGCGAGGACATATTTATAAGGTTGTCCACCTATTGTCATATAGTTTCCGGCGAGCGTAAAGGAATTTTCGTTTGCTTGTCCGGAAACTTGAATGATTGAAACCCCATGTGTCCCTAAAGGAAGAGGAGCCATCTGCTCTCCCCAAACAACAGAGCCATCGGTTATCATTTTATCTGTTTCTTGGAGATTGATGTGAACAATGGTATTCCCTGATACATCACCATTAATCACAATACGATCGGTTTGTTGTTCCGTGACAGGAGAATGTTTGTTCCATTGCGTGTTGACATAAATCTCTGCAACACCTGTTGCATGATAAACTGCTGTTGTATGTGCTGTTTCGTCTTCTTGCGAAAGATGAGGACCTATAAACAAAGTTTGGTAATGTCCTTCCATAGGCTTGTCAAACATAATGGCACTGTTGGTAAGGCGCAATATAGAAAGATTAGAGAATGATTTTTCATCAAGACCAAACTGTCTATAGTCATACGAAATAGTATCGTCCTCTGAGATACGATCATTATTTGCAGTGTTTTTATTGGGCTTTAAGAGCCATTTCGTCCCTTCTTTTAGGTCAAAAGTTGTTCTATTATCTCTAGAAGTTCTGACGCGACCTTCTAAAGAAGAGTGGTCCGCAACCAGAGTAAAGGTGTTTGTGGATCCGCTTTCATTTTTTATATTTTTTGATAAAACATCGGCATGAATTGCTGAGTTTTTAAGGCTGATTTCACCATTTGTGTTCGTTCCATAAAGGCTGATACCAATCCCATGGTCAACGAAAAACCTTGTATTCTCTAGCTTTACTTTACCGGCAATGTCTTGTTCTTGAACGGCGTTGGTATTTCTTTCTGCATTGCGTGGATGTCGCCTTTGAGGAGCAGGATATAGATTATTGCGGAAAATAATACCATTCGCTTCATATTTCCCTGTGACATGGATGCTTGAATCTTTAAGATTGATTGTCCCTTCTATGTTGGCCAACCCCGTTGTTTCTGCTGTCACTGTAATATCTGTGGCCTCAATTTTTCCACCCTCTGATACACTGAGTGCAATAAAACCCGCTTCAACGCTTCCCCCGTTCATTTCGATTTTTGAATTCTTCCCCTCTGCATCTAAAGCACTCCATCTACCTTGAATCTTTTTGTTATGCAGCGTGACAGTTGCACCGTTTTTAGCCTCAACGCTAGTGTTTATATCTTCGATTTGCGCAGGCTTTTTAGGCTGTATAGGGGATATCGGTTGTGAATCATTTAATTTTTCAGATATTTTTTGTACAGAGGCAGAGTGCGCGGGCGCTGGTTTCACAGATTCTGATGTTTCCTGTGATGTCGATTTTCCAGCTGCTGGTCTAACAGATATTGATTGTGTGAGTTCTGTTCCTTTAGGCGTCGATGATAGCTCCATTACTGATTTTGGAGTTTCAGATATTTTAGGTGTTGACTGTAAATTAGGTGAAGGTTGTGTTACTTTTGACTGTGAAGCTACAGTAGAATTGGGTACTGTTTTTTCACTAGAAGAATCTGTAGGAGAAGCAGGAGCCCTTGAACGCCTTCTCGATTTTGCTATTTCTGTCGTTGAAGTTGTCCCTGTTGCTTGAACCACCTTTGTCGTTGGAGCTTCTGTTGCTTTAGTCGTTGATGGTTGTGTACGTTCTTGACTAAGCTCAGACCTTTGACTCGAGGAAGAACCTGCGTTTCCAGCGACTTCCTTTGGGGATGGCGCTTTTTCATCAGAATTTGGAGAGGAAGGTTGAGGTGGAATAAGTTCTCCAGTCCCATCACATAAATTAGTATAAGGATCAAAAATTTTAGATGTATTTACTGGGCACTTAGCATGAGTGAATTGTGAAGAAGAGGGAGCTATCGTTGGTGATAGAGTTGCGCTATGAAGAGCATAAGACAAACTGGTTGAAGAATAAAATAGAAGTCCGGAAACGGTGTAGAGTAAGAAGCTTTTTTTCATATGAATGTATTCCTAAATATCTCCCCCCCTCATAAAATATAAAATTTTGACCTCATTATGTCTCTTTTGTAAGAGACAAAACGAAACATAATGAGAATACTTTATATTTCAAGATAGAATACAAGCATTTTTAAAAGTGGTAGCGCATTCCAGCAGAAATATTGATTCCAGAGATGCCAACTTTTTTGAATTTATGTTGATAGCTTAGATCACTATGAAGCTCAAGATTCGGTGATAAGTGCGCCTGAAGACCAAATCCACCTTCGATTAAAGATCCCATCGCGGCAAGCTGAAAATTTTTACTAAAAGTTTTAATCAGGTTCAGTTTGCCGTAGAAGGAAAAGGCATGGCCTTTGTTTTGCGTTAAGCGACCGCCAATACGCAGCAACCATTGATCAGGTTTGCTTATGTTTATTTTAGAGTTATCGTCATTTGAAGAAGAGCCATCATCTGAGGAAGTGGTATTATCTGAGGGAGAACCAAGTATGAGACGCTGATAAACAAGTTGTGCTTGCGGTTCTAGGATGACACCCTCGAAACCGGTTGACAGTTTTTGACCAATCGTTGCAGCAGCCCCTAAAATTTTACTATTTTCTATTTTTGGGGATTCTTCGATGAAATCTTTGCCCTCATTTTCTTTAAAAATTCCATAAGAGAGAAAGCCACTTGCATAGATGCCACCATCATGCTGAATGTTTCCATAGGCGGTGAGTGACCATTTATCAAACATCTTCTTATGAGAGTTTTCTGCATTTTTAGGAGTAAAAGACAATTTTCCATATGTTCCGAAAAAACCAAAATTGGTGCTGATATTTTGATCTTCTCGCGCGATTAATATTGCCCCTGCTTGCAATGCGGCATAGCGAATATTCGCATGAATGCCCCCTTGTTTTGCTTGAACATCCTCTTGTTCTAATTGAATGTCATTTTGTTCTGCTTGTTGTTCTGCTTGTTGTTCTGCTTGAACACTTTCTTGTTCTTTTTGAACGCCCTCTTGTTTTGTTTGAACGCTATTTTGCGCTGAATTCTGTCGAGAGAAAAACGTGTTTTTATTGCCATAAGTGGATAAGAAAATGCTTCTCTCTTGATACTCTCTGGGTTCAAACATTGTTATTTGCATATTGTCTAACAAGATATTTTGATTGTTGACATCAGAAATCCCAGCAGCAAACATTGCGATAGGCATGACCAAAGAGTTTTCTATTTGTGGTGTAAGCATTTTGCTGTTTGCTGCTCCATTAAGAGAAGCAGGGGCAGTTGCTTTACCATCTGTAAGTGGAGATGTACTCTCAGTATCAGCTGTGGGGGTATTCTCAATCTTTGTGGGCAATTTTACATGGGCTTCTGCAGATGTGTTAAGAGCCGTTTTCGATACTGAGGAAGCCGTGTTTGTTTTGGGATCAACATCAGATTGCGTCTTTTTATTTGTCTCAGTCTGCGTAATTCCACGATCTGTTCTTAAGGATGAATTGTCCTTGTGTTGTGAAACGACATCAGCGGATAATTTATCACTGGTGCGTTTTTGTCTTGCGTTGGAATCAATCACAGAATGCTTATTCTCTTTATGTGCAAGAGAGGTTTCTTTTCCTTCCACGTTTGTTGTTCTATCGGTGTTTGAGGTATTTTGGTGGTGTGTGTTAAGATACAATGTATTGGGTAAAACGTTTGTAGCAGTATTGTTTTGTCCTTGTAAGGCACTCCGTTTTATTCTCAATTGGTTAAGTTTTGTGTTGGCATCCACTACATATTGTGTATCTTGAGGATATTGGTTTGACATGACTTGGGCATGTGTATTATCCATTTCATGCTTTAATGTTTCAGAATGCGCAGCAGATCCATAACGACCGGCGCCTGAAAAAGAGCTATTAATTTTCTCTCTTACACGATCCATAGAATTTTGATGTGCTTGGTTGAAAGGCGAAAGATCTCCCATCATGGCGCCAGAAGCTATTTTTTCAAGATTTTTTTCGGCTTGTGTTGGAGTGCTCATTACATCAATGGTATAGCGATATTGTCCCGGTAATTTGATCATTCCTTCAAGGGCACGGCGTGTTTCAGGACTTAAGTCAGAGGCGGTACTGATCGATGTGAAGGTAAAAGAAGAAAAAAACAAAGCACAAGCGGCTGTACATAACAAAAGATTCTTATGCATAGAGATGTTCCTTAAGATATTTTCTTTGTTTTGATAAAAAATGCACCACTCTTTGACACATTATAATTTTTCAATGTATCAAAATAAGCAGTACTGCTTACATTTCAGCGCTGCTTATGTATCAAAAGTGAAGGTTAAGATTTCTAAAAGCGATAACGCACTCCACCGGAAAAATTTATTCCAGAGATTCCAGATTTTTGGAGTTTCTGTTGGTAATTAACGTCAACATGAAGTGCGATATTTTTGGAAAGCTGCGCGTTAATGCCAAGTCCTCCTTCAAGGGAAGAGCCCATAGAATCGAGCCGGAAAGGTTCAACAATATCGATCGTACTTTTCTCCCCAACAGCTTTGATGACGTTCAATTTACCATAAAAGGAAAGAATACGATCGTTTTCAATAGGAAGTATCGTTTTCGTTAAACGCCCTCCGATACGCACCAACCATTGATGAGGAGTCTTGATATTAACTTGGAAGCCATCGATATCCGAAAGTGTGCCAAATGCAACATGTTGATAAATAAGTTGTGCCTGCGGTTCAAAGGCCAATCCTTCAACACCGGTCGCTAGCTTTTGTCCAACGGTTGCTGATATATTTAATGTATCCGTATTTTTAAACTCTGTGGTGTTGCCGATAAGAGCTGTTGTAATATGTCCGTTTAAAATGCCATATGAGAAAAGTGCATTAGCATAAAAACCATTGTCATGGTGAAGGTTTCCATAGGCCGTAAAGGACCATTTATCCAGCGTGCTTTTGTCAGAACCTTCCATATCCTTTGGCGTAAAAGCGAGCTTTCCATAGGTGCCTAAAAGACCGAAATTCGTGGTAATGTTTTGATTTTCTAGCGTTGCTAATGTCATGCCTGCTTGTAAAGCAGCATAGCAAACATCCGCACCATAACCATATTCCAATGGACGACGGTTGGAAGATAACGTCACTTTGTTGCCATAAGTCGATAAGAAGATCCCTTTCTTTTTATGACCTTCTAATCCAAAAACTGTTGAGTGCATATTATCTAACAGTGTATTTTGATTACTTACATCCGCCAATCCAGAAGAAAAGAGTGCGTTAGACATAACCAAATAGCTTGCAACTTGAGGAACAAGAGCTTTGATTTTTCCTTCTTCATCGAGCGTTGCACTTTGCAAGCGGAAATCCCAGAAATTCTCATTTTCTTCCAAGGGAGCGTGTCCGTTGTTTTCTTTCCCAAGGGATGATGCATCGGTATTTTGCACATCTTTTTCTTTTGATTCTTGTGATGTTTCCCTTAAATGACTTTGTGTTCTATCCGCTTTCCCAAAGCGGGATGTTGGTCCATAGCTATTGAGTATATATTTATAAGGTAAGCCTCCCATTGTGGTGTAACCATGGGCAAGTTTGAAAGAATCTTCATTGGCTTGCCCAGAAACTTGAATAAGTGAGAGCCCACGTCCATTCAAAGGAATTGAATCTTTTGCTTTTTCATTATCGAATGATTCTGCGTGCTTTGAAAGATTGTTGAAATAGATCGTTGTGGTGCCCGAGACATTCCCGCGAACGAGAACACGGTCAGTTTTTTGTTGCTCTTTTGGAAGACCGTTACTCCATTGAGTATTAACGTAAATCCTTGCGTTGCCCGTTGCATTGTAAACTGTTGCTGCATCGGAATTTCTGTTTTGCTCTGTTTTTTGTGGATGCCTTCCTACATGTAGGGTTTGATAATGATTTTCCACTAAATCATGCGGGGCATCAAATATGATAGAGCTATTATTAAGGTTTAGGACTGAAACAACTGATTGTGCACGCTGCTTAAGATCAAGAAGCTCGTAATCAAATAGACTAAAACTATTTTCCAACTCAAATAGACTAATTTTTAAATGCCACTTGCTGTTATTATTTAGAGTGAAAACTGTTGTATTTTGAGGAAGCGTTTTGGCTCTTCCTTCCATAATCGAATTATCAGCGTCTAATGTAAAAGTAGTAGGTTGAACCTCAGTGAAGGGTGTGCCTTCGTTTTTTAATAACATATCAGAACGAATTTCTGAGTTTTTAAGGTAAACCGCATTCGCAACAGCTTTGGAATAATAAGGTCCGAAAATACCGACACCATCCTTTACAAGAAGTTTTGTATTGTTAAGAATGGCTTTGTTTACAACTTCTTCTCCTTCTTTTATTGTGGAGCTTAGAATATAACCAAAATTGATCCCATAGATTTTACTGTGCCCTATGACGTTGATGGTTGAATCTTCAACATGGATTGTGCCGTTTGTGAGTGATAAACCACGCTCTTCTGCTCTTCCCACAATTCCTTTAGCATTAATTTGACCCCCTGACGTTGCAGAAAGCAAAGTAAAGCCTGAATGCATGATTGAGTTTGTAATGGTAACATGACCTTTTTTAGCAACTATGGCATCATACTTACCACGAACAAAAATGTTATTAAGGTTCTTCTCTTCTCCATTAGCTACTTGAACCGTAGGAATCTCAGGAGGTTGTTTATTTGCATAAGTTGGAGAAAAATGAGAAAAAATGAAAGTTCCAGCAATTGTACATAACAAAAAATTTTTCTTATAAATATATTTCTTACACATAGAGATGCCTTTAGTATTTGGTATGCTTTGATGCTTACTTCATTCCCCTGATGGCGCAAGTACCCAATCAGCTTTTATATCATTATGTTTTTATTGTAAATAACAAAACAAATATTAAGTTTTGTTGTTTATCGTTTAAAAGTTGATCTTAGAAGCGTTTTTTAAAATAGAAAGCGCAATCTATAAATATTTTTGTTTTAAAGTGCTAAGAAGCGAATATTTTACAAGGATGTTTATTGCTTAAAGCTGTTTAAAAACGCTACAAAGTTTTGAAGAGAATTTATTGTCTGCTTATAAAAAGCTTTCAGTCAATTTTTTTGCATATAGAATTATTCACGGTGAATTTTTGGATATAAAAAAGCTAAAATATTGTGTGTTTTCCATCGATATACAACACTGTTTATTAAATTCATTTGATTTTTATAAATCAAAAAGACCGCTCTTTTGAGAATTCAACCAGTCATTGGGGATAAAGGATTGTGTTGTATTTCGTTTGAATGAAATTAATCCTTTCAAGAAAGGCGTATAGACAGAATCGTTATTGATGGATCTTGCCAAAAGACTGCAAAAAAGGCAGCATATTGTGCTGCCTTTTTTATTAAATTAAATAAGACTATAAGTTGTTTTTTGCTTGTTCTTAAAACTGATAGCGTATTCCACCTGAAAAGCTTGTTCCAGATATACCCGTTTTTTGAATTTTCTGTTGATAATGAACATCAGCATGAAGGGTAATATTTTGTGATAATTGTGCATTCACACCAAATCCACCTTCAATGGCTGCGCCCATAGAATCAAGACGGAATGATTCACCAATCTGTATAGTGCTATTATTGGAAAAAGCTTTAACAATATTCAACTTCCCATAGAAAGAAAGAATACCGCCGTTTTCAGTGGGAACTGTTGTTTGCATTAAACGTCCTCCAATACGAACCAACCATTGATGAGGATTGCCCATATCCACATCAAAGCCATCAATATCTGAGAGTGTGCCAAGCATAAGACGTTGATAAACAACTTGTGCTTGTGGTTCAAAGGTCAATCCTTTCGTACTGGTTTCGAATTTTTGTCCAATGGTTGCCGATGCACTGAATGTATCAGCGTTCGTCAATTCTACTGTCTTTCCTATGAGAGCTGTGGTGATATTTCCCTTGAGCATTCCATAAGAGAAGAGGGCATGGACATATGTCCCATTATGATGATGCAGGTCACTATATGCAGTCAGTGACCACTTATTGAGTGTACTCTTGTCAGCACCTTCCATATCTTTTGGGGTGAAAGCCAATTTCCCATATGTTCCTAAAAGACCAAAGTTGGTGGTCGCATTTTGATCTTCTAGAGCGACCAATGTAAAGCCTGCTTGTAAAGCAGCATAGTGAATATCGGCACCATAGCCATATTGTAATGGCGTACGGTGAGAGGATAATGTCATCTTGTTGCCGTAAGTCGAGAAGAAGATTCCTTTGTTTTTATGATCCTTTGTCTCAAAGCCTGTTTCTTGCATCGTATTCAGTAACGTATTTTGATTGTTTACATCAGCCAATCCAGCTGAGAATAGAGCGTTAGGCATGACCAAATAGCTTGCTACTTGAGGAACGAGAGCCTTGATCTTTCCTTCATCATCGAGCGTTGCACTTTGCAAGCGGAAATCCCAGAAATTCTGATTTTTTCTCAAATGGTTTTGTTCGCTGTCTGCTTGTCCAGAATTTGATGTTGATTCACCTTTTATATTATTCTCAACTCCTAAAATCATTCCCCCTAATACAACGGGAGTTGTGTCAGTTTTTGCGCTCTTGTCTTTTGATTGTTGAGATACTTCCCCTAAATGGCTTTGTTCGCTCTCTGCTTTTCCAAGACTTGATGCTGGCCCATAGGCATTTAAAACATATTTATAGGGCAAACCGCCCATTGTGACATAGCCATTTGCTAGTTTGAAGGAATTTTTATCTGCTTGTCCAGATACTTGTATGAGTGAGAGACCACGCATATTCGCCGGAATAGAAGACTCTGCCTGTGACGGTTCACCTTTTGAAAGACTATTGAAATGAATTGTTGTGGTACCTGAGACATCTCCATGAACAAGAAGGCGGTCCGTTTTTTGCTGTGCTTTTGTCAGACCATCACTCCATTCTGTATTGAAATAAATCCTTGCATTGCCTGTTGCATTGTAAACAGTTTCTTTAGCGGAGTCTCTATTTTCTTGTGAATGAGGAACCTCAAGGGTTTGTCCTACACTCAAGGTTTGATATTGACCCTTTGCCAGCGTATGGGGCGCATTAAACACAATAGAGCTATTATTAAGGTTCAGGACTGAAACGGTAGATAGTGCGCGTTGTTTAATGTCGTGGAGAGCATAATTAAATGTACTAAAATCACGATTTATGTCGTATTGACTTACATTTAAATACCATTTGCTCTTGTTGGTTAAATTAAAAATAGTCGTATTGACTGCTAAGGTTCTTGCTCTTCCTTCCATAATGGAATTATCGGCAGTTAAGACAAAAGTCACAGGATGAGGATCTGAATCTGTTTTCTTTTTTACATTATTTTGTAGTAATACATCAGCACGAACTTCTGAATTCCTAAGTTGAACTTCGGCAACAGACTTTGAAGATGAAGGTCCTAAAATACCGACACCATCTCTCACAAGAAGTTTTGTATTGGTAAGAATTGCCTTATTGATAACTTCTTCTCCATCTTTTACAAAAGCATCTAAAATGCTATGAAAAACAATACCGGATTTTCTTTTGGTTTCTATAAACGAATCTTCAATGTTAATGATACCGTTTGAAATTGATAGACCAGTATACAAGGCATTGGCTTTAACTTCTTTAGCATTAATACGTCCCCCTTGTGATACAGCAAAGGCAAACGAAGCTGAATGTATTGTTGAGTTCGTAATTGTAGCAATTGCTTTTTTAGAGGCGTACACTGCGCTTAATCCATTGCGGATAAAAACATTCTTAAGAGTCTTTTCCTCTCCGTTCTCCAGCTTGAACTCATCAATAATTTCAGGAGGTTGTGTATTTGCATAAGTTGAACCGAAATGAGAAAAAATGAAAGTTCCAGCAATTGTACATAACAAAAGATTCTTCTTATAAATATATTTCTTACACATAGATATGCCTTTAGTATTTGGTATGCTTTGATGCTTACTTCATTCCCCTGATGGCGCAAGTACCCAATCAGCTTTTATATTATTATGTTTTTATTGTAAATAACAAAACAAATTATAATTGTGGTGTTCTCTATGATTTAAAGTTTTGCTTCAGAAAAGTTTTTTTTTATGATCATAAAAAGCAATGAAACAATAGATCCCAAAATCTAGCTTGATAAGCTTATGCTAAAACCACAATGGAGCTATTTAAAACACGCTATTTAAAAATTGGCACTTCAGGGTAATCATTATAAAAGCTCTATAGCATTGAGATGGATTGTTTTCGGTACTCAGAAAAAATCTCAGTCTATTTTCTCTGTTCTAGGAGAAGATCTGCTATAACGAAGAAGAAGAGATGAAGGGGGGGGGCAAAGAGATCTTTTTTAGTCCCCTAAGCTTATTTTCCTAAGGCAACACAACTCATTTCATGACGGCGCTCGTGAATGATATGATGATAAAGTTTGTGAGCCCCATCATCTTTATGCTTGTGAAGGAGAAAGCCGGCTTCTTTACGCTTGATAAAACAGCAAGTCCATCACACACTTTGCCAGCTTTCAATGTCGTGACAGCTTTTGGCACTTGAGATGGTTCATAAAAAGGTTGTTTTTATGGTTTCTTCACATGGTTCACCTGCTTGTAAGGTGCAAGAGACAGAGGTTTTATTGATTCAACGTGGAACAGGGGGGAAATGAGAAAATTTCTTACGGTAGTGGGGATGCCTCTCCAACAGGGAAACAGTTAAGATCATTTATAAATCAATCAGTTGCCTTATATTTTATAAATAATAATGCTCTTTAGTCATTTGATTGCCCTGTGCATTCCTTCAGTTTTGGCAGCTGTAGAAGTATTTTTAGAGAAAGCCGTTTATATATCTATTCTCTCGTTATGATTAAATATTCGTCGATGATTTTTTTTATCACCTTTTGCGTGAAATATTTCATAAGTTCTGTTGGATATACTTTTGTACTAAAAATTTCCAGGGATTTAGTTTCTGCATGATAGGTGGAAAAGCGTAAAGTTTTTACAGCTGCTGTGCACGATAGAATATTTTTTAACTACAAAAAATAATAAGCATTAATTTTATTTATATGATAATAGTATACTTTTATTATAGATTAAATATATATAAAAGTTAATTAAATATATTACAATTTTATAAGTTTTAATGATCTTGCGAATTAATGAAATACTATAAAAATAGCGTTGTTTATTAAAAGAAAATAGAATAAATAGGTCCTGCTTTCACAGGATTATCTTAAGATTGATAGTAGCATTTTGCTCTTAAAAATTTATTTCCATTATGCTGCTTTTAATAGTTTTCCCATCGTTTTATTTTCTTTCAGGGAGATGAGATTGGTATGAGAGGATGAACTTTCTCAATTTGGTTACCTAAAATGGTATAAGGAAGTGTCAATGAAGCTTTATAGATGGTGTAATAAGCGCGTTAATTGAAAGAATAGAGGGGTATCAATAGGTCAAGGATGTAAAGAAGGAGCTTTTTATTATTATCTTTTTAGATATCGTTATCTGTCTATTATCTAAAAATGCACTTTTCTTAACTTTATGGATAAATTCACGAATAGACATGCTGCGGAACTCGTGTGAAGAGGAGGAAAAGCCTATTTTTTTAAGTGGAAAAGTGTAATTCATAAAGAGTTTCATGTTGAAGGCTTTGAAATGAATGATGTTTGGGGTTCTAAAAGTGCACTTTTATGAGAAAGGGTGCTTTTATTAAAATGTCTTGTATTAAAAGAACAGGAAAGCATAATTTGTAATCGTTCAACTTCCGAATACGGATTAACGATATCGCGTCTGACATCTGGGGTCCATAAATTATAAGCCGCAACCATAACCACCCCCGATAAAGAAAACTTGACCACCTAACCTTAAAAAACAACCCATCCAATCGGCTGCTTGATGAGGCAACAGTGTGCAATCTTTCTTGTCTATTTTGTATTGATCTTTAGACATTGATAAACCTTTTTATCTTATGGTATCTAAATACATGGCAAATGCGCTAACACGCAGAGCCTAAAGCTCAAGCAGCATTACCGCGTGATAGGGAAGAAACAACAGAATCCGTATTGGCGTGTTTTGCTGCTTTGAAAATACGACTGCGACTCTTAGGATAACGGTCGGCAAAAACCTGCTCAACGGGCAAGCCAATAAAGTCTGCAATCGCACGCTCGGCTTTCTCGTTAGACCGCGTCCAAATGTTTTTGACACTGGATGAGGGTATTTGATACGCTTTCGCGAGCTCCGCCAAAGTCATGTTCCGGCGGCGTAGCTCAGCTAAAATACTATGGCGATCCCATGTTTGTGTGATAGTCATAAACTTTCGCTCCTGCTTAAAACGGATACTCCAACAATCCGTCTTTTGTCGGGTTAATTGTAAAATATCTGCCCTCTATATCGGGCGGTAATAATAGTTATGATTTACATTTATAAATTTGTCAACCCTAAATGTAAATCAGGAGTGATTTTTTTTGGCAAAATCTGAAAAAGAACCAAAAACAGAGCTAGCAAAACGATTACGTGAAGTACGTCTTGCTCTTGGTTTTACGCAGCGCAAACAGTTTGCTGATCACCTTACAGTACCAGAAAGTACTATGTATAATTATGAAACTGGCCTACGTGAACCGCCTTCATCAATGTTAGCAATTTACAAAAATATTTGTGGTATAGACGTGAATTGGCTTCTCACTGGAGAAGGCGAAATGTTTGCTGACATGGCAAAAGCGAAAGCAGCTGGTTTTAAAGCACCTACCATTCCTACTGGACTGATGAAAAAACTTGGTCGCATAGCTTATACAACCTATCGCGATGAAAATATAAAACTCCCCCCCGAAGATATAGCGGAACTCGCGGCGGAACTTTATAAAAAACTGCAAGAGTTTGTTCAAAACATCAATGACACGGAAGAAGTCGAGCTTACCTTGCCTCTTCTAAAATTGCATTTAAAGCGCCAAATCGAAGCTGAAAAAGAACACTCCAAAGCTACACAAGATACGGCTTAATGCTCCTCTAAAATGAAAAATGAAGGCGCGTTTCTATTTACATTAAGAAATTTTAATAAAGATTTGTTTTTAAAACATTTTATCTGTAAAAAATAGAAATGCGCCATATGGCGCGTATCTTTTTTGCTTTTTTGGCTGATTTTAGAGTCAATTGAACTTTTGGATTGATTTTTTTCAAAGGGTCTTCAAAGGCGGTTTTCTGGGCTTTCACAGACTTTTTAAAAATCTTCAAAGCCTTTTCTCATTTTTACGCTCAAATTCCGATTTTCACTCTTTTTGTCACTTTTTTGCAATTTCAGGTGTCAAAATCTATTTTGACAAAACACGCATTTAATGCTAAATTTTATACATAAAAACAACAAATTATCACGTATTCCTATCTAATCCCACTTAGTACAAAACCTAGTGTCAAACTACATACATCTTGCGTAAATTTTGTTCAAATAGTGTAAGTGTTTAAAAAATTACTTTGTGAAAAACTTTTGACAGGAAACTGAAATGATAAATATCGTTTTTTTCAGAAAAGATTTTTATGTTTAAAACTAAAAATTAGGTAACACACTCAAAGAATTGACTTATGAGGAATTATTTTGCCTGAAACTTAAATAATTTTACAAAAAACGCTTTAGAATGCGCATTAAAATGATTGACCTTTTGCAAGAAATTTGTCAGAAAGCATATCCAGTTTGGAGGGGTGGCCGAGCGGTTTAAGGCACCGGTCTTGAAAACCGGCGTGCAGGAGACTGTACCGTGGGTTCGAATCCCACCCCCTCCGCCACAGCACTTTTATCGTTGTAGTTTGACACTAGGTTTTGTACTAAGTGGGATTAGGTGGGATTAGATAGGAATACGTGATAATTTATTGTTTTTATGTATAAAATTTAGTATTAAATGCGTGTTTTGTCAAAATGAATTTTGACACCTAAAATTGCAAAAAATGGTAAAAAAGAGCGAAAATCGGAATTTGAGCGTAAAAATGAGAAAAGGCTTTGAAAGGTCTTTGAAAATACTTTGAAGATTTTTAAAAAGTCTGTGAAAGCCCAGAAAACCGCCTTTGAAGACCCTTTGAAAAAAATCCGATAAAGTGTGAAGCACATTGCAAAATCAGCCAAAAATAACCAAAAAAGCAAAAAAGATTTTCACCTATAGGTGATTATCTATTTTTAGAGGTAATTTATATTTATAAATCAAATTGTTACATAACTTTTCTAATGTAAAAAGATTTTCATATCGATTTTTCATTTTAAAGAAGCATTAAGCCGTATCTTGTGTAGTTTCTAGATGTGCTCTTTCAGCTTCTATTTGGCGCTTTAAATGAATCTTAAGAAGAGGGAAACTTGCTTCGACTTCTTCTGTGTCGTTGATGTTTTGAACCAGCTCTTGCAGTTTTTTATAAAGTTCCGCCGCGAGTTCCGCTATATCTTCGGGGGGGAGTTTTATATTTTCATCGCGATAGGTTGTATAAGCTATGCGACCAAGTTTTTTCATGAGACCATTAGGAATGGTAGGTGCTTTAAAACCCGCTGCTTTTGCTTTTGCCATGTCACTAAACATTTCACCTTCTCCAGTGACGAGCCAGTCTAAGGATATTCCACAGCGATCTTTATATATTCGCATTATAGATGCAGGGGGTTCTTGCAAACCCGTTTCATAATTACGCATAGTCGTTTCGGGGATTTCAAAATGTTTAGCAAATTGTTTGCGTTCTGTGAAACCAAGGGTGTGCCGTATTTCACGCAATCGTTTTGCGAGTTCTGTTTGTGGTTCTTTTTCAGGTCGTGCCAAAAAAATCACTCCAAATCCATTTTCGGTATTTACAAAAGCCGAATTTGGCATTATACATCTAATTACCGCCCGATATAGAGGGCAGATATTTTACAATTAACCCCACAAAAAACGGATGTGGGAGCATCCGTTTGAAGCAGGAGCGAAAGTTTATGACAATCACACAAACATGCATTCAAGTATGGGATCGCCATAGTATTTTAGCTGAGCTACGCCGCCGTAATATGACCTTGGCGGAGCTCGCAAAAGCTTATCAACTCTCATCATCCAGTGTTCAACACATTTGGACACGGTCTAACGAGAAAGCCGAACGCGCCATTGCCGATTTTATCGGTTTGCCCGTCGAGCAGGTTTTTAGCGACCGCTACCCTAAAAGTCGCCGTCGCATTTTTAAAGCAGCAAAACATGCCAATACGGATTGTGTTGTTTCTTCCCTATCACGCGGTAATGCTGCTTAAGCTTTAGGCTCTGCGTGTTAGCGCATTTGCCATGTATTTAGATACCATAAGATAAAAAGGTTTATCAATGTCTAAAGATCAATACAAAATAGGCAAGAGAAATTGCACACTGTTGCCGCATCAAGCAGCCGATTGGATGGGTTGTTTTTTAAGGTTAGGTGGTCAAATTTTCTTTATCGGGGGTGGTTATGGTTGCGGCTTATAATTTATGGACCCCAAAGGCTAAAAGAGAAATTTTTAATCCGTATTCGGAAGCTGAACGGTTACAAATGATGCTTTCCTGTTCTTTAAAAGCGGTGAGTGGTGGATTTCGGCATTTGCCAATCCGGTATATTATTGACCCTCCGCATGGCTTGTTTGATGCGGTATTAGCACGACAGATTGCTATTCATATTTTGCATTATCAGTTTGAGGTTCCGCGGCGGCGTATTGTTGCCATGCAAACACGCAAGCAAACTGCTATTTTCCTTGCTTTGCAAGTCATTAATCGGCGTTTGGAAGAGCCTGTATTTGCTAAAGCCTATCGAAGGTGGGCTGGGCGTGCAATGGATTTGTTTTTACGAGAAATGGATAAGGCGGTTGGATAATGGCACGGTTTCAAGAGATTGCGTTAGATTTGATTGTTGTACCGGAGCGTATACGCCCTGTTGATGATGAGCATGCCAAGGCGCTTGCCCAATCAATGGCACGAGAAGGGTTGATGAATCCGATTACCGTGCGCCATACGCCCAATGCGAAAGAGGGGCATTATACGTTGATTGCGGGGGCGCATCGATTACGGGCGGCTGAGCTTTTAGGGTATAGCGCTATTGAAGCGGTTGTGGTGCAAGCCGATAAAGAAAATGCTGCGCTTTTAGAGGTTGCGGAAAATTTGTTTCGCAATGAATTGTCAGTGATTGACCGCGCTTTGTTTGTGCAGACGTACCGCGAATTGTGGGAAAAGAAGTACGGGGAGATTCAACGTGGTGGTGACCATGGTAATCAATATACAAAGGACAAAGTGGCAAAAGGACAAGTTGTCCCTTTGCCAAAAGATAGTTCTGTAGAGCACCATGAAACTGGGGGTGAAGGAGAGAAAGTGGCAAAGGGTCAAGTTGACCCTTTGCCAAATGACGGTTCTGTAGAGCACCATGAAACTGGGGGTGAAGGGGACAAAGTGGCAAAGGGTAAAGTTTACCCTTTGCCAAATGATGGTGACTTAAATGGCAAAATGCAAAGTTTGCACTTTGCCAAACATGTTGCCGATAGGATTGGTTTATCGAAGGAGTCGGTGAAACGTCTCAACAGCATTGCACGGCATTTACAGCCGGAGTTGCGGTCTGTTTTGCGGGGGACTGCTTTGGCGGATAATCAAGCGCAGTTGTTGAAGTTGGCGAAGATGGAGCCGGTTGCGCAACGGCGGGTGGCGATTGCTTTGCAACAGGTTGAGGGGGATTTACGGCGGGCTGTTGATTTGGTCAATGGGATTAATATACCCCCGAAAGTTAATGAACAAGAACGGGTTTTTAGCCAATTGTTAGGAATATGGCAGAGAGCGGATGCACAGACACGGGCGCGATTTTGTGATTATTTGAATAAGCAATCGGGGGAGGAGCAGGCATGAAGACGCGTGGTTCCCATCAACTTGATTTTTTTCAACGTCCGGTTTTCCCCTGTCGTGAACCTGTTGCGCAGATTGATTTAGAGCGGTTTCGCTCTCGCATTAAGCGGGCTATGGCGCGGGCTTTGCGAGAATGTCGCTATGAGCGCAGTGAGATTGCAGAGCGTATGGCGCATTATTTAGGCATTGGTTGTTTGAGTAAGGCGAGTTTGGATGCTTATGTTGCGGAAAGTAAGCAGGTGGATATTTCCCTGCCGCGTTTTAAAGCTTTTGTACGGGCGACGGGTGCCTTTTGGCTTTGGGATGAGGTGGTGAGTGAGGATGGTTTGCTGTTGTTGCAAGGGGATGAAGCGCGATTGGCAGAGATTGCAAGATTGCAGCAGGAACAGCGTGAGATTGCCGCACAATTAAAAGCGATGCGTGCGGTTCCGGTGCGTATTAGACGGGGGCAGCCATGAAGGAATGGTTTAGTATTGCTGAGTTGGCTGAAGCGGCTTTGCCAGGATTGCCGCAGACAAAAATTAGTCTCAATAATCTTGCGCTTAAGAAATGGCGTTTGAATACACAATTGTTTCGTCAAACAGTAGGTAAGACCAAGCCGGTTTGGGAGTATCATATCTCTTTATTGCCGGAGGGGGCGCGGGCGGCGTTGTTGTTGCGGGCGGGTGGTGTTGATGTTTTGCAAAAGGCAGAGCAGACGAGACAAAAAGAAGCGCTTTGGGCGCGTTATGAAGGGCTTTCAAAGGCGCATAAAAGCCGTTGTGAACAACGTTTGAAGGCGCTTTGTTTTTGGGAAGATTTACTCCATGCCGGTATGGGGGTGCATGATGCAGCAAGTTTGTGCGCGGTTCAGTTTGGGGTTAGCCGGATGTCGCTTTTTAATTGGCGGCAGATGGTTGAAGGGGTCGCGCGGTGTGATTGGTTGGCAGCGCTGGCGCCTTGTTATGGTGAGGAGACTGCTTCGCCGTTTGCTCCCTGTCATGAAGAGGCTTTTGAGGTTTTATGTTCGGATTATTTACGCCCTTCTCGCCCTGCATTTTCGGCATGTTATCGGCGGATGGTTGGGGTTGCGCGTGAGAAAGGTTGGGCGCCGATCCCTTCAGAGCGGGCGTTACGCCGTCGTTTTAAGGCGCAAGTTTCCAAGGCGGTTGTAGCATTAGCGCGTGAGGGCGAGGAGATGGCAAAAAAGCTTTATCCCGCCCAACGGCGTGATCGGCGTGCACTGCATGCAATGGAAGCGGTGAATATGGACGGGCATAAGTTGGATGTTTTTGTGAATGTTCCTTGGGGCTCGAAGCCTGTACGGCTTTATTTGATTGCCATTCAAGATCTTTATTCGGGTAAGATTTTATCGTGGCGCTTATCAGATGCTGAGACTTGGGAAATCGTGCGTTTGGTGATTGGGGATATGGTGGAGGCTTATGGCATACCGGAGCGTATGACTTTGGATAATGGGCGTGCTTTTACCAGCAAATGGATTTCTGGGGGCGTGCAAAACCGCTTTCGTTTTAAGATTAAGGCGGATGAACCGCAGGGTCTTTTGACCAGTTTGGGTATTCAATTACAATGGACCACACCTTATAGCGGGCAGTCAAAGCCGATTGAGCGGGCATGGCGTGATTTGGCAGAAGCGATTTCTAAACATCCGTTATGTGCGGGGGCTTATACGGGTAATAAGCCCGATGCGAAACCGGAAGATTATGGTAAGCGGGCGATGGAATTGGAAGAATTCAAAGCCCATGTTGGGGCGCAGATTGTGGCGCATAATGCGCAAGCAGGACGTAAGGCGCTGACATGTGCGGGGCGCAGTTTTGATGAGACTTTTGCAGAAAGTTTAAAGGCAGAAGGGACGATTGTTCGGCAAGCAACCGCGGCACAGAGGGCTTTATGGCTTTTGACCTCAGAAGCATTGCGTACGCAAAAGGGGACGGGTGAGATTCATTTTTATGGCAATCGCTATTGGGCGCGGGCGTTGAATAGCTATGCGGGAGAAAAGGTGATTGTGCGCTTTGACCCTGATCATTTGCATCAAGATTTGCGGGTTTATGATTTGAATAATCAGTTGCTTTGTTTGGCGCCTTGCCTTGCGGATGTGGGTTTTTATGACCAGCAGGCAGCGCGTTTGAATGGGCGTTTGCGTAAAGAATATGTGAAGGCAGTTAAAGCAGAAAAGCAGTTGGCAGCAAAACTTGCGCCGGATCAATTGGCGGATGTTTATGCAAAAGTTGCAAGGAGGGGGGATGATGCAAAATCCAAGCGTTCTGTTTCCCCAAAGGTAAGCCGCTTGATGCCAAAGAATGCGGGGAGTCTGGCTTTAAAAGCCCCTGATGCGGTTTTAGGGGATGATGAGGCTTTGGATTCCCGAGAATTTAGTCAACATTTGCACCAAGCTTTAAGACGCCTTTCTGTCTCTGATGAGGTACATGAAGTGATCAAGTTTCCTAGAAGATAGGAAAGGAAGGGGGGGGACTTACAAGAGTGCCTATAAGGGGGGCTGGTTTTGTATCGCGTACCAGCTTGAAGCGTTAACAAAGAAAGGGGGGAGGAGAAGTCTTAATCCATTTCAATATTTTAAATCAATACAATTAAGTTTTCAGGTGTCTTTGCCTTGATTTGAGCGCGGAGCCGTGAAGTTAGCAAGTTCCCCGATGTGTGAGAAAGAGAGGGGGATTTGTAAGGTTAGCCGGTTTTGTATCGCGTACGGCTTTAAATGTTCATTGAAGATAAAAGATAAGGGGCAAGGCCCTAGCCTTTCCCCTTATCGATTGTCTAAATCAATACGAGAGGGGAATATATATGAAGTACGCGATAAATGCAACCGTTGATAAAAATCCTTGGGAGAGACCAAAAAAACAGCCCGATGGGACAGCACAAAACCGCAATAGTGATGATATTGCTTTATGGAACACGCTTGTGGATTCAGTGATTGCTCTGGCACGGACGAATGGCTGGACTAAGGCGGAAGTGGCGCGGCGCATAGGTATGCCGGATGGCACCTTTTCGCAGTGGTATGCGGGTAGTTATGCGGGGCAATTGGGCAAGCAAAATGCCAAAGTTCAACAATGGGTTGAAGCGTTAAAAGAAACGGCAGGGCTTTTGGAGATGATTCCTGAAAAGCCTGCATTTCAAAAGAACCGTATAGCTTGTGAAATCATTGATACGCTAACACTGGCGCAAAGTACGGGGGATATGGTGATGATTACCCTTGATGCGGGCAGTGGCAAAACGGAAACTTGCCGCTATTACCGCGCGACCCGCCCGCATGTTTATCTGGTCACAGCAAGCCCGCATACGCGCAGTGTTCATGGCATTTTGAATGATATGGCAGCAGAATTAGAAGTGGTGGAATATAATCCTACCCGCTTAACCCGTGCTATTGGCAAGAGATTAGAGCGTGTGGGGGGTGGAACATTGTTGATCGTTGATGAGGCGCAAAATTTAACGGATGAGGCGATTAATCAGTTGCGTCACTTTGTTGATATCAATGGCACAGGGCTTGCTTTGGTTGGCAATGATGAGATTTCGGGACGTCTCGTGCATCGTCAAAATGGTCCTTCTTATGCGCAAATTAAAAGCCGTTTGGCGATGCATTTGAAGCGGCGCAAACCTTATAGTGAGGATATTGCGGCGCGCATTCACGATTGGGGGATTGAAGATGCTGGGGCGATAAAGTTTTTGACCGGTATTGGTTTGAAAGCTGGGGCTTTACGGCAGATTGATAAAACCATGATGTTGGCGCGCATGGCAGCTCTTGGAGATGGGAGTGAGGTGACCTTGAAACATGTCAAAGCCGCATGGAAAAACCGCAATGTGGAGGAATTGGCATGATGAGCTTAAGCCCTAAGGAATTATCCGATACGCTTGTTGGTCTTTATGATGATTATCAATGCGGTTTGGATATTGCAGCAGAACTTAAATTGTGTGTTGATTTGGCTTTATCGCTTGAATTGGAGTTGAGTGTTCACCGTTTGGGGGAAGCAGATGCGGTTTTGGAACAAGAAGTTTCAGAAGTTTTATCTGAGTGTGAAGGTTCTCATGCGGATACAGATAAGAGCAATCGTGTGATTTATATGGATTTTGGAGGAGATAAATAATGGAACGGAACCCTTATATGGTGAGAGATTGCTTGATTGCTCTGCGCTCTGGCTTTTTGAAATATGAAACAGATGGGATTTTTTTGCATGGACAAGATGTTCGAGAATTGAATGCGTATTTACGGCGCTTAGCAGGCTATAACCACATTTTAGGTCATGAGCTTATGCGGTGTCGTTGGCAATTGAAAGCGGGATACGACCCTTTATCGGGTGTTGTTTTGCCGTTTCGTCGTTTTCAAGAAAAGAAGGAGGAGTTCTGCGATGAATAAACAGATTGAACTTGATGGCACGCGTTATATGAAGGATGCGAAAGGCGCTTTGGTGCCGGTGGATATGATCCGCCCTGCGGATTTGCTGGAAGATGAGACGGTGCGGAAGGTTATGGGGTATGCCAAAGAATTGTCAGCACGGATTGCGCGTTTTAACAGCCATACGATTGCGGATTTGAGTGATTTTGATAATTTGCTTGCGCAAGAATATGGTGTAGCGCGGCGTGGTAAAAAGGGCAATTGTACTTACACAAGTTTTGATGGTTTGCAGCGTATTAAGGTGCAGGTACAAGAAAGCTTTGATTTTGGTCCGCAATTGCAAATTGCCAAAAGCCTTCTTGATGAGTGTTTGAATGAATGGTCTGCGGATGCGCGCCCTGAAATCCGTGCGATTATTACGCGTGCTTTTAATACGGATAAAGAAGGCAAGGTGAATCGGGGTGAAATTTTTATGCTGTTGCGCTTGGATATTAGTGATCCCCGTTGGAGGGAAGCGATGCGGGCGATCCGTGAAGCCATTCGTGTGACGACCTCTAAGGAATATGTGCGTTTTTATGAACGAGACACATTAGAAAGCCCTTGGCGTGCGGTGACTCTTGATATGGCGAAGACGTGAGGGAAACCATGTCTTTAGCGGCACTTCATATGGGAAGGCGTGCTTTAGCACTTGATGATGAAACCTATCGGGCGATGCTTTATCGCCTGACAGGAAAATATTCGGCAAAAGATTTGAGTGTTTTAGAGAAGCGTTTGGTGATGGATGAAATGCAGGCTTGGGGCTTTAAGCCGAAGAGACAAGTTTTAGAGGGCAAATATGCCAAAAAGCTTCAAGCTTTATGGATTGCAGGGTGGAATCTTGGCATCATTCGAGACCGTTCAGATCAAGCCTTAGTTCGCTTTGTCAAAAGACAGACAGGGATTGATCATATTCGTTTTTTACGCGATAGTGACGACGCGGGAAAAGCCATTGAGGCGTTGAAAAGCTGGTTGCAGCGTGAGGGTGGGGTTGACTGGAAAGGGAAAAAGATTCAAGATTCTTGGCAAAAGATGCCAGGATATTTGATTTTGCGTGCCCAATGGAAACGTTTGAATCCCGATGTTGTGTTTGATGGGGAAGCGTTTCATCAAAGTGTTATGGCGTTAAGTGGTAAAGCTTTGAGCGAGATGAGTGGGGGCGATTTTATGCACGTTATGAATGTTTGGGGGCGGAAAATCCGAAAAGGTGTTAAAAGCGAGGGGTAAGCATGCATGCACGAGGAAATCTATAGCGATTTTCCTGCCTTATTGCGTGAAATAGCCGATGTTGCGGGCAGTGAGGCGGCATGGAATATGATGCGTGCTTTTGGCGGACGAGAGGTTTATATCCCTGGGCGTCTTGAGAATGCGGATTGGTTGATTGAAATTGTTGGGTTTGAAGAGGCGCAGCAATTGATCAACCATTTTTGTTTTAATGGTTCGGGTGTGCGCCTTCTTATCCCCCTTGGTAGAGATGCTGAACGGCGGCAAAAAATGATGCAAGCGCTGCAAAAAGGCTGGTCGGTAGATGATGCGGCGGCTGTTTCTGGTATGCATGTGCGTACAGCCTATCGCTTGAAGAAGAGAATTTCTTCAAAAGAGCCACAAGGTTTATTATTTCCAGAGTTTTATGAGTATTGAGAGTTTTGACTGACAGTGTCAGGCTTATATGGGGGGCGTGAGATTTCATAAACTGCAGATGAATTTTATTCATTGAGTGGTTTTTTTATGATTTCAATAGATGCTTCTTTTCTTCATCAACTTGCGCCTAAACTGGCGCATCATGCACGCCAAGATTATATTATTGTTGAGATGGCACGTTTCTTGCCTAAAGCTTTATCTTATGGAGCACTCACCACACCTTTGCGTATTGCGCATTTTTTAAGCCAATGCGCCCATGAAAGTGATGGCTTTTTTACCCTTTGTGAATATGGATCAGGGCGCGCTTATGAAGGACGGCGTGATTTAGGCAATGTCACCCCTGGTGATGGTGTGCGCTTTAAAGGTCGTGGTTTAATTCAATTAACGGGGCGTAATAATTATCGCCGTTTTACCAAGTTTTGGCACTCCGTAGAGAGCCAAGCGGTTGATTGTGAGGCTTTTCCAGAAGTGGTGGAACAGTTTCCAGCCGCTCTTTGGTCGGCTGTGTGGTTTTGGCAGGGGAAAGGCTTGAACAAGCTTGCTGATCAAGATGATGTCGTGAGGATTACCAAAGCGATTAATGGGGGGAAAAATGGTCTTGTTCAGCGGTTGACGTATCTTAATCGGGCAAAAAAGCTTTTAGGGCTTTCATGCGAGGTGACGTCATGAAGCCATCGTATCGGGGGTCTCGACGTTATTTATGGTGGTCCTTTTGGTTTGCTTGGGGGGTTATTTTTTTGCTGATTTTGGGTGGTTTGTTTGGGGTGCCACACCTTGTTGATATGGCAGCCATTTCTATTCCTTCCATGGTGGCGATTATCGTTGGGAATTTGGGGGTGCATCGCGGTTTTGGTTCCTTGGACTTTTCCAATAGCAAGCCCTTCAATCGCCTCAAGAGCAACAAGTATGGGGGCAATGATGATTTATGGAGGGGGAGAGGGTGAATGTTTAATCCTTCCTTAAAGCTGTCTTTTGGGGTGCTTTTTTTTGCGCTTTTCCTTTTCACGTTGTTTGGTTGGATGAAGGGGCAAATTTTAAAAGCAGAAAAAGCGCGTGATGCGTATTGGTGCTTAGAAATTGCCAAGGTTTCCCTACAAGCAGAGCTTGAACAGAAGCAACAAAGAGAAGCCGCACAAAGAGCAGAGCTTCAAGCACAAGTGGTGATTTCTGCTTTAAGAGAAAAGCTTACAAAAATGGAGGAGGTCAATGCAGTATTGCCAACTACTGGCGGTGGCATTGGGCTTGAGCGTGTGCGCTTGCTCAATACCCAAGCCAAGGGATAGTTTTGCTTATCAGTTTTTATCGGTTGAATTGCCGCCTGTTGTTCGCATGGTGTGTGCCCGCCCTTCTCTGTTGCCCGAACGCGCTTTGAATGCACGCGAAGTGGTGCATTATTGGAGCCGTGATCGTGCTGCTTTATTGATCTGCGAACAGCACAGACGAGCAGCTGTCAAAGCCATTTTAATGAAGTCAAGGAGGGGGGCGTGAATTTGGATATTAGTGTGGCCAATGGTTGGCTTTCGTTGTTGTTATCCATTGTTGCGATTTCTGGGGTTTTAAAAGCTTATTTTTCTTCTGGTACGAAGGAAATGCTGAAAGACATGATGGTGCTTAAAGAGCGTGTGCAAAAGTTAGAAACGGAGATGGATTTTTTGCCTGATCGTGATGCCATGCAAAGGTTGGAAGTGAATATAGAACGCTTAAATGGGCGCCTCAATACGTTTTCTGCACAGTTGCAACCGGTGGCAGCCATAGGTGAGCGCTTGCAAGAGTTTTTATTGGAGAATGCCAAGAAATGAAAGCAGATATGGATAAAATCATTCGTGAAGAAGCGCGGTTGATTATTTTAAAAGGGCTTGCTTGTGAGCGCAGCGAAACATTATCGAGTGCGATGATTGAGCGGCTTTTATACAGTTATGGTATCCGGCGTGATCGCGATTTTGTGCACAATGAACTGGCTTTTATGGAAGAGCAAGGCGCTGTTACATTAAAATGTGTGGGATCTGTTTTGCTTGCGGCTTTAACAGAACGGGGAGCGCGTCATTTAGATCGTAGCTTTTCCATTGAGGGGATTAAGCGTCCCAAACGTTCATCAATAAAAGACGAGGTGAGGGATGCGCAAGGTCGGGCGTGGGCGCTTAACGGCGATTGATTTATTGCCACAAGCTTGTGATCAAATTATTGCAGAGGCGGCTGAAGCTTTAAATGGGCGTGAAAAGACGCAAAAAGCCATTTATGATGAATTTAAAGCGGCTTTGAAGGCTTTAAAAAAAGAAACAGGTCTCAATTTTTCCATTCCCTCCTTTTCGAGTTTTAATCGTTATTCTTTGCGGCTCGCGGTGATGTCACGGCGCTTGGAACAAACGCGTGAAATAGCAGCAAGCCTTTCACAGCGCTTTGATGCCAAAGCTTCTGATAATATTACTTTGTTAACAGCTGCAGCGATTAAAGAGCTTATTTTTTCCACGTTAAGCAGTGGGAAAAGCCTTTCGCCAAAGGCAGCCCAAGAGTTGGCGAATGCGCTTAAAGGGGTGTTGGCTGCTGAACATTTGTCGACCACCAGACGGCAAAGATTAGAGAAGGATTTTACAAGTAAGGCAAGTAAAGCGGTTGAGGTGGCAGCAGCAGCAGCGGGGCTTTCAGAAGAGACGGCACGGGCTATTCGCGCGCAGGTGTTGGGGATAAAACATGACTGAGGGGCGTGAGACTTTTAAACAAACTCCTTTAAAAGATGCTGCGGTTGATGATCGTTTGGGTTTTGCTCTTTGGCAGACAAGTGCTTGTCTCAAAGAGAAAGATCCCTTAGCTGAAGGGGTTTTAATGGCGCATCAACGGGCATGGATTGAGGATAAATCCCCCTTAAAGTTGGTTGAAAAAGGGCGCCGGACCGGCATTACTTTTGCTGAGGCTCTAGATGATACGCTGATTGCGGCGGCAACTGTTAAAGCAGGGGGGGATAATGTTTTTTACATTGGCGATACCAAAGAAAAGGGGCGTGAATTTATTGGCTATGTGAGCCATTTTGCCAAAGCGATTACCAGCCACAGTGGGGATGTGGAGGAATTTTTATTTCCAGATCAAAAAGAAGATGGGTCGACAAAATATATCTCTGCTTATCGGGTACGGTTTGCTTCGGGATTTCGTATTGAAGCGCTCTCCAGCCGTCCAGAAAATATTCGCGGACTCCAGGGCATTGTGGTGATTGATGAGGCGGCGTTTCATCAAGATGTGCGCGCTGTTTTGGATGCGGTGAATGCTTTGTTAATTTGGGGGGGTAAAATCCGTGTGATCTCAACACACAATGGGGTGCTTAATCCTTTCAATGAACTGATCCGTGAGGCGCGTGCAGGCAAAATTCCTTTTTCTCTGCATCGTTACCCCTTTAGTGTAGCGGTTAAAAATGGCTTGTTTAAACGGGTTTGCGCGATGAAGGGGGAGGGATGGAGTTTAGCTTCCGAACAACAATGGGAGAAACAAATCCGCGCCTCTTATGGGGTGCGTTTGAGTGCCATGCGGCAAGAGTTGGATGCCATACCAGCTGATCAAGAAGGAGCAGCTTTAACACGCTTGCAGATTGAAAATTGTTGTGCGCGAGATATTGCGGTGCTGCGTTTTGCTTGTGCGGATGGTTTTAAAAATCAATCGGATGATCAACGAAGTCAAGCGGCATTTGCTTGGTGTGAGCAGCATGTAAAGCCTCTGCATGCTGAACTTGATCGGCGGCGTCAACATGTTTTTGGGGTTGATTTTGCGCGCAGCGGTGATGCCACCTCGATTGTGGTGATGGAAGTGGGGCAAGATTTGGTACGCCGTGTACGGTTTATGGTGGAATTGCGCAATATGCCGTTTGATCAACAAAGAGAGATTTTATTTTATGGGGTTAGTGGATTGCCACGTTTGTTAGGGGGCGCGTTAGATGCGCGGGGCAATGGGGCTTATTTAGCCGAAAAAGCAGCGCAGCGTTATGGGGCATGTGTGCAGGAAGTACAATTGTCGCAAAGTTGGTATAGCAAAGAAATGCCGGCTTATTTAGAAGCTTTTGGGGATAGGATGATTGTTTTGCCGCGTGATGGTGATGTGGTTGCTGATCATCAAGCACTTGCTTATGTCAATGGCATTGTCAAAATTCCAGACAATCATCGTTTTAAAGGCAGTGATGGTTTTATGCGCCATGGGGATAGTGCGATTGCTTGTGCTTTGGCTTATTTTGCCAGCCGTCAGACGCCGGAAATTTACGAATATACGCCCGTTCTGGATGTTTATAGCTTTGATGAAAACCCGCTCTTTTTAACAACAAGATCAAAGATCTACTGAGGGAATTGATAAGATGGTACAATTGGTTGATCAATGGGGCAAAGCTCTTCAAGTGAAGGGATTGGGGAGGGAGGTTGCAAGCCCTACCATTGGGGGTGTTCGTGATGTGTGGTCACAAACTGTTGTCAGTGGTCTGACCCCTGTTCAACTTGCCAATATTTTGCAGCAGGCAGCAGGAGGGGCGCCTGAACAATTTTTCCAACTTGCTGATGATATGGAAGAGCGTGATTTGCATTATCGTGCTGTGCTTGGCATGCGTAAAAATGCCCTCACAGGGGTGGAGCCTGGGGTAATTGCGGCAAGCAACAGTGCGCAGGACAAAAGAATAGCCGATGCGGTGCGCGAGGTGATTAGCGCGCCTACTTTTGTTGATGATTATGTGGCAGATTTGTTAGATGCTTTGGGTAAAGGCTATGCGATTGTTGAGACCTTGTGGGACAAGAGCGCTAAGGAATGGTGGCCGGTTGCTTGGCGGTGGCGTGACCAGCGGTTTTTTCAGTTGGACAGGCGAGATGGCTTTCATTTGCGTTTAAAGGAAGAAGGATCTCTTCATGGAACAGAGTTGCCTGCTTATAAATTTTCCATTCATCGCCCAAAGTTGAAAAGTGGTTTGCCTATCCGTTCTGGGCTTGCCAGACTTGCGGCTTGGGCTTTTTTGTTTAAGTCTTATACCTTGAAAGATTGGATGGCTTTCTTAGAAGTTTATGGCATGCCTTTGCGTGTGGGTAAATATGGGGCGAGCTCTTCTCATGAGGAGCGGCGGGTTCTCATTCAAGCGGTGCGTGATTTATCCAGTGATGCGGCGGCAATTATTCCCAAAGAGATGGAGATTGAGTTTATTGAAGCAGCAGGAGGCAGTGGCAATGCGGTTTTTGCCGCTAAGGCTGAATATTTAGATCGGCAGATTTCTAAAGGGGTATTGGGTCAAACCATGACGACGGATGATGGGTCGTCTTTTTCGCAAGCGCGCATTCATGAAAATGTCCGCCATGATATTGCCAGAGCTGATGCGCGGCAATTGGCTTTGACGGCTAATCGTGATTTGATTGTGCCGTTTGTTGAGATTAATTTTGGGCGCCAAGAGCGCTATCCCCTTGTCTATTGGCCGATTTCGGAAAATGAAGATATTAAAGCCATTAGCGATGCTTTAGAAAAACTTGTGCCTCTAGGATTGCGTGTTGAGGCGCAAGAGGTGCGCAATAAGATTGGCTTTTCGCAACCAAAAAGGGGAGAGGATGTTTTAAAGGCTGCTTCTCTTGCGCCTAATGATGAGAGGGGACAAAAGGATGATGCGGGACAACAAAAAGCGCATGTTTGTGCTGATTGTGGGGGTACTTTTGATGTTTGTGTGACAAGAAAAGAAGGGGTGAAAAAAGAGCAGGGTGGAAAACATCACGACGAATTGGATCGGCTTTCGAGTGAGGCTTTAAGTGACTGGGAAGAGGATTTAGAACCCCTTTTAAAGCCCTTTAAAGAGCTTGTGAGAGAGGCTAAAAGTTATGAAGATATCCTCAAAGGCTTAGATGAATTGTTGGGCGAGATGGACCATCATGCCTTGGCAGCACGCTTGGCAAAGGTGCAAATGATTGCGCGGGGACTGGGGTATCATGGATGAGGAACTTTTTAAAACAGCACCTCAAGAGGTCACCCGTTATTTTGCCGCCAAAAATATTGTTCCAAGCTTTGATTGGCGTGATGTGGCACCAGAAGAGCATGCCTTTTCCTTTACGGTGGCAAAATCGGTAGGCTATGACATTTTAGAGGATTTTAAAACAGCGGTTGGAGACGCCATAAAACATCACGTTCCTTTTCAAGAATTTCAGAAAAATCTGATGCCGATTTTACAAGAAAAAGGCTGGTGGGGGAAAAAGATGGGCATTGACCCGAAAACGGGTGAAATGAGCGTGGTGCAGTTGGGCAGCCCGCGGCGTTTAGAAACGGTCTATTGGGCCAATACCATGAGTGCCCATGCGGCAGGCGAATGGGAACGCACGCAAGAGAATAAAGAATTTTTGCCTTATCTGACCTATGCGTTGTCGAGTTCAGAACATAAGCGTTTAGAACATGAAAGTTGGGTGGGTTTTACGGCACCTGTTGATGATCCCATTTGGGATTGGCTTTATCCCCCCAATGGCTGGCGGTGTAAATGCAGTGTGCGGCAGGTAAGCCGTTATGAGGCGGACAATTTAGGCTATGAAGAGGGCGCAGAGCCACCCCATGTGGAGGAGCGGGTTTGGCGCAATAAGCGGACGGGAAAAGTTGAAAAGATACCCGTAGGTATTGATCCTGGATGGCATTCTAACCCCGGGAAACATCGCGCGCAAAATTTAAGCAATTTTTTGAGTGATAAAGTCTCTGTAATGGGGGATAATCGCAAGCGCATTGCTATTGAAGATATTGTGGGCTCACCACTTTTGGAAGCGATGTTTGAAGGACGCATGCCGCGTGGATTTCTTCCCATAGCCCCGATGATACAAAAGGTGCGTGATGTTTTTGGTGCGGACAATTCTCTTATTCGCTTATCTTCAGACAGTGTGAAACATATTTTATTAGAACATCAAGCGCGGTCTCTTCACTTGGAGGATTTTCGGGGTGCCATTCAAACCTTCATAAAGCCCTATGGCGTTATTAGACGCAAAGGTGCACAGAGTGTTGTGTTTTTGGGTGAAAGTGGTGGGGCATGGTGGCGCTTTGCAGTCAAATTTGTGGCAAGTAAACAAGAATGGTGGCTTATCTCGATGCATAAAAAGAGTTTTCGCGAAATTCAACGTTTATTACATGCGGCTGAAAAGAAGGACGAACGGTTGTTGTAAAGGGAACACTATAAAGCCCTATTGGCTTTTGTGAAAAGAGTTATTGTGTGTGAGAGAATGAGAAGGCGTGGAGGGCGGTCAACTCCTCGCAGATCCGGCAAAGCCGCCCTGGCATAACTGGCTCACGCCTCGTGAGCACTCTAACAGTTTAAACGTTCAAAAGCAATCTTTTAAAAAAGCGCTTTGAGAGGGGCTTTCTTGTAAAGGCAAGAAAGAGAACACCGCAAAGCTCTTTCGGTTTTTGTGAGAAGAGTTGTTGTGTGTGAGAGAATGAGAAGGCGTGGAGGGCGGTCAACTCCTCGCAGATCCGGCAAAGCCGTCCTGGCAAAACTGGCTCACGCCTCGCGAGTAATCTAACAGTTTAAACGTTCAAGAGCAATCTTTTAAAAAAGCGCTTTGAGAGAGGCTTTTTTGTAAAGGCAAGAAAGAGAACACCGCAAAGCTCTTTCGGTTTTTGTGAGAAGAGTTGTTGTGGGGGGAAAATGAGAAGGCGTGGAGGGCGGTCAACTCCTCGCAGATCCGGCAAAGCCGTCCTGGTATAACTGGCTCACGCCTCGCGAGTAATCTAACAGTTTAAACGTTCAAGAGCAATCTTTAAAAAAAAACGCGCTTTGAGAGCGTTTTTTTGTGTGGAGTGATAATTTGTACCTCTAACTTCACAATGGCGCTCTATCGCCTTTGAAGTGCCTTTGAAAACGATTTTATGAGAAGGTTTGGTATTGGGGTTTATTTCATAAGCTAGAAGAGGAGAAAAAAGTGCTTTTTTAAAGAAGTGCTCTTTTGACTGACACTGTCAGACTTATAAGCTGAGGTGGTTTCATGCATTGTATTGCCAATGATAATTGTAAAGCAATAGGCAATGATGGAACAAGAATTTCACGAAAATGATAAAGAAGGGCAGAGCGTTTATGACGGTGCCTTTCATGGCAAGTTTATTGATCTTTGCCAAGATCTCACTATGAGCCAAGCACCGGAATGGGTCGAGCTGTTGCCCAAAGCACCTCATGTGAAGGCACGTGATGGACGGCAATGGCATTATAGTCCGCAAAGGATTTTAAAGGCTTTTGCAGCCAATAAAGGACCGCTTGTGATTGATTATGAGCATGGGCAACATCACAGAGCGAGAAACGGTTTAGAAGCGCCGGCAAGCGGTTGGATTGAAGAACTCGCAGAGCGGGATGGTGCGATTTGGGGTCGGGTTAAATGGACCGATATGGCAGCTAAAAAGATTGTGACTGGGGAATATCGTTATCTTTCCCCTGAGTTTCGTCATTCTAAAAATGGTGAGATTTTAAGTTTGGCAGGGGCAGGGCTGGTGAACCGTCCTGCCCTTGTGATGACGGCTTTAAGCCGTGAACACCCCTCAACATCCCCTTTAACACCTTTTGTGGTGTCCCCAACAACTTTGACGGAGAAAATGATGGATTTAACAGCCATTGCCAGTGCTTTGGAGCTGGCAGAAGATGCAAAACCTGCAGAAATTTTAGCAAGCATTGCAACCCGCGAAAAAGAACGGGTGGAATTAAATGCCCAATTAACAAAAGCGCGAGAAGATCTAGCGCTTTTGCGCGAAGAGCAAAAAAAGGCGACGATTGAGAGGCTTTTAGACAAAGCGATTGAAGAGGGCAAGATTTTGCCAGCTGCGCGTGAAGAATATCGTTCCCTTTGTACCCTTGAAGGGGGCATGGAACATTTTCAAACTTTGGTTGAGAAATTGCCCGTTCTCGCATCGACAAGCCCTTTAGAAACATGTGCTTTGGTGCAAGAACATCAGCTTGCGCCAGAAGATATTGCACTTGCTGCACGCCATTATCAACAAGAGCAGAAAGCACAAGGCTTCGACATCACCATTAGCCAAGCGGTTGATTATATTTATGAACAAAAGGAACGCCAATCATGAGTACGACGATTTTGATTAAATCTTTTCGCACTGCAGCAGAGATCTCTCCTTATTTTATTGTTGCAGCGCGCAGTGATGGAATGGTGGCAACAGCTTCTGGGAAGGCTGATAAATTATTAGGCACTGCCGGCTCTTGCAAAGCCAAGGCTGGCGAAATGATCGATGTTGCTCAATGCGGTTGGGGCGAAGTGGTGTGTGGAGGCAATGTTTCCTTTGGTGACTTTTTAACTTCTGACCCCAAGGGGCAGGCTATTAAGGCAGAAGCGGCAGACCGCACCATTGGCATTGCCATGAGTGATGGTTCTGCTGGTGATGTTATTTCTTTTAAAATTAATTAATCGAGGCTTATGATGAACAGACCTTTTCCCATTGATCCAACCCTTACTGCTATTGCTATTGGGTATCGCAATCCAGCAGGTTCTCTTATTGGCGATAAAGTTTTGCCCCGTGTTGGTGTTTTAAGTGAAGTGTTTAAATATAGTGAATTTCCTCTAGCGGAAAGTTTTACGGTTCCTGAACTTGAAATTGGGCGTAAAGGACGCCCGAATGTGGTGGAATTTTCTGCCTTTGAACGGGAAGCCAGTGTGAGAGATTACGGGCTTGATGACCTTATTCCCAATTCAGATATTGAAGCAGCAGCCCGCGCACGGGCAGAAAAGCGCTCTCGTTATAACCCTGAAAAGACCGCTGTAGAGGGACTTGCCAATTTGCTGGAATTGGGGCGTGAAGTGCGTGTGGCAGAACTTGTGCAGGACAGCAAAAACTATGCAGCAGAGCGGGTGATGACCCTTAAAGGTGAGAATAAATTTAGTGATTATGACAAATCAGACCCTTATGCCACCTTAGATGAGGCGAAGGATAAAGCTCTCGTCTATACACCCAACACCATTGTGATGGGTAAAGTTGTTTGGTCAAAACTCAAACGCCATCCCAAAATCATCAAAGCCGTTAAGGGGGGTGGCACTGCTGATGGTTTTGTCACCAAAGCGCAATTTGCTGATCTGATGGAAATACACCCCGATCGTTTACTCATTGGTGAATCGCAAGTGAATTTAGCCCGCAAAGGACGCACAGCGCAATTGGCACGCGTTTGGGGCAATAAGATTGCTCTGCTTTACATTGATCCGACCAAGCAACAGGCGGATGGTTCTGTCATCAGTTGGGGCTTTAGTGCTCAGTTGGGTGAGCGTATCTCTGGGGTGATTTCTGATCCAGATATTGGTTTGTCAGGTGGTAAACGGGTGCGTGTGGGTGAACGGGTGTGCGAATTGGTCGCCGCCAAAGATGCCGGTGTGTTGCTGCAAGATGTTGTTTAAGGAAAAGACTTAATGGCCTATGCAAGCAAAACATTGATTGAAGAGCTCTGGGGTGATGATTTCTTGAAAGACTTATGTGCTTTTGATGATGAGAAGTCTGATCCAGTGCTTTTAGATCAAGCCATTGCCCTTGCTCTAAACCAAGCAAGCGGTGAGATTGATGTGCATCTCTCTCATCGCTACTTGGTCCCCATTGCCGGACAGCCGGCGGCTCTTGGCATGATCTGTGTCAATATTGCTGTTTATAATTTAGCCATACGCCATACGGCACTGACCACAACCATTGAAGATCGCTACAAACAGGCGGTTGATTTACTAAAACGCATTGCAGAAGGCAAAGCGGGTTTGGGGGTCGATGAACCTAAAATTATGAGTGAAGATGGACCGCTTCGTGATGGGGCTTTTTTTCACGCAAAACCGCGTGTGATGGGAAGATAACATGTCTGTTTCAAGCCATATTGAGATTAAAGAGAGCGGGCTTGAAGCGGCTTTATCCTTTTTACAAAAGGGTATCCATCCGCCGATGGAAACTCTAGCACAAGGGGTTGGGCGCCTCATTCAAGAAAGCACAAGACGGCGGATTCAAAGCGAAAAAATCTCCCCCCAAGGAGAGAAGTGGAAAAACAATTATGCTCGTACCTCCATTCTTTATGCCAGTGGGGCGCTCTCACGCTCTATTGATATGAAAGCCTCACCAGAAAAGGTGGTGATTGGCTCTGGGTTGGTTTATGCGCGGATTCATCAATTGGGTGGCGTCATTCGCCCGAAAAATGGCAAAACCCTGCGCTTCTTTCTTAAAAGCAGCAAGGCACAGCACTTTATTTGTGTGCCGCAAGTGACCATGCCGGTACGTGCCTATTTAGGGCTTTCAGAGCGCAATAAAGTGGAAATTGTCAAAGCAGCAGAGGATTGGCTGGAAAGGGTCTTTTCATGAGACAAGCTGTTGAGAGTCTGGGGCGCATCAATCAGTTTCGTGAGGCGGTAATAAGGAGCCTTAAAAGGGCTTTGCCGGATGTGCGCGATTGTGCCTGTCAATTTGGGCGTTTCAATTTAGAAGAGCTTGAAACACAGATGCTTGTGGCGCCAGCTGTGCGTGTTGCAGTGTTAGAAAGCCGTTTAAATCCTATGCCTTCTGGACAGATGAGTGCTGATCTTCATTTGGGGGCTTTTATTATCACCACGGGCAAAGAGCGGGATGTTTCCAGTTGGCTTTTGGCAGAAGCGATAGGGGTTTTATGCCATAGCGGACAATTGTGGGGGTTAACGCATGTAAGCGCCCCGCGGGATGTGTCAATTGACCCCATTATTTCTGCGGCGATTAAGCAGCGTGGTGTATCGATCAGTGTGGTGGAATGGCGCCAAGATTTGCATCATTTGGGGCAAGATATTTTTGTGGGTGAAGACAAACGACAACTTAAAGCCAGATTGATCTCATATGATGATGAGGTGTTTTCATGAATGATGCGCATTTGTTGGGCGAGACTTTTCGGCAAATCATGAAGCGCCTTGATGCGCTTGAACGCTGTCTCGCCAACCAGCACATGATGGGGCGGGTGGCGCAAATTGATGGACATAGGGTGCGGGTCAAACTTTCTTGTGAAGGTGCCAATGGTCAAGCAGTTTTATCGCCTTGGCTACAGGCACAAGAAGCGGCTGGTGCTGTTTCAAGCAATATGCCCCTCCATATTGGTGATCCGGTGCGCTTGTTAAACCCCCATGGCGAAATTGGCTCTGCTTCTCTGGTTGTACGCGATAGCTATAGCGATGATGCACAAAATCCAGCACGCTCATCGCAAGAGTTTGCGCTTTGTTATGCGGGAGGCGCCCTGCGGATGACCAAAGATGAACTTATTCTCTCCCATGGGGAAAACCAAATTCATTTAAGTGCACAAGGTCTCATGCTTTGTCATCAATCAACCCGTGTTGAATTAGCGGACAGTGTGCAGATTCAAGCAGAAGATTTGCAGCACAATCAAAAATCTGTTGGAGCAAGCCACAAACATGGTGGGGTCAAAATGGGGCCCTCCACAACCTCTAGCCCTCTTTAAAGGAGTTTTATGATGCGTGAGAAAACTTATGTTATTTTAACCAATGCCGATTTTGTGGCAGGTCAGCGTTCACCGGGGAAGGGTGAGGAAATTCGTTTAAGTGAAGAGGCAGCGAAATATCCACTTCTTCTTGGTCAGATTGCTGAAAAACCAGTCCCAACCGTATCTCCCGCCCCAACGGCTTCTCTTACAAAGACAACGAAGGGGGCTTAAATCATGCGTTGTGGGGTGAGCGAAAAAGATGGCTCTCTCTTATATGGCTTTGCGCATTGCCAACAATCCATCCATAAATGTTTAATGACAAGGGTGGGAACACGGGTTTTGCGTCGCCATTATGGGTGTGATGTTAGAGAGTTCCAAGATGCCAATGCCAATCCTGCAACGATTTTACGTCTTTATCAAGCCATTGCTTGCGCACTCGATGATCCAGAATGCGGAGAACCTGGGTTTTCACTCCAAAGGATTGATTTGACCAAAGCAACGCGTGAGGGAATATTCCACTTTGTTTTAAGGGGCATTTTTTATCCCGATGGGCATTTGGGGGATTGGTCCCATGGGCAAGAGAGGCAATTTCCGCTAGAGGTTTCCTATGGCAGAGCTTGAATGTTTATCCCTTTCACAACGCCCTGTGCCGCAAGTGATTGAAGAGCTTTCTGTTGAAAGGCTTTTAGAGCAAAAGATTAAGCGTTTGATGGATGTTTTTGCCGCTCATCATATCCCTTACAATGTGGAAAAGACCGCTTATGATCCTGTGGTCATTCAATTACAAGCGGCTGCTTATGAAGAGTTGCTGTTGCGCCAGCGGATTAATGAAGTGGCACGAGATAATTTGCTCGAATTTGCGCATGGCACAAGTTTAGACCATTTGGGGGATTTTCATGGGGTCACGCGCCTTTTAGATGAGGATGATGAGCGTTTTCGCCGCCGCATTCGTTTGAAGAGGCAAGGGCATTCTACAGGGGGCACAGCACCCCGTTATCAATATTTTGCTCTCTCCAGTGATATCCGTGTCAAAGATGCTTTTGTTTATCGTGTGGGAAAAAGCCCGCTTATTTATGTGGCTCTTTTTAGTGATGCCCCTTCAGGAGTGGCCGATGAGGCTTTGATTGCCAAGGTGCAAAGAGCCCTTGATGATCCTCATGTTAAAATGACCAATGATACCCTTTTGGTCAAGAGTGCTGTACAGCGGGTGATCGATATTTCGGCTAACCTTTGGTTGTTACCCGGTGAGCGAGAACAGCTTTTAGAAAGAGCAGAGCAGAATTTAAGAGAAGAATGGGCGCGTGCGGGCAGGCTTGGGCGTGATCTATATTCAAGTTGGATATTAAGCCGCCTCATGGTTGAAGGTGTCCATCATGTGGAGGTTACAAAGCCACAGGAAGATATTCTTGTTGCCCCGCATGAGGCGATAGCACTAGGGGAAATTGCTTTGTCAAAACGGGGGCATGCTTATTGATGTCTGCGTTGTTATTGCCCCAAAATTCAAGCTTGTTTGAACGCTGTTTGGCTGGGGCCATGGCTCTTTCCCCGCAAGTCAAAAGGGTGCTCGAAGATATTGTGCGTGCCAAATTGATTACGCGTCCCCCTTCTTGGTTGCCCTTCTTAATTGACGAATATGGTTTACAAGAACTCATCCCTTATTTTTCGAATTCTTATGATCTTCTTGACCAAGGGCTTGAATGGCAACAGATACGTGGCTCTGTAGCGGCAATTGATAGGGGTCTTCAATGGCTTGGACTCTCAGTACACTTTACACCCGCGTGGACAGAGCGTGCATGGTGGAATTCCTTTCAACTTGAATTTGACCAATTGCCTGAACGAGGTGATCTCGAGGCGATTGAAGCGATTGTCGACCTTTCCAAAAGCTTGCGCTCTGATTTTCGCCGTGGTGTCACGGGTTATGAGGTGCAAGCTACGCAAGCCAATATGTCACGGCTTGATGACAGCATGCTGGATTTTGAGAGCGGTATCCGCTTAACCGCTGGAGATACGCTGTTTTCTTTTGGGCGCACGACAGAATTCAACCACGTTCTCACAAAAGAAGAAGGCAAACGCATTGGTAACTGGATTGATGATGGTGACGAAGAGTTAAGCTGGGATCAAATTGATTATCCCTGGGAGTTGGCAAATTTTCCATGGTGTTCGGTTAAAAAACATGAACGCGACATATTGATGGCAGAGTGGTTCCAAAACCGCACGCTTTATCTGGCTTTAAGAGATCCAGACAATGCTCTAATTGGCTATCGCCGCTGCTATGCTGTAGCGCCTGTTGAACAAGCTTTAGAGGGTGTTTACAGCCATTGTGGCAACAAATTTAAGCCCTCGAAAACAGGGACAATGTTGTTTCTTGCAGCGCGCACCGATTTTCGGGATGTTGAAGACAAACAAGCCGCCTCTGTTTCCCTCCTCGTTCATGGCACTGTGGCAGAGCAGACACCTCCTGGCAAACTTTGGCTAGGGAATGATGAATTAACAAGCGGTGTGGAGATTCTCAAAACACCCATCGATATTCCTTTGCGCGCAGATGTTCGCGAACAATTCAAGATTTTATTGAGGTTTTAATATGAAGCATGAAAGTGGTTTGCCTTTTGCAATTGACAGATCCGTTGGCAAAGATGAACAACAAAGCGTTGTGTTTTATGGACAGCGCCCTTTTCTGCAAGCGGGTGAACTCAACGAGGTTCAAACCATCATAAGGGGGCGCCATAACCGTTTGGGGCGCCTTGTGGCACAAGAAGGAGACCGTGTTGAACGAGCAGATGCTTTTGTTAACAAAGACACAAAGACGGTCACTTTAACAGAGGGCAAGATTTATATCGCCGGCGATATTTTTCCTGTCTCAAATGCCGTCTTAGAGAATGTTTCCATGGTTGGACGGATGGAAATTGGTGTGAAGCTTCAAAAAAGCTGGGTAACTCATGAGGATGATCCACAGCTCTTGGGGCAAGTTCCGGGGTCTTTAGCAGAAGGAGAGCCTGGTGCCGCCCGTGAGGTGGCAAAACTTGTCTGGGCTCTCAAAGATGATGAACAAGAAGGCACATTTTACCCCGTTTACATTTTACAAGATGGTGTTCTCATTGATCAAAAATCACCCTCACTGCTTGAACCAGCCATGCAAGCTATTGCGACGTACGACCGCGCCCATGGACATTATATCGTGAATGGTTGCCGTGTCACAGCTTTGGGACAAGAGGGACAAAAGCAAGTGTTCAGTATCCAAGAGGGAGAAGCCAATATCAACGGCTTTAAACGCAAACGCTTAGCTGCTTTGCGCCATGAAGAGGTAGAAGACTTTTCAACAAGCGAAGTTCCTAGTGAAACCCATATTTTTGCGCCTAAAAATCAAGAAAAAAGCTTTACCTTTAAAACCTATTACGCTCCCATTGCGGCTGTTCATTCTATTTTATTGACGAAAGAAAAAACCGTTAACGTGACCCGCGGGGCTATTACATCTGGGCGTGACGGCGTTCCTGACAAAAGTATCACTGCTTTTCTTAAAATTGTGCAAGGAGGTAAGGAATTTAAAGAAGGCAAGGACTTTAAAAAAACCGGAGACACCATTGATTGGGCTCCTGTAGGCGACGAACCTCTCCCTGGCAGTAGCTATAAAGTAACCTATCGATACCGTGCAAGTGTAAAAGCCGATAAAGTCACAGCACAAGAAATCACTGTCTCAGGAGGTGCTGAGGGGGGTGATATTATTGTGAATTACTCTTACAAATTGCCCCGCATTGACCGTATTGGACTGAATATAGGAGGTGATGTTGTCTATATCAAAGGGGTTTCGGCAGACCAACCTATGGCGCCAAGCGTTCCTGAAGATGTGCTCTCCCTTGCCACCATTACCAATAACTGGCTTGATGTACCGCGTGTGAAAAATGATGGCACACGTGTTGCCCCCTATGATGAGATGTGGCGTTATTTTCAACGGGTGCTCTCCCTTGACCGCCTCATGCAATTAGAACGCATTAAAAGCAATGTGGATTCTAAAGAGCCCGTTGCCAAAAAAGGCATGTTTGCAGACCCTTTTCTCGATGACAGTTATAGAGACGAAGGTTTTGAACAAACAGGGGCTGTGGGAAACGGTATTTTACAGCTTGCTATTGATCCAACATTTTATACTGCCCCCTTGAACACCCCTGTCACCCTTGACTGGACCAATGAAGTGATCATTGCGCAAGAATTGACAACCGCTTGTGAAAAGATCAATCCTTATCAAAATTTTGCGCCTCTCCCTGGAACAGTCACCCTGACCCCCGCGACAGACTTTTGGCATGTTGAACGCACCGATTGGCTCTCTGGTGTGACCAATCAACTCAATATGGGCTGGAACCGTGGGAGAAGCATCGTTAAGACAGAAATCAGTGATGATTTGGTGAATACAACAAGGGAGCAAATCGATTTTTTAAGACAAATTCCGTTGAACTTTAAGATTGAAGGCTTTGGCAGTGGCGAAATCTTGGACAGTCTTAGCTTTGATGGCGTGAATGTCTTGCCAACAAGCCGCCTTAGTGCCGATAGCAAAGGCACCCTTGAAGGGAGTTTCAAGATTCCTCCAAACATTCCCGCTGGGACAAAAAATGTTGTGGCACAAGGGAAAGGTGGAACAACAGCAACGGGGCTTTTTACCGGACAAGGCGTGATTGATGTAAAAGTGATGCGACGCACCACCACGGTAAAAATATGGACAGCCTATGATCCGCAAGCGCAAGTCTTTACCCCCGATGAAACACGGCAAATCACTGGGATTGATTTCCATCTTTGTAAAATTGGCAATCAAGCCCATGATCTCGTGATTGATTTGGTGACCACCGAAAACGGCTATCCTACCGCCGATATTCAAGCCCAAACCTCCTATTCCATGAAGGGCGCTAAAACCGGCTGGGCGAGCGCACGCTACGCTGTTCCTTTGTTAGTGCCCGATGATCGTCTCACCGCCTTTGTCATTAAGACCGATGATGGTGATCATTCCCTCTCTCTCGCCAAACTTGGGGATTTCGATAAAGAACATCAAAGATATGTTTCCAGTCACCCTTATGTGACGGGTCCGCGCTTTTCTTCTGTGAATGCGAAAAGCTGGAGCGCTCATCAAGATGAAGCCTTGGCGTTTCGGGTGTTGGCAGCCCGCTACAAACAAACAGAAAAAACCGTGGATTTAGGCAGCTTTGATCTTGTGGACTGTTCTGATTTACAAATCCGTGCAGCCATTGAATTGCCTTCAAGCGATTGTTCTGTCATCTTTGAAATTGAACGCAATAATGGCACGGTTTATCAATTGCTGCCCTTTCAATTGCTCAGTCTGACCGAATATATCAGTGAAAAAGTCAAGCTTCGCGCTATTCTCAAAGGTACAGAGAAGCTCTCGCCGGTGTTATTTGCTCCCGTGCAATTGATTGCAGGAAAGATTCATAAGAAAGCAACCTATGTCACAAGGGCTTTTGCCTTTGGGGAAAAGACAAGATTAACCAGCTATATCAAAACCTTTTTACCGGGCGGTTCTTGCTTAACCCTCGAGATGCAACTGGATGATGGTGCTTTTACGCCTTTGAAACTCGACGAGACAGAACAGCTTGCTGAACCGCTTTGGACAGAGCGCAAATTTATTAGCAGTGACAAAACAGCACGACAAGCGCGCCTTAAACTTACCCTTACCGGTGGACCTGCTGCACGCTCCATGGTGTGTGATTTTGGCGCCGGTATCATATAATGGGAGAATGAGAGATGACAAAAACCAAAAAACTCGACATGGAATTACCCAAAGAAGGACGCTTTATCAGTTCTGAATTCCCAATCTTGCGCGATAACCTCACCAAACTTGATCAAGCCCTTATAACTGTTGAGGGAAAGATAGATGCAAAAGCCCCTTTACAACACGCACATAAAATGAGTGATGTGACGGGGTTAGAAAGTGCTCTTAATGGCAAAATGCCAGCCGATAAAACCTTCACTTTTGCTGATTTAAGCGATATCGAGGGCGCTAAAGATGCTGCCAACAATTATGTGCTTTATAAATTAGGCAACAATAATTTTACCTTTGGCAGTGCTATCTCTCTGTTAGGGGCACATCAACATAAAACAGAAGATATTGTAGGATTGGATGACTTTAGAGCCAAGATCAATGAAGATCTGACCAGCTATGGACGCTTAAAACAAGCCAATGAATGGCAAAGTTACAACAAGTTTACCAGCAAAGTCACCATGAGTGGCGGTTTGGAGCTGTTGGGAAACTCATCACTGAATCTTATCCATAATGGTGAAGTGATCACTAACTTAAGCACAAGCGGAAGCTCGCTTAAAGGACCACTGAAAATCGATGGTGATCTTGTTTATACAAAATCAGAAATAGATATCCTCAAGCAAGAAGTAAAAAAAATCAAAAATGGTTTGATTGATAAACTCATTAATTGGTCTGAACTTGCTGATGCTGAATTGCTCTATACGCAAGATGGCAAAATTGAATGGCCAGACTGGGTGACGGATAAAACCAAAGTTGAGATCCAAGCTTGGGGTGGTGGAGGTAGTGGTGGTACAACTAATAATCCATATATGGGTGGTGGTGGAGGCGGAGGTGGTTGTTCAGTATGGTATGGCTATAAAGTCAGTTTAAATGGGCATGAGAATATCGCTATTGGTAAAGGAGGAACTTCTGTTTCAGAACTTAGTGCGACAGGAAATTCTGGCGGCACAACAACCGTTGGCAAAAATTTTATCACTGCGACAGGAGGAAATGGTGGTTACGCAGGTATTCGTTCTTTAGGTTCTGGTGGTGCTGGAGGAATTGGTGGAAATTTTGGTTTAGCAACAGACGAACATCTAGGACTTGCTAAAGGCGGAGATGGTTACGCTGGAACGAGTGGAAGAAACAATATAAGTGGAAGTGGAGGAGATGCTGGAGGCGATACATCAAGAGGTGGGGGGGGTGGAGTTGGAAGTGGTGGGGAAGGCAATTATACTTCAGGAAAAGCAGGGCGTGGCTTTGGTGGTGGTGGTGCTGGCTCTCGCTATTACCTTTATCCAAGCGGTGCTGGAGCTGATGGGGCTGTTCTTATAAGATTATGGAAAGATTAAATGCAAAACTCAAAGATAGCGCAAGTCAAATGGATAGCTGTTGTATAAGCAGAATTTATATGTTTTTAAAGTTCTTTTATCGCTCTTTCAAAGCCCTTTTAAAGGGCTTTTTTGACTGACACTGTCAGTCTTATGGAGCATGTTGATAGTTGTTAGTGTCTCTTCATTGATTTGGAGAGCAAAATGGCAACAGAATTTAATCATGGTATTCGTCTCATTGAGGATGGTCAAGCGTCTCGCCCCCTAGAGATGTTTAGCCAAACCGCCATTGGGGCGGTTGTTACAGCCCCTGATGCAGATGCAAAAACCTATCCCCTTAACGAGCCCGTGTTGGTCTTTACCCATGAGACAGAGAAAATCCAAAAGCTTGGGCAAAAAGGCACAGCCCTTGATGTGATTAGCGCCGTGCGTGCGCAAGGAATTGAGGCACAAGTGATCCTTGTGCGGGTGGAAGAAAAATCCACTATTGCTGAAACACAAACCGAAATGGTGGGGTCAAGTGTTGCTTTAACCGGTGTTCATGCCCTAGCGCATGCTAGAGGGCATTTAGGTGTGGAACCTGGAATTCTCTTAGCGCCAGCTTATAGTGCAGGGCGCCTTGATAATGCTAAAAACCCGCTAGCAGATGCTCTAGAACAGGTTGCCGAAAAGCTACAAGCCATTGCGGTTTTTGATACGGGGGGCAAAAATACGGAAGAAAGCCTTGCCTTTCGCGCAGATTTCTCCTCACGCTTTTGTTATCTGATTGATCCCTTTGTGCGGGTAGCAAATAGTGAGGGGGGCTTTAGTATCAAACCGGCAAGCCCCTTTGTGGCAGCCATGTTTATCAAACGAGATAAACAAAAAGGGGGTGTTTTTTGGTCTCCCTCCAACCAAGATGTCAAAGGCATTTTAGGCACAGCGCGCCCCATTAGCTATTTTGATGGGGAAATTGATCATGAGGCTAATCGTCTTAATCAAGCTGATATTGCCACCTTTATTCCAGCCCGCCTTAGCCAAAATTCCCAAGGACAACCGGCTGCCAATGGGCGTATTTTATGGGGCAATCACACCACCTCGAGTGATCCACTCTGGCGCTTTGTCAATGTGGTGCGTACCCGCGCCGCCTTGGAAAAAACCATCATTAACAATTTGCGCCCTTGGGCCAATGACGAAAACCTGACCGGTCAACATGTTATTGCACTTACCCGCAGTCTTACACAGTTTCTTGATGATATGATTGCGCGCGGTGCGCTTTTAGGGGGGCGGGTTTGGTTTGACCGTGATTTAAATTCCAACAGCAATTTACAATTGGGAAAACTGCGGGTGGAATTTGATGCAGAAGAAGTCCCTCCTCTCGAAGATTTAAGCTTTGGCAGCCGGCGCAATGGCGCTTACTTTAATCGGCTCGCTGAAGATATCCAAAATAAAATGACCCATACTTTTGGTGATACGCTTGATACCTATCGCAAAGCAGCAAGGAGTAACGCATGACTTTAAGAATTGTTCGTGGTTTTACCCTGATTGTTGATGATGATGTAAACCTTCATCTTGATCTTGAAACACTCAAACTTCCAACTTTAGAAGAAATCACTGAAACCTATCAACCAGGGGGCTCTGATATGCAAATTGATGTGAGTGGTCTTGGTGTGAAAGCCTTAAACTTACAAATGAAGATCCACAGCCATACCCCCGAAATCATCGGCATCTTTGGGGGGCCTCCTGGTCTTCGTCATAAATTTACCGGCAAAAAACATGTGGTGTCTGAAGAAGATGGACGCGAGCATGAACATTCCATTGATGTCACGGGGCGTTTGGTCAAAGTCGATAGCGAAAGCTTAACGGCTGGAAAAGCCACAGGCTATGATTGTGAGATCAAAAATATCTGGGACTATACGGAATTTTGGGATGGTTCTGTTTTGCACCGCTTTTCCTTTAAACGAGGCGGTTGGCTGGTGCGCAATGGACAAGAGATCGGTGGACGCCGCCGCGCTATACTTAATTTATAGGAATTGATCATGACCAGTTTACAAACAAGTGTTGCTGTGGAATTGCAGGTTCCCCTTGTCTATCAAGACAAGGATGGCAAAGAATCCACACGGCACAAATTGACCTTTTATCGCCCAAACTTCAAGCAAGCACGCCAATTAGCCGTGTTGATGGGACCACAGTTGGCAAAGTTACTTTTGCCCGCTGTAGAAGAAGATAAAATACCTTTGAGCAATGATATTCTCATTGCCAAACTTTGTGAGGCTTTATTCACCCATGAAGCCATGGAAGGAATCGCCGCGCTTCTGGCAGAGATGTCTCATGAATCTGTTGAACTGATTAATCGTCTTGATATTGTTGATGTTGTGGCCGTGTTTAAGGTTTTTTTTGCTTTTTTTCTCAAACACCAATCCCCTATGCCGGACAATTTGGAGCCGAACTAGCTCTTTATTACCACTGGTCGGCTCTAGAGATCAATCAGATGGATTGGCTGGAAGTGATTGCCTATCGCGAAGAATTAGTGCGCTTGAAACAACAAGAATATGAAAGCCAAATGTTAGGATGAGATACGCTTATGGATGTTTCCCTTGTTGTGCGTTTTGTGAATCATCTCCAAGAAGGGATCGCCTCTGCCAAGCGAGACTTAAGAGCTTTTAGCCTCGATATTGCGCATTTCCAAAACCAAACACGAAAGCATTTTAAAGGGTGGTTTGACCCTGAGCACTTGGAGGAAGCTACAGCAAAAGCGCAAAATGCTTATATTCATGCGCGTGGGCGCATGGTGGGGGCTGTTGCCCAAACCGCAACCTTAATTGCGCCTCTTTATAAAGCCATGCAATTTGATCAATCGATGAAAGGCTTGGAAAAGGTTCTGGATGCCCCCCTTGATCGTTTAAAAGAATTGCGTCGTTTTGCGCTTGAAACCTCCACCAAAATTCCTCTCGCCGCTCGTGAAGTTTTAGAACTGATGACCAGTGCCAGCCAAGCAGGGATTGGTGAACAAGATCTCGAGGCTTTTAGTATTTATGCCGCCAAAGCAGCGGTCGCCTTTGATATGACGGGGGATCAGATTGGTGAGCGCTTTGCCAAATTGCGCAATGTCTTTAAACTTAATCAAGCAGGCATCGAAGATTTAGGCGATGCTATCAACCATCTTTCCAACCACATGGCGGCCAAGGCAAGTGAAGTCTCTGATTTTACCAATCGGGCGACCGGAGCGGCAACCATGTTTAAACTGACAGCCCGTGAGACGGCGGCCTTTGGGACGGCGATGATTTCTGCTGGGATTGTCCCAGAGAGTGCAGCACGTGGTTTTAACTCTATCAGTGCCCGTATTCAGGCGGGAGGAAAGCATATTGAAGATGCTTTTACCAATATTGGTCTCTCTCGTCAAAAATTTATGGAAGATTTGGAGAAAGATGCCACCGGTACCTTGGTGCGTTTTTTTGATGTGTTGGGCAAATCCGAACAGGGGATGCGTTCACTGATTGCCATTGCAGGACGCGACTTTACTGGGGATTTTGCCAAACTGGTGGGTAACCCCGAATTGGTAGGGCAAGCCTTAAAGTTTGTTGAAGACCCAAAAGTCTTTAAAGGCTCTGTCGAACAAGAGGCAGATAAACAAGCAACCGGTGCCATGCGGCAATTTGAACTGTTACAAAACCGCATTGTGGCTTTAGGGGTTACCATTGGTGAAGTGCTTCTGCCTCCTGTCAACAGTTTAATGGAAACTGTTGGTGGTTTTTTAAACGTTCTGATGGCATGGGCTAATGAACACCCTGTTTTAACCGGTGTGATCATCAAAACCATTGCCGCCCTTATGGCTTTTAATATTGCTTTGCGGGTTGTACGTTTTACCATGGCGGGAACCCGCCTTGGGGTCCTGCAATTGATTGCCTCTTTTATCAAGATGAGGGCTGTTAGTGGTGCGCTGAAGGCAAGTTGGCGCGGGCTCTTGGCTTCAGGGCGCTCACTGGGCTTGTTAACTGCAGGTCTTGGGGCAAGTTCACTGCGACTCTTACGCCCCATGACTTTATTGATGGGAGCTTTGCGAGGGATCGCAATTTCAGGTACAGCATTTGCTGCCTCTTTTGGCTGGATAGGGACAGCGATCGAAGTGGTTGGGGCAGGTATTGCTTCTGTTGTTGGGGCTGTATTTACCCCAATCGGTGCTCTGATTGCTGCTGTTGTGGCTGTCATATTGGCTGCTGGTTTTGCTTTGTGGAAATATTGGGATCGCTTTTCTTCCTTTGTCAAAGGATTTGCACGGGGGCTAATCCGCGCTTTTGGTCGTGCCTTTGAAGCTGTCATGCGTTTTTTTGGTGCTGATACCAGCACCATCACCCGTTGGAAGAATATCATTGCTTCTGCCTTTGATTTTTCTGCCCACTGGCAAAAGTTTAAACAAGGACTTTCCTTTGTTGCTCAAAGCTTTGAAGATTTGTGGGAGGGGATTAAACAAAGCCTTTCCAATTTTTGGGGGTGGTTGAAGCGTTTTTTCTCTCAAGAAAAGCTCACGGATAGTGCCAAGGCAAGCATGGAACAAGCCGGAGAAGATTTAGGGAGTTGGATTGTTAATGGTTTTATGGGCACCATCTCACAATTGACGGACTTTTGTAAATCTTTACCTCACCGCATAAAGGGGTGGATTGGGTCGATTGATGTAAGAGATTATTTGCCAAGTTTTTTAGGAGGCAAAACGCCTCAGCCTGTTGTGCAATTTTCGGGGGCTGGTCGTGCCAATGCGCCTCTCACAGAAGCAAAAGACAAAGAACGCGTCCCCATTACGCACAATCAAAATGTCACGGTGCATGTCAATGGCGCGCGTGATCCTATTGCAACTGGTTATGCGGTTCGTCATGCCTTGCAACGGGCAGGGGCCAATGCCTTGCATGGCGGAACAGAATAAGGGGAGGGAGTATGCAAGATCCTTTGCTGATGTTGGGACCGCATCAATTTTATGTGGACTGGTTGAACTTCCAATCTTTTGAAGAGGAATTCTCTGCCTCATGGGTTTGCTTAGAGCGTTTTGGTGGGGCCCCTGGTTTGCAATTTACCGGCTATGGCAATGATCCCAAAACCATCCACGGGGTATTATTTCCAGAAGAGTTTGGTGACCGGGTTGCCATTGATGCCATCACCAGAACCATACGTGCGGCTCAACCCGTTCAGATGATCCGTTGGATGAGTGATGATAGCTACAGTGCCTTAATGCTTGGATCCGTGGTGATTACCAGTGTCACGAAAGACCATGACTATATTAGCCGCTCTGGTCAATCGGGGCGTATTCGCTATTCCATTAGCCTGTTGCCGTTTTTTGATGGGGGAAAACCACAAGGTCAATATCAAATAGGGCAATACCAAGGGGGGCAAGAGGAGGATACCTCATGAAGATCCCCGCAAAACAGCTTGTGGTCGAACTAGAGGATATGAGTTTAGACCTCATTTGTTATCACCATGCCTTGTCTGTTTTAGGAGACCGGAGGCAAGCTGGTTTACTGAAAGGTTATTTAGAAGCCACACTGGAGGCTAATCCAGAGATTGCGGGGTATGATGCTTTTTTGCCGCGGGGCTTAAAGGTTCTTTTACCTGAATTTATTTCCCAAGAAAAAAACAGCGTGGTCAAACGGCTATGGGATTAATGCGCACACATCCCTTTATTGAGGTGAGGGTAGGGGAGAAGCTTGTTCATGAAGTTTTTTACCAACGTCTTTTAACGGCAACCATCACAGACAATGCGGGTAATGAAGCCGATACATTCGAGGCGGAATTTGATGATAGCGGCAATGATTTAGAGATCCCCTCCAGTAACACTGCGCTCCATGTCACCTTTGGTTATGAGAACAGCATTCGTGCCTTTATGGGGCGTTTTGTTGTGGAGACGGTGACCAGTTGTGGGGGCAGTGATGGAGAGATTTTGCGCCTTTGTGGCAAAAGCGCTTCCATGCGTGCAGAGATCAAAGAACAGGCGAGTGAGCATTTTGATCATAAAACCATTGCTGAGATTGTTGAGAGCCTTGCCAAACGTCATGGTTATCAAGCAAAGGTCAGTCCCAAATTTACCAAACAAACCTTGCCTTATGTGGTGCGCACCGATCAATCGGCGATTGATTTTTTAACCCGGCTTGCTGATCGGATGCAGGCACGTTTTTTGATCAAAGACAATAAGTTTTTATTTTTAAGCGGGGACAATCTCCCCCTCCAGACAATTCATCAACAGGAGTGTTCCCATTGGGAGTTTAGTCTCGAGCCACGCACCCAATATGGCATGATAGAAGCACGGTATTTTGATCGCGCAAAAGGGCAACAGCACGTTGTTACGCATCGCACAGGGTATACGGGGCCCATTCGCCGTCTGCGGACGTGCTACCCTTGTAAGCAGCAAGCACAAGCTGCGGCTGCTTCTGAGTCGGATAGGCTTTGTCGAGCCATGGGTAGTGGTTCTTTAAGCCTTGAGGGGCGCCCTGAAATCATGGCGGGGCAACCGCTTTTGCTTCAAGGGTTTCGAGGCGAAATCAATGGCCCATGGCATGCTGCAACCGTGACCCATCGCTATGAAAAGCAAAGCGGATACATCACAGAAATTACCCTAGAAGCGCTAAATCAAGGAAAGGAAACAGGAGAAAGGGAAACTTGATCAGAACAGAAAATCAAAGGGACAACTTGTCCCTTTGATCGATGGTGATGTTTCTTGAGATTAAAGTACAAGGTTTGCGCTTTGGGTGGGAGAGAGCAATTGGGACAAGTTGTCCCTATACCTTAAAGGAGCAATAGGATCAAGTTGATCCAATTGCATGAGGCCAGCAATAGGGTAATGTTTACCCAATTCCTCAAACAAGTAATAGTGCAAACATTGCGCAATTGCATATAGAAGTGCAATACGGTCAACATGACCGAATTTTTCCAAGCTTCTTTTGTTTTTTAATAATGCCTCAGAAAACCGAAAAGCTGTCACGCAGTTTATGCTAAAGAAAAGGTACCATTTTATGCATGCTTCTTCTCAAATAATACGATTCTTTTAATGCGATTCTTGCTCATGACTGATCATCAGAAATTGCGACCTTTAAGAGAAGAAAAATAAGACTCATTAAAGAGGCTTAAAATGATCTTTGAAAGGTCTTTGAAGACCCTTTGAGAACCCCTTAAAAATCATTTTAAAGAAAATAAATTGGTACAAAACCTGGTGGCAAAATATACAAAACCTACTGTCAAACTACAGTCAAACTACATACAACGCTGGCAAGCTACACAAGCTACAACAACTGTGAAAAAAATGGTAGCGGAGGAGGGATTTGAACCCCCGACACAAGGATTATGATTCCTCTGCTCTAACCTACTGAGCTACTCCGCCAAAATAAAATTACAAGTGCAAATAATTATATCTTCTGCGGATATAAGAGGTAGAATAGTGAGATGTCAAGCATCGTTTTTAAGCTTTTCTCTTGTCATTCTATTTTATCCTCGATATGTAAAAGTATAATTTTATAGATAACGTAAGGTAAGGCATAAAAATGGTGCCACGTGTAGCGGTTTTAGGATGCGGTCATTGGGGTGAAAACCATATACGGACACTCCACTCTCTTGGGGCTTTAGCAGCAGTTTCTGATATTAATACTGATCGTGCTGCCAATTTTGCTGCGATGTATGGTGTAGAGGTTGTTCCACCAGATGATCTTTTCACTCATCAAAATATTGATGCGCTCGTATTAGCACTGCCGCCACAATTTCATACGCAAAATGTGCTGCGTGCTGTTAAAAATGGCAAAGATGTTTTGGTGGAAAAACCAATAGCCTTGAATATTGCTGATGCTAAACGCCAAATTCAGGAGGCTAAGGACTATGCGCGGGTTTTTATGGTGGGCCATATTTTACGTTTCCATCCGGCTTTTGAAAAAATGTGTGAATTGGTGAAGAACGGGGAATTGGGGGAGGTGCGATATATTTACTCTCATCGATTAGGCTTTGGAAAATTTCACACACACAGTGATGCTTTATGGGATCTCGCCCCTCATGATCTCTCAATGATTTTAGCGTTGACAGGATGTGAGCCCTCCGAAATTCGCGGTGAGGGGGCTGCTGTCGTTGATAAGATTTCTGACTTTTCTCATGTTCATATGACCTTTCCAAATGGTGTACGTAGTCATCTTTTTGCTTCACGTTTGAGCCCTTATCGTGAGAGGTGTTTAACTGTTGTTGGGACAAAGGCTATGCTCGTTTTTGATGATATGGAACCGTGGAGCCGTAAATTGGCAATGCACCATTTTGCCGTTTGGAAAGAGAATCAAGAGTGGGCTTTTAGCATGGATAAGCTGAGTTACATTGATGTGTGTGAAGATTTGCCCCTTACTTGCGAATTACGGCATTTTCTTTATTGTATTCAAACGCGTCAATTGCCTCGTACAAATGGTGATGATGCTATTGCGGTTTTACGGATTTTAACAGCTGCTGGTGTCAATTATGATAAATAAAAGAGATAAGTAGCGCTTTTGTATTCTTGTGATGATCAATGGAGTTAATATGCAATTCATCGACCTTGGGGCGCAGCGGGCGCGTATTGAAGATAAAATTAATTCTGCAATTGCGCATGTGGTCGCGAGTGGTCAGTATATTTTGGGGCCAAAAGTAACAGAGTTTGAAGAAAAATTGGCTGAGTATCTTGGCGTTAAACATGTCATTGCATGTGCTAATGGAACAGATGCTTTGAAGATGCCTCTTATGGCTAAAAATATTGGTCCAGGGGATGCTGTGTTTTGTCCTAGCTTTACTTTTTCGGCAACGGCTGAAGTCGTTGCTTTGGTGGGGGCTGAGCCTGTTTTTGTGGATGTTTTACCCGATACATTTAATATTGATGTTGAAAAACTTTCTCACGCTATCGAAATGGTTAAAAAAGAGGGAAGGCTAAAGCCAAAGGCTATTATTGCTGTTGATTTATTTGGGCTTTCTGCTGACTATGTGCAAATTGCTCAAATAGCGGCAAAGGAAAATCTGTTTGTCATTGAAGATGCTGCTCAAGCTATGGGTGGAAGAAGCGGTAAGACGATGTGTGGTGCTTTTGGTGACGTGGCGGCCACAAGTTTTTATCCTGCAAAACCATTAGGGTGTTATGGCGATGGAGGTGCTATGATCACCAATGATGATGATTTAGCAGAACTTTTACGCTCTATTTTGTTTCATGGGAAAGGTGAAACACAATATGATAATGTACGGATTGGTATGAATTCACGTCTTGATAGTATTCAGGCTGCAATTTTACTCGAAAAGTTTGTGATTTTTGAAGATGAAATGGAAAAGCGTGTAGACGTTGCTCAACGTTATTCCAATGGGTTAAGAGATACTGTTACAGTTCCAGAAATAGGAGAAAATATTCGTTCTGCTTATGCCCAATATACGATTAAGGTAAGAGAGCGTGATAAATTAAAAGATTTCTTGCAAAAAAATTCCATTCCTACCATGATTTATTATAAAACTCCTTTACATCAACAGCTAGCTTATAAACACTTTCCTTATGTAAAAGATTCCCTTTCTGTGTCAGAGTCTTTAGGAGAATGTGTGTTAAGTTTACCAATGCATCCTTACTTGGCGCAAACGGATCAGGATATGATCATCCAAAAAATAAGAGATTTTTATCACGCTTGAGAGCATGCTTTTATCTTTAAAACTTATGGTAAAAGCTTTATGGGTGGTCCATCTTAGAAGGTATTTTTTGTTAGAATGTATGATGAATATTTTTTAAGTGTTATTTGCCTTTAGGATTCATGAAATACTGTCCTTTAAAGCGGTGATATGAAAAGCAAATGGAATCGCTAGATAAGGGGATGAATTTTTTCAAATCGGTGTAGGGTAAGAAATTTTTCCTTTAGTTTAGCGAGAAAGTCACGTTTAATAAAAGGCATTTGGATTATGAGAGCTACAATGAACCTTTATCGATTTTACTCTTCATTGAAGGTGTTTTAAGAGATAACTTATTTAACGGGGCTTTTAGAGGAGAGATAAGTTATTTTTTTGCGAATACGTGATGCGAGGTCATTTTTACTTTTGGACTTTTGAATCAATGTGTTGATGGGTGATGTATGCCCCTCCTGTAGCGCTATTTGAGCTGCTAATGTTGCTGCAAGGTCCTTTGTTTCTTCACGGAATTCTTCTAGCAGTTGGTGGTTAGCCGTTATATCAAGCTCATGAGTTTGGATTTTTTGTAAATGTTGCTGATAGTGTGCAATTTTTTCACGCATCATTTTGCTTTCCTGTGAAGATGTTTGTGTTGACAATATTTTGTTTGATGGCGATTGATTCTTTGGGAGAAGTGTTTTGTGCGGGGAGGTATAGCCGATAAAGTTGTTCTGTAATTTGGCTCAAGTGTATTTTTTGTTGGGCGTATTTTTTTTGCAAAGATTCGTACTTTTGTTGGTTTTTTGCTAATTCTACAGCATGTTGTGCGCGGACAAAGTCGTGGCTTGCTTGTATTTCCGTGAGTGATAATGGAAGTTGTGCACAAACATCTTTATGCGCAAAATGAACGGCTTTACGCCAAATAAGAGGGGATAAAAGAACTAATAACCAAGAAGTGGTGGCAACCCCAAGAATAAAAAAAAGAAACGATTGAATAAGCATAATACCCCCTTTCAAATAAGAAGATGTTTAAAACGGATTCCATGTCGGTTTCGGTGTTAATTTTAAATATCCTATATTGATACCAAGACGTGCACCAATTCCAGTTCGTATTGGGATTAACAAGGTATCATGGTATTTGAGCACATGAAAACCAACCCCTGCAATTAAATAGGCCGAACCTGAAATACCACCATAGCGTCCCCATAAATTATTTATGCTCTTAAGATTGTAAACCAAGATCATGAGACGAGAACCTTGGCCACCAAAATCCCAGCCTACTGAAGGACCTTGCCAAAAAACTTTATGCTGACCATAACTTTTGGTAAAAACTTTTCCTTCGCCATAGGTTAATCCAGCAAAAAAGGCACCCGAAGCTTCTTCTCCTAAAATATAGGCATTGGGATAGCCATATTGTGAAAAAATATTTTGAATTGCGATCGCTAAACCACTGGTTGTTTTTCCAAAAAAAATATGACCAGAATCAATAATTTCTTGAAGTGAATAATGAGGCTCGCTTTGCTCTATCGGTTTTAGTTGAGCATGTGTAGTGTTTATGGTGACGAATAAAAGGAAGATTAAAGATATAATATTTTTGTACCAGTATTTTAGCAGAGAGAGAGCCATAGAGTTTTCTCCTTTTATTAGTGACAAACAAAAAGATAATATTAGGATTCTCATTCTATTCAAATAAAAAATAAGATGTAAGGTTATTTAAATTCTTGAATTTATTTCTGAAAACTTTTTAGCATGATTGTTAATGTTTTCTCTTATGCATCAGATGTTAAGAGTTTTTCTTTAAAATAAAGTTTGTTTTTTGAATTTAGGAGTTTTCAATCGTATGATGTTTGCTATTTCTTTGAAGCCTATGGATCTTGCTGCTTTGCTTTGTAGTCGTATTTGCCACGATTTAATTTCACCTGTGGGGGCTATTCAAAATGCAATGGAGCTTTATGACGAGGGAGGCGCTGAAGAAGAGGCTTTGCAATTGGTGCGTTTATCCGTTGCGAGTGCTTCTGCACGTCTACAATTTGCGCGGTTGGCTTTTGGTTTTGCTGGTGCAAGTGGAGGACAAATAGATACACGTGCTGCAGAGCAGGTTGCTCAACAATATATGCGGCAAGAAAAAGCAACTTTAAAATGGCAGGCTCCCTCTCTTTTGTTACAAAAAGATGAAGTTAAACTTTTGCTGAATTTGTTATTGATTGCAAATGCAACAGTTTCTCGTGGAGGTGAAATTGTTGTTATGATTGTGCAAGAGGAAAATAAACATTCTTTTCGATTTGAAATTGTGGGTGAAATTCTTCGTATTCCTCCACATTTTCTTGCGTTATATCATGGAGAAGCTAAAGAAGAGCTTATTGATGCACATGTCATCCAATTTTATTACACAATGTTACTTGCTGAAATGACAGAGATGAAAATAAATATTGATGAAAGGGATCATTGTATTGTTTTAGAAAGTGTGAAAAAGCTCTGAATTAAGAGAGAAGCGCTTAAGCCGTATTGGGGAAAAAGAAACTTCGATCAAATTTACGAGCGATAAAATTATATTTGCGAATAGAGTGTGGTTATTTCTTAAGCTTTAAGCACTTTCTATATGAGATTTTTTGTGTGCGAGTTTTTTTATTTGTGACAGAAAAAAATATCGGGAAAAATCTCGGCCCGCTACACCCCGAGATTTTACAATGTATATTTTCACTGCTTAAGCGGTTTTTCGTACGTTCTCTTCAACTGGATCACGCAAGACATAACCACGTCCCCAAACGGTATCAATGTAATTTGCACTAGAAGAGACTGCTTCCAATTTTTTCCGTAGTTTACAGATAAAAACATCGATAATTTTTAGCTCTGGTTCATCCATTCCACCATAGAGATGATTGAGAAACATTTCTTTGGTAAGTGTTGTGCCTTTGCGCAAAGAGAGAAGCTCTAGCATTTGGTACTCTTTACCGGTTAAGTGAACAGGGCGTCCTGCAACTTCGACGGTTTTTGCATCAAGATTAACGGTGAGATCACCGGTAACAATAACTGATTGTGCATGTCCTTTAGAACGACGAACAACTGCATGAATACGCGCAATAAGCTCATCCTTATGAAAAGGTTTTGTCATATAATCGTCTGCCCCAGAGCCAAAACCACGAACCTTGTCCTCAATGGCATTCATACCAGAAAGGATAAGGACAGGCGTTTTTATTTTTGCCAATCTCAGAGTTCGTAAGACATCGTACCCTGACATATCGGGTAAATTTAGATCAAGCAAAATGATATCATAATCATAGAGTTTTCCTAAATCGATACCTTCTTCACCCAAATCAGTGATATAAACATTAAAATTGGCTGACTTTAGCATCAATTCAATGCTTTGAGTAACCGCTCTATCATCTTCAATTAATAATACGCGCATTTTAGATCCCTCACTTGGCTCCTTTACGAATCACAAGGAGCATTTCTATTTTATAAACAGTGATTTTACCAACTGTTTATAAAAACAATTCATGAAATCAAACACTTAGTAATAAAGCGTTTATGAATATTTTAGTAGTACGCGTAACAATCACTACCAAATTCCTCACTATCCATGATAGTGGTTAACAAAATATTGTTATTTTTAAAAGAGGCTACAAAATTATTTTAAAAAAATCGCGTATTTTTGAACATAATAAAAAATGAAGGGCTTTTTCTATAAACTTTAATCTAAAAAAAATCTTGTACAAAAGTCTTATAAATTACTTTTTTACAATTTCAGTGTTTATTTACGGAGCTTTAAACCTCTTCATTTTATAGTGGGAGGGAAAAAGAAAGAAATAGTTATGATTCTTTAAAGAAGGTGTGTTTGCAGATGCTTTAAAGGAAGAGCAAAGTTATAGTCTCGTTAAAGGTTTGTTTTTTCGGTTAGATATATAACTAAAACGATATGAATTGAGTCTGAATGCGTGTTTTGAGTTGACGCAATCAAGGAGTAGTGAGTATGAAGCCACGGGAAAATATGGTGCGATTGAGGATGTTTCAAGTGCGTGGAAAGCGCCGTGAAATTGCACAGCTTGAAATGATGATCGCAGAATTTGAACGAATGGTGTTAGAACTGGAAACACAGATTTCTCATGAAGAACGTAAATCTGGAAACAGTGATGTTCACCATTTTGCTTATTCTGCTTTTGCGCGTGCAGTTCGGCAAAGACGTGATAATTTGCTCAATTCCATTCGTGATTTACAACTGCAAAAGACAAATGCTGAAATTGCTCTTCATGAAGCTCATACAGAGCTGCAACATGCACAGCTCTTGGAAGCACGAGAAAAAAAGACTGCCGCGGATGATGAAGATATTTTAATTCGATCTAATTCAATGGCTGGCTAATTCAATTATTGGGGAATCAAAATAATTATTGAAAAATCAATTTTTTAGATTTAACTTTTAAAAATAATATAAAAACAGCCAGACTTTTGTCAAATTTGGCTGTTTTTATCAAAGTGCTTTTATGTTATCAAATCATGATCAGTGACAACTTAATGCCTGTAATCTTGAATCTTGGTCGTTCGTAATCCTGCTAAGCCGTGTTCATTGATCAAACTTTGCCATGAAAGAAATTCTTCTACAGTCAAAGTATAACGTTGACACGCTTCGTCAAGGCTTAACAATCCACCTCTGACAGCCGCAACAACTTCAGCTTTGCGGCGAATCACCCAGCGCCGTGTTGTTTGTGGCGGTAGGTCGGCAATTGTAAGTGGACTTCCATCTGGCCCAATAACATATTTCATTTGTGTTTTTATCAAATTGGTCATTCGTATCCTCTACCTCTCGTCAAGGACTTGATTCGTTTATAGAGCATGAAATTTAAAAAAGAGCTAAACGTGCTGAAAGAAAAAATTAATAAAATGATTGAGCGTGTAAAAAGAGGCTAAAGCGAATTGTGGAGAAGCGCCTCTTGCAATATTTTGCCAGATTTTATTTTGCTAGATTGGAAAAAAGAGAAAAAATTTTTCCTCAATGATTTTTCCAACTGATTTCTCCCAAATGATTACTATTATGCCTTATTTCATCACTCTTTTTTATTTACAGCTGTTTTTAAGAAAATGATGCTATGGTTGTGGAAAAGATAAAAAAATAATATAAAGACAATCAATAGTATAAAAGTGGCAATAGCATAAAAGTGCTGAAGAAGCGCGCATCAGAATGTTAACATATGGGTATCCATTAATAGAGCACTAAATAGAGAATGAATACATGTTTTTGAACAGTCTTGATTTACCAGGACAACCTAAGGATTCTCGCATTGTTGTTGCAATGTCGGGGGGGGTTGATTCATCGGTTGTTGCAGGTCTTCTAAAAAAGGAAGGGTATAATGTCATTGGCATTACATTGCAGCTTTATGATCATGGGGCTGCAACGCATCGGGTAGGGGCGTGTTGTGCGGGACAAGATATTGAAGATGCGCGTCGTGTTGCAGAAACGTTAGGAATACCGCATTATGTTCTTGATTATGAGAAACGCTTTCGTGAAGCTGTTATTGATCCTTTTGCAGAAAGTTATGCTCATGGAGAGACTCCAGTGCCATGTATTGCGTGCAATCAGACAGTTAAGTTTGCTGATTTATTAGCAACAGCTCGTGAATTGGGGGCCGATGCTTTGGCAACGGGACATTATATTCGTTCCCGTTCTCATGGGGCACATCGAGCCCTCTTTCGTCCTCTCGATAATGATCGTGATCAGAGTTATTTTCTCTTTGCAACAACACAAGAACAGATTGATTATTTGCGTTTTCCCCTTGGTGATCTTCCAAAAGCGCGCGTTCGCGAAATGGCTGCAGAAATGGGCTTTGTCGTTGCCAATAAGCATGATAGCCAGGATATTTGTTTTGTTCCACAAGGAAAATATTCAGATGTTATCGCAAAGCTGCGTCCAGAAGCCGCTAATCCTGGCTTTATTGTTCATATCGATGGAAAGATTTTAGGCAAACACTCGGGGATTGTTAATTATACCGTTGGTCAACGTCGTGGTATTGGGGTGTCAACAGGGGAAGCGCTTTATGTGGTTTATCTCGACGTGGAAAATGCCCGTGTTATTGTTGGTCCGCGTGAAATGTTAGAAACACATAAGCTTTTTTTACGGGATGTGAATTGGCTTGGTGATGAGTCGTTAGATAATTTTCCTTCTCAAGGTATTGAGGTGGCTGTTAAAGTGCGTTCAACGCGTCCGCCTCACCTTGCATGTTTACATTATAAAGAAGGTATTTTTTCCGTTGATTTGTTGGAATGTGAAAATGGTGTGGCACCAGGGCAAGCTTGCGTTCTTTATGATGGAAATGGTCATGAGGCGCGTATTCTTGGGGGAGGATTTGTAACACGTTCAGAGCGTGCGGCTGACATTGAAATGATGTTGAAGCGTGTTTTGTGCAATCTTGAAACAGAAGATTCTGTTTCCCCTGAACTGAAAACAACAGCTTCGTAAAAAGATAGTAAATTAATTTATAATGATAATTTTATCCTTCAATTTGAATGAAAGACTTGTGTAAATCTTTCTCAGTGCAATTTTTTTATGGTTGAATCCATCAAAGCCATGTCTTTGCACATTACAAGGGGGGGGCTGGACAAGTGGGCTTGTGGTGGGGAAGTTGATTAAAAAGAAATGTAAAAATGTCTTTGATGAATGCTCTCAAATGCGAGGGGATAGTAACTTCTAGGGTTGGCAAAGAACGCACATCATTGGATATTTGTTACAACTTAAAATCTTATCGTCTTGAGTGTTCAAAGTCGGTAAAATGGGCGAGGGCAATCCCTGAGGCTGTGGCAACATTGAGGCTATCAAAGCCATCAGTCATAGGAATCCGTAAGGCTTGTGATTGTTGTAGTATATGAGGTGGTAAGCCATCACCTTCTGTTCCAAAAATAAGGGCTATTCTTTTGGTTTTGTTTGCTTGCTTGAGCGTGTGTGAGGCAGAAGGAGAGAGTGCATAAAGATGAAAATTTTCATCGTTTAGAGCAGTTATAATGTCATTTATATTAGCATTTTGCGTATAGGGTACTTTTAGAGCAGCGCCAGCAGAAACTCTGATTGATTTGCGATAAAGTGGATCGCAAGAGGTCTTGTCGACAATAATGCCGTGACTGGCAAAGGCTGCCGCATTACGAAAAATCGACCCCATATTATCATGATTCGAGACACCACATAAAACGAGAATCAAAGCTTTTTCTGGAAGATTTTGTAAAAAACTTTGTAATGATGGGAGCGTTTTGCGTTTACCGATACCCAGAACACCACGATGAACATGGAAACCGGTGATATCATCCATGACTTTTTGTGAAACGCAATAAATGGGACATCGAGGTTGTGTTTTTTCTAAAAGCGGTAGAAGTCCAGGGAGGCGTTTTGCTAGGATAAGCAGCGAGAGAGGAGAAAATTCTTTCGAATGCAATAATGCGGACAACGTTATTTTACCTTCAGCAATAAATTGCTGTTGTCGTCCAACAAGATCTTTTTCACGGATATTACGATAGTCTTTTAGGCGTGGGTCATTTGTTTCGTCAATTGTTGTAATATTTAAATGCATGCGAGATTCTTAATGCTTTTTTCTTTCAATTTCCAGTTGTTAGAATTTGCTTTATTTTTAAAAAAAAGAGATAAAAAATATTATTTTAAAACTTATGGTAGAATTTATATTGACGGTCTATACAAATAAGTGTATTGTGAGGATACTGATGCGGGATAATAAGTTTTGTTTTCGTATCGGGTGCAGTGTCTTGGGTCCCCGCTATTTCCCAAGTTCTGTATGCCCTTAATTATAAGGGAAAAGAATCTGGGTCCCCAATGCCCAGATTCTTTTTGGGGGCCATAAGTCTTTTTCTTTTTCTAAGTTTTTTGGCAATTATATTTTACAATTTCCTTAAGCTGTAAAAGTATATAGGAGTGCTCAGTCATTTTTTCTAAAGTGAGAGATGCTTATAGATGGGGCCATTATGCACATCATAAAATGTGAAAAGGAATGCGTTTTTATGATGCATTTGAGCAAAAGCAGTTTTTTCGTTCTTAAAACGTGAGATGGCTCTAAGTTGTTCAGAAGACGATTCATGAAGGGGATTTGCTTATTTATTCTTGGGAAAAGCTGTGTGTTTATACCTTGTTCTCTTTATCCTTTATTGCTGATGTCTGTGTAATTGGGGAATTTTTGTGATAACAAGGGTACGTTGAGGCGTTTAGTGTATGGTAGCTTCTGTAATATTGAGAAAATATTGGCGACATGTCACAAATATCGTTATAGGGTTGAAAATATTTTATTCTTTGTTTCTCGTGAAGAAAAGGACAGTTTTCATGAATGCGAAAATCAATATACAAAGTTTAACTTTATACTCTATTTTTATTGCGTGTATTGTTTTTGCTTTGAAATATTGGGCATATCACATCACAGGGTCGGTTGCACTTTATTCTGATGCATTAGAATCAATCGTCAATATTATTGCGTCATTGGCGGCATGGTGGGCTGTTAAAGTGAGTATGAAGCCAGAGGATCATGATCATCCTTTTGGGCATCATAAAGCGGAATATTTTTCTGCGATTCTTGAAGGAATTCTCATTATTATCGCGGCAACTGTTATTTTAAGAGAAGCATGGATAGCGCTTTCTACCATTAAATTATTGCAGAAACCCGGAATATGGATTGTTATTCATCTTGTTGCAACTGTTATAAATTGCATGTGGGGAATGATTCTTATTTTGCAAGGAAAAAGCCATCGTTCACCGGCTCTTAAAGCTGATGGCGTGCATTTCATAACGGATGTTTTTAGTTCGGTTACAATTTTAATTGGTCTGATTGCTGGTTTTTTAGGGGGCTGGATCGTTTTAGATCCTATTTTAGCGATAATCGTTGCTGTTAATATTCTTTTACAGGGCTGGAAGGTGATTAGGAATGCTGTTCAAGGATTAATGGATGTTGGCGTTGAATTAAATGAAACCATGCGGATTCGTAAGCTGATTTCTGCCAATGCAGATGGCGCACTTGAGATCCATGATTTACGCACGCGTGTTGCTGGAAGGGTTACTTTTATAGAGTTTCATTTGGTTGTGCCAGCTGTCATGCAGGTCGGAGAAGCCCATAAAATTTGTGATAAAATTGAAGGTGTTCTTCAAAAAGAATTTGATAATGTGCGTATTTCTATTCATGTCGAACCTGAAGATGAGGCAAAATTGCCTCCCGGTACAACGATGATACCTTTTATATAAAAGGTATCATTTATATAAAATACTTTATGAGATAACAATCATAACATATCTGACTTTATTTATTCTTACAAAAAAATATGTTTTTCTTATTGCTGTGATGTTATTAAAGAACCCTTAAAACAATGATTCCTGGTGTTTTTGCAACATAATCCATAAAAGGGGAATCAACGACTTTTTCATTTGCTTTTCGTGAAGAAGCATTGCGTAACATTGGCCCTTTATCCGTCATGATAAAAAACCCCACATGTGTCACGTCTAATCCTGCAATTTTTGTATAAATGCCAATGAAATCACCTGATTTTAAACGGCTTATAACCTCTTCATTAACGAAGTTACTTGGAATATACGTTATTGTGCGTTTTACAACAGGAAGTCCAGGAAGATAGTTTCCATCATCAGCTTTTTTATTGAGGTATTTTTCTATGCTCACCGCATGAGGACTTATTTCAGCGGTAATATCAGCGGCGCGTTTATATTCTCTATAGGCCCAGTCTGTAAAAAAATGTTTTCGATTTAAAAAATGAACATTACCCTTAATGTAACGCGTTCTTATGACGTTATTAATGAATTCTTTTGGGGATGTTGATTTGCGCAATGCTTCAACATAATCTAGATACGTGAAACAATCTAAGCCTCTAAAATCAATAATGAGTTTTTCTGGTATCTTTTCTGAGCCCTGTAACATATTTGCTTTGTAAGGTGTCCCTAAAAAAGCTTTAGAAAAAAAATCAATCAGGGCTCCCTTTTCGGGGTCATTTATTTCTGAACGTTTTTTGAGAAGAGCATTTAATTTATTTAAAGTGTAGGGATCTAGCTCTATGTTGGTTGTTTGTTGGCTTTCTCTTTTATTTTCTAAAATACCCTTTTGTGAATCGGAATTTTGAACATCACATCCTGTCACGAATATTAAAGTGAGAATTAATAGGGATATTTTTCGCATTTTATACACTATTTTTAAATTCACAGCTCATGACCAACTCTCACTAAAAGGGGTATTGCCTCATGTTGATTCGTTAGATCATTATCGGATTTAATAATAGCATATAATCATTGATGGCCTCAATAAATATGATCCGTTTTTACAGTGTTAAGCTATTCTGATGATGCTTTTTTAATCTTATCGTATATTCCTGAGGATGAGAAAAATTTTTAAGAGCTTATCTTTTGTAATGTTTTAATGATTATAGGATCTCTGAGCTATTCAATAAAATTGCGATTTTTGAAAGGTGTGGTATGAGTGGGGGGAATAATGATTGATAAAGTCAATTATAATTTCTTGAAGACTATATAATGTCTCTAAAATTATTAGGATGTTCTATATCTTCGGAGACTTTATTCATAATTTTCTCTCATGAATATTTGTTCATTTAATGTAAAAAAGTAAGTTTTATACTTCGATAATTATATACTAAGTAAGAAATAATTTTATATTTTTTATCTTGACTCTTTTTAAATTTTTTACTTTGTTATTATTTTATATGTGAAATTTATACGGTATAGAGTACTTAACAAGAAGAGGGTAAAAGAAAGCGGGGGCGTAACTGTGCGTGTAAAATGAGTGACTGAGTGTAAAATAGTATGTACGTTATGCAAGATCACAGGCTTAATCCGAAATTTGTTCGACGTGGGCTCATTTTAGTGTTCATCACTTTATTGTTAGATATTCTTGGCATTGCAATTATTTGTCCCGTTTTGCCTGAATATTTTTCTCAGTTAACTGGAAAAGATATCAGTACATCTTTTGTAGAAAGAGGAAAATTACTTGCAGCTTATTCAGTGATGCAGTTTTTGTTTGCTCCTGTTATTGGTAATCTTTCTGATCGTTATGGTCGTCGTCCTATTTTGCTTGTCTCTATTATCTGCTTTGCTCTTGATAATTTGATATGTGCTATAGCATGGAGCTATTCTATGTTATTTATCGGGCGTCTTTTGTCAGGAATAAGTGGGGCTAGTTTTGCAACTTGTACAGCTTATCTTGCTGATATATCAGATGAAAAAAACCGTACACGCAATTTTGGTCTATTAGGGGTTGCATCCGCATTAGGGTTTATTTTGGGGTCATTTATTGGTGGTTTTTTAGGTCAGTTTGGTCCGCGTATTCCTTTTTATTTTGCCACTGCTTTTTCGCTCATTAATTTTATTTTTGTTTGGGTTATGCTTCCTGAAACTCTTTCTTTATGGAATCGGCGTTTTTTTGATATTAAGCGGGCAAATCCCTTAGGCGCTTTTTGGCAACTGAAGCAATATCCGATGGTTCTTTGGGTATTGTTGGTCTTTTTTCTTTATTGGTTTGCGGAATCTGTATGGCTAAGCATTTGGGCGTTTATTGCAAAAGAACGCTATGAGTGGAGTTCGTTTTCCATAGGGCTATCCTATAGCATTTTTGGGATAGTCCAATTTATTGTTATTGCTCTTATTTTGCCTTATTTTTCTAAACGATGGAGCGATTGGCGTATTACAATAGTGGGGCTTTTGTTTGCATCCGTTGCTATGCTAGGCTATACATTCGCAACAAAGGGGTGGATGGTTTATATGGTTTGTGCATGTACAATGCTTGAATATCTTGTTCATGCACCTATCCGTGCTATTGCTTCAGCACAGGTGCCGACAAATGTACAAGGAGAGCTCCAAGGAGCCATGACATCTGTTGTTTCATTGAGTTTAATATTTGGTTCTGCTTTTTATGTATTTCTCTTTGAATGTTTTACAGATAAAAATGCACTGTTTTATTTTTCTGGTGCTCCTTTTGTTGGGGGCTTTTTGCTTCTTGTCGTTGCAACGCTCATTTTTACCTTGCGGGTACGTTAATTTGTTGAAGGGGGCTGGTAAAAATATTTTGCGAGAGAATGCAATAATTTTTTTGTGATGTTTGTTTTGTAATATGGGTATGCATCGTAAAGCTTGTGTTTTTTTGCTTAGTGACATTCAGTATTCATGGAGCATTATGTTAAAAAAAATGCTCCAGTGTTAGATGCATCAGTGTTATACGAATAATTTCAAATTTTTGATACTCAAACTGGAAGTAAAATACTGCGTATATTTATTGGCATCTTATTTTAAGATATTTTTTTATAATTCATAATGAGATCAGAAAAATGCTGAAAGAGGTAGTGACTATCTTGTGGTCCAGGAGAAGCTTCGGGGTGATATTGAACAGAAAAAACGGGTTTTCCAATGATTCGAATACCACAATTTGAACCATCAAAGAGAGAGATATGTGTTTCCTGAACATGTTTTGGTAAAGAGGTTGCATCGACAGCAAAACCATGATTCATCGATACAATCTCAACTTTTCTACTGTTAAGGTCTTTAACGGGGTGGTTTGCACCATGATGTCCTTGGTGCATTTTTACGGTTTTTGCACCAACTGTCAGAGCGAGAAGTTGATGACCAAGACATATTCCAAAAATTGGTAAATTATGATCAATCAATGTGTTGATTGTTGGAATGGCATATTGAGCTGTCGCTGCGGGATCTCCTGGCCCATTAGAAAGAAAAATACCATCAGGATTCATTGCCAGAATTTCTTTTGCACTTGTGTGGGCGGGCACAACAGTAATGCGTGCTTTTTGTGTTGCTATAAGGCGAAGAATATTGCGTTTAATACCATAGTCAATGGCAACGATATGAAGATTGTGCACATTGTTTGTGCCATACCCTTTATTCCAACTCCACGGTTCTTCATCCCATTGCATTGATGATTGAGATGTCACTTCTTTTGTAAGATCAAGATTGACAAGACCATGCCATTTTTGTGCACGTTTTTTTAAAGAAGGAATATCAAAATTTCCATCAGGATCATGCGCAATGACAGCATTTTGCGCACCCTTTTCACGAATAAGAATTGTGAGTGCGCGTGTATCAATACCACAAAGTGCAATAATTTTACGGGCTTTAAGCCATTGATGAAAGCTTTCATTGGCACGATAGTTTGAAGGATGTGTAATATCTGCTTTGAAAATAGCGCCAACAGCACCGTGGTCGTTGAGAGGCGTGAGAGCTTCGATATCTTCACTATTTGTCCCTACATTTCCTATATGAGGAAAAGTAAAATTAACGATTTGTTGTGTGTATGATGGGTCTGTGAGGATTTCTTCATAGCCTGTGATAGCGGTATTAAAACATACTTCAGCTTCAGCAATACCTGTCGCACCTGCTCCTTTGCCTTCAATGACAGTTCCATCAGCAAGAACTAAGAGGGCTGTAGGTCTGCTAACACTCCAAGGGCTGCTCGATGAAATTGTTTGTATCATAGTGTGTATCCACAATTTATTTTCTGAAAGGTATAATGATTAACTTTACACAAAAATTATACCTCTAACAGATGCTGTGTCTATTATTCTAGCCATGTTTTGCTTAAAAAAGAGAGTATAAGGACATTCCATGAAGAGGTAAAGACTTGTTTTTATCTTTTCTAAGATCGAGTTCTCGATTATTTTTTATCCTCCATTGCAAGATGGATAAAGATTGGTTAAAAATCATTTTCCGTTTGAACAAAATTGGGTAAATTTATGTTGCGTGACCAGATTGAGGGGGCTCTTAAGGCTGCTTTGAAAGCGCAGGATAGTGCGCGTCTTGCTACACTTCGTTTAATGAATGCTGCGGTTAGAGATCGTGATATTCTTTATTATGATGAAGGGAAGCTAGAAGTCGATGATCAGCAGATACAGTCTGTTTTTACGAAAATGCTTCAACAGCGTGAAGCGTTAATGCGTGTGTATAAAGAGTCTGGTTGCTTGGAGTTAGCAGAGAAAGAACAAGCTGAAATAGAAGTGATTCGTGAATTTCTTCCCTATCAGCTTAAAGAGATGGAAGTAGAACAGGTTATTTGTGAGGCTTTGGCACAAACGAAAGCTAAAAAATTACGTGATATCGGTAAGGTGATGGCGTGGCTTAAGGAACGCTATGCAGGGCAAATGAATTTTTCTAAAGTGTGCAATAGTCTTCGTAAAAAATTGCAATAGATCTTATCAACTCAAAGGAATTGGAAAGTAATTTTTATTATGCAAGGCCTTTGTCTGTCAGTAGAATATTGGTTAACGGTATTATCTTACACATAAAACTCTTATAAAAAATATTTCTTTGGAATGAACAAACCTGTTTTTGGGGATTCAGCGAGCAATAAAATATTTTTTCTATCTTATATTTTGCTGTTCTTCAAAGTTATTACATTATGAAACAAACAAAAAGATTATAGAGATTTTTACTTTTAAACAGATTGATTGTCTTCAATTAAAGTTTAAAAAATAGAATGATGAGAAAAAGCTAACTTATCCAAATTTTAAAATTTTTGGAGGCGTTTATTGTTGTCTTTTTTGATGATTTAAAGCGTTTTTTTGATAAAGAGTTGCTGCTATTTTCCAAGAGTGGTGATTATTTGGCAAGAAGTTTAAATGCAGATGGTTTTATCAATATGGTGCGTATCTGTTTAATTCAAGTGTTGGTTTTCATGATTGTGATAAGGAAAGCAGAACTTTAAAAAGCTTTTTTGTGGGGGATATTTTTAAGCTGAGAACAAAGAGATATTTCGAACAGAAGTCTTGATTCGTAATTTGTTTTGAGACGATTTTGAAAATTATTTTCTCAGATACCCCTTTAAAGCTATGCAAAATCCATACATTATGCAGAATAAAATGAATATCCTCTATTTATGGGTATACAGGGGTGAATCGGTTAAAAACAGTTCAGTGAGCAACAATGGCTTATCCGTTAGTCGCAAACGGGAACGGCGTGCCCATAGAGTGCCTTGTTGTCCAATATGAATGTAATCGCGGGTTAGTTTGTTACTGTTAAATAAATAGTGTCCTAAGGGGGTCGTTCCTAAATGCATCAAGGCTTGATTGTGGTGGAGGGTTTCTTGTGGAATGACAGTGCGTCCGAGGAGCCAAGGTTTATTATCGCCCATTAAGATGACTTCGCGTAGCCAATAACGCGCACTTTTGGGGAGATGTTCTGCTTCTTCCTTTAATTTATCGCGTGTAATAAAACATTCGCGTTGTTGTTGAACTTGAAAGTAGGAACAATATTTTTTTAATCGAAGCGTCATTGAGCCCGATTCCATGAGCCAATCCCGAATGTTTTCTGGTATGGGAGGATTTTGATCAAAGAGCCACTTCAGAGGTGGTAAGATGGAATCTTCAAGATCAGACATCGTTTTACTCCACATCTAAAATCCTATTCCATATGTTATGCTGAGTGAGCGAAAGAGATGGCTCCATTGTAATACAGGCGTATAAAAGCAGCAAGATTTTAACAGGAAAATATCAGGGGGAAAATTGAAAGCAAAGATCTTTAAAAGAAGATATGTAGACAATAGGTTATAAGTTTTTTTGATAACACGAGGGGAATGGGTAGATATTTCGTGTTTTAGCATTCGTTTGTAACGCTTAGGAAAAAAAGAGAAAGAATTCATCTATATAAGACGATGTAAAGAGGAAATTTTGAAAGGAGAAAAACCCTTAATATAGTTTTAAAAGTCGGATACACAGAGCTTTTGAATTAAGGTGGAAAGGTGATCGTATTTTTTATAATACAGAGAGAATGAATTAGATAGATTTTAAGTTATAGTAATAAGTATTAATATGTCTTCATTGTTATAAATTAATGTAAAAGAATATATCACTATTTAAAATTTTATATTCAATGCTTTTGATCCCTTTAATTGATAAATAATAAAAATATGGAAAAGAAAAAGGGGGATATCAACTTTATAGCGTTTATTTTTTTATTATTCTGCGCTTACTTCTTATCTTTATCTTTTAAGAATACAAAAGGGCTCTTCGGTTTTTTTTAGTAAAAATGGTCTTGTTGGTGAAGTGTATAGACATTAAGTATTACGCGGTAGGATCTTTAATCATCATGATTGGTTTTGGTCGCCTTTATAGATTGCGATGACACTGCGATGAGCTGGATTTGTGTGTTTGCCTACAAAAACACGGTACAAAAGTAAGTTCGTCTTTCATTAAAATAACGCTTACACCCTTCCTGATATGTCTAGGCTTATATAGATATGGAAGAAGGACGCGTTATAAAGTTTTTTACTGCTTTTCGTTAAGATATATGATGGTGTATGCTAGAAATTTGAGCTTAAGCACCTCACCATCATACCCCAAACAGGTATCAATGTATTACGCAGAAATATTCTAAAATATTTCAATTGTTTTATTGAACACCCAAAGGTGATTGAATAAATAAAAGCTTTATGATCGAATTTTTCGTCCTATCCATATAAGAATACAGGCTCCTATAAAACCTGAAATAAGATAACCGAGCCAACCAGCAAAACTTACGCCTAAAAGACTAAAAAGGAAACTCGCTAAGGCAGCGCCAATAATCCCTAAGATAATATTTAACAATATTCCGGTCTGGCTTTTCATAATATACTGTGCAGCCCAACCTGCAACCGCACCGATAATAATAGCTGCAATCCAACCGATGTTTGCATTTTCCATGATACTCTCCTTTGCCTGCATTTAGATTGTAACTAGAGTAAACTTTGTAAAGATCAAGGTTTATTCCCTTTTTACCCAGTGGAAAGGATATTTTTGTTAAGATTTTACTTATTAATTTCCTGTATATTAAAATAATATTGATATTTATATCAGTATAATATATAATTATTATAAATATATATAATAAAATTTAATTTATAAAGAAATTATTTAATTTAAAATATGATTTAAAAATAAAATATTTATAAAAATATTTTAAGAATAAATAAAGTGTATTTATCATTTTTTAACTATTGTTTTCTCAAAATTTTTGAAAAAGTAATTCACATTAAAACAATAAGATAAATGGATATTTAAAGCTTTGGCACTTGCCAATTGATATCAACATTGTTTGAAATGAGATTAAAACTGTTTTGTTAATGCGTTATAAAATGCTGTATAAATTCAATCTCTACAAATATTGATATAAATGTTTATGGACATAAACGTTGCAATTAGGAGGCATTTTGCATTCCTTATCGGATATTTCTTTATTTTGCTACTCCTGTGAAGTGGTCGCTTTTTTACGAGGTGAATTTAGGTTGGAACGATCATACTTTTTGCCATCTCCTTATAGAGACCTCTCCCAAACCCTATTTTATGATTTTTATGATAATGTCTGTGAAGAGGGGAAAATTCATTAAGCATCCCCATTTTTGGGTTTCATAAAAGAGCAAGTCGATAGCATTACTACACACTTGCTTCGAATGTTGCGACAGTTCTTGGTTCTTAAGACAGTTCATAAGAGGTGTTTTAAGTCTTTTTTTGTATCATCTTATTCCATGCGGAATTATCTACTTTTACTGTGTAAGCGGATGGGTTTGATTGATTTAATAGGGGGCTGCTGGGGAATGAGAGAATCTTATGATATTCAGGATGATCATTCAATATAAATGAGTAAATTATCATTATAAGTCAATCTGTTGTTTTATACGACATACAGTTTTTTCTTTGAGAGGGGGAAAACCTTCTTTCTTCAAAAGCTTTATTCTACATGGTTGAATCACTTGTAGAAGTGCAAACGAATAATTTTAAGGAATTTATTATGAATAGATTAACAATAAAAGAAATTTACGCTATTGAAGAGAGCTCATTTAAAACTTATTAAATCAATATGTTAAGCAAGATATTTGAAAGTTCAAAATTGAATAATCGATGGGATGCGTTTCTTATTTGGAAAGTTTAAGATTTTTCTGTTTGTTCTTCAGCAGGGTTGCGTAGGCGTGAACTTTGAAGAAGACCTTGTTCTTCTAAGATAGGGTAGATCATTGAGGTCAACAGAGAGTTAATTTGTTTGAGGTCGCGGACAGTATCAAGATGAAGACTGGACGATTCTACATTTTTGAGATCTCCTTCACGTAAGCGTTTAAAATGTTTTAAACTCATCTCTTTTTCTAAGTTTCGTAGTTGATCTTTTTTTTGCACCAATAGATGGGCCGTGTGGGTGTCACGGGAGACGAGAACATTAAATGCGATATGCGCGTTGGCCAGTACAATGGCATGGAAACGAAGGAGATCATCCCAGCCTTCGTTGCTGAACTTTAGATTTTTTTGTTGTTTCTTTTTAACCAGCATCAGCATATTGTGAATAATGATATCGCCTGCTTGGTCTAATTTTATACAGGCACCTAGAAGTTCTTGTGTTTGAAGAGCTTCTTCATCCGATAATTTTTGTCCCGCTAATCGTGCAAGATAAAGTTTGATGGCGATATGTTTTTTGTCCAATATGGTGTTTAGTTGATTGAGTTCAGCAATAATATAGGGATCTGGCTCTTCATAAAGTCCCATGATTTTTTCTAGCATGATGTCGACAAGATCACAAATATGAATAACTTCACGCATGACATTGGAGAGTGCTAGAGCTGGGCGTTCAAGAACGCTATCATCAAGAGCTGTTTGATTCGATAAATTAAGCGTTTTATCGGTTTGCGTTTTTTTTGTACTCATATGAACGATTTGAGTGGTCAATTTTAAAACCCATTTTGAAAGCGGTATTCCAGCGAGGAGAATGAAAACATTAAAAATGATATGGGTGTTGATCACTTGAGTAGGGGCGTTGTTGCCAAGCCATGTGATGGGTGGTTGAAAAGACAGAAATAAGATCAGCACAAGGATTGAACCGACTCCACGCATGAGTAAATTCCCCAAGGGAACAAGGCGGGTATTGGGAGAAGCATTGCGTGTTAAAAGCGGTGCTATAAGAGAAGAACCAAAGTTGACACCAAGAACCATGACAACGCAAAGTTGTGTATGGATAAGGTCGTAGTTGGCAAAATTAACCAACAAAATGATTCCTGCAATGGATGAATGCAAGAGATAGGTTAAAGCCGCAGCTAACAAAAAAGTTGAAACAGGATCTGTGGAAAGATAACGAATAATGCTCGGCAAAATTTCGCTATCCCGCAAAGGTTCTGTCGCTGTACTGATCATTTGTAAAGATAAAATCAAAAGACCAATACCGATGACAATACGTCCTATTTGGCGCCACTCACGTTTTTGTGTTGTCATGAAGATACAAGTACCAATTAAAAGACAAAGGGGTACAACAAGTGTGAGATCGTAGGTGAGAATTTTAACAACGAGTGCTGATCCTAACTCTCCTCCACGTACAGCCATAAGTCCTGCTACTCCAGAGACAAAACCAGATTCAACGAAAGAACTAACGAGAAGCGTTATGGCTGTAGAGCTCTGTAAAACCATCGCTGTAAAAAGTCCAAAGCTTACAGCAAACAATGGTTTTGAAATGACGTGGCGCATGTTATATTTAAGTCTGTCACCATAGGCGCGTTCAATTCCTGTGCGCACCATGCGTGTGGCCCAGAGAAGTAAAGAAACTGCGCCAGCAAGATGGAGGAGTACCAATGAGCCATTCATGATACTTTTTCTTTCTCTTTTGTTTATGAATAGGGTTAACTCAAAATTGATAACTTGAAGTTTATTGTTTTTACTTTGCTTTTGCTTTTAATACTTGATTAAAATCAGAACCGCTAGGATTTTGAAAAACCTTTAAACCAAAAAAGGGAAGAATGGAATAAAGGTGGTCAAAAATATCTCCTTGAATTTGTTCGTAGTCTAGCCAAACGGTGGTGTTCGTAAAGCAATAGATTTCTAAGGGTAAACCATTTTCTGTAGGGGGTAATTGTCGGGCCATAAAGGTCATATTGGGGTTGATGTGGAGATGCTGTTGTAGATAAGCAAAAACATAAGCGCGAAAAGTTCCAATGTTGGTTAAACGGCGCGTATTGGCTACAACATCGTGATTTTTATCTAATTGTGCATTCCATTGATCGATTTCTGCTATTTTTTGTGTGAAATAATTTTCTAATAAATTAAATCGGGAAAGATATTTTTGTTCTTCTTCTGTGAGAAAATGGATACTTGATTGATCAATAAAAAGAGAGCGTTTGATGCGTCTGCCCCCTGATTCTTGCATTCCACGCCAATTTTTAAAAGGATCGGTTACAAGCTTACGGATCGGTACTGAGGTGATGGTGTTGTCGAAATTTTGAACTTTAACAGTATGAAGGGCAATTTCAATTACATCACCATCAGCACCAAGATTGGGAATTTCAATCCAATCACCAACACGAACCATATCCGTGGATGAAATTTGAATGCCGGCAACAAGAGAAAGAAGTGTATCTTGAAAAATTAACATGAGAACTGCGGCCATTGCACCAAGACCGGAGAAAAGAATAAGAGGGGAACGGTCAATTAAGGTGGCGACCATTAAAACGGCTGCAATAGCAAAAAGTGCAATTTTAGCAATTTGAATATACCCTTTTATTGGTTTTAGTCGTGCTGTTGGTCGTTGTTCGTAAAGAATGTTAATGATATTGAGACAGGCAGAAATTGTCAGAACAACAAAAAAGATAATGAAGGCGTTGGCAACATTATTGATGACAGTGCTGAATGCATCGGGCAATGTTGGTATAAAATTAACACCGACTGAAAGAATAAAAGCTGAAATGATATTGGCTAGGTATTGAATAGCATTTTTAATGTCGGTTGTTGTATTTTGGGGGAGGAGAGAAGAAAGTTTTTTTGCTCCGTGGATGAGTAATTTTCGTCCTATAAAGTTGATTAAAAGGGCAAATATAGTAAGAATAACAAGCCAAGAAATAGCTTCTAACCACGGATATTGAACAATAAATTCGATCACTTTTTTACTCTCCATTTCTAAAATTATAGGCAGTTGAGAGATTAAAATTTTACAACTGCTTAAGAGGAAGTCTTGGAATTATGCTCTAAAGTCGTTAAATATGCAAAAAAGAATTTTTAAACTCTGTGAGAGATAATGCGTTTCCCGCCTGATTTTCTTAATGAACTACGCAGCAGACTTCCAATTTCAACAGTGATTGGTCAACGGGTGGACTTTGATCCTCGAAAAAGTAAGCCTTCACGGGGAGATTTTTGGTGTTGTTGTCCATTTCATGGTGAAAAAACGCCCAGTTTTCATTGTGATGATCATAAAGGGCGTTATTATTGTTTTGGTTGTGGTGTAAGCGGAGATATTTTTACCTTCCTGTGCGAGCTTGATGGATTGCATTTTTCAGAAAGTGTCGAGCGTTTGGCTGATTTTGCAGGAATGAAACTCCCTATTTTGGATCCACAAAGTCATCAACGTCAAATGGAAAAAGCTGACCTTTATGACGTGATGAAAATTGCGACAGATTTTTTTCAGTATCATTTACGCGGTCAAGAAGGGGCGCAGGCACGTCGTTATCTGGAGGAACGTGGTGTTACGCAAAAGCTTATAGAGCGTTTTCGAATTGGTTTTGCACCGGTAAGGCGTACAGCTTTGAAAGACGCTTTAAGGGCGCGGGGTATCTCAATAAAGCAAATGGAAAAATGTGGACTTCTTACAGCGTATGAGGAGAGGGCGGATTCTTATGACCGATTTAGAAATCGCATTATGTTTCCTATCGAAGATTTGCGCGGTCGTGTAGTGGCCTTTGGAGGGCGTGCGTTAGAGAAAGAGACACGCGCAAAATATCTTAACAGTCCTGAAACAGTGCTCTTTCATAAAGGCAATATACTTTACAATGTGGCATCGGCGCGCAAAAATAGTCGCTTTGTTGGCGATGAAAAAATTCATTCACTTCTGGTTGTTGAGGGGTATATGGATGTCATTACATTGACTAAAGCCGGTTTTGAAGGAGTCGTAGCACCCTTAGGGACTGCATTAACGGAAGCGCAAATTGAGCTTTTATGGCAGATGGGCAAGGAGCCTATTTTGTGTTTTGATGGTGATGATGCTGGTTTAAAGGCTGCTTTTCGCGTTGCTGATCGGGTATTACCTCTTTTAAAGGTTGGGGTTTGTGTCCGCTTTGTTTTGTTGCCACAAGGAAAAGATCCTGATGAAATTGTTTGTGCTGGTGGTGCGCCCCTTTTTTCTTCTTTTTTGCAAAAAGCCATTCCTTTGATTGAGCTTTTATGGTGGCGGGCTACCTATGGAAAGAATTTTGAAACGCCAGAGACACGAGCAGCGCTTGAAAAACAACTCAAACAGCAAATTTTTACGATTAAGGATGAAGATGTCCGTCGTTATTATTTGCAAGATATAAAACAACGCCTTTTTGAGTTTTTTCGTCCCTCTTTTTCAAAAAAGAAGGGGGGAGGACGCTATGAACAGACTTTACCCAATAGGTTCTTTAAAGGTCAATCCTTTTCTCTGTTAGAAAATTCTGAAATAGTGCGAAATTCTTCGCAGGCTATTCCTTTACGTGAAGCTGTGATTTTACTCACTTTAGCTTACTATCCTGAGTTGTGGCATGAAAATTTTGAAATTCTCTCTGAGTTAGAATTAAAAAATACACAATTGATGTATTTTCACCAAACGATGTTGGACATTCTCGGGAATCAGCCGCGTCATGATAAAGAAACGATGGTTGCGTTCTTAGAAAAAAGAGGGCAAAAAGCTTTATTAGAGCGTATGAAACATCTTGTGCAGAATATTGGTATGCGTATTATCTTTGCTGGAGGTCCTATAGAAGATGCACGTGCTATATTAAAACAAGCTGTCTACTTGCATCTTCAGGAACACCACCTACATAAGAGGTTACAGGATATTGAAGAGCAACTTGTAGAAAATCCTAAGAGTGAGGTTTTTGATCTGCTTCGGGAGATAAAAAGTGAACTGGAGCAGATGCAGGCAACAGAAGCGTTAATTGAAGGGTTTGGAAGTTGGTTGGATGAAAAAATAGACGGGAACATACAAGATACGATAAAATGATTCGCTTTTTTAATGCGAATCAGTCACTTAAATTTTAGATGAGGAAGTGTATGTGGAGTAATATTTTCATAAAGATGACAATTAAATTTTAGGAAAAGCGGGAAATTGGTTCTTACGATAGGGTACAGAGATTATCTCAGAAGGGCTTAGAGGTGCCGGGGAAACTTCTGGAGTTTTCCCGCGTTTTTGTCTGGATGGCAAGTTTATCTGGATATTAAGGCGTATACAAAATGTATTCTTTCCAATAGTAATCTCTTAAAAGGAAATATATATGAGAAACTGTTGGTCGATTTAAGTGAGAACAAAAAAGCTGGTCACATGGAAACTATGGTTACATGGAAACAATGAAGTGATCGAGTGGAGTTATAGTATGGCAACAAAGGTTAAACAGAAAGATAATGCGGAAGTAACAAGCCAAGCGAGTTTGGATGGTCCTCTTCTTGATTTTTCTGATGATGCCATCAAGAAAATGATTAAACTTGCTAAAAAAAATGGTTACGTAACGATGGATGAACTCAATGCCGTTCTTCCTTCTGATGAGGTTACATCCGAACAAATTGAAGATATCTTGGCGATGTTCTCTGAGATGGGGGTTAATGTTGTCGATGATGAGGATGAAGTTGAATCTGAAAATTATGAAGATGAAGTTACGGTAGAGGGAGGGGATTTAGTAGAGGCTTCTAGCCACGCTCTGGCAACGACAACCAATAAACGTGAAGTAGCAGATCGTACGGATGATCCAGTACGTATGTATTTACGTGAGATGGGAGCGGTTGAGCTTCTTTCAAGGGAAGGCGAAATTGCTATTGCCAAGCGTATTGAAGCAGGGCGTGAGACAATGATTGCGGGACTTTGTGAGAGTCCTTTGACTTTTCAGGCCCTGATTATTTGGCGTGATGAGTTAAAAGAACAGCGTATTCTTCTTCGTGAAATTATTGATCTTGAAACAACTTATGCGGGGCCAGAAGCAAAGCAGGCCCCTGTTATTGAACGCAGTGAAGTTGATAAGATAAAAGAAGAAAAGATGTCTTCTGGTATACGTAATATGGGGGAAAATGTAGGAGAAAGAAGCATTGAAGAAGATGATGAGGAAGACGAGGATGATGTTAACTTATCCCTTGCGGCAATGGAAAATGAGCTTTGTCCTCAAGTTATGGAAACATTGGATTTTATTGCTCAAACCTATGTAAAATTACGCAAATTACAAGATCAGCATGTTGAAAGCAGTTTAGCAGAGCGTAAAGAGGGGGCTCTTACAGCCTCTCAGAAGAAAAAATATATTCAATTAAAGGGTGAGTTGATTCAAGCCGTAAAGTCTCTCTCTTTGAATCAAAATCGTATCGAAGCTTTGGTTGAACAGCTTTATGACATCAATAAGAGACTCATTCATAATGAAGGTAAGCTAAAACGAATCGCTAACACTTATGGCATTGGCCATGAAGATTTTTTAAGAGAATACCAAGGGCGTGAATTGGATGCAGATTGGATGGATTATATTGCCACTTTGCCTACACCGGGTTGGAAAGAATTTTCATTGCGTGAGGCAAAAGAAATTCAAAAACTACGGAGTGAAATACAAAATCTTGCGCAAGAAACGGCTATTTCAATTGGTGAATTTCGCCGGATTGTTATGCAGGTGCAGAAAGGTGAACGTGAATCAACCATTGCAAAAAAAGAGATGGTCGAATCTAATTTACGTCTTGTCATTTCAATTGCAAAAAAATATACGAATCGTGGTTTGCAGTTTCTTGATCTTATTCAAGAGGGCAATATCGGTTTGATGAAGGCTGTGGATAAGTTTGAATATCGGCGTGGCTATAAGTTTTCAACTTATGCAACATGGTGGATTCGTCAGGCTATTACGCGTTCGATTGCGGATCAGGCACGTACTATTCGTATCCCTGTTCATATGATTGAAACAATTAATAAAATCGTTCGTACCTCACGTCAGATTCTTCATGAAATTGGACGAGAGCCAACACCAGAAGAATTATCGAGTAAGCTTTCTATGCCGTTAGAAAAAGTGCGAAAGGTTCTTAAAATTGCAAAAGAACCTATTTCACTAGAAACGCCTGTTGGTGATGAAGATGATTCTCATTTGGGTGATTTTATTGAGGATAGGAATGCATTATTACCCATTGACGCTGCTATCCAAGCGAACTTACGCGATACGACAACACGCGTTCTTGCTTCATTAACACCGCGGGAAGAACGTGTTTTGCGGATGCGTTTTGGGATAGGGATGAATACAGATCACACTTTGGAAGAAGTGGGACAACAGTTCTCAGTGACAAGAGAACGTATTCGTCAGATTGAAGCAAAGGCACTTCGTAAATTGAAGCATCCTAGCCGCTCAAGAAAATTACGCAGTTTTCTCGATTCTTAAATAAAGAAATTGATGTATTTTAATCATTCCCCTTTTTTCTTCATAGTGGGGAAGGTTTGTTACTGTATATTTGGGTGCTTTTTTGAGAAAAATATGGGAAGATTTCGAATAATCTAGAAGTTCACGGTCTTTGACGTTTTTCGTAGCTTTGAGACTTTGTGCTTTTCTGTTTCAAAAAAACAGACATAGGGCAAAAGAGTGGTTATGGAACAGAGAGCTGAGGGAGGCGCTATCTAAAAATGAACGATAAAATACTCTTTTTCCTAGAGCGGTTTGTTTTTTTAAAAGATGGAATATCTCAAGAATAAACTATAGTGCAGTATCCTGTTTTTTTGATGAAAAAGATGTATTCTTTGCAAAATTATTCTACTATTTTAGGGGTCGTATTTTGTTCTTTCTCAATTGACGAAGGAATTTTTCAATAGGTTATGTTCATTTATATAGGCTATTTTTTCAATACTCCCTTTTTCTTCAGATCAATTTTAAGAAAATTGTATGAAATACGCATTGAGTTGAAGCTTTTTAAGAGACAAAAATCGATGAAATTATAGAAATTAAATTTTTAATTTTTTATCGATTTTCTTCATTAAAAAAGGTGTGCTTAAGTTTATGAGTGGAGAACTTCCTTTTTGGAAAGTAAAAAAATTAGAAGAGCTTTCTTTCTCTGAGTGGGAAAGCCTTTGTGATGGCTGTGGTCGTTGTTGTCTCCAAAAAGTGGAGGATGATGATACGGGTGATCTGTATGCAACCAGTATTGCTTGTCGCCTTTTAGATGAAGAAACTTGCCAGTGTCGAGACTATGTTCATCGTAAATCAATTGTACCAGATTGTATATCGTTAGACATTACAACAGTTAAAACGGCGCGTTGGCTTCCAGAAAGTTGTGCTTATAAATTAATTTATGAAGGAAAAGATCTCCCATGGTGGCATCCATTGGTATCAGGAGATTGTCAGACGGTGCATAAAGCACACATTTCTGCACGTGGATCCATAGAGATCTACGAAGATGAATTATCATCTGAAGAAGATTATCTCACTCATATTACTGGTCTTCTCTGTGAAGGCCAGTAATATGAGCGTTTTATATTGCCTGGTGATTTAATCGATCGCAAAGACGACAGTGACACTCACATTATAATTTAATTCACCTCCTGCAAAATTTGTATCTGCGTAGCTTGCATCTGCTGCTCTATTCATGAGACGTGGCGTTGGACGGTAGTAATCATCTTTTTCATTGATCTCAATAATTTTTCCTAATTTTAAATCAGCCGCTTGTGCTATTGTTTGCGCTTTTTCAATGGCTTCAGTAATGGCTTTTTTACGTGCTTCTTGATAAAATGGCTTCGTATCTGCATTGGTAAAAGTAATGCCATTCACTGAATTAATTCCCAGTGCCATCGCCTGATCAAAGATTTTACCAGCATTGCTAAGATCACGAATGCGTACAGTTAAAGAATTTGAAACTTGATAGAGTTTTTCATTATTCTTTTTTTCGTGGGATGACTGATAAATAGATAAACCTGATGTTTGCAAATCATTTGCTTGGATGCCATTATTTTTAAAAGCTTTTATAATATCATTGATCGATTGATTATTGGACGCTAATGCTTTTTGAGCTGTTTTGTCATGGGTAACAACGGCGAGGTTAATAATTGCCATATCCGGTGCAGCGTAACTTTCTCCGATTGCAGTTACTGTAATCGTTGCATCTCTTTTACTTTCTTCAGCATAAGCATGGACAACAGTCAATGAAGTGGCTAAGAGTGTGAATGTTAATATAGCTATTTTAACCAAAGAACTTTTCAGTGGTTGAATTTTCTTTTCTATCATATCTATTCCTTTACATTTATCATGACGACTCTCTCATTTTTGAGAGTTCTTGTAAAGAAATTAGGGCATTAGAAAAAAAACCAATAGAAAAGAGAAAAAGATGGGTTATAATCTCGGTCAGCTCTTGTATAATAGAGCATTTTAGTTTAGAGAGAGACCACCTAATATGGGGCCTGTAGCTCAATTGGTCAGAGCCAGCGGCTCATAACCGCTTGGTTGGGGGTTCGAGTCCCTCCGGGCCCACCAAGAGGAAATTGTCCAAGAGAAAAATGAATAGCTGAGTGAAGGTTTGAGGATTCTGCATCCTTCATTCTTTTGATTTATTTCTCTGTTTGTTCTAAATTCTTTTATCATTTTTTGTTACAATGTTTTTCTATCAATCATTTTAATATATAAAGTGATGATATAATTTTCAGGCTCATTAAAAAAGTGCTTTCATTTGCAAGATTAGTGTATCTGGAATAATTTAATATGTGTTGCTGTTTTTTATTTTTTCTGTGTGATGTTCTTCATAAAGTAGGAGGTTACTCCTTCGTGGGATGAGAGCTTATTTATGCTTGTTTTGCAAATGGAAGGGTTCCAATAAAATCAACGCTAAAGGTTGTGCTTTTTCATAACAAATGTTCCGAAAAACAGTGTGTTTAAATCCTCTTTCTTTGAATGATCTTTATGTTTTTGAGATGTTTGAATAACATCATCATAATAAAAGATTATCCAGGAAAGGATATAATCTATAGGTGTTCACAGGAAGCATGGGCGGAACGATGATAATATTTGTTGATATTTTTTCCAAGAAAAAAGTTTTTTCTGATTTTTGAAAGGCATTGTTTATAGGGACGGTGGTGTGTTTTCTAAAAAGAATTTGATCAATCGTTCTTTAAAACTTCAATTGAGTGGTTGTTGGTGGTGTCTTGTGCGCTCCAAACTTTATTGTGATAGGCGTTTATTATTCTGTAAAGAATATCTTCTATGATATTGGAAAGTTCATTACAATGCTATTTTTACCATTGTACGTTTTCTTCTTCATGCCCAAATTATAACTTTTGTGTCATTCAAATTGGTATTGAAATCACAAAGTCTTTTTTGATTTTACACTTACTAAGGTAGTGGCAGTATTTCGGTAACCTTTTCTCTTTTTTGCAAAATGCTGGCAAGGAAGATGTTGTTTTGTTGGAAAAGTACACTTCTTCTTTAAAGATTATAATTCTTCATTTCCATGAGAAAGTTTCTTCCTTGTTGTAAATCTATATACAATTGACGGATGGAGATCATGGGTGATGTTTTTAACGTTGCTATTTTTATTCATGATAGAGAATCAGTATTTAAATAGTGTTTTCAGAGAGGACTTTATAAAGGCGTTACAGGGTTTTAGGGGGCGTGGCTATTTACTAAGAATTTGTTCCCACACCATTGTTATCTTCTTACTTTGCAATATTGTTGAAAAAACATAGATGCTGTTAGGTAAAATAAAATTGTGATAAATTTTTCTTTTGAAATAAGTTTTTTCATGTTTTCTTATAAAGAGTTCAGGAATATTTTCACATTAATTTGTTATTGGAAAGAATCACAAGATTTGCGTAACATTATTCGCGTTGTTGATAGATCATACCAATTTTCATAAGAAGGTCTGGATCGAGCAATGCTTTTTGTTTCACCATAGTACATAACTCATAGAATTTTATCTGATTTTATAAAATAAGTTTGTACACAATTGCTTCCATACTGCCTATTGCAAATATTTTTTTCTAAGGTATGAGATATGTTTAAACGCTTTAGCGTTATATTGTTTGACAATACGGAGTGTGACTATGAAGAATGATGAAAAATTTGAGGCGGCTTTATCTGATATTATTGTGAAATGGGAGTCTTTATCGACGTCTCAAAAGCAAGCGATACTGGATAGAGTAGAAAATTCTACAACTGCTTCTCATTCAACAGAACATTTAAAGCTTCAATCTTCTTTTTATCTCCAGCCGAAATCAAAGCTATAAGTTTTAAGTCTTCATCCGAGATGTTGAAGCCAGTTATAACATATATGGCGCTAGCATTTCCGAGTGTGTTTAGAATAGCCATAAGTTTATCGACTGAAGGTCTTTTTCCTCCTTTTATCATTTGTTGGACATAGTTTTGTCCACAGCCTGCCGCTCTGCTTATTTCGATCATCGTTCGTCCGTCACTTTTTATCAGTTCAATTAAGCGTTGGAACCAATCTTTTTCAGTCTTTGTCATTTTTAGACCTTTACACATTTACGCTATAGCGTTAATATTGCATTGCGAATCCAGAATATATGATACAAGGAGCGTGAAAATATCCATGTGTAACTCTTCGCTAATGAAGCATATAGAGTTGTTTTTAACTAATAACAAAATGTCCCCATACACTTTCAGATTCGAATCAATAAAAATGGTTCCTTAGTTCCACGGTTGTGAAGAAATCAGTGCGTATACCAGAAACGGTGATGCGCACGCGTGCGTTCATAAGATTTCGCTGTGATAGTATACGTAGCAGCATTATAAATCAAGATATACCCCAACATCAGCATTTGTAAAAAAATTCTGTGTTAAGCCGGTATGTGAGCATATAACAAAGCTTTACAGCCTTAAGAGACAAGATCGCGATTGGAGAAAAAAACATAAATTCATAGGTTTTAAACGCCTATTTCTCTTTTATTGTAATAAATTAGGTCACTATCAGATGGTATGTCGTATGTGTGCGTTAAAAAACTTTGGAAATATCAAAAAATGATTTTGGTGTTTTTATAGAACATAAAAATAATTTGGAGCACGAAGGTCGTCGTTTGCTAGAATGTGATACATGAGACCAATGCTCCTATGAGGTTGGATGTTCTTTTGATGATGCGAGGGTTTATAATAAAGTCTGTTTACGATGATATTTTTTATTTATGACAATGCGTTATAGGGGCGTCTAGGGGCCAAGAATTTGCATGTTTATGAGAGGGGGGAGCTCTTATTGTTATTGAAATTGTCATTGAATATGAGTGGAGAGGCATATGTTTATACTAATGTAGTTGTTTTTAGCCAAATTTTGAATGCTCAATAGAGTGAAGTTTTTAGTGATATTCGTGATTATGGAAAGAATTGTGTTTATAAGAATGCTTTGGCTTGCAGTGATGTAAAGATTTGTTGGAAGGTAAAACGTTACAGAAAAGCTGCGTTTTGTGACACTGAGGATTTTTGTAATAATGAAAAAATTCCACATACAGCCATATTCCACATAGCGTGAAAGAGGAAGATAGGAGTGTTTCAGAGAAGACATGTATTGATTTTATCACGTCGTTTGTTTTGTTGGAAGTTCCTTATTTTTTATATTTGGGATCAATAAATATGTCGTGAAAATGGGTGAGAGCATGTGGATTTAGCCGCTCTCAGAGTGTTTTTTTGCGTCATTTATCAATGTTTTCATGGAGAGAATACGAATGCCGAGTGTGGTTATGCGCACTTGGAGAATGTAGTTTATTGCCTTCTTTTTTGATGGAGGATGAAACAAAACAAATTGCTTAAGGTGATCACTTGAGCGGCTATGAGAGGAGATCAAAATGAGTGTAAACGAAATTTTATTGGGAGTAATGATTGTTGTTTTGTTGTTCAGCGGGGGTATATTTCGGTTTGTTTTATATTATCGTCGTCAAATTAAAGCTCTAAAAGAGGAATCCAGAAGGATAAAGTACGAGTTTTTAAGGGATTCTATGAAGATGACTGAAGAACGAGATAGAGTTCTTAGAGAGCAAAATATGATGATTAAAAGACGCGATCAAGCAATTGAAAAATTGAAAAAACAAATTAAGCAATATCAAGCAAACGAAAAGAAGTATCAAAAAATACTTCAATCTGAAGATAATCAAGAGTGATTGTGTTCAGATTTTGCATTGAATTTATGCATTAAAGACTTTGGAGATGTGTTAGAAAGACTGGAAATAATGAGAGAAAGATAAATTTCTGAGATCTTTCGGTGCTCGTGGAAAGAGTGTATTGGAAGGGAATATTCAAGTTTACTCTGATCTATAATTTATAAAATCGTTAAAGTTGATAGAAAGGTAGCCGTTAGCGGCAAAATAAAAGTGTATGATGATGTAACAATTTATAGTTATGCTAGAGTATTAAAAAGAATGTTTATACGATCTAGCCAATTGTTGTGGTAATTATATTATTATAGAAAACAATTTTGCGCATTTTTCTTAGATTTTAGATACAATATAATAGAAAGAAAGAGATATTTGTTTTTTTATGAAGGCAAAGGGGATAAGTCAGTCATGATGATCTGATACAGAATAGGGGAGAGTAAAAGTAAAAGATATTGATTTCAGGAAAGCACTCATATTTCTAATCTATGATTTATTTTCTCTTCATAGGTATTTGTTTTATGAAAAGACATAAGACTTTAAAGATTTGCTGCTTGATCGGTGCTACTAAAATTCAATTATATTTGAATATAGACCACTCTGCGAAAATTTAACTGTTACGCACATGTGTTAAAATAACGCAAACAATTTTATTTCATTAAAAAAAATTAGTCACCCTTTATTCATTACAAAAAGTAACTAAAAATCTCATTATACAAATTAAACTCTTATCTTAATGATAAAGAACTTTAAGACTGTAGTTCTTTAATAAGAGCTTTATGGGTAATTTTTTTTATTTGCTCAATATTCATGAGGATATCTTGTTTTGTTGGATATCCTTTACTCGAAAAAGCAATTTTTTGTGCATCTCCTGAGATTAAACGCCAGTACCACTGATTGTGAACTCCTTGAAACACCTCAAAATACATGCTTCTCACCTCATAAAATAGCTTATAATTTTCAGGACAAATACTCAACTAACCCATTTACAAACACTAATGTATGTCTCTATAGGAAGCCGTCAATATATTCCCCTTAAATTTTCTGACCTTAAAAAATAATTTCTATGAGAGCTATTATTCCTTTAACAAGAAAAAATTCCTTGTCAATAAGATGTGAATGAGAGTTTTACACTATAAAATTATTCTTCTAATGCAATCATACTATATGTCCATTTACAATGCAAACATTTTTCTTTTACAAAAGTAAATTTTATAGAGCGTGCAAATTCCCACTAGCACGGACAAAGAAAAAATATTTCTGTCCATACTGGTAGCGCTTAATCATTTCTTGTTTTTTCTTTTGAAATAGACATTCATTGATTAGCGATAACTTCTTTTTGGGATACGCTTCGAATGAGTAAATCAATGAATAAGCTAAGGGTATAAGAATTAGCCATTTTGGCTTTCATATCGATCAGTGATGTTGCAGTTTTAGGGTTAAGGCCATTTAATAAACCTTGTCTTGACAAATATTGCTGCAATTTTTCATAAGAGCTGTCGATTTTTTCTTGATTGAGTTTTTCATGACGATCACTATTGGCAAGTGTTTCTTCTAGTCCCTCAATTTTTTTTATAAAATAATTCCAATCAAAATCACCTTTTATATATTCGGCATCAAACATTTTTCCTTGTCCGGTTAAAAGCCAATTAATGTTGACACCATATAATGTGCGGTATGTTTGTAAGACACTAAGATTGGGTTCTCTTTCTCCACGCTCATAAAAAGCAATGGAATTTTTTGTCATGCTAAAACTTTTAGCTAAAGTCTCACGTGATGGATCGCCTAAAGCAAGACGTACATAACGTAAACGTTTTCCAAATATGGTTTTTGATTCAGTTTCAGGACGTGCCACGAATTATCTCCCTCAGTAAATCATCATGGTATAAATCATTAAATAATAAAAGCACACTATGTATTAATATACTATGACATAATGTCAATATTTATCGCTTTAATTTCTCTTTATTTTTTTATTTTAATGGACAAAAAACAATCTCTCAACTCTATTGTATTAACGATTAGTATTCATTTCAAAACAAAATTCTCTGTTTATTGCATTTGTCTATTGCTTTTTTTGAGAAATTTTTCATGTAACTTCACCGTATATATTCTATACACCTCTACATTAAGAGATGCAACTTTAAAGAAAGACAAGCTTTTGATTTTATATGTGTGCTGTAGATGAATTAGAAAATAAACTTTGAGGAATGATTATGGCCCTATTACATTATTTTGGGTTTGCTTTTTTTTTCACGATTATTGGCGTCTTTTTAGGAGGGGCTATTGGTTGGTATGAAACGGGAAGTATTACTGGTTTTCTTAAATATTTTTTCATTTGCTGTGTTTTAGGGGTTTTGGAAATTTCTTTATCCTTTGATAATTCTATTATCAATGCACGTGTTCTTGGTAGAATGAATCCGTTATGGCGTCGCCGTTTTCTTATATGGGGTATTTTGATTGCTGTATTTGGGATGCGGATTGTTTTTCCGTTGTTGGTGGTTGTCGTGGCTGTTGGGACTAATCCAATTGCGGCAGTTCAATTAGCAATAGGGGAACCACATCGATATGCCGAAGTCTTAACTGATGCGCATATGGGAATTGCCGCTTTTGGAGGAACTTTCCTTATGATGGTTGGCTTAAAATATTTTTTTGATTCTGAAAAAGAGATCCATTGGTTGAATGCTATAGAGAGACCTGCTCAAAAGTTTGGGGCGCTTATGGGGATTGATATTGCAATTGTTTTAATTTTGATCTTATTCGTGTCAGGGCGGATTGATGCGGAAGATAAAGTCACTTTTTTATTAGCAGCCCTTTATGGGCTTTTGACCTTTATCGGGGTTGAAGCTGTCGGTCATCTGTTGGATGCTCCTAAGAGGACTTTGACGACAGTGACTCAAGGGGGACTCGGAGCATTCCTTTATTTAGAAGTTCTTGATGCAAGTTTTTCGTTTGATGGTGTGGTTGGTGCTTTTGCCTTTTCACACAACCTTTTTATTATCGCAATTGGTCTTGGGATCGGTGCATTTTACGTTCGTTCTATGACAATTATGTTAGTCGAATCAGGGACATTGTTGCATTATCGTTATTTGGAGCATGGTGCTTTTTATGCAATTTTAGTTCTTGCCGTGATTATGTATCTGCAAACAATTATATCGGTTCCTGAAGTTTTAACAGGACTTGTGGGAGTCTGTATTATTGGAATGGCATTGTATTCTTCGATTCGTTTTAAGCGTCGTCAATTGGATAAACATGTTGCGTCTTAATTTATTAAAACTTCATATTTTTTCATGCTTTTGTTTATCGCATATCCTTAATAGAAGAGATCTTTCATGCAAAACAAAATGCTATTGTTCTTCTTATTGGCGTCTTTATTTTAAAGTTGAATCCATGACATGTTTCTCCCCATGAAGAGAATAATGTAAAATTTCTTGGAGTGCTTTGACTTAAATACAAGGTGCAAACGGGCATTGTACTTTTTACCAGCTTTCAGTACGACGACAGCTCTTGTCTTTAACGATTCATAAGAGGCATTTTATTGCTTTCTTGAATGATTTTTATCTCCATATTGATCCTATTTGTGATGTGTGAGAGAGTAGTTTATTCATTATGAATAGGTTTGAAATGAGAGAATTTTATTCTATTGTAGTTTCTCACTTAGAATATGCAAAAAATAATTTATTTCTTATTAATCAATATCTTATAATAGATTGCGAGAATACAATATTCTAGGAGACCATTAACAGTTCGACACCAGCTTCGTTCATCATTTTAAGCATTGTGTTCAGAGATTCGTTTACATCAATACCAGCGCAGGCATTTAATAAAACACTGACTTTAAAACCACATTGTATGGCGTGAAGAGCAGAAAACCCAACACAAAAGTCTGTTGCTAAGCCACATATAACGAGCTTGGTAAAACCATGTTGTTTGAGATAAACTTGTAAACCTGTGGGTGTTTTTTGATCATTTTCAAGAAAAGCAGAATAACTATCCATTTGTTGATCATAGCCTTTTCTAAGGATAAGTTGTGCCTTTTCCACTCTGAGAGATAGGTGAAATTCTGCTCCTTGCGTTCCTTGTATGCAATGATCAGGCCAAAGTATTTGAGGACCATAGTCAAGATTGATGGTATCATAAGGTTTTTTTTCAGGGTAGCAGGAAGCAAAGCTGCAATGGTTTTGGGGGTGCCAGTCTTGGGTTAAGATAACGTGATCAAAATGATTGATGAGATTATTGATGGCGGGTAAAATGGCATCACCTTGTGGTACTGCGAGTGCTCCACCGGGTAAGAAGTCATTTTGAACATCAATGACGAGTAAGGCTTTTTTTTCCATAAATATATTCCTATAGAAGATGAGCTTTTATCGCATTTTTAAAAAGCTATATTTCGTCTTGAAGTTTTGAAATGATTTGTTGAATATTGATCTTATTTTTATAATTATCAAGCCAAAAGAGGGGGATAGATAAGTTTTTACAATTCATTTTATAGTTTTTTACGAAGTGTAACCACGTACCAATGGGAAGTGCACTGTCGTTATTTGTTGCGACATGTTGACGCAAAGCTTTCATGATCATTGGGCTTGGGACGTCAGATCCCATAAGGTGGCGGTCGTTTTGTAAACGTAATTTAAGCCACATCAAGGCAAGGGGTGAAGTCCATTGTTTTCCGTAACAAAAAATCGATGAAAAAAGGTAAGGTTTTTTTACTGCGTAATATAAAGCCCATAAAGCAAAAAAAGAAGGCGCATAGAGAATCGCTTTTCTTTCTGGTCCCATATTACACTGATAGGTTGGTTTAATACGGTAAAAATACACTGTTATCTCTGGTATGGAAAAGAGGGGCAATGTTTGATAACACGTTTCAGGGACAGCTAAAAAGATTTGCTTTTTGCTTCTTAAGGGGATGTTTTTTTGCATTTAGAACCATACTGGGGCTTGTGAGATGAGAAAAAATGTACCAATATTAAAGCGAAAAGCTTTTGAGACGATGTAAGCTCTTTTTACTGTACAGTTTCAAAAAGCGAAAGCAGTTTTTTCAAAATCCTAATCTTTAATATCGCACAATATAAAAAGAGATTTATATAAAGAGAAATTTATGGCACGTCAATTTATCTACCATATGGCTGGGCTCAACAAGTTTTACGGCAATAAAAAAATTTTAGAAAATATTCATTTGTCTTTTTATCCAGATGCGAAGATCGGTATTTTAGGACCAAATGGTGCAGGTAAATCCACTATTTTACGGATTATGGCTGGGCTCGATAAGGAATATACGGGAGAAGCATGGCTTTCTGAAGGGGCACGTTGTGGCTATCTACCACAAGAACCTTTTCTTGATGCAAGCAAAGATGTGCGTGGCAATGTGATGGAAGGTGTCGCAGATAAACAGGCTATTCTTGAGCGTTATAACGAATTGATGATGAATTATAGTGAGGAAACGGCTGATGAAAGTGCAAAGCTTCAGGATATTATTGACAGTCAGAATCTTTGGGATTTAGAAAGTCAAGTGGAAATGGCGATGGCTGCTCTTGGTTGTCCGCCAGCTAAGGGGGATGTGACAAAACTTTCGGGTGGTGAAAAGCGGCGTGTGGCACTTTGCAAATTGCTTTTGTCAAAACCTGATTTGTTGCTTTTGGATGAACCGACAAACCATTTAGATGCTGAAACGACGGCTTGGCTTGAAAGGCATCTGCGTGAATATCCTGGCGCCGTGCTTTTGATAACCCATGATCGTTATTTTCTCGACAATGTTACGGGGTGGATTTTAGAGTTAGATCGCGGTAAAGGTATCCCTTATGAGGGGAACTATTCTGCTTATTTGGGCGCTAAAGCTAAACGTTTGGCTCAAGAGGGGCGTGAAGAGGCTGCGCGTCAACGTGCTTTATCGCGTGAGCAAGAATGGATTGCTTCTAGTCCAAAAGGGCGACAAGCAAAGTCAAAAGCGCGGATTAAAGCTTACGATGAGTTGGTTCAGGCAGCACGTGAGCGCCGTCCAGGAGAGGCGCAAATCATTATTCCTATTGGAGAAAGATTAGGACAGGTTGTCATTGAAGTTGATCATCTCTCTAAAGCTTATGGCGAACGTGTGTTGATTGATTCTCTCTCTTTTAAACTTCCCGCTGGGGGTATTGTCGGTGTTATTGGGGCCAATGGTATGGGAAAGTCGACTTTGTTTAAAATGTTGACAGGACAAGAACAGCCCGATTCAGGTCAAATACGGATCGGTGAAACAGTTCACATGAGTTATGTCGATCAGAGTCGCGATTCCTTAGCAGGAGATAAGACTGTTTGGGAGGAGATTTCTGGTGAAAATGACATTATTAAGTTAGGCAAGTATGAGATGAATAGTCGTGCTTATTGTGGGGCTTTTAATTTCAAGGGGACCGATCAGCAGCAGAAGGTGGCAAATTTATCAGGAGGGCAGCGTAATCGCGTCCATTTGGCGAAACTTCTAAAAGAGGGGGGCAATGTGCTTCTTCTTGATGAACCGACAAATGATCTTGATACTGAAACCTTGGGTGCATTGGAAGATGCATTAGAAAATTTTGCTGGTTGTGCAGTGATTATATCGCACGATCGTATGTTTCTTGATCGATTGGCAACGCATATTTTAGCCTTTGAAGGTGATGGCCATGTGGAATGGTTTGAAGGGAATTTTGCTGAATATGAAGCTGATAAAGTTCGCCGACTTGGGGCAGAGTCGCTTAATCCTAAGCATGCAAATTATAAGCCTCTTACACGCTAGAATTTCTTAATCTTATTGGAATTTTATTGAGAAAATAGTGTGTTTTTATGTTGATGATATTCATCAAGAGAGTCGTGTGTGTTTTGTGGAAGTTTTTATTTATTGGAAAGGGGAGAGACTCTTTATGAGTCCATGTTGTCAATAATGCCATTCTACTCGTGATATATAGCTATCCTTACTTGTAAAATTACCATGAAGAGGGAAAATCTTTTTATGAAAAGTGCTATTTTATAAATGCTCTGGTCATTGAGCATGTGCGTCTTTCCTTAAAAAGCGACAAGTAAAATCATCCTATTATTTATTCTCTCCCCATGTTGGATTGTTTGTGTTTTGAGATAGTATTTCATTTACCTTTATGTTTTTTTATTCATAGGTCGCTATTTCTGAGGTGTAAGAGAATGGTGTTGTTTGATTTACCATGAATAGGTTTGAAATGAGAAAAAATTACGATATTGTAGCCTTTTATTTAAGTTAAAAATGATAAATAACTATTATAAATCAATGTATTATAATTATTTGGGGGCAATTGGATAAGATCTGTTCATCTTTTACAGTGGCCTGTTTTTTTCGTAGGGTGATAAAATAGCGGGAACGAAATAGATGAGAATATGCGCATTGTGCTTGACTTTTGTTCCTATAAACAAATCTTTATAGGAAAGTTTAGGGAGTAATTATGAAAAAAAGTGCAAGTTTAGATGCAATGATTGTGATGCTGAAAGCGGTTGCAGAAGTGAGTCATTTACGTGTTCTCAGACTCTTAAATCATGAAGATTTAACAATCCCTGATTTTATTTTTATTCTTGATCAGTCGCAAGCGTGTATATCACGACATTTGTGTTTATTATACGAAGCACGATTGATTGAACGTTATCAGAAGGGAGGTTGTCTTTATTTTAAGCTTTGTCATGATTTTTGGGGTAAGGATATTGTGATGAGCATTCTTTTGACTTTGCTAAAACATGACATGTTGTTAGCGCACGATTTAGAACGTTTGAAGAATGTCAAAAAGCAGCGTCAAAAAACGAGGAAGAAGCATTTCTTACAAAATACGTCGCAATGGGATGTCTTGCGATCGTCCTATGTGGCAGACCAGGGTGTGGAAAATGCTTTACTTAAAATCGTGGGTGATAAGCCATTGCAGACGATGCTGAATATTGGAATGGGGGGAGATTCTCTCTTAAAATTATTTTCTGATCTTTATACGCATGCGGTTGAAGTTGTGCTTGATCGTGATGTTTTGCATTTGCCTTTTGGAGAGACGACTTTTGATTTAGTCATCCTTCATTGGGTTTTACATTTTCTTGAAAACCCTGAAGAAGTTCTTCATAAGATATCAGGTGTTTTGCGTCCTCATGGGCGTTTATTGATTGTGGATTTTTGTGATCATAAAGTTCAGTCTTCACATTCTGATCAAGCGCCTATGCATTTTGGATTTTCAGCTTCACAAATAGAACAATGGCTTAAAAATGCGGGACTTGTTTTAGAGCAAACAATTTGTCTTACTCCTATACAAAGTAAAAACAGTGAGTCGTGTGTAGTGACAATTTGGCTTGCTCATGATCCGCGTTTATTGGTTGATGATATTCAAGATAAACAAATCGATTTTGCATAAATCGCGTTTGTTAATGTGCTGTATTCTCAGATTTCTCTAAATAACATATAGGGATGTATTGGCTATTGTAAGGTAGTTTATCGTTATTGGGAATGATTATAGGGTATGATTCGAAATAAATACCTTCAGAGGTTTCATTTTTTTTCGTAAGCTATTTCAATTCTTTATTGATGCTAGCAGTCAAGAGATTTGACAATATTTTTAAAGGGTCATTTTCAGAAATTTTCATGAAGATAGATAAGACTTTTTCTCTCTAATTTATTGTTTTTATTGAAATAATTCATATGTTCTTTTGAACAGGTGTTTCTGCTTTTATTGTATAAGGCTTAAAGACGACATTTTTCTTTTGTGGTGATCGCTGCTGGGCAAGTGATTCTGCTGATTCTATTTTTTATAGGGCGAATATATACAGATTATTTATTTTTTAATGATGATCATCAGAGCTGTAAAAGAAATTATTATAAAAATTATAATGGTTGTAGATTCTGATTGACGCTTATAGAAATAAAATTGCTTCAAATTGGTGCATTTTGAATTTTTTTTGCCTAAATTTCACCATTTTTAAACAATTTATAATTCTTTTGTGTTTTTTTGCGTAGGAGATGATAAGAATTTCTTGTTGTTTAAAGCATTTTATTCCATAGCAAGGATATTGCATCGGCTATCTTAGTGGTTGATGCGAGAAGACGATCGGGGAACCTCCTCCCCCCCCCCGCGTGGATCCCCTAGATTGTCTGGCCTGACTGAGGATTTCCTCAGTCAGGTTTTTTGTAAATTGTTTTTAAGGCTTGGTAAGGTGTTTTCAGGGGTCTTAAAAGGTGTAAAATTTATTATTACGTAGCATGTAGTTCTGGGGGGATAAGAGTTCGTTGAGTGGTTAGTGTTATCGTATTCATTTTCAATAATGAGAGTTTTTCTTTATTGAAAAATCGTTGAATGCTATAAAGAGAATCTGTGTTTGATTTTATGATCTTTAGGTAAGGGATAATGGGATTTTTCTCCAGTCGTATTGCTTTTATTTTATTTATATTTCTTATTTTTGGTGTGAGTATTTTCGCTTCTCGCAGCGTTATGGTTCATAAGTTTCTTTTTGGCTATGTATCTTCTTCTCATCAGGTTGAGGTGACAGAGGCGTTGTTGCTAGAGAGATGGGCGATGGCTTTTCCAGATATTATCGTGCAGCTTTCTAAGATGAGTCCTCAGCAGCAAGAGCTGTTTATTGAGCAAGTGCGTCGCGATGCGGTTTCATTTGCTTCTGAAAGTGGTCAGAGTCGTGAAGAAGCTCACAAGTTTGGAGAAACTGTTGCTATGGCTCTCTCAAAGGCAATGTCTCGTCCTTCCATGGCAAATGCTTATTTTTAACTGTTTTTTTAAATGCGCTTTTGAGTTTTGTTTTAGGAGCGAAGCTTTTTGTAAAGTTTTGAAGAGCACGAGGGAAATAATCAGAACATAAGGATAAGGTTGCGATCATTACAAGAGTGATCGCAAGTTTATTGAGGGTACTTCAGGTTAACTGCATTATCAATGGCTACAATGACAAAGGAATAAAAAAACAGCTTATATTTTTTAGAAAAGCAAAGATATGAATTGTTATAACAAAACATGTTAAGCCGATTTTAGGATGTTTATTCATTGGTATGATTTGTAAAGATAAGGTGCAAGACTGATAAGATGCCAATCTGGAATTAAGTAAAAAATATTTAGATGAGGAGGAGAGATCCATTTTCCTGCAAAGGGCTTTTTTGGGGGGTATTTTCGAGAATTTAAAAAATAGACAAAAATAATCGTTAAGCTTTGTTTTAGAAATAAAGAGGAATATGATTTTTTCTAAGATATTGTTTTATAAGGGTCATTTATCCTTTTATATGTGAAATGAGAATCACAAATATTGTGGAATTCTCTTGTTTTCAATCTGTTAAAGAAATTAAAATCAGTTTTTTACACAACACAAAGCAAGGAGCTTTTGTGGATAAAAGCCCTTTTTAGAAAAAAGTAAAAAGCTTCTTTGAGTTATCTCAAAGACCAAAGGCTGTTGCCATATTTTGAATTGGTAAAGAGTATGAGGGTTTTGGTATATTTATGAGCTTTTTATGCACGATGGTGGAATGAGGGATTGGTTTTGGTTAATGGTTTATTGAGGATAAAGAGTGTTGCGGTCATTCATTGGCGTGTGAGAAGCATGGATAACGGTTTTTATTTTTTGTGAAACTTTTGCGATATCGAGGCTCTCCAGTAAAGATGATTCTGTCTCTATTGCTTTGTGGAATTGATCTCAATAAAGAATTTAATCATCATCTGTAAAAAAATATTATGTCTATTTAAATTTCCATCTTTGTACTCTAAAAATTTTTAGTACAAAAGCAATAACAGCAATGGATCGAGTATATCATTTTATTAAATATGTTATAAGATTAACTATAGTTTCTTTATTTTTTTTATTTTATGATATAGGGCAATCTATAATTTGTGCATAAAAGAGATTTTCTTTTGATACAGAATTTTATTTTGAAATTGTCTTAGTATTTCCTTTTTCAAGCCGTTCTTTTGCTTTCTTTTTTTGTACAATACGCTTGCAAACTATTTGCGGATAGAATTTGAGAATGTTGTGAAGAGAAAGAAAATGCAATTTTTAAAAATCTTGTTAAGTACAGCGTGTGCTGTATTTTTTATATTTGATATAAACTGGACTCATAGTGCCTTAAATATTGCGGATTCAAAAGAAGGCTCAGTGATTGTTGCTTCTAAGACACCTGCACGTCCTTATGAGTTTCTTATTCAGAAACTTGCAACAAAGCATAATGTTCCCGTTAATTTAGCTCATGCTGTTGTAAAAGTTGAAAGTAATTATAGGGCAAGCATAAAAGGGGCAGCGGGCGAAATAGGTTTGATGCAAATAAAACCTTCTACGGCGCGAGGGTTGGGCTTTAGTGGTTCTATAAAAGATTTGTACGATCCTGCGACCAATCTTGAATATGGTATGCGTTATTTGGCGCGGGCCTATAAGCTCAGTGGTGGAAGTACGTGTGGTACAATTCTTAAATATAACGCAGGTCATGCTGCAAAAAAAATGAATTCCATTTCGGCGAAATATTGCGCAAAAGTGAAAATGTATTTAGCTTCATTAAAATAACAGCAAAATAACAACGTCTTTTAAAAGGGATTGGCTATAAAATATTTTAAGATGCTATTTTCACGGAGCAGAAAATGTTTTATAAGTTAATACGTCAGTCGGCTGGGCAGCCGCGCTTGTCCAATGCTGAAAAACGACAGGTGAGGAAAGTCCGGGCTCCATGGAAAGACGGTGCCGGGTAACACCCGGCGGGGGTGACCCTAGGGAAAGTGCCACAGAAAGTAAACCGCCTATTTTTATAGGTAAGGGTGAAAGGGTGGAGTAAGAGCCCACCGCGCATTCAGTAATGAATGTGGCAAGGTAAACCCCACCGGGAGCAAGACCAAATAGAAATGACGTGCAAGATTTAATTTGCAGCCGATTTCCGGGCGAGTCATTCGGGTAGGTTGCACGAGGCGGATGGTAACATCCGTCCCAGATGAATGGTTGCCATGTAAAGTATGAGCTTTACTATACAGAACCCGGCTTATAGGCCGACTGATATTTCATGATGATCCGTGTATTTTACACGTTCGATGACGTATGGGCTTTTATGAAGTTTGTGTTTGAAATGGGCACTTGAATAAAGAGTGTTTTAAAAAATTATAACATTTCTTTAAGTATAATACGTTAGGATGTGTCTTGGGATAACCTTAGCTTTTTTCGTTCATAGTTATTAATATGAAAGTTGAGGGTTGGGTTATTCTGATATTGGTTGCTATGAGAGAGCTGTTGATTTGAAACAGCATAACTTCAAGACGGATTATTTTGACAAAACAGGATCAAAGAGCTGAACGCCATATTCCAGTGTTGTTGCAGCCAGTTTTGGCTGGGCTTATGCCATTGGTTGGAGCAAAAGTGATTGATGGCACCTTTGGAGCTGGTGGTTATACGTGCGCCTTGTTAAAGGCAGGGGCACAAGTGATTGCTCTTGATCGTGATCCGCATGCTATTGGTGCCGGTCAACCCCTCGTTGATGAATTTTTTCCACGACTTCGTTTGGTCCATATGGAATTTTCACAGCTCGATCGTGTCGTTGAAGAGAAGGTGGATGCGGTTATTTTGGATATTGGTGTCTCTTCAATGCAGCTTGATGAAGCAGAAAGAGGCTTTTCTTTTCAAAAAGATGGTCCCTTGGATATGCGAATGGCACAGACGGGTTTTACAGCGAGCGATGTTATAAATCATTTAAAAGCAAGGGATTTAGCGCGTATTTTTAAGATCTTAGGAGAAGAGCGTTATGCAGGGCGAATTGCACGAATGATTGAAAAACGTCGTGTTATTCAGCCTTTTTTGCGTACAGGTGATCTTGCGCATGCCATTGAGGTATTGGTTGGGCGTAAGCCAGGAGATCGTATTCATCCTGCAACACGTGTATTTCAGGCTCTTCGTATCTATGTTAATGATGAAATTGGTGAATTAGCGCGTGGTTTATTTGCTGCTGAACGCGTTTTAAAAGCTGGAGGCCGTTTGGGGGTTGTCAGTTTTCATTCTCTTGAAGATCGTATGGTTAAAAGATTTTTTGTCTCTCGTTCTGGAGAAGGTATGAGATCACGCCATTTACCTGAAATAAAGCATTCTCCAGCAACATTTTTCCCTTTGTTTAAAGGGGGAATAACGGCAAATAAAGAGGAATTACAGCAGAATCCTCGTTCACGTTCTGCAAGATTGCGTATGGGGGTGCGGACTGATGCAGAAGCTCTTGGGGAAGATATGAAATTATTTGGTTTAGCAGAGATTGCCGGTTTTGAAAGTGGCAAGAAATGACAGTTTTCCGTACATTTGATATGATTTTAGTGATGATTATGATTTGTATGGCAGGCCTTACTTATAAAGTAAAATATGATGTTCAAAAACGTATGAGTGAGGTTCGTCATCTTGAGCATGAAATTGCTGCAGCAAAAAATACGGTGAGTTTGCTTCATGCTGAGTGGGCTGTCATGATAAGGCCTTCACGCATGCAAAAACTTGCAAAACGTTATCAAAAACAACTTGGGTTAGAGGTTATACAGCCGCATCAAATTGTGGAGCTTAAAGATATTCCGGTACGAGAACACGATCCAATTGAAGAAATAATTAAACAAAATATCTTGGAAGATCATCAGGATATTTTGGCAAATAATCGGGCTTCTCAAGTCAATCGCGTTGTTCAAAAAGGCGCACAGCAATGAAATCGTCCTTTTTATTCTCAGAGAAAAAAAAGTGCTTAAAGGATTCGTTGAATCATCATCATGTTTCTGTTCGTCGTTCGTACTCTAGTCGTCCACGTTTACTTTTTTCTTTGTTCTGCTTTTTAATTTTATATGGCATCATGGGAGCTTGCCTGATTTCTTACGGGCTGGAAGGTGGACAGATTGAAGAAGCAAAGGGACCAAGCATTCTGCAATTGACGGCACGGCCTGATATTGTTGATCGTAATGGTCGTTTATTAGCAACAGATATTAAAACCTATTCACTTTTTGCTGAGCCACGGCGTATTATTGATGTGGATGAAACAATTGAATTGCTTTCAACAGTTTTGCCTGATCTCAATTGGCAGGAGACTTATAAGCGTTTAAAAAGAAAAACCGGTTTTTCTTGGATACAGCGTGGGTTAACACCCATGCAGAAAACGCAAATTATGGCTCTTGGTATTCCAGGAATTGGTTTTCGGACTGAAATTCGTCGTTTTTATCCCGATGGACCTATAACTTCCCATATTCTCGGCATGGTCAATGTGGATAATCAGGGCATTGCAGGTATGGAAAAATATATTGATGATACGGGGTTGAGTGCTCTGCGTGCTGCTGGTCTTGCCGTGGAAGAATCATTAAAACAATTTCAGCTTTCGATTGATGTGCGACTTCAGGCAATTGTTCATGATGAACTTATTCAGGCTATGAAGCGTTATAAGGCAATTGCTGCAGGCGCTGTTATTTTAAATATACACACGGGGGAAATTTTGGCTTTGGCATCACTCCCAGATTTTGATCCTGGAAATCCTATTGAAGCTTTAAAAAGTGATCGTCTTAATCGGATGACAGCTGGAACCTTTGAAATGGGATCGATCATTAAAAGTTTTACGACCGCTATGGCTCTTGATTCCGATATTTTTCATTTAAACAGTGTTATTGATGTTTCAAAACCTATAAAAGCAAGTAGTGGCTATACGATTCATGATTTTCATGGAAAAAATCGTCCCTTAACGTTATGGGAGGTTTTTATTTATTCTTCCAACATTGGTTCTGCTAAAGAGGCATTAGCGATAGGGATTGATAAACATCGCAGTTTTTTGCAAAAACTTGGGCTTTTGGATCGTCTTACAACAGAATTGCCTGAAGTTGCCCATCCTATTGTGCCTCATCATTGGAAGGATATCCATTCTATGACAATTTCTTTTGGGCATGGTATGGCAACAACACCCTTACAAACAGCCGTTGGGGCTGCTGCTTTAATGAATGGTGGTTGGTTGATTACGCCGACATTTTTAAAACGGACAAAAGAACAAACTTTGCATCATGCAAAACAGGTTTTGAAGGCCAAAACAAGTCAAAATATGCGTTACCTTTATAAATTAAATAGTGATATTGGGTCTGGACGTAATGCAAAAGTAGAAGGCTATCGAGTGGGCGGAAAAACAGGAACAGCTGAGAAAGTTGAAAATGGAAAATATTCTAAAACAAAAAATTTCAATAGTTTTCTGGCTGCTTTTCCGATTGATGATCCTGCTTATGTTGTTTTAACAATTATTGATGAACCTAAGCCAGAGGAAGGAAAACATTCTGCAACAGCAGGGATGAATGCTGGACCAATGCTTGCAAATATTGTTCGTCGTTCAGCCAGTTTTCTTGGTGTAAAGCCGGATTTTAAAAAAGAATATGAGCCTCTTTTAGGTAAAAAGAACCATTCAAATTTCGTTAAACAGCGGTAAAATGAATATAAAGGTGCGTCGTTATGTTGTTTGGAACAGTTTTTACAGAATGTCTTGAAGATCAGAAGCTTTCTTCAATGGAAATAACAGGGATCAGTGCAGATTCTCGACAAGTCTTGCCGGGCTATGTTTTTGTCGCTGTTCAAGGAAAACAAGGGGATGGAAGAGACTATATCAATGATGCGATAAAGCGGGGCGCACGTGCAATCGTTATGGATTGCGAGGCTGTTCTTGAGGATTTATCTGTTCCAATTTTACGTGTTTCTAATGTTCGTCATAGTCTTGCATTGGCCGCTGCCCGTTTTTACGGTTCTCAGCCTGAAACGGTTGTGGCTGTGACCGGTACAAGTGGTAAAACATCTGTTGTCTCTTTTCTTAGGCAAATTTGGACTCATGTTGGATTGTGTGCTGCCAGTATAGGAACAGTTGGTGTTGTTTCTCCTCACCGTAATGATTATGGTTCTCTTACAACACCTGATCCGGTTGTCTTGCACCGTCTTCTTTGTGAAATTTCTTATGAAGGTGTGACTCATGTAGCTCTTGAAGCTTCTTCACATGGGCTTGATCAAGGACGCCTTGATGGAGTCCGTTTAACAGCTGGTGCCTTTACCAATTTAGGGCGAGATCACATGGATTATCACAGGTGTGTAGAGAATTATTTGCGGGCTAAAATGAGGTTGTTTGATACACTTTTGCCTGTATCTGCTTCTGCTTTGATTTTTGCTGATGATGTCTATTCACAAAAAGTTATTGATGCTGTTACACAAGTGCGCCGCCATGTCTTGACAATTGGACGTAAGGGACAATTTATCACAATTAATCGCGTTGAACATCAACGCTCAAAACAGTGTATCGAATGTCGTGTGGAAAATAAGATTTATACATTTGATTTGCCTTTAGCTGGAGATTTTCAGGTGGCCAATGCACTTGTGGCGGCAGGGCTTGCTCTTGCAACAGGACTTTCTCCTGATAAGGTTTTTTCTGCACTTGAAACTTTGCAGGGGGCACCTGGTCGGTTAGAGTTTGTGGGAAAGACAGAAAATAATGCGCCTGTTTATATTGATTATGCGCATAAACCAGAAGCTTTGGAGCAGGTTTTGCTGTCTGTTCGTCCTTTTACGCAAGGACGTTTGGTTGTTGTTTTTGGTTGTGGAGGAGATCGAGATCAAGGAAAAAGAGCTTTGATGGGAAAAATTGCAGCGGATAAAGCGGATATTGTTATTGTAACGGATGATAATCCGCGCACAGAAATACCAGAAAAAATACGCAAGGATATTTTGCAGGCGGTCCCAACAGCCATAGAGATAGCAGATCGTGGTGAAGCTATTTCTTATGCGGTGGGGCTTTTGAAAGCTGGTGATACCCTCATCATTGCTGGAAAAGGTCATGAAGATGGCCAAATTATAGGGCAGACAACTTATCCTTTTTCAGATCGTCTGAAAGCGATAGGAGCTCTAGAGGACCGGAGGAGATGACAGCTTTATGGGATAAACAAGCACTTGTTGCGGCCATTGATGGTATTGTAATGGGAAGCGTACCAGAAACTTTTCCTGGTGTTTCCATTGATAGTCGTACTCTTGCAGAAGGCGATATTTTTTTCTGTATTAAGGGGCATCATCTTGATGGTCATGATTTCGCTGCGCAAGCTTATGCACGAGGTGCAGGCGTTCTTATTGTGGCAGAACATCATTTGAAGGATATGGAAAAGATATCGGCTCCATTGATTGTTGTTCCTGATGTTTTGCAAGCCCTAGAAAAACTTGGGAAAGCCGCACGCAAGCGTTCAAGGGCTAAAATTATCGCGATAACAGGATCAGTGGGAAAAACAACAACAAAAGAAGTTTTAAAACAAGTCCTTGCAACGACTGGGAACGTTCATGCCAATCTTGCTTCTTTAAATAATTGCTGGGGGGTTCCGCTTACTTTAGCGCGGATGCCGATGGAAAGTGATTATGGTATCTTTGAAATTGGCATGAATCATAGAGATGAAATTCGCCCTCTGGTTAAACTGGTTTGTCCGCATGTTGCTCTCATTACGCATATTTGTGCGGGACATTTGGGTTTTTTCAAGGATCTTGAAGAAATAGCGGAGGCAAAAGCTGAAATTTTTGAAGGATTGGATGAGGAAGGCATTGCCATTTTAAATGCAGATAGTGATTTTTTTTCTTATCTCGTTCAAAAAGCAAAGCAATGCGGTGTGAAAAAGATCTTAAGCTTTGGTGAGGTTGAAAATGCTGATTATCAGGCGCGGGATATACGTCTTTTAACCGATTGTTCTTCTATGATGGTGCGCATTGGAGGACAGGATAGGGAGATCCAAATTGGTGCTCCTGGACGCCATATTGTGCAAAATAGTTTAGCTGTTCTTGCGGCTTGTGATGCCATTGGTGTTGATTTAGACCCTATTGTGCTTTCTTTGAGCCATTTTTCTTCTCAAAAAGGGCGGGGTGTCCGTTATCGGTTGTCTGTATCGAATGGCGGCGAATTTTATCTCATTGATGAAAGCTATAATGCTAATCCCGCATCTATGCGTGCGGCTCTTGGGCTTCTTGCGACAGGACCAGTTGGGGCAGGGGGGCGGCGAATTGCTGTTTTAGGGGATATGTTAGAGTTAGGGGAGTATAGTGAAAAGCTTCATCGTGATTTAATAAAGCCAATACGTCTTTCTGGTGCTAATCCCGTTTTTTTATTTGGTGAAGCGATGAAGTCCTTGGTCAGTGATTTATCTGCGGATGTTGAGGTTTATTATGCTGAAAATATTGAGAAAATTTTACCGCTTCTTTTGGAAGAAATTTCTTCTGGGGATCTCTTGATGATTAAATCATCCAATAGCCTTTGTTCATCAAATATTGTGACGGCATTGCTTGAGCGCTATAAAGCGGTTTCTTCATAGTTTTAAGAGGTTTTTTGTCCCATGATGCTGTTTTTTTCTTCATTGAGTGATTGGCTTCCAGGTGTGAATGTTTTTCGCTACATTACTTTTCGCACGATAGCAGCGATGCTGACTTCGGGACTCATTGTTTTTTTGTTTGGACCTAGCATCATTGCTTCTCTTAAGTTGCGGCAGGGAAAAGGGCAACCAATTCGTGCCGATGGTCCTCAAACACATTTTAAAAAGGCTGGAACACCTACAATGGGTGGATTGATGATTTTAACCGGCATTGTTGTATCGGCATTTTTGTGGTGTAATTTATCGAATATTTATTTTTGGGTATCGCTCTTGGTTATGCTTTCTTTTGGAGTCATTGGATTTTATGATGATTATCTTAAGGTCACAAAACAAACAGACAAAGGATTTTCTGGGAAAGCACGGCTAAGCTTGGAGTTTGTTGCTGCAGCAATTGCTGCTTTTATCATCTTGCAAATTGGCTCATCTGGATTCGCTTTGCCTTTTTTGAAAGATTATCTTATCAATTTGGGCTGGTTTTTTATTCCTTTTTCTGCTTTTGTCATTGTTGCGACGGGGAATGCAGTTAATTTGACCGATGGACTTGATGGGCTTGCGATTGTTCCTGTGATGGTTGCGGCTTTATCTTTTGCTCTGATTGCTTATCTTTGTGGTAATATGAATTTTGCTGATTACCTCCAAATACACTATGTATCGGGAACAGGTGAACTGGCCGTTTTATTGGGTGCTGTTGTAGGGGCAGGGCTTGGATTTTTATGGTTTAATGCACCACCTGCTGCTATTTTTATGGGGGATACTGGTTCGTTGGCTCTTGGAGGTCTATTGGGGACTGTTGCGGTTGCTACAAAGCATGAAATTGTTTTGGCTCTTATTGGTGGGCTGTTTGTTGTGGAAGCTTTTTCGGTCATTATTCAGGTTGGTTATTTCAAATTGACAAGAAAACGCGTGTTTCTTATGGCGCCAATCCATCATCATTTTGAGAAAAAAGGCTGGACTGAAAGCCAAGTGGTGATACGTTTCTGGATTATTTCAATTGTTCTTGCTCTCATTGGTCTTTCAACACTTAAATTGCGGTGAGATTTTGATTTCTGTTGCGTGTTATAAGGGGGAAAAAGTTGCTCTGTTTGGATTAGGGAAGTCTGGATTAGCAACGGCACAAGCGTTGATGTGTGGCGGTGCAGAAGTGGTGGCATGGGATGATCATCCTGCGAGTGTGCAAGCAGCTTTTCGGCAAAATATTCCAACAAGAGATCTTCACAGTGAAGATTGGTCAGAATTTGTGGCATTGATTCTCGCACCTGGCGTTCCTTTAAATTATCCTCAACCCCATTGGGTTGTTGAAAAAGCACGTCAAGCAAATATAGAAATTATCGGTGATATTGAATTATTTGTTCGTGCGCGCCATCATTTTTTACAGCGTTATGGTTTTTGTGATGAGGATGTTCCTTTCATTGCGATTACGGGGACGAATGGAAAGTCGACAACAACAGCTTTGCTTGCACATTTGTTGGAAAAAATGGGTTATGATGTGCAAATGGGGGGAAATATTGGAAATGCAATATTGACGCTTAAGCCTTTTGTTAAACAACGTATCTATGTCATTGAATGTTCATCATTTCAAATTGATCTTACACCCTCTCTTCAGCCAACCATTGGGCTTTTATTGAATTTGTCACCTGATCATATTGATCGCCATGGAAGTTTTGCGCATTATGTGCAAACCAAAAGACATCTGGTTGCTCAAGCTTTTCAGGCTTTTATTTCTGTTGATGATGCAGTTTGTGAGATGTTGTATCAACAATTGCTTCACGAGGGGCATCCAATTAAGGCTATTTCCAAGGATCATTTTGTTGAAAATGGTTTTTATGCAGAGGGGACCAAGCTCTTTTCTGTTCGTCAAGGACAGCGACATATGCTTGTAGATCTTGCTTCTATGTCTGCTTTGCGCGGAGGTCATAATGCACAAAATGCTCTTATGGCCTTGGCAACTTTGCAAGCTTTAAAAATAACCGATCCCTCTATGAACAAGCATTTAGCAAGCTATAAAGGATTGCCTCATCGTATGCAGCAAGTCCGTAAAATGGGGGCGGTTTTATTTATTAATGATAGCAAGGCAACGAATGCAGATGCAACAGCGCCGGCACTTTGCGCCTTTAATGATATTTTTTGGATTGTTGGGGGGCAGGCAAAAAAGGGAGGAATTGAGTCTCTTAGAGAATTTTTTCCTAAAATTCGTAAAGCCTATTTGATTGGGAGTGCAGCAGAAGAATTTGCGCGCATTATTGGATCTGCTTTTCCCTTTTCTATGAGCTTAACTTTAGAAAATGCGGTGCGTGAAGCCACCATTGACGCAATGCATTGCAAGGCAAAGGAGGTGGTGGTTCTTTTGTCACCTGCTTGTGCAAGTTATGACCAATTTAAAAATTATGAAGTGCGGGGCGAAGCATTTATCTCTTTGGTGATGCAATTACAACAATTACAATAACAAGAAGCATCACTTATAAAAAATATTTTTGCGTTAAGACTCCAGAATCTTTTTTTGTGTAATTTAGTTTTTAAAGTGTTTGTTGAATAGGTTGGGGAACCTTATCACTTTAAGACAATTTATAAAACGGATAAGGTGGCTATAAATGATTACACGTGCAGATAGGGACCCAATTGCGAATTGGTGGTGGACGATTGATCGCTCTATCTTTGCGGCTTGTTTAATTTTAATGGGGATTGGCATTATGCTGTCTTTTGCTGCGAGCCCCACTATTGCAAAAAAAATCGGAATTGCTGATAGTTTTTATTTTGTTCGCTGGCATATCATTTTTAGCATTTCAGCATTTTTTACGATGGTTACCATTTCTTTTTTTTCGCTTCCTAATATTCGTCGCTTATGTGCTCTTTTGCTCATTGTAACGCTTGCTCTTATGATTGCGACCTTATTTTGGGGGCCTGAATTAAAGGGAGCACGACGGTGGATTTTGCTTTTTGGTTTTTCTGTACAATCTTCAGAGTTTATGAAGCCAGCTTTTGTGGTGATGTCCGCTTGGCTTTTTTCAGAACAGATACGCAGGAGGGGAATTCCAGGTTACATGTTAGCAACTCTACTTTATGCCATTTGTTGTGTTCTTCTGGTTTTACAACCTGATATTGGACAAACAATTTTAATAAGTGCAACATGGGGAGGGCTGTTTTTTATTGCTGGTGTGCCTCTTACGGTTATTTTTCTCTTTCTCATTTTTGGCGTTGTAGGAATTATTCTCGCTTATCTTTTTCTGCCTCATGTGCGCGATCGTATCAATGGTTTTTTGACAGGGGAAGGAGATACCTTTCAAGTAGATGTAGGACGTGAGGCTATTTTAAATGGTGGTTGGTTTGGGCAAGGTCCTGGAGAGGGAACAGTAAAACGGATCATTCCTGATAGCCATACAGATTTTGTATTTTCTGTTGCTGCGGAAGAATATGGTATTATTCTTTGTTTGTTAATTATGATGCTTTTTGGCTTTATCGTTATGCGTTCATTGTATATAGCTATGAATACACGTGATTCCTTTATACGTCTTGGTATTACGGGCATAGCCATGATGATAGGCTTTCAATCAGCTATTAATATGGCTGTTAATCTTCACTTAATCCCTCCCAAAGGCATGACATTGCCGTTTATTTCTTATGGTGGTTCATCAATGGTGGCAATTGCGTTTTCAATGGGAACTTTACTCAGTTTAACGCGTCGTTGGCCAGAAGCGCGTCTTTCAGCTTTTTCTTCTTCTGTCTTGGATAGCTCTTCATGAATGATAAAAAAGTTATTGTTTTGGTGGCGGGGGGTACAGGTGGACATCTTTTTCCTGCTGAAGCACTTGCTGTTGAATTAAGGCGGCGTGGATATGATGTTCATTTAATAACAGATGAAAGAGCGCGATCTTTTGTACGGGGCTTTGATAAAGAACATACACATATTGTTTCATCGGCAACATTTACACGACGTTATCCTTTTGCTTTGATAAAAACGTTTTGGTCTTTGCTTAGAGGTATGGGGCAATCGTTGAGGCTGTTTTATAAATTACGTCCTGTGCTGGTTGGTGGTTTTGGGGGGTATCCGAGCTTTCCACCTCTTTTTATTGCGGCTTTAATGCGGCGTGTAACATTTATTCATGAGCAAAATGCTGTTATGGGACGTGCCAACCGGGTGTTGGCAATTTTTGTGCGTGCAATCGCTAGTGGTTTGTTGTCCCCACATGGTCCTTATGCTCGTAAAACGCTGTTGACGGGGAATCCAGTGCGTGAGGCTGTGTTGAAGGCGGCTGAAGTTTCCTATCAGCCTTCCACAGGTGATGAGCCATTTTATTTTTTGATTTTTGGGGGTAGCCAAGGGGCTTCTTTTTTTTCACATATTGTTCCAGAAGCGATTGCTTTGCTTGATGATCAGAATCGTAAACGCTTGCGCATTGTACAGCAAATTCGTGGTGAAGCAGTAGAGTTGATTAAAACCTATCGTGATATGGGTGTACAAGCGGAGGTTGCTCCTTTCTTTGATGATATGGCTGAGCGTATGGTGCATGCACATTTTATTTTGTCGCGTGCTGGGGCTTCATCGGTTTGTGAGATAGCGGTGATTGGTAGACCTGCTTTGCTTGTTCCTTATCCTCATGCTTTGGATCATGATCAGGCCGCCAATGCTGCCCTTCTTGCGCGTGTGGGTGGTGCGCAAATTATATTAGAAAAAGATTTAAATGCACAAAAACTTGCGGCTCTTCTAACGCAAGCTTGTTGTGCACCCCATTTATTGGAAAAACAAGCGCTTGCTGCAAAAAAAGTTGGGCAACCTCATGCAACCCGTTGCCTTGCTGATATGGCTGAAGCTTTAATTGCAGGGCGATTGTTGTCAGATATAAAAGAGGAGCTTTTTGATGAAAATGCCACTTGATATAGGCGTTATCCATTTTATTGGAATCGGGGGGATCGGTATGAGTGGAATTGCGGAGGTTTTTTATAATCTTGGCTATAAAGTTCAAGGCTCCGATCAGGTTGAGAGTGCCAATGTTGAACGTTTGCGGAGAAAAGGAATTAACATTCATATCGGTCATGGTGCTGAAAATTTAGGAAATGCTGAGGTTGTTGTTTTTTCTACGGCCGTAAAAAAAACAAATCCTGAATATATTGCTGCAAAAGAAAGACATTTGCCGCTTGTCAGACGTGCAGAAATGCTTGCTGAGCTGATGCGGTTTCGGCGTGCAATTGCGGTGGGTGGTACACATGGTAAAACAACGACCACGTCAATGGTCGCAGCGCTTCTTGATGCTGGTCGTTTTGATCCGGTGGTCATTAATGGCGGTATTATTAATGCTTATGGTACGAATTCTCGTACAGGAGAGGGCGATTGGATGATTGTTGAAGCTGATGAAAGCGATGGAACATTTTTAAAGCTGCCTGCTGATATTGCTGTTGTTACCAATATTGATGCTGAGCATTTGGATCATTATGGAAGTTTCGATGCTGTGCGTGAGGCTTTTCGGCAATTCGTAGAAAATGTTCCTTTTTATGGTTTTGCTGTTTTGTGCCTTGATCATCCAGAGGTCCAGTCATTGGCGGGTCGTATTGATGATCGTTGGGTGATTACTTATGGTGCAAATCCACAAGCGGATGTTCGTTTTCTTAATCTTTCGATGGATGGTCAAAAAACCTATTTTGATGTTCTTGTTCGTTCACGCAAGACAGGAAGGAAGATTGAGTTGAAAAATTTGCTTTTGCCCATGGCAGGAGAGCATAATGTTGCCAATGCAACAGCGGCAATAGCCATTGCGCATGAACTTGGCATTTCAAATGAATTGATAAAGAAGGGCTTAGCGGAATTTGGTGGCGTAAAACGACGTTTTACGCGAACAGGAAGTTGGCGTGGCATTGAAATATTTGATGATTATGGACATCACCCTGTTGAAATAAAGGCTGTTTTGCGCGCAGCACGTGAGAGTGCAAAAGGGCGTGTCATTGCTATTGCACAACCCCATCGTTATTCACGTTTGCATCATTTATTTGATGAGTTTTCTGCTTGTTTTAATGATGCCGATACAGTATTGATTACCCCCGTATATGCGGCTGGTGAAGAGCCTATCCTAGGGTTTGGTTCGCAAGAATTGGTAGAGCATATTAAAATGGCTGGTCATCGTGATGTGCGTTTGATACACGGTCTGGAAGACGTTGTATCTCTTGTCTCAAAATTTGCTCAGGCAGAGGATTATGTTGTTTTTCTTGGTGCTGGCAATATTACACAATGGGCTTGTGCGTTGCCTCATCAGTTGTCGGGACTTGATGGTCATGATAAATTTTCAGCACATTGATGGTGAGGCGTTATTGGCGCAACTGCAACCGATGTTGGGTAATGTCAGAGGTAAGCTTATCCCGAATGTTGAGATGCGTAAGGTGACATGGTTTCGCACAGGCGGGTTGGCAGAGCTTTTTTATCAGCCTGTTGATGAAGAGGATTTGGCTTTCTTTCTTCAAAAATTGCCTGAAACTGTTCCTGTAACAATTGTAGGTATTGGTTCTAATCTTCTGGTGCGTGATGGGGGCGTTCCGGGGATTGTGATTCGTCTTTCACCAAAAAATTTTGGACAAGTGCAACAAGTTTCTCCAAAAAGCTTTTTAGTTGGCGCTGGTACGGCGGATAAACATTTAGCTGCTGCTGCTTTAAAGGCAGAAATTGCAGGTTTTCATTTTTATCATGGTATTCCTGGTGGTCTTGGAGGGGCTCTCAAAATGAATGCGGGTGCAAATGGTGTTGAAACCGCAGCACGCGTTGTTGAGGTCTATGCGCTGGATCGTAAAGGGCAACGTTATACCTTGAGTTTGAAAGATATGCATTATTCTTATCGCCATTGTGATATTCCTAAAGATTTTATTTTTACGGCTGCTTTATTGGAAGGCGAGCCCGGTCATAAAGATGCTATTCGTGCTGCTATGGATGAAGTTGCCCTCCACAGAGAAACAGTGCAGCCTATTCGTGAAAAGACAGGGGGGTCAACTTTCAAAAATCCTGAGAATACATCCGCGTGGCGCGTGATTGATGAAGCAGGGTGTCGTGGTTTACGGATGGGTGGCGCTCAAATGAGTGAAATGCACTGTAATTTTATGATTAATACAGGCCAAGCAACAGGCTATGATCTTGAAGCATTGGGAGAAACAGTACGTGCGCGTGTTTTTGCACATTCAGCCCACCTTTTACAATGGGAAATAGAGCGTATCGGTCAATTTGAGCAGGGGCGAAGTGTTTCTCCTTTTGATCCATTTCATTGATTTATTGTTCACTAAAAAAGTGCAAATAAAAAATTGAGTCATTTCAAAGAGATAATAAAAAAATTCTATTAAGAATCAATAAATTACCAAAGAATCTCTTGCATCAGGCTTTTGAGTCTGATTCATTATGCAAAATGCTAGGTTATTGATTCGCAAGGATAAACTTTGTTTTTCCTGTATGTGGTGCTGATGTCTTCTATATAGGCTACATATAGTATGCGAAAGAGGGTGATTTATTATGAAAGATAAACATATAGCTGTGTTAATGGGAGGTTTTTCTTCTGAACGGTCTGTAAGTTTATCTTCAGGAACGGCTTGTGCTGATGTTCTTGAGGCGCAGGGGTATCGCGTAAGTCGTTTGGATGTTGACGCTCATATTGCTTCTGTTCTTGAACAGTTGCAGCCCGATATTGCCTTCAATGCGTTGCATGGTCCATTTGGTGAAGATGGTCGGATTCAGGGGATTCTTGAATATTTAAAAATTCCTTATACCCATTCTGGTGTGATGGCGTCCGCTTTGGCTATGGATAAGGGGCGTGCAAAAATTATTGTTGCAAGTGTTGGGGTTTGTGTCGCTCCTTCTCGTATTATGAATCGCTTTGCTGTTGGGCAAACGCATCCCATGGAGCCTCCTTATGTTATTAAACCTGTGTATGAAGGATCAAGTTTTGGTGTTGTCATTGTCCAAGAAAATGAAGCTGCACCACCGCATAATATTGGGGGTGTTGAGTGGAGATATGCCGATGAGGTGATGGTTGAGAAATATATTCCTGGTCGCGAATTGACCTGTGCTGTTTTGGGAAATGAAGTGCTGGATGTATGTGAAATTCTCCCCAGCCAACATTTTCCATTCTACGATTATGACTCAAAATATAAGACGGGTGGTTCTCTTCATATTTGTCCTGCACAACTTTCACTAAATATTTACCAAAGTGTGCAAAGAATGTCTTTAGCAGCCCATCAGGCGATAGGGTGTCGAGGTGTTAGCCGTTCTGATTTTCGTTTTGATGAGAAAACAGGAGAATTGGTTTGGCTTGAAATTAATACGCAACCCGGTATGACATCGACGTCTCTTCTTCCTGATATTGCAAAAGCGAGCGGTCGTACTTACGGCGATATTGTTCAATGGATGGTGGAGGACGCATCATGTATGCGTTGAATATTAATAAAACAAATGTTCCGATGGAGGTGCTTTCAGTGCCGGCTTTGCCACGTCTTTATCGTCGTTTTCTTCGGTTTATGTTTGAGTTTGTTTTTGTCAATATTCATATTCCGCGTCATTTCGGCTCTTTTGCTGTTGTATGGTTTTTCTTTGTGACAGCTTTTTATGGACTTTCATCAAGTGGTCAGATGGCTATGATCGTACACACGATTATATCGGATAGTGGTTTTGTGGTCGTTGATGTCGACATCAGTGGTAATAAGCGTTTGACAAAGCAAGATATTTTGAAAATATTAAAACTTGATGCTGCACCTTCTATATTCACTTTTGATGTTGAAAGAGCTCGTTCTCTTTTGGAAAAACAGGCTTGGGTTCAATCGGCAAATGTTCAGAAAATTTATCCCAATAGAATGCGTATTTCTATCGTGGAGCGTGAGCCTTATGCTATTTGGCAACATGATAGCATAATGGATATTGTTGATCATACGGGGCGTGTTATTGTGCCTTTTAAAGGAGAAACTATTCGGGGTTTGCCTCTTGTGGTTGGGCAGGGTGCACAAAATGCCGCTAAAGGATTTATTCAAGCGCTGTCAGTTTATCGGCAAGTGTATGATCGTGTTCGTGCTTTTGTGCGGGTAGGGGATCGGCGTTGGGATCTTGTTTTGGATAATGGAATGCGCCTTATGTTGCCTGAAAATGGTGCCCTTGAAAGGCTTTCTTCTCTTATTTCATCCGGTACAATGCAAGATCTTTTATCGCGCGATATTCTCAGTGTTGATTTACGTCTTGCTGATCGAATTACTGTTTCTTTATCAGATGAAACGTTGGAGCGTTATCAAGCTCGTGTCGCAGAAGAAGAGCGTATTTTAAAGACGCGAAAGGTAGGAAACCCATGATGTTGTTCAGATCACATCATCGGGGGGGGCGTAAGACACGTTTTTTAACGGTTCTTGATGTCGGCTCAAGTAAGATTGTCTGTCTTATTGCTTGTTTGCGTCCTTTGAAATATGCGCACTATTTGCATGGTCGTACGCATTCTATGGAAATTCTAGGCTTTGGAGTACAGCGTTCACGCGGTATTAAATCTGGTGTTGTCATGGATATGTTTGCAGCAGAACAATCCATACGCTTGGCTGTTGATGCGGCAGAAAAAATGGCTGGTTTGGTGGTGGATTCAGTAATTGTGAATTTTTCCTCAAGTCGATTACAAAGTGCTTTGATTCAAGGAAAAGTTCATTTGAATGGTCGTGAAATTACCAAGCGTGATATGCGTATGGTCTTTTCAGATGTTTCGCGTAAAGCTTTTGATGCTGAACGTCATGTTATGCATTCAGTTCCAGTTTCTTATATCTTGGATGGAGATAAAGGAATTTCTGATCCTATTGGCATGGCAGGGGAAACATTCGGTGTCGACGTGCATGTGGTAACCGCAGAAACAGCCTCTTTGCGTAATTTAGAAACGTGTATTAATCGTGCCCATTTGAGTGTTGAAGCAATGGTTGCTACTCCCTTTGCAAGTGGTCTTGCTGTCTTGATGAATGATGAGGCACATTTAGGAGCTGCATGTATTGATTTTGGTGGTGGAACAACAACGTTTTCAGTGTTTTTTGAGGGAAAATTTGTTCATGCGGATGCTCTTGCTGTTGGCGGGCATCATGTCACTCTTGATGTTGCACGCGGATTTTCTATGTCTCTAACAGAGGCGGAACGTTTAAAAGTTGTTTATGGTTCAGCACTTTTAACAAGTGCTGATGAGCGGCAAATGATTAATATCGCAGAAATTGGGAGTGAACAGCGTGAAACGCAATATCCTCGCGCGGTTCTTGGGCGCATCATTCGTGCGCGTGTTGAAGAAATTTTAGAAATGGTGCGTGATTGTTTAAATCGTTCTGGTTTTGGTCACATCATTGGTAAGCGTGTTATTTTGACTGGGGGGGCAAGCCAGTTAACAGGATTACCGGAAATGGCACGTACTATATTAGGAAGAAATGTTCGTATCGGGCGGCCTTTAGGAATTTCGAGGCTTCCTTCTCTTGCAAAAGGGGCGGCGTTTACATCTGCTGTAGGGTTGTTAATTTATCCGCAATTGGTGGGTTTTGAAGAAAAAACAATGCAGGCGGCAGGAAATCATTTATCGATGGGCACGCGTGGGTATTTTCAGCGTGTTGGTCAGTGGTTGCGTGAGAGTTTTTAGTTAAGTCTAGTTGGATAAATTTCATCGCTTTGGCTTGCGGTGTCTTATGAGAAGGAAAAGAAAATGACGATTAATCTGCATCGGCCAGATATCGCGGAATTGAAGCCACGCATTACCGTTTTTGGTGTTGGAGGTGGTGGCGGGAATGCCGTGAATAATATGATAAATGCTGGTCTTCAGGGAGTTGACTTTGTTGTTGCAAATACGGATGCACAGGCTTTGGCTATGTCAAAGGCTGAACGTGTTATCCAGCTTGGTGCTGCTGTGACAGAAGGTTTGGGTGCTGGGGCTTTACCAGAAGTTGGGCAAGCTGCAGCAGAGGAATGTATTGATGAAATTATCGATCATCTTGCAGACTCTCATATGGTTTTTATTACTGCTGGTATGGGGGGAGGAACTGGAACAGGGGCTGCTCCCGTTGTTGCTCGTGCAGCGCGTGAAAAAGGTATTTTGACTGTTGGTGTGGTGACAAAGCCATTTCAGTTTGAAGGGGCACGTCGGATGAAAACGGCTGAGGCTGGTATTGAAGAATTACAAAAATCTGTCGATACATTGATTGTTATTCCCAATCAAAATCTTTTCCGTATTGCAAATGATAAAACAACATTTGCTGATGCTTTTGCTATGGCGGATCAAGTACTTTATTCTGGTGTTGCTTCCATTACGGATTTGATGATTAAAGAGGGCTTGATTAACCTCGATTTTGCTGATGTTCGTTCTGTTATGCACGAAATGGGTCGAGCCATGATGGGAACGGGTGAGGCATCTGGTGAGGGACGAGCTTTGGCTGCTGCTGAAGCGGCTATTGCGAACCCATTGTTGGATGATACCTCTATGCGTGGCGCACGTGGTTTATTGATTTCTATTACTGGTGGGCGTGATATGACCCTCTTTGAGGTTGATGAAGCTGCTAATCGTATCCGTGAAGAAGTGGATGCTGATGCGAATGTGATCTTTGGGGCCATTGATGATGAGTCATTGGAAGGTGTTATTCGTGTTTCTGTGGTTGCCACCGGTATTGATCGTGAGGTTAGTGATGTGGTTCAGCCCTCTCAGCCTCAGTTCCAAAGACCAACCTCTTCAATACGCAAGAACGATCCTGGAACGCCACACAGTTCTTTTCATGTGCAGTCACCGCCTTTGCGTTCTGAATCAATGGTAGAAGTTATCGAATCACTTGAAATAGAAAAAAGTAAGCCAACAGGAGAACAGTTTCGTCCCAAAAGTCAAATTTTTGCACAGCCTGCAGAAACAATGATGACACGAAATGCGACAAAAGCTGTTGCTTATGGTTCAAATGTTGGGCAAGATCAGGTATCAAATGCTCCACGTATGCAAGGGGGGCGTATTTCTCAACAAGCTATGACGGCTCCCGTGAGTATGGAGGCTACAGCGCATGTTCTTGATGAGATGACAGGGGTTGTGAAGCAAAAAGAAAAGCTAGTGCAACCAAAACAAACGCAACAGATGCAAGCGCGCGCTCCAATGCGGATGCCTGAGTTAAAGGATTTTCCTCCTGTTGCTCATGGACAGAGACAAAGAGCATCTGTGACTGATCAAGGTCCTCGTAATCTTTGGCAGCGTTTGAAACAGAGCTTGACACATCGTGAGGATGAAGAGCCAGAAGCAAGATTGGAACCTGCTGTGAGATCTTCACAGCAGCAAGAGTCTTCTCTTTACAATAAAAACTCTCAGGCGCGTTCTCAAGATGCTTCTGTTTATGTTCCACGCCGTTCTGGTGAGTTGCATCCTCAGGTTCCACAAGATCAGCGGACTTTTATCAGTGAAGAAGATCAGTTAGAAATACCGGCGTTTTTACGTCGTCAGGCAAATTAATTGGTAAAAAATGAGGCAAAGTAAGAAATTTTATGCCCTCTTTGGCGATGAGTCAGAAGATATAAAGTAAAATATACTGTTATTTTAGATAAAATACTTTGTTTTTAAAAAACCGCTTATAATAAGCGGTTTTTTTTATTATTTACTATGAATATTTTTTTTATAGTTTTATAAATTTTGTTAAAATATGTAAAAGAAAAGCAATAAAATAATATGATGAATTTGGTGCCAAAATATCAGTCTACTCTTAAAAAAGCAGTAACATTTAAGGGGATTGGCGTTCACAGTGGCTGTTTGTCGGAGATAAAAGTTTGTCCAGCCGATGTTGGATGTGGTATTCTTTTTAAGCGTCGTGGACTAGACGGTACAGAGAAAATATTTCAAGCCCATGCATCGCAAATGGGAGAAACTGAGTTATCAACGGTGCTTGGAGATGGAGAAGTAAGGGTTGAAACAATTGAACATTTGATGGCAGCCATTGCTGCTTATAATTTAGATAATCTTGTTATTGAAGTGTCGCATAATGAGATCCCTATTTTAGATGGTTCTGCATGGCAATATTGCCAAGCTTTTGAAGATGTTGGCATTGTCCAGCAAAATGTATACCGCTCTTATTTTATGATAAAAAAGCCGTTACGGGTTGAAGACGCTCATGGTTTTGCAGAGCTTTTGCCATTTGATGGGCGCCGTTTTGATATAACGATTTCTTTTCCTTCTTCTGCCATTGGTAGGCAACATTTCAGTTTTGATCTTACCACACGAGGGTTTCGAGATGATTTGTCACGTGCACGTACTTTTGGTTTTATCAAAGACGTGGAAAAATTACGGCTTTCTGGAAAGGCGAGAGGCGCTTCTTTAGAAAATTCTCTTGTTATCGGTTTTGATGACAGAATTTTAAATCCCGATGGTCCTTATTGGGAAAATGAATGTGTCCGGCACAAAATGCTTGATGCGATTGGTGATACTGCTTTACTTGGGAGTCCTTTTATTGGATTATTTCGTTCTTACTGTAGTGGACATAGAATTAATGCAAAATTAGTGAAAGCTGTTTTGGCAGACGAATCATATTACGAAAAAAGCTCTTTAGAGGAAGAATAAAAGAAAATTGACAAGACTTTTTTATCGTTTATTTGATTTTTAAGGGGATGATTGACCTAAACTGCTAAATTGGTTATGTGCATTTTAAAGTGATATGGTATAAAGGCTTTTAATAAATTATTTTTGCTGCAAAGGTGGTATTCTGTGGAGGCCGGAAAAACTATGAAAAAATCTCATATGTGCATTAGAAATATGGTATATAGAAAATCTAACATTGTACGCAAGATATTAGGGGTGGTTCTTTTGGGAAGCACCTGTATGTTAGCGGGATGTCTCTTTAAAGAGAAAAATACCCTTGATCCATCTGCTTATGTTTTGAAAATAGATCCACCAGATGTTCTCTATAATCAGGGGCTTGCGAGCCTTGAGAGTGGGCGGCTTGGAGACGCTGCTAAAAAGTTTCTTACGATTGAAAAACAGTATGCTTATACAGACTGGGGCCGTAAATCTTTAGTCATGGGTGCTTTTACAAATTATCGCCTTGGAAAATATGATGATTCAATTAGTATGGCTCAACGCTATATTACTCTTTATCCAGGGGCTAGTGATTCAGCTTATGCGTACTATATTATTGGTCTTTCTTCTTTTCGCCGGATTCCTGATGTTACGCGTGATCAACGGGATACGAAACGCGCTATTGCTGCGATGCAGCTTCTTATAGAGCGTTATCCAAATTCTGAATATGTCAAGGATGCTAAGGATAAAATACGTTTCGGGCGTGAACAGTTGGCTGGTAAAGAAATGCAGATTGGCCGTTATTATGAAGAAGGGCGACGTTATCTTGCTGCAAGTAGAAGGTTTCGTACCGTCGTTGAAGAGTATTCCGATACAAATCAAATTGAAGAAGCGCTTTTCCGATTGACAGAAGTTAATCTGGCTCTTGGTTTAACAGCTGAAGCACAGACAGCAGCAGCTATTTTAGGACGGAATTATCCCAAAAGTGAGTGGTATAAATTTTCTTATAATCTCTTGCAGAAGAATAAAATATCGCCACATGAGCATAAATCTTCTTGGATCTCAAATGCTTTAGGTGGTGATAAGAAGAGGGCACGTTGATTCTCTCATGCTGGTACAGCTTTCGATTCATAATATTGTTTTGATCGAAACGCTCGATGTTCATTTTACGGCGGGGTTGACGGTTTTAACTGGAGAAACAGGGGCGGGAAAATCTATTTTACTTGACGCTTTGTCGCTTGCTCTTGGGGGGCGGGGCGATGCTTCGCTTGTGCGTCATGGTACTGATCGCGGGCAGATTACCGCTGTTTTTGATGTCCCTCTTTCACATCCTGTACGTCAGCTTATTCGTGAGAATGGTCTTGATGATGAGGGGGATATTATTTTACGGCGTGTGCAATCGAGTGATGGACGCAGTCGTGTCTTTATCAATGATCAGGTGGCGAGTGTTGCATTGATGCGGAGTGTTGGTCGTCACTTGGTTGAAATTCACGGGCAGCATGATGATCGTGCGCTTGTTGATGTTGCGACGCATCGCCAGTTATTAGATGCTTTTGGCGGATTTGAAGATGATGTGAGAAATTTACGTCAATGTTATCAGGTATGGCATGAATGTGAAGAGCGTTTGCAACAACAGCGTCTTAAAGTAGAGAATGCAACGCGTGAGATGGATTATCTTCGGGCATGTGTAGAAGAGCTTGAAAAACTTGATTTTCAAGTTGGTGAAGAAGATACTCTTTCTCTTCGTCGTGCTGATATGCTTAAATTAGAAAAAATAGCGACGGATATTAAAGAAGCAGATGATCTTTTAAGTGGTCAAAAGTCGCCAATACCCGTTCTTTCTAATTTGGTAAGGCGTTTGGAGCGGAAAATTCCTGAGGCAGAAGAGCTCATTACACCAGTGGTGAAATCTCTTGATGAGGCATTGCATGCACTTGCAACAGCACAGGAAGGGATTGAGGCGGCTATGCGAGCATTGGATTTTGAACCTGATGAATTGGAACGGATAGAAGAACGTCTTTTTACGCTTCGCGGTTTTGCGCGTAAATATCAAGTTTCTGCGGATGAATTGGTTCAGTTACGCGATAAAATGGATGCTGAACTTACTGATTTTGAAGAGGCTCAGAACACGTTAATGCGTTTTGAAGATGAGGCAGAGCAAGCAAAGAAAAATTATGATACATTGGCACAAACTTTAACAATAAAACGTCAAGAGACAGCAAAGCATTTATCTGAAAGTGTTATGGCTGAGTTGCCAGCTTTGAAATTAGAAAAGGCAGAATTTATTGTTGAAATGCAGACTGATGTTGCAAAACGAAGTGCAGAGGGGTGTGATCGTATTGAATATTGGGTGCGGACCAATCCTGGAACACGGGCTGGACCCATGCTGAGTGTTGCTTCTGGTGGTGAATTGTCTCGTTTTTTATTGGCATTAAAGGTTGTGTTATCTGATCGCGGATCAGCTCCCACGTTGGTTTTTGATGAAATTGATACAGGTGCTGGGGGCGCTGTTGCGGCCGCTATTGGGCAACGGTTGCAACGTTTGTCGGAAAAGATTCAAGTTTTTGCTATTACGCATGCACCCCAAGTTGCGTCGAAAGCGCATAGTCATTTTCTTATTTCAAAGATTGAAAGTGATGATAAAGGGCGCTTTATGACTGTTCTTCATAAAATGGAAGAGCAAGAGCGTGCAGAAGAAATTGCTCGTATGTTGGCAGGAGAACAGATTACTGAGGAGGCACGAGCTGCTGCTCAAAAACTTCTTGCATAAAGATTCAGTGATTGAACGATAAAAATATCGCTTATTAATTATTTTACTGACAAGCGTGTGTTCATTTGAGTTCGCTTTATAATTAAAGAGTTGAGATTTTTATGACTATAGCCCATCATTTGGAATAGATTTTATGAACAAGGACGGAATTAAAAACCTCACTGCTCTTGAAGCAGAAAGTGAATTAGAGTGGTTAGCAAAAGAGATTGCACGTCATGATGTGCTTTATAATCGTGATGATCAACCTGAAATTTCTGATGCTGAATATGATGCTCTTCGCCGGCGTAACGCAGAAATTGAAGCTCTCTTTCCTGAACTCATTCGTATAGATTCTCCTTCACATAAAATTGGAGCACCGGTTTCGGAGAAGTTTGAAAAATCTGTTCATACACAACCGATGCTTTCCCTTGATAATGCGTTTAGCTTTGAAGATGTTACTGAATTTGTGGAACGTGTGCGTCGTTTTTTACGGTTTTCAGAAACACAAATATTAGAAATAACAGCGGAGCCAAAAATTGATGGTTTATCGTTGTCTTTGCGTTATGAAAAGGGCCGGCTTGTATGTGCCGCAACGCGGGGTGATGGAGCTGTTGGTGAAAATGTGACAGCGAATGCACGAACAATTGCTGATATTCCAAAAGTTTTGCAAGGCAAATTTCCTGATATTCTTGAGGTTCGCGGTGAAGTTTATATGGGGCGGGAGGATTTCCAAGCGCTTAATATCAGCCAGCAAGAGAAGGGTAAGTTAATCTTTGCCAACCCTCGAAATGCTGCGGCTGGATCACTGCGTCAACTGGATTCACGGATAACTGCTAGCAGAAAGCTGCGATTTTTTGCTTATGGTTATGGTGAGGTGAGCGAAATATTTGCAGAAAGCCAAATGGAGATGATAAAAAATCTCGAAGAATATGGCTTTATTATCAATCCATTAACAAAAGTTTTTAAGACAGTAGAAGAAATTATTTCCTATTATCATGATATCGAAGAACGCCGTTATTCTTTAAACTATGATATTGATGGCATTGTTTATAAGGTTAATGATTTGATGCTCCAAAAGCGTTTGGGATTTGTTTCTCGTTCGCCGCGTTGGGCTATTGCGCATAAATTTCCAGCAGAAAAAGCGATGGCGCTTTTGGAAGCTATTGATATTCAAGTGGGGCGCACGGGAGCATTAACCCCTGTTGCACGTCTTACGCCTATTACTGTTGGTGGGGTGGTGGTGACCAATGCTAGTTTGCATAATGAAGATTATATTAAAGGAATTGGTCATAAAGGAGAGCCCATTCGTGAGGGACGCGATATTCGTATCGGCGATACGGTGATTATACAACGTGCTGGTGATGTAATTCCTCAAGTAGTTGATATTGTTGTAGAAAAACGTCAAAAAGACTCTTCTGCTTTTGTTTTTCCTCATCTCTGCCCTGCTTGTGGCAGTCATGCGGTTCGTGAAGCAGGAGAAGCAGTGCGTCGTTGTACTGGGGGGTTTATTTGTCCTGCACAAGCGATTGAGCGTATTCGTCATTTCGTTGCGCGCAATGCTTTTGATATTGAGGGTTTGGGTAAAAAACAAGTAGAGTTTTTTTTCCATGCTCAAGATGAAGCGCTTTGTATTCATACACCAGCCGATATTTTTACTTTACAGCGGCGCCAAGAAAAGTCTTTGATACGTTTGGAAAATATGGAAGGTTTTGGTGCTGTTTCGGTACGTAAACTTTATGATGCTATTAATGCACGTCGCAAAATTCCTCTCAGCCGTTTTTTATTTGCATTGGGGATTCGCCATGTTGGAGAGGTCAATGCACGCCGGCTTGCACGCGCTTATCAAACTTATACAGCTTTTGAAACTGCGGCAATGGAAGCACTTATGCCATGTGAGAAGGAAAATAAAGAAGGCAATGAAGCTTGGCTAGAGCTTACCAATATCGAAGGAATTGGACCACAGGTAGGCAGTACGATTATTGATTTTTATCAAGAAGAGCATAATCGTGAGGTTTTGGCTGTTTTGCTTGAAGAAGTGACTCCTCTCGATGAGGATCCTGTTTTGACAGCATCTTCACCGTTAGCGGGAAAGATTATTGTTTTTACAGGAACTTTGACGCGTATGTCTCGCGATGAAGCAAAGGCATTGGCAGAGCGATTAGGGGCAAAGACTTCCGGTTCACTTTCTAAAAAAACAGATATTCTTGTTGCAGGGCCTGGAGCAGGATCAAAATTGACTAAAGCTGGAGAGTTAGGTGTTGAGGTTATCGATGAAGAGACTTGGCTACAGCTGATTGAGAAACATAATGTTTAGGAGGGAAAATGACGCTCAAGCATGATGAATATTCTTATCTTTTTTTCTCATTAGATGCGATTTACTGATATTGAAAGTCAATTTATACTTATTTTTTAATGCTGTAAGATATTGTTTTATTAAGATAATAAGGAATTTTAATATTTCCTTATGTTTAGTGCACATTTTTGCTTGAAAAAAGAGCAAGAGCATTCTTGTTGAAAGCTTTAAGAGATATTTGTGTTTTTCACACTTAAAGAGGCATAGTTGCTTCTTTTATCCATTCTTTCTCTTCTTCATTTAAATAAGGTTCATTCATCTGATAAACACGCGCGTGGTAATTATTGAGCCATTGTCGCTCTTCTTGTGTTAAAAGCTCTGGAAGAATGAGTCTTCGATCAATGGGGCAATGGGTGAGTGTTTCAAAGGAAAGCATTTCTTTCTCGCCACCAGCAGTTTTTTGTGCTGGGTTCACAATGAGTAAATTTTCAAGACGGATACCAAAAGCGCCTTCACGATAATATCCAGGTTCATTCGAAACAATCATTCCAGGAATCAATTCTTGGCAGCCTTTGCGCGAAATATTTTGTGGTCCTTCATGAACAGAAAGATAAGAACCAACGCCATGACCTGTACCATGGGCATAATCACAACCGGCTTTCCACAAAGCAATGCGTGCTAGAACATCAATGTCTTGTCCGCGTGTTCCTTTTGGAAAACATGCGGTTGAAAGAGCAATCATGCCTTTAAGGACGAGAGTAAAACAGCGTTTTTCTTCTTCTCCAATATTCCCAATTGCTACTGTGCGTGTGACATCTGTGGTGCCATCACGGTATTGTCCACCTGAATCCACAAGATAAAGTTCACCAGCCTTGAGTTGTTTATTGGTTTCATTTGTTACACGGTAATGGATAATTGCTCCATTTGCACCTGCTGCTGAGATTGTATCAAAAGAGAGATCTTCAAGTTTTTTTCTCATGTCTTTTGCTGTACTTATGCGAAATTCTTCTAATTTCTGAGCAGCAGAAATTTCATTTATTGTGCCTGGTGTTTGTTTGTCTAACCAGGCAAAAAAACGGGTAAGAGCAACACCATCGCACAGATGAGCTCTGCGCGCCCCTTCTCGTTCTGTGTCATTTTTAATGGCTCGGGGTAGAGCTGCAGGATCGGTCAGTGTGATAAAAGATTTGCCACTTTCTTCAAGGACAGTGCGTAACTTTTCGCATGTTAACTGTGGATCTAAGGCAAAAATCACGCCTTTTTGGCTATAATCTTTAATCTTGGCAATAAGCTGTTCTGGTTTATATAATTTTGTATAACGTTCCAGATATTGTTTTTGTTCTTCACCAAGCTTTTTGCTATCAATGAATAAGGCTGGTGTTTCGTTTATGGGTACTAGGGCAAAACAAAGAGAAAAAGGTGTGTTGGAAACATCATTGCCCCGTATATTGAACATCCATGCAATAGAGGAGGGATCTGTAAAAATAAAAGCATCTGCACGGACTTGTTGTATGGTTTTGCGAATTAAAGAGAGCTTTTCATCGCTATCCCATCCTGCATATTGGAGAGGATGAATCGATAAGGCAGATCGTGGTGATGGTGGTTGGTCATGCCAGATAAGATCAATAGGATTTTGTTGAACTGCTATAAGCTTTCCACCTGTTTTTATCTCTAAGGATTTTTTCAGTGTATCTGTAGCGGCAATGGTGTGGAGCCATGGATCAAAGCCAATGAAAAGTTGTTTTCCATTTTTTTCAAGCCATTGTGAGGGGGGGCACGTTACGAGATCTTCGTATTCAAAAATATGAGGATCAGTTTGTTGGCGAACTTGGAGTTTATAGCGTCCATCAGTAAAGATAATAGCTTTATTTTTTAAAATAAGAGCGATCCCTGCTGAACCCGTAAAGCCAGTGAGCCAGCTTAAGCGTTGAGCATAGGGGGGAACATATTCTCCTTGATGTTCATCGCTACGGGGAACAAGAAAACCATCGAGCCCAAGACGATCGAGTTCTTTACGAAGAGAGGAAATGCGCTCGAGAGCATGGGCGGGATTTGTTGTTGCTTCAAAAGATTGATACATAACAACGTCCTTTTCATTTATTTAAGATGTATCGTAACCCATCCTTGACAGTGGTATGTTTCAAGATGTTTGAGTCCCTGTTTTACATAAGATTCCAATACAAGATCATGTTGTTCTTCAAGAATTCCAGAGAGTACAAGTGATCCACCTTTTTGAAGGACTTGAACCATTTCTGGTGCAAGTTCAATAAGCGGATTGGCAAGGATATTGGCAATGATGAGATCAAAGGGTGCACGTGATGCAATTTCATCATGGGCAAAACCTATTGCTGTAATTGCCCTAATATATTTTTCTACGCCATTGAGTGCGATGTTGTGTTGTGCAACTTTAATAGCAATGGGATCAATATCAGATGCAAGTATAGCAATAGGTTTGAGCTTTGCTATGCCAATGGCTAAGACACCACTGCCAGTTCCAAGATCAAGGGCATTTTGTGGATTCTCGTGTTTCATGACTTTGGCAATCATTTCTAAACAACCGGCTGTTGTTCCATGATGTCCAGTGCCAAAAGCTTGATTTGCGTCAATTTCAATGGGAAAAACACCTTGTGGGATATCGTTACGGTTATGGCTTCCATGAAGGAAAAAAGGGCCAGCATGTATAGGTTGTAGTCCTTCTAGGCTTTTTTGCACCCAATCAATATTGGGTAAGACTTCCCTATTAATTTTATCAGAATCTATAGAAAGGGTCTGTGCAAAACGTTTCGAGACATGTTCTTGATTATCTTGGTCTACATAGAGTGAAAGCTCATAGATGGCATTTTTTTCATCTACCTCTGTAAGAGCCAAAGGATATCCTTCTTCATCAAAAGCTGCTTCTATAAGCGTATAAAATCGTTCTGCTTCACTTTTAAAAGCAGTATAATACAGACGAATTTGCTGTGACATCTTGTTCTTTCTTTATAATTAGCTTTTTATTTAGTTTGAGACAAGTTTTTTGAGTCGTTCAATGGCGATTTCGTCTTTTAACTCATTATTGTCTTCTTTGGGGTCATAAGGTATAATACCAGCGAGTTTGCCCCCTTTTTTAAGCAAAAAAATTGCTGCTGTATGATCATAAGTATAATTTCCATCTGTTCCCGGTACTTTTTCAGCAAAAATATTAAATGAATTAACCATTTTATGAACTTTCTCAGGCTCTCCGCTAATGCCAATAATTTTATTGGTAAAATTACTGAGATATTCATGAAGAGCTTCCGGTGTATCTCGTTCAGGATCAACAGTAACAAACCATATTCCTAATTTATCAGCCTTTGGTCCAAGAGCTGTTAACCATCGATCAAGATTCATCAATGTTGTAGGACAAATTTCAGGGCACATCGTAAAACCGAAGAAAATAATTGAAGGTTTACTGCGAACATCAGCTTGCGTAACAGTTTGTCCATTTGAATCGGTGAGAGTAAAGTCATCACCTAAAGGCTTATTGATCAATGTATCATAAATAAAAATTCCCGTAAGAAATATAACTGTTAGTCCTAAGATGCGGATTACATTTTTCATCGCTTGTCTTTCTTAAAAGTGTCAAAAAAATCTAGCACTGGTTGGTTTGTTTTGCAATCTTTGTTTCATGGTTGATTTTGCTCATCTGATGGTTATGTCTCTTGTGTTAATTATCGGACAAAAATTGGTGAAAGCTAAATGAATATTGAGAACGATCTTCGATTCCATGAAAGTAAACCGCGCATTCATACAACAGCACGGTTGCATGGTTGTAAATTAGGGCGCTATGTGGAAATTAATGAGCGAGTAATTTTGCGGGATGTGACCGTTGGGGATTTTTCTTATTTAGAACGTAACAGTGAGGCTATTTATAGCGATATTGGTCGTTTTTGTTCGATTGCATCTCATGTACGGATAAATGCGTTGGAACATCCCATGGAGCGCGTTTCAACGCATAAAATAACCTATCGGCCAAATGAATATTTTCGTTATAGGACACTCGATTGTTCTTTTCGCGAAAAGCGTTGTGCAAAACGTGTTATCATTGGGCACGATGTATGGATTGGGCATGGAGCGGTTATTATGCCTGGGGTAACAGTTGGACATGGTGCAATTATTGGAGCTAATGCTGTTATAACAAAAGATATTATGCCTTATACGATTGTTGCTGGGGTTCCAGCTCAACAGTTGCGGATGCGTTTTCCCGATCATGTGATAGAAGATCTTTTAGTTATGGCTTGGTGGGATTGGCCACTTGATAAAATTTACAATGCATTGCCTGATATGCAAAACCTCCCCATTGAAGCTTTTGTTCGCAAATGGAAACGATATTCAGAATAAAATAAAGAGGTCTTTTGAAAAAATGGGTTGTGGTTTTCTTTCATTAAGCTTTGTCTACAAAATTATCCAAAACACGCTTTTCTCCAGCTTTTTCAAACATTATTGTCAATTTATGATCATCTATCGCTGTAATACGACCATAACCAAATTTTATGTGAAAAATTCGATCATTGATAGAAAAATCTGATGGTGCGTGAGAGACTGATTGAGCGATAACGCTCCCTTCAATATTTTTGTTTTTTTGTACACGCTTTTGTCTTGGTGTTACATAGTCATTATAAAAGCAATTGTGATGTTGAAAGGAGGATTTTCCATAACTACCATAAGATGTTTCCATGGCTATGGCTTCTATATGTTCTGCTGGTAGTTCATCTAGAAAACGGGAGGGAAGAGCAGATTGCCAAAGCCCGTGAACTCTTCGGTTGGATACAAACCATATATGCAGATATTTTTTTGCTCTTGTAAGCCCCACATAAGCAAGACGTCGTTCTTCTTCTAGTCCTGAACGTCCACCTTCATCTAATGAGCGCTGATGGGGAAAGAGGCCTTCTTCCCAACCTGGAAGAAAAACGGTTTCAAATTCAAGCCCTTTGGCTGAATGAAGTGTCATGATGTTGACGGCATCCATGTTCTCATTATTTTCCGTTTCCATCACCAGTGCAACATGTTCTAAAAAGCTTTGAAGATTTTCAAATTGTTCCATGGAACGGATCATTTCTTTAAGGTTTTCTAGTCGTGTGGGAGCCTCTGGTGAGCGATCTTCTAACCACATGGTTGTGTAACCGGAATCATCAAGAATGATCTCGGCAAGCTCTCTGTGGGGGGTGTCTTGCAGCATATTTTGCCAGCGGCGGAAGTTTTCAATAAGGTTTCGTAAAGCACTGCGTGCCTTAGGCTTTAGCTCGTCTGTTTCAATGATGTCAGCGGCCGCAGAAAAGAGAGAAACAGTACGTGCTCGCGCACTCTCATAAAGAATGCGTAAGCTTGTGTCGCCTATGCTGCGTTTAGGGGTATTGATAATACGCTCAAAAGCTAAATCATCAGAGGGTTGGACAACAACGCGTAAATAAGCCATGGCATCACGTATTTCCATTCGTTCATAAAAACGGGGACCACCAATGACGCGATAGTTAAGACCAAGCGTTACAAAGCGATCTTCAAATTCACGCATTTGAAATGATGCGCGTACCAAGATAGCCATATGATTTAAGGCATGACCGCTTAGTTTAGCGCGTTCGATTTCTTCTCCAATGGCTCGCGCTTCTTCTGCCGAATCCCATGCTGAATGAACTTTTACTTTTTCTTCCTCGCTCTTTATGTGAGCAGAAAAAAGAACTTTGCCCAGTCTTTCTTCATTATGTGCAATCAGATGAGAAGCAGCTTTTAGAATATGAGATGTTGAGCGATAATTGCGTTCTAGACGAATAATTTTGGCAGAAGGAAAATCTTTTTCAAATCGTAATATGTTCTCGACTTTTGCACCACGCCATCCATAAATGGATTGGTCATCATCACCAACACAACAAAGATTAACATGATGACCTTGAGGATGTTGCGCCAAAAGGCGAAGCCAAAGATATTGTGCTGTATTTGTATCTTGATATTCATCGACAAGAATATAGCGAAATTGAGAATGATATTCGCGAAGAATATCTGGATTATGTTGGAAGATAGAGATAGAATGAAGCAAAAGATCGCCAAAATCACAAGCATTAAGATCTTTTAATCGATTTTGATAACTGTGATAAAGGTCGCGTCCCATGCCATTGCCAAAGGAATGCGAATCACTTTTTGAGATATGTTCTGGTGAAAGCCCTTGATTTTTCCAAGAATCAATCATCATGGCAAGGTTTCGTGCGGGCCAGCGCTTGTCGTCTAATCCTTCAGCTTGAATAAGCTGTTTTAAAAGTCGGAGAACATCATCGCTATCGAGAATTGTAAAATTTCTTTTTAAATCAACAAGCTCTGCGTGGCGGCGTAAAATTTTAGCTCCAGTGGAATGAAAAGTTCCAAGCCAAGGCATTCCTTCTACCACTTCACCAATGAGTTCACCAATACGTATTTTCATTTCACGGGCTGCTTTGTTGGTAAAAGTGACAGCAAGTATTTGTTGAGGAGAGGCAAGTCCAGAGCGTAGAATATGAGAAATACGGGTTGTTAAAACACGTGTTTTTCCAGTACCAGCACCTGCAAGGACTAAAAGAGGACCCTCCGTATTTATAACAGCTTGTTGCTGTTCTGGGTTGAGCTGTTCTAAATAGTCTATGTTATATGATTGTTTGTTTTTTAGAACACGGGAAGAAATCCCAGAGTTTTTCTCATCATGGGTTGGGGCGCCATCTTCTTCAAAGAAAGGTATGTGATCGGAAAAATTATTCATTATACCTTTTTTGTAATCTTTTTTTCATTAAAGTGCTAGGTTTAAAAAACTTTTTTAAAGCCACAACAGTCTTAATTGAATGAGAGATGTTAAAACAAAGGCAAGTATTTAAAGACGTTGAGTAAGAATACTTTGAAGAGCGTAAACGCGTAACGAGGCCGAAAGATTGACTTGTTGTGGTCTTTGGCTATCAATATCAGTGATAATGAAGGCTAAAGATTGTCCTTTTTTGCGGGCTATATCTTTGAGAATTTCTAAAAATGGCGGTTCTAAAGAGACGCTTGTTGCATGTCCATCAACGCGAACAGATATCTTTTGCGGAATGACTTTTGACCAATCAATAGAAACACTTTCGTTCATTTTTTTTCCTCTTTATTCCTCGTTTCGTAAACGATTTTGATCAAGAAATTTTTGCATTTTGAAAGATTTTTGTTGCTCGAAAAGTTTTTCAGTTTTTGTCCGTCCAAAACGATAACGATTTTCCGCAGCATGAAGAGCTTTTTCTGCACGCTTTTTTTGTTTTCGAAATTGGCGAAGATTTATCGGTTCAGTCATGAGAAAATTTATTTTTTCCGAAAAGAATCTAAAGAGACAACATCAGCACTTTGTTTTGTATCGTTATTTGAAGGTTCTTTATTGGTACTGAGATTTTGTTCTTTTATGAGCGTATTTTCTTTTTTTTGTTTGTTTGATGGAGTGAGGGGCGTAGATGGGATATTTTCTGAATCTTCACTTTCTACAGAGGGAAGTTTTGAGGGCAGATCAAATGCTGCTTCAAAGGCTGCTACAGGATCGTAAAAGACTTGAATAGAAGTAAAAGGAATCACGAGTTTTTCGGTAATTTCTCTGAAAGAGAGGGTTACTTCGAAGGCTGTTTCTGAAACACTGAGATCTCTAAACTGATGTTGCAAAACGATCGTCATTTGTTCAGGATAGCGATTTTTTAGCCGAGGAGAAATTTTAACGCCTGGGGCATTTGTAAAAAAAGTTATAAAAAAATGATGATTTCCTGGAAGTCCTGCTTTAGAAACTTCTGATAAAACTTTACGGATAACTCCACGAAGCGCATCCTGAACGAGAATATCGTAACGGATTTGATCTTTAACCATCGAAGTTTATTCCTTTTATTTCACGTAGCAGAATGGGCCGTATTGATCTTGTGTAAGAGAATGTATCTAAAAACCAGCAGTATTTTGTCTACGAGGTACCTCATTGAATCAAAAAAATAAGAAAAATAATGTCTGATAATGCCTGAAAGATCAATCAATAACATTTAAAAAGTGAAGGCTTCTGTTGCCAGGTGCCTTCCAACCCCGCTTAAACCTGCGACGGTTTAAGAGTCAGTTTGAAACATTCACACCACCTTAAGCGGCGAGACGTGCTTCCGCATAGTTGTCATTTGCAACTACTCATTTAGCCCGATAACGGTGGTACAATGCCGAGTAAAAGAGCGATCTTTACACCCTTGTCGATCCTATTTCGCCCCCACCAAAATATAATTTTGGTGGTTTATATTTTGGTGGAGGCGCCGGGTACCGCCCCCGGGTCCAATAGGTTTATTTCATCGTCCATTTATTACCATAGCTGGAAAGCCAGCTCTTTAAATATAGATGAAGAACAGTCTTAGGAAAAGGGGGGTTGTTAATATTTTTAATCCTCTAATTATTTATGGAGCTATATGATGCGGCTATAAAAGTATAGTTGCTCATTTTTGAAGAGGAGACGATGCAAAATGACAAATAATCTAGCAGATATTAAAGTATATGATCCAAATCCCGATATAGCAGCAGTCGAACGACTTAGCCATCGTTTAGCTTTGGTGATGAAAAAGCAGGATGCAGCGCTTGTTGCAACATCCGATCCAAAAGAGTTAGAACGTGTTCAAAAATGGGTCCAAGATATTTTAGAAGCTGATGAGAAGAGTGCTAAAATGGCTGTTTCAAAAGTTGCTCAGATGATGGCTGGAGAGCGTAGAAAAAGACGTATAATTTTTTATTATTTAGTCGCTAAGCAACTCAATGCACTTGATAAAATTTAAATAATATTAAATTTCTGATAATGATAAAAAAGCCCAATTTCTTGGGCTTTTTCGTTTATAGAAGGCGTTAACGTTTTTCATCCTCTTGGAGATATCCTCCTTTATGCACACTTGGGACAAAGAGAAGTGCAATGAAAGCCATGATTATCATGATAGTTATGTAAAAATAAAAGAGTGCTTCATATCCAGCTTTTTTTAAATTCAAACGCGACATATTCAGCAAAACCGCCAAATAAGGCATTGCCAATAGCATGAGAGATGCTAACGTCTAATGCACGTATGGAAGAGGGAAACATGGCTGATTTTACGACACCAGAGATGGATGTATACATGCTCATAATAAAGAGCAAACCAATAATGACGGATGAGGCAACCCATATATTATGGGTGTTACCGATTATCCAGAGTCCAGGAAATGTAAAGAGCACAGAAAGTATACTCCAAATGATGAGTAAAGTTTGGGTCCCAATTTTATCGGCTATGATTCTCGCTATGGGTTGGAGCAGCATAAAAACAAATAATGCGGCAGTCATTATTGTTGTCGCAGTATGTTTATCAAATCCGGTCGTTGTTATCAGATATTTTTGCATATAAGTCGTACAGGTATAAAATGTCAGCGATCCTCCCGCTGTAAAACCGATAACTAAAAGAAATGCTTTTCCGTGATTGCGTAGAAGTTCTTTAAGACTACCTGTATGTTTTTTAGAACGACTTTCTTTAGTGGTTGTTTCATGAAGAGAACGACGCAGATAAATTGCAACAATTGCGCCACATCCACCAATCGCAAAAGGAATACGCCATCCCCATGTTTTTAACTGATCTTCAGAGAGATAAGATGCTAAAATAAATATAATGAAACTGGCAAGAAGCTGACCTGTAGTAAGGGTGCTGATTGAAAAGAAGCAAAAAGCCCACCATGCTTTTTAAGAGCAACTTCGCTCATATAAGTGGTTGCTGTACCATATTGACTACCAACGGAAAGTCCTTGAAACATACGGATTAAAAGGAGAAGAAAGGCTGTTGTTATTCCCAAGGTTTTATAGATGGGAAGTATAGCAATGAGAAAAGAACCACCACACATCATAAAAACAGAAATAAGCATTGAGCGTTTACGTCCATAGCGGTCAGCAATGAAGTCAAAGAGACATGCTCCAATACAACGCATAAGAAAGCCAATAAAAAAGATTCCTGCAATTTTTAACAGTTGTGTAACAATATCTTCATTTTCAGGAAAAAATTGTGATGCAAAATAAACCGATGCAAAGGAGGAAGCATAAAAATCGTACCATTCTACCAGATTTCCTGAGGCACTGGATATGATAGCAAAAATACGTTTTCTTGTATCATGTGGATCTAAAGTTGTTTAGTGATTCATGATGTTTCCCTCTTTTACATTGATAATTTTTTACTCGTCAAAGTTGTTGATGATCTGTATCGTAAAAACTTAATTGTATTATGATAATTTCTTAGGAAAACACTTTAAGATCATTTGTTGTATTTTTATTTTTTTAAGAGCTTTTCTTTGCAGCTTAAAAATAATAAACAATATTTATATTAATATAAATAAAGCAAGTAAATTTAAATTAAATTATATTATGAGTTATAATTTAATTTATACTGTTTGTAATTATTACGTTTATTTCATAATTATATTCTTTTATAGAGGCTAATGGAGAGGTTAAAAACTTACAATGGTAAAAGAATGATATTGCAACTTAAATTTTAGTGGTCTCACTGTAAGATTTTTTCTAGAGTGATTAATGCTGTTTTGGGCTTATAGGTTTGATGTTGTGTCGTGAAATGAACTTGAGTATATTTGAGAGACGTATCTTTAAAAAGTGCGAAAGTCCATAACATAATGGGTATTTTCTATTTTTCATGGGGGCTTTGTTTTGCATGTAGGCGACCATAAAAGAATGTATTAAACAAAAGCATGAGACAATGTGTCATTTATTATTGATAAAACCTCTTGGAGGGTAATTGTTTGGCTTCGATTTTGATGAAGAATAGAAGTATTAAAATAAATCAAATGTTTTTTGTCTTCAGTAAACGAAATTCAGCCCCAAAAGCATCTCTTCATAACAGTGTGGAACCATTTATTTTTATAAGCGTCCCACGCGGGAGGAAAGAAAATCTCTTCTTTAGCGTGTTTAGAGGGATAAAAATAAAAAAGTGTAAGTTTTAAATTCCCGTAGAGAAGATATAAAAAAAGCCCAGTATTCTGGGCTTTTTTGTTAGGATCAAAAAGTTAATCGATATCATCTCCTTGTAAATACCCTTTTTTACGAGCATCTGGCATTAAGAGAATTGCGATGAAGGCAATGATCATCATGCCGGCTATGTAAAAGTGGAATATAGATTCATAGCCGATTTTTTTAAATTCAAGCGCCACAGCTTCAGCAGAACCACCAAATAGCGCATTAGCAATAGCATAAGAGAGACCAACCCCCATTGCTCGGATTGAAGCAGGAAACATTTCTGCTTTTACGATACCAGAGACGGACGTATAAAAGCTCATAATACAAAGCATGCCAATAATAATAGAGAGAGCAACCCACATATCATTAGTGTTTCCAATAATTTTAAGTGCAGGAATTGTAAAGATGATAGATAAGGAACTCCAAATAAGCAGTGAAGCTTTTGTGCCAATTTTATCTGCGAGAGAACCAAAGAGCGGTTGGAGTAGCATAAAAACAAATAGTGCGGCAGTCATTATTGTTGTCGCAGTATGCTTATCAAATCCGGTTGTTGTTATCAGATATTTTTGCATATAAGTCGTACAGGTATAAAATGTCAGCGATCCTCCTGCTGTAAAACCGATAACTAAAAGGAACGCTTTTGTGTGATTGCGTAGAAGTTCTTTAAGACTGCCAGCTTGTTTTTTAGAGCGGCTTTCTTTAGTGGTTGTTTCGTGAAGTGAACGACGCAGATAAATCGCAACAATTGCGCCACATCCACCAATCGCAAAAGGAATACGCCAGCCCCATGCTTTTAATTGATCTTCAGAGAGATAGAGGGCTAGAATAAACATAACCAAACTTGCAAGGAGTTGACCTCCAATGAGCGTGGCATATTGAAACGAGCTAAAGAAACCACGACGTTTTTTAAGAGCAACTTCACTCATATAAGTCGCTGTTGTTCCGTATTCACCGCCGACTGAGAGCCCTTGAAGCATGCGGAGTAAAATAAGAAGAATTGGTGCTACTGCTCCAATCGTTTCATATGTAGGAAGAAGAGCGATGAGAAACGAACCACCACACATCATAAAAACAGAAATCAGCAAAGAGCGTTTACGTCCATAACGATCCGCAATAAATCCAAAGAGCCAACCGCCAATTGGACGCATGAGGAAGCCTATAAAAAAGACGAAGGAAGATTTTAAAAGTTCGGTAACAACATCTCCATTGGAGGGAAAAAACTGTGAGGCAAAATAAATAGATGTAAAAGAATAAACATAAAAATCATACCATTCTACCAGATTCCCTGATGCACTCGATATGATCGAAAGAACACGTTTTTTTGTATCATGTGGTGCTAAAGATTCTTGTTTTTCCATAGTCAATCCCTTCATTTTACGTTCATCCATCTTTGTCATTATCCCTCTATGTTATTTTCTTAGAAGCTGTCTATAGTATTTTATCTTTTGCATCAAAATTTTACTCAGATCATGATAATTTCTTGTGTAAGATGTTTGCGGAAAAAGATTTGAATTATATTTATCCGGATTTATAGTTTTTATTTTCTATAATGAAAAGAATCGGACATAATAGCTCTATGAAATCATATCTTGCTCTTTTATCGCATGTTTTAAATCAGGGTATTGATCGCACAGATCGGACGGGAGTGGGGACGCGATCTATTTTTGGCTATCAGATGCGCTTTGATTTACAAGCAGGATTTCCATTGTTAACAACAAAGAAATTACACTTACGTTCAATTATTTATGAGCTTTTATGGTTTCTTAAAGGCGATACAAATATTGCATGGTTAAAGAAGCATGGTGTATCTATTTGGGACGAATGGGCTGATGAAAAGGGTGATCTTGGTCCTGTTTATGGGTATCAGTGGCGCTCTTGGCCTGCTCCTGATGGACGCCATATTGATCAAATCAGTGATCTGCTGACGATGATTAAGGAGACACCTCATTCTCGTCGCCTGATTGTATCAGCTTGGAACCCTGCATTAATAGAGGAGATGGCTTTGCCTCCGTGCCATTGTTTTTTTCAATTTTATATTGCTGAGGGTAAATTATCCTGTCAGCTTTACCAACGTTCGGCGGATATTTTCTTAGGGGTTCCATTTAATATTGCATCCTATGCATTGTTAACGATGATGATTGCACAAGTCAGTGGCCTTAAAGTTGGTGATTTTATTCATACGCTGGGGGACGCGCATCTTTATTCTAATCATTTTGAACAGGCAAAATATCAATTGTCTCGTATACCAAATGCTTTGCCCTATATGCGTATAAATCCAACGGTAACAAATCTTTTTTCTTTTAAATTTGAGGATTTTGAATTGCTTAATTATGATGCACACCCCCATATTAAAGCGCCGGTAGCAATATGAGGATTTCCATTTGTTTAATTGCTGCTGTTGCAGAAAATGGTGTTATCGGTCGTGAAGGTGCAATGCCGTGGCATTTATCGACAGATTTGCAACGCTTTAAGGCGTTGACGTTGGGTAAGCCTATTATAATGGGGCGAAAAACTTGGGACTCTATCGGGAGACCTTTACCAGGGCGCACAAATATCGTCATTACGCGCGATTGTACCTTTAGCACTGAAGGGGCTGTTGTTGCGCATTCTTTATCACAAGCTTGTTCTCTTGCAACAAGTGTTGTTTCTCAAAAGAATGTAGAGGAAATTTTTATTATTGGTGGGGCTGAAATTTTTCAACAAGGGGTGGGGATTGCTGATAAAATATTCCTTACAGAAGTTTTAGCTTCTATAGATGGTGATTGTTTTTTTCCTATTTTTGATAAAGAAAAATGGACTATTGTGCAAACACAAGATATTCCAAAAGGGGATAAAGATAGTCATCCGACACGTTTTGTTATTTATGAGCGGAAATAATTTTTTGTCATATGAAGTGGAAAGGGTTTATCCGTTGTGTAATTGAGATAAGAGGAACCCTATAGGCTTTAAGTGAAGGGTTGGTATTTGAATGAATGGTAGTTAGTTAAAGAGGTGATAATGCCCTGGACAAATCAAAATGGTGGTGGCCCGTGGAGTGGCGATAAAAATAAAAACAGCGGTGATAAAAAAACATCAGCTAAGAACCTTTTTGGTTCTGGTGGTAATAATGGTGGCGGAAATGGCCCCAATCTTGATGATATTTTGCGTAAAGGACAGGATCAGTTTAAACAATTTAGTCGAGGGGGCGTTTTTGTCTTGTTCCTTCTGCTTGCTGTGTTTTTTTTCCTCTATCAGTCACTTTATATTGTTCAACAAAATGAGCAAGCCGTAGAATTACGTTTCGGCGTGCCTAAGGAAGAAATTATCGGTGATGGGTTGCATTTTCATTTTTGGCCCATTGAGACTTATATGAAAGTCCCTTTAACGGAAAAAACAATTGCAATTGGTGGACAGCCTGGACAGAGACAACAAAGTGAAGGCTTGATGCTGTCGAGTGATCAAAATATTGTGAATGTCAATTTTTCTGTTTACTATCGCATTTCACATCCAGGGCAATTTTTATTTAATGTGAATAATCAAGAAGGAACTGTTCGTCAGGTCGCTGAAAGTGCAATGCGAGAGGTCATTGGCTCAAGACCTGTTGATGATGTTTTACGTGATAAAAAAGAAGAAGTTGCTAACGATGTGAGAAAGATTACCCAGTTGACTGTCGATAAATATCAACTCGGGGTTGAAATAAGCCGTGTATCGATTAGTGAAGCTGCTCCTCCTACCAAAGTTGCTGCGGCGTTTAATTCTGTGCAGCAGGCTGAGCAAGAACGTGGACGAATGATTGAAGAAGGAAATCGTGTGCGTTTTACAAAAATTGGTTTAGCAAATGGTGAAGCTTCACGGACACGGGAGATCGCAAAAGGTGAAAAAGCACAAATGGTTGAAGAGGCGACAGGGCGTGCTGAACGTTTTCAGGCCATAGCTCGTGAGGCTGCAATTTCACCAGAGGCTGCGCGTTATCGTCTTTATATGGAGACGATGGGGCGTATTTTTTCTTCACCTAATAAATTGGTTCTCGATCAAATTAATTCTCCTGCGGTGCCTTATCTTCCTTTGAATGAATTGCTGCATCATAATTTATCAGAAAAAGCAAAGATAAAATCAGCACGTTCTACATCGCTCTTGGGTACTCAGATTTCTGGAGGACGTTAATCATGCAGCAGTCTCGTTTTTTGTTTGTTTTTAGTACCATAATAATTTTTTTGGTCATGTTGTGGATGTCATTTTTTATTGTCTATCCTCGTCAACAAGTTGCTATTAAGCGCTTTGGACAGATTGTTAAGGTAGAATCTAATCCTGGAATTTATGTAAAAATACCTTTTGTAGATAAGATGATTGTGGTGGATAATCGGTTGTTGCGTTACGATGTTCCTACACAATCTGTGCAAGTTCGTGGGGGGGCTTATTATGAAGTGGATGCGTTTTTTATTTATCGTATTACGGATCCTAAATTATTTTTACAGCGTATTGCTTCAGGGCGTCCGCAAATTGCAGCACGTGAAAATCTTGCACCACGCTTTATTGACGCTTTGCGGGCTGTTTATGGTAAGCGAGAATTTAAAGCAGCCTTATCGGATGAACGAGGTGCGATGATGGCTGAGGTTCAAAGGCAATTTTCTATAGATGCAGGTTCGCTGGGTATTAAGATTGTTGATGTACGTATTCGAAAAACCGATTTAACCGATGCTGTTTCAGAAGATGTTTATCGGCAAATGGCTGCGGAGCGGGAAGCGGTTGCGGAAAATATTCGCGCTCGTGGTCAACAAGAACGAGATCGTATCGTTGCAGAGGCAAATCGTGAATATGAAGAAATTGTGGCGGCTGCAAAGCGTGATGCTGAAATTACCCGCGGTGAAGGACAGGCTGAAAGTATTCGCATTTTACTCAAAGCGCGAGAAGCTAATCCATCTTTTTACGATTTTTGGTTAGCCATGGAGCAGTATAAGAATTTAGAGAGAATACCGATGGTGATTTCACCAAATGAGGATTTCTTTTTTTATTTTCGAAATTCTCCGCAAGCAAAGAAAAAACTTTCATCAACAATGAGTCCTAATTTGAATAAAACTGATTCAAAGTCCAGTGGGGAATAGATGAAACAATGTATGGAGGGTACTCGTATGAGCAGTATCCTCTATAGCTCTTTGTTTTTATGATGAATGTAAGAGAATGTTAAGCCGTACTGATTTTGCATAATAAATATTGAGTAAGGCTCTTTACAGCTTTGGTTTAAAGGCATGTCATGGGTAGAAGTATCGTGAGTAGAAATATATTTTTGAAGTCTTTTATCACAAGAGTTGTTTTTTGTGTGATTTTGCTTTTATTAGAATCCATGCGTTTGTCTTGGAGCGCGGAGACAAATAAGACATTGCCTTCTGTTCCTGATTTAGCTTCTGAGCTTTTGGAGACGGTTGTGAATATTTCTACGGCACAGACTGTTGAAGGAACAGAACAGGATGAAAATACTTCGATACCCGTTATTCCCAAAGATTCATTGCTGGAAGAATATTTTAATGATTTTTTAACACCCAAAGAAGGGGAAAAAAATAGTCAATTTCAAAAGGTGCGTTCTTTGGGGTCTGGTTTTGTAATTGATGCGCAAAAAGGGCTTATTGTTACAAATTATCATGTTATCGTTGATGCTGATGATATTGAAGTGAATTTTACGGATGGTACAAAACTCAAGGCAAAGCTCCTTGGTAAGGATAGCAAAACGGATTTAGCGTTGCTTCAAGTGGATGCGGGACGTAAAAAATTAAAAGCTGTGCGTTTTGGTGACTCAGAAAAAGCGCGTATTGGTGACTGGGTTATGGCTATTGGTAATCCTTATGGTTTTGGTGGGAGTGTAACGGTTGGTATTATTTCTGCTCGTAACCGTGATCTTAATGCTGGTCCTTATGATAATTTTATTCAAACAGATGCAGCGATTAATCGAGGCAATTCTGGTGGTCCGTTATTTGATAGAAATGGTGAAGTCATTGGCATTAATACAGCCATTGTTTCCCCTTCTGGAGGATCAATCGGTATTGGGTTTGCTATTCCGTCGGATATGGCTCTTTCTGTGATTAACCAGTTGCGTGATTTTGGAGAAATAAGGCGTGGGTGGTTGGCTATTCGTATTCAGCCGGTGACAGAGGATATTGCAAAAAGTTTAAAACTAGACAATGCTGTGGGAGCGTTGGTGGCTGGTAAAATAGAACAGACGGAAAAAAATAATGTCGATAATAGCCAGTTGCAAACAGGAGATGTTATTCTTTCCTTTGGGAATTCCAAAATTAAGTATGCACGTGATTTACCCCGTTTAGTCGCGGAGAGTTCAGAAGGAAGAGTTGTGGATGTCACTATTTTTCGGAATGGGCAAGAAAAAACCGTAAAAGTTAAGCTTGGACGTTTGATTGAGACCGATGACAATGAAGATACAGAAGAAGAAGTCGATGATAAAAAAGGTAATGATCTGCCAAAAAGTGTGACAATGCAATTGATGGGCATGATGTTATCTGAATTGACAGAGGATTTGCGTCATCATTATTCAATTTCAGATAAACTTCGAGGACTCGTTGTGACATCTGTTGCACAAAATAGTGCTGCGGATAAAAAGCGTATTCGCGTTGGTGAAGTGATTGTTGATATCAATCAGAGTGCTATAACAACAATTGATGAGGCTAAAAAACGTCTTCATAAATTACGTGAAGCTGGGCGCAAAAACGCTCTATTCATCATAGCGCGTCCAGATGGAGAGTTACGGTTCGTAACGATCCCAATGGATTGATGCCTTATAGGATTGATGTTTGAAGAATTCGTTTTTTTGTTTTTATTAGCCTTAATATATGGGTATTTAAGTAGCTCAACCTGATATCTATCTAGTATTTTTTTTAAAGTCTATTTCACGATGGAGAGTGTGGATTGTATGACATAAAGTCCATTGGACGGCTCCATTTTTGCGCTAAATAAAAGTACAAGTTAGCAGTCATATTTTCCATCTTTCTTAAAGAGATTTTTATAATTTCTGTCGCGCAGGTGAATGGTATTGATATCGTCTCTGGTGAGAGAGGGAGCAAAATAAATCAATCTTATGGAGCTTGCAGGTAAATAGATAAATGGCGTTAGACTCAATAAGCTATCGATATATTGACATCTTTCTTTGTGATGAATGAAAAAAAATAATGATACCAAAGAAAGTGTGAAGAAGAAAGTTGCTGGGGCTTTTATTCTTAAGCTAAAGCAATATGCTGTTGTTATAGGAAAAATAAATCTGTTTGATTGTATAAGTTTAGCTTAATATTATTGTCATAAATGAAGACAAAGGGCCTAATGGACGGAATGATTATGGCTAGAGTTTATTATTGAAGTATGATCGCAAAAGGTTCTTGAAAATTCCTTTGATGTTGTTATTAAGTCCATTTTTTCTGTTTTATAATTTTCATAAGGATTTTCTTTATCTTAAAGGTGAAGTCTTGTTCGTATTATTATAAAGTTTTTACTTTATAATAATGGAGAAAAAATACAGGGGCTTTGCAGGTGGTTATGCATGTTGCAATAAGTTTCTGATTGGTAGGAATTGCTCTTCATGACACAGGGAACAATTACATTGATAGCAGGGCCCACGGCAAGTGGGAAATCAGAACTTGCTTTGCAAATGGCTCAAGAAAGAAATGCTCTCATTATTAACACTGATTCAATGCAGGTTTATGACGTTTTAAATATTTTAACGGCACGGCCGAGGGCAGCTGATACCGCGATTGTTCCCCATTATCTTTATGGTCATGTGAGTCCTCGTTTGAATTATTCAGTAGGACAATGGTTGTGTGATGTTGAGAAGCTGTTAGTTACTTTTACATCGAGATCCATTATTTTTGTTGGTGGAACAGGACTTTATTTTCGTGCTCTTTTGGAGGGGATTTCGCAAATCCCTCATGTTCCAGATGTTGTGCGGCAGAAATGGCGCTTGCTGCTTGATAAAGAGGGCGTTGCAAGTCTTTATCGCCAATTGTTACAGATTGATGCTGTTGTTGCTGAAAAGATTTCTTCGCAAGATGGACAGCGTATTGTTCGTGCTTTAGAAGTTTATGATGCAACCGGTGAGAAGCTCAGTTGGTGGCAGAAGCAAAAAACAACGCCTCTCATTGTGTCCCATTGTGCTGAAAAAATTCTTCTCATGCCACCCCGCCTTTTGCTTTATGAACGCATTCATAAACGCTTGGACTCTATGATTGAAAGAGGGGCTTTAGAAGAGGTGGTGGCCATAAAGAAACTGATGCTTTCCCCTTCGTTACCAGCGATGAAAGCGATTGGTATACCTGAATTTATGGCTTATTTGGATGGAGATAGAAGCTTTGAAAATGCTCTGGAAGCGGTGAAAACACAAACGAGGAGATACGCAAAAAGACAAATGACATGGTTTCGTCATCAATTTGATGAAGAATGGATACTTACTTCTTGATGAAAAAAACTGGAGCTTTAAGAAGAAATTTTTGAGAAAATATTAATTTTTTATTGACGAATGGATTCAATGGAATTAAAAATTTCTTTATAAGGAATTTTTTTTATATATTTTATGCGTTGGAATAAAGGGGGAGATCATACAATATGTGTTGTGTAGTGGGCTCCTTGAGAGTCTTTTTTTATGGGCTCCGTTAGGGGCTTTTTTATTGTCCTATCAAGTAGGTGAGTGGGAAAAATGAGAAATGATCCAAGACAGCAAGAGAGTGCAGATGGAAAAGTAATGTCGGGGGCTGAAATAGTGGTTCAGGCTCTTATAGATCAAGGGGTTACACATATTTTTGGTTACCCCGGTGGGGCAGTTCTTCCTATTTTTGACGTTCTTTATCACCAAGATACACTCCAGCATATTTTGGTACGCCATGAACAAGCAGCGGGGCATGCTGCTGAAGGCTATGCACGCAGTACTGGAAAGGTTGGTGTTATGCTTGTAACTTCTGGTCCAGGAGCAACGAATGCTGTGACACCTTTGCAAGATGCTCTCATGGATTCTATCCCTCTTGTTTGTTTTTCTGGTCAGGTAGCGACAACGCTAATTGGAACCAATGCTTTTCAAGAGGCTGATACAGTTGGAATTACAAAGCCTTGTACGAAGCGTAATTGGTTGATTAAAGATGTCAATGATCTTGCGAATATTATTCATGAAGCTTTTTCTCTTGCGCGTTCGGGACGCCCAGGACCGGTTTTGATTGATATTCCCAAGGATATTCAATTTGCTTCAGGATTTTATAGGGCGCCTCAAGTTCAAGAGTCTTTGCATTCTTCTCTATCGTTGAAAGGGAATAATTGTGAGACGATCAAATTGGCTGTTTCTCTTTTAGTTGAGGCAAAACGCCCTGTTATTTATTCTGGTGGTGGTGTTATTTCATCGGGAGGGGAGGCTATCCAGCTCTTACGTAATTTGGTTCAATGGGGAGATTTTCCAATTACTTCAACCTTAATGGGACTTGGTGCTTATCCTGCTTCTGGAAAAAATTGGCTCGGAATGCTGGGAATGCATGGAACCTATGAGGCTAATATGGCCATGCATGATTGTGATGTCATGTTGGCTGTTGGAGCTCGGTTTGATGATCGTATCACAGGGCGCCTTGATGCGTTTGCACCTCATGCACGTATTATTCATATTGATATTGATCTTTCTGCAATTAATAAAATCGTCAAAGCAGAAGTTCCACTTATTGGCGATGTGGGGCATGTTTTGGCAGATATAATGCAACATTTGCATAGAGATCAATCAAAGTTTGATCAAGAAAGTCGAAAAATATGGTGGACGCAAATTAATCGCTGGAGAGCTCGTAATTCATTGGCATATATGGAAAAAAAAGATGTTATCATGCCCCAATATGCTCTTGAACGGCTTTATGCACTAACCAAAGATGCTCGTGCTTATATTACAACGGATGTTGGACAGCATCAGATGTGGGCAGCGCAATATTATCACTTTGATGAACCAAAACATTGGATGACTTCTGGTGGTCTTGGAACGATGGGGTATGGTCTTCCTGCGGCGATTGGTGTGCAAATAGCCCATCCTGATGCGCTTGTTATGTGTATTTCTGGTGATGCTTCCATTCAGATGAATATTCAAGAGCTTGCAACAGCTATTCAGCATGACACACCCGTGAAAATTTTTATTTTAAATAATCAATATATGGGAATGGTTCGCCAGTGGCAGCAATTGCTGCATGGTAATCGTCTTTCTCACTCTTATACGGAATCGATGCCTGACTTTGTGAAATTGGCACAAGCTTATGGAGCGGTGGGAATTTATTGTTCAAAACCCGATGAACTTGATGATAAAATTCAGCAAATGATTGACAGTGATAAGCCTGTTCTTTTTGATTGTCGTGTTTATCATTTAGAAAATTGTTTTCCCATGATCCCATCGGGATGTGCCCATGATGAGATGTTATTACCTGATGAAGCAAGCGAGGAAACTATTGCAAATGCTGTTTCTTCTGCAGGGAAAATTCTTGTCTAAAATGAATATGTTAGCAAAATGGTGAAGGACAGTGATGATGAAGTCTTTGGAGTCTTCATCTCTGTCCCTTCTTTGTAGAGGATTCCTATTATCCCTAAAGTTCATTTTATGATTTTCATTCTTTGTTTAAAGACATGGGGCTTTGTTTAAAGATATGGGGTGTATTATTTATTTGTACGCGATGTTTGTTTTTTTTAAATTCATATGTTCACATTAATAGCTATTTCGTTGCATTTTTTGGATAATACATTTTTTTAGCTCAACCGAATATTCAATACCATCGTATGGATCATAAATAACATGGTTTAAAGCTTCCCAAAGTTTGTTTCTTTAGCCATTGCTCAACTCAAAAGTATTTTCTTTATCATTATAATTTCCTCTCCAATTATATTTGCCTACTTTTTTATTAAGAAAAGTGAAAAAACAATCATTAAAATTAAAATCAGCCATGTTAGTAAATAAGTGTCTGCAAAATCTTGGATTAATCCAAATAATGGTGGAGCAGTAATAATTGCGATTTGATTTACAGACATTGCTAAACCCAGAGAAAAGCCAATGCTTTCTTTCGGCGAAGAGTCTATAATATAAGCAACCCAAGGGCCATACCATCCCATGCCAAAAAAACCTAACCAAGCAGATAAAAGAGTTAAATAAATTATGGATCCACGAATGCCCAAAATTAATATTAATAATCCAAAAACGACTGCAATCATGCAAAACAAGACAGGAAAAAATCGTCCTTTTCTACAATGATCACTCCACGCTGCTAAGATAATTCTTCCTAAGGCACCAGAAGCTTGTGAAACAAAAAACAAATAAGCACTTTTATCTAAAGACAGGTGATAAATTCTATGAAAATAAATCGTTATAAATATGGTTAAAACATATTGAACTATCGTAAGTGAAACGCCTGAAAAAATAATATTCTTCATATGCGGCGCAGCTAACATTGCAAGACGAGACCTTACATTTGCATAGAACGAAACTCTTGCCTTGCTTTCAGGAACGATAGCAATATCTTTTGCTGGTGAGTGATAAAAAATAATAAATATACATCCACCTAAAAAAGAAACGATGGCACCGACCAAAAACGTGCCTTGTATACCATAGATAAGTGCACTCGCAGGAAGAATTATCCCAGCCAAAGCTCCACCTAATGGTAGCCCCGCCTGTCTTATTCCCATTGCAAATCCGCGCTGGGATTGTGGAAACCATGAAGAAACAGATTTAGCACCACCGGGTTGAACAGAACTATAAAATCCCCCGACAATGAGCAAACAAACCAAAAGGGAAATATAGTTATCTGCGATTGCTCCCAACAAAAGAGTGACAGAAACGCCGACCGCGCCACCACCAACAATATAGCGCTCGTTAAACTTGTCTAGTAATTCGCCAGCTACAAGTAATCCAATAATAGGTAGGAGCTGCGCTGCTGAAGACAGCAAACCTATCTGAGAGTCACTCAGCAAGAAACCCTTCTTAAAAAATTCAGCTAAAGGACCAATCCCTTGAACAAAGAAGCAGGCTGATGTTTGAGCGATAGTGGCAACAAGTAATATAATCCATCTATAATAATTTTTTTCTATAAATTTATTATTGCCCACTATGCCCTCCCTCCAATTAAAGAGTAATCCAATAAAATTGCCTTTTTTAATAATGATTGCAACAATAAATTGGTATTTTATGCTAATTACATAAAAATCTGTCAATACGATTGGTATTCATATGAAAGCTAAGAAATACGCTTAATTTAAGAAAATAACCTATGATGTGTTGTGCAAATTTGATATGCTAGCGATACGATATAAGATAAATTTTACAAACATTAGCTCTGCCGACATTAAGCGCTCTTCATAAAAGATGCTATATTTTGACAAGCTTTTTCAATATAATTCTCAAAACTTTCTTTAGTCATATAGCCCAGATGCGGTGTGCAAAGAACTCTGTCTGATTGCAATAATTTGCTCTCATATACTGGCTCGCTGTCATAAACATCCAGTGCAAAGTAAGTTGAATTTTCCAAAGTTAGTATTTTTTTTCTATTGCTCCTTTTTCAACCAAAGCTGAACGCACTGTGTTGACAAAAATAGCATGAGGTTTCATACTCAATAGATCATCTAATTGAATGATTTCTCTGGTTTTATCGCTTAAACACAAATGTAGAGATATAATGTCAGGACGTGTAAAAAATTCATCTTTTGAATGCGTAAAATGATAACCTAAATTTTTCGCTTCTTGCGTTGAACGCTCGCTCCCATAAACCAAAATGGACATGCCAAAAGCTTGAGCATATTGAGCAACCATTTTGCCAATACGCCTAAACCCGAATATTCCAAGAGTAGCCCCTTTCATTTGGTTGCTAAATGTTGTTTGCCATCGTCCTTTTTTTCATATCAGACACAGATTGGCAGAGTTTTCTACGCGCAGACATAATTAAGAGCTAGGCCAAATTCAGCAGCAGAAGTTGGATCTCCACCACCAATATTTCAATTCCTAAGTCTCTACAAGCTTCTATATCAATATGTGAACCTATAGGACCTGTTTGGCAGATTAATTTTAAATTTGGCAGTTTCAGAAGAAGATTTCTATCAACAATAGTCCGCTCTCTGATTAAGATAAGAATATCTATTTCTCTGAGCTTATCTTTTAAATCACATTCTTTAGCTAAATTATTTATAACCAGCACTTCATGCGATTTCATTAATTTTGTAATATGTAATGTTAGGGGGGCTTTTTGATAGTTATCTGGAATTAATATTTTCAATTTAAATCTCCCCCACATATCTGTACGAGATAAAGCCTGCTTCATATAAGCGTGATGTTTCTCTTTATTCGTTGAGATATAACTTATTTGTAGTATGAAGAGTAAATTTATTAAAATCATGGTAAGAGCGAGATAGGAACTTTATAGGTGTATCATCATAGGATTAAGGAGTTTTGTTGAGAGATATTGCTATTTATGCCAAAAGGTTTTTGATATATTTAATTATTATTTTGTAATAGTGGATATACTTTATTTTATGTGCAAGAAAGCTAATTGATTGTGTAAAATGGTATTCAGAAAATTACATACTTCTTACCCTGTTAAGGACATTTTTTCTCGCGAGGGTTTTGCACTTGCAATGCTCTTTTTCTCATTCTAAATTTTGGTTCGAAAAAACATCTATAGGTGTTATTGTAAATTTAAGATATGCATATTCTCATTGTTGGTGTTACTGTTGTAGAAAATGATATTTTATTTGATAAGTATAAGGGTGTTATCAAGGAGATCGATGTATAGATAAAATTTAGATTGTTACAATATCTTGAAAAAGCAATGGGTAAGTAATTGATAATTGTGCTACGAAAGTTGTTAGATGGGCGTGTGTCAGCAATTCTTGATAAAAAAGTTTTTCTTGATCGTCGTTTTTTTTCAAAATACTGCTTTTTTATGCAAATCTTATGTTGGTAAGCTATGCAGTTTTCACGGGAACAGGATAATGCATTGAAGGCTGTGGCCGCATGGTTGAGGGAAGGGCGTTCTCCTCTTTTTCGCCTTTTTGGCTATGCGGGAACGGGTAAGACGACGCTTGCGCGCTATTTTGCAGAGACAGTTGATGGTTCTGTTCAGTTTGCTGCTTTTACGGGCAAGGCGGCGCAGGTTTTGCGTTCTAAAGGTGCAAGCAATGCTTGTACGATTCATTCGCTGATTTATTGTCCGCGTGGAGAAGAGGAAGTTTCCGATGAAATTACGGGAAAAAAATCTATTGCTCCAACATTTACATTAAATCGAAGAAGTGCTGCTGCACAAGCTAAACTCATTATTGTTGATGAGTGCTCGATGGTCGATGAACAATTGGCGCGTGATTTAATGAGCTTTCGGACGCCAATTCTTGTTCTTGGTGATCCAGGTCAATTGCCTCCTATTTCAGGTGGAGGCTTTTTTTCCAATGGGGAACCAGATTTTCTTCTCTCAGAAATTCATCGACAAGCGCGAGATAATCCGATTATCCGGCTTGCTATGGACGTGCGTGAAGGACGCGATATTGCTTATGGTAACTATGGAGAAGCGCGCGTTGTGACACGTAAAGAGGTCAATCAACAATTGGTTTTGGATGCGGATCAGGTCTTGGTAGGGATTAATCGTACACGCCACCTTTATAATCAGCGTTTGCGTATGTTAAAGGGATTTACAGCAGATTATCCGCAAGCGGGAGATAAGCTTGTGTGTTTGCGAAATGATCCTCCTAAAGGTTTGTTAAATGGCTCTTTATGGAAGGTGATGACTTCACAGAAAGAGACAGTTAAACCAAGTATTAATCTTCTGGTAAAACCAGAAGAAAGTGAGCGTGGGGTAACAAAGATTAAACTTTTAAAAGCAGCCTTTGAAAATCCTGATCAGGAAATTTCGTGGGCATTAAAAAAGCGATATGATGATTTTGATTATGGGTATGCTTTGACGGTTCATAAAGCGCAAGGTTCTCAATGGAACAATGTCGTTTTGTTTGATGAAAGTTTTGCCTTTCGTGATATGTATGCACGCTGGCTTTATACGGGAATTACCCGCGCAGCAGAGCGTTTAACGATTGTCCGATAGAAAAAATATGTGTATCATCTAAGTTTCAGATGGAAAATGTCTTTTTTCTATCTTGTTACACACTATAGAAAAATGGAAATGGGCATGGCGGTAAAACTTTCGGTTAATCTTAATGCTGTTGCTGTTTTGCGCAACCGACGTAATCTTCCGTGGCCAAGTATCAAGAATATTGGGCGTATAGCGCTTGCCGCTGGAGCAGCAGGTTTGACGGTTCATCCGCGCCCCGATGAAAGGCATATTCGTTTTGCTGATTTGCCAGATATATACGGTTTAATAAAGAACACTTTTCCTACGGCTGAGTTTAATATTGAAGGTTATCCAAGTGATCAGTTTTTGGGTGTCGCTGAAAACTATGCCGACCAGATCACTCTTGTTCCTGATGATCCAGATCAATTAACGTCTGATCATGGGTGGAATTTTGCTCAGAATGCAGAATTTTTAGCCCCTATTATTCAGCATTTAAAAAAAAGAAAGATTCGTGTATCATTGTTTGCTAATCCTTCTATCGATGGTCTTGATATTGCTAAAGCAATAGGGGCTGATCGTGTAGAGTTTTACACCGGACCTTACGGTGGTGCATTTCAGAACAAAATAAAACAAGATCAAGAGCTCGATAAACTTGTTCTGGCGGCAAAAAGAGCGAAAGAGTTGCAATTAGGTATAAATGCTGGACATGATCTGACGATTATGAATCTTCCTGCTCTGGTCAAAAATATTCCTTGGCTTGATGAGGTTTCTATTGGTCATGGGCTTATTGCTGATGCGTTAGAGTATGGAATGCATGAGACTGTTCAGCGTTTTCTCCGGTTATTATCGTAATCTTTTTTTCTCCATAAAATTGGAAAAGAAATTTTTATAAAGCTCAGTTTATCTTAAAAAAATAATTTTATATCTGTTTAAATAAAAAGCACTGTTAGAACGTATTATGAATATTCTATTATTTCTTTGTTTATTGATCGCTTTTTGTTTTTTTGAGTACATGAAATGCTTTTTATTTGTACCATTATAATGAGGACCTTCTTACTATAATTTCTTCAAAGGGATAAGAAATGGGTGAAAAATAGGGCTTTGAAAGCATTTTTCATTATAATGAAATTTTTAGGATTTTTAATGAATGAGTACATAGAATTTTCTTTGAGTTCATTTCACGGAGCTTCTTATGAAATGCAGGGGTTTTGATGACTTCATCAGAAATAGATTTAAAATCAGAAAATGCTTTTTATAAATGAAATCCATGCAATACGCGTTGCTGCTGCAATATTTGGAGAAAAAAAGAGAGTGATGATATCAACTTATCGCTTTATGAAGGAAAGAGGGGGCACCATAAATCTTAGACTCTTACAAATCTTAGGCTGGGGATTCTTGAAAAGCGCTCGAGCATAGTGAGATATTTTTTAAAAAAAGTGCGTGGGTGAATAACACAAGAGTGTTCCATTTTGGACATTTTGTTTTGTGTGACAGGTGGGGCTATTAGAGAATGTAAAAAGTAAAAGTTGTAAGGAAATGCATATTCTCTGTTATTTCAGAGATATTGTTATATATATTGTTGTTGAAGACTATATTAAAACAATCCTTGTTATTTTGTAATTTTTCTTGCTATCCATATTAATTTGGTTCACGCTAGAAGTTATATGTTGTATCTTAATTTTTAGGCTATAATGTTTTGTTGCGCGATAGAAGAATAAAATCTTAGCACATGTATTTTCTTTAGAAATCTTGTTTTGTGTAAATATCGCCTTTGTAGGACAGCAGTTGAAGTTTATTTGGGAATTCATATATGTTTTGGGAATGTTTGGGGGCTACAGTTTTTCTATGCAATATGTAAACTTTAAAAGATTATTCAATTGCTGTGTTTTTATAAGCAGCGTTTTTTATCTTTATGAGTGTGTAATGCACTAAAGATAATGTTTCTTATTTAATGAAAATAATCTGAAATTCAGTTTAAATAGAGAAAGAAGGAAGTATTTTTATGCGTGTTTATTATGATCGTGATGCGGATGTTAATCTCATTAAAGGAAAAAAAGTGGCCATTATTGGTTATGGTTCTCAAGGGCGTGCGCACGCTTTAAACTTGAAAGATTCCGGTGTCCAAAATGTGCAGATAGCTTTGCGTTCAGGGTCGGAAACAGTTAAAAAGGTTAAGGCCGATGGGTTTGAAGTGGTGAGTGTTGCTGAGGCAGCAAAATGGGCAGATCTCATCATGATGGCAACACCAGATGAATTGCAAGCTGATATTTATAAAGAGTATATTCATGACCATTTACGTGATGGGGCGGCGATTGCTTTTGCTCATGGTTTAAGCATTCATTTTGGCTTGATTGAACCTAAAAAAACCGTTGATATTGTGATGATTGCTCCTAAAGGTCCAGGGCATACAGTTCGTCATGAATACAAACGTGGTTGTGGAGTTCCTTGCTTAATAGCGGTGGCGCAAGATGCTTCAGGGCATGCTCATAGTGTAGCATTATCTTATGCATGTGGACTTGGTGGTGGACGTGCTGGGGTGATTGAAACAACATTTAAAGAAGAGTGTGAAACGGATCTTTTTGGTGAACAAGCGGTTCTGTGTGGTGGTCTTGTTGAACTGATTCGAGCAGGGTATGAAACACTAACACAAGCAGGTTATGCATCAGAAATGGCCTATTTTGAGTGTTTACATGAGGTTAAACTGATTGTTGATCTCATGTATGAAGGGGGCATTGCAAATATGAATTATTCGATTTCTAATACAGCAGAATGGGGTGAATATATGTCTGGTCCACGTGTGATTACGGATGAAACCAGAGCAGAAATGAAGCGTATATTGAAAGATATTCAAACAGGTAAATTTACATCGAATTGGATTCAAGAATATAAGGCAGGTGCGGCTCATTTTAAAACTATGCGGCGTTTAAATGATAATCATCCTATTGAAGAAGTTGGTAAAAAACTTCGTTCTATGATGCCTTGGATAAAATCTAACGCTTTGGTGGATAAAGAACGTAATTGAAGTCTCTCCAGAGATATTTTATCACGTTTATAATTTTATAGATAAATATCAAAAAAGGGTAACTTGAGTTACCCTTTTTTATATGTTTTCTTGCAACACAAGCTTTATTGTTTAAAGAGCTTTATTTTTTAAGTTTTCGCATAATTTTTTCTTCCAAAAAGAAAATATACAATGCCTAAAAATATCAACCATGCTGGAGTGTATTTTAAAGCTATGGCAGTATCTGCTTCTAATGACAATAAATAATGAATGCAAAGAAAACGAGAAGCGCCCAACACATAATAACACCCCCTGGCATTTTATAGGGAGAGACAGCATGCTGGAGAGGATGATTGCGACGATAGACGATATAGCTGATCAAAATGATAGACCATACAAATATAAACAATGTTGCGGCAATTGTTGTAACAATTGTAAAAGCAGCTATGAGGGTTTGAGATAACGTTACAACTGCATAACCTAGTAGGATGCATAAACATGAAAAGAATAATGCGTTGGCTGGAACGTGATTACGAGAAAGCTTTCCTAAAAATTTAGGAGCCCCTTTTTGTGTTGCTAGGCCATATACCATACGGTTGGTAGAAAAAATTCCACTATTTGCGGAAGAAGCGGCTGTTGTGAGGACAACAAAGTTCATTAAACCAGCAGCAGTTGGGATACCAATAAGGGCATACATTGTTACAAAAGGGCTTTTATCTGGACTGATTTGATTCCAAGGCGTCACAGACATAATCACAAGAGGAGAGAAAATATAAAAGAATACAATGCGGATTGGTATTGAATTGACAGCTTGTGGTAGGGCTGTTTGAGGCTCTTTTACTTCAGCTGCTGCTGTTCCCGCAGCAAGCAAACCTTTCTAGTGCACACTTAAAAGGCAATGGCGTCACTCTGAATGCGGATCGTTTTACCAATAGCGGCTCCATCGTGAGTAATGGTTCACTCAATGTTTCGACCACGCAAACATTGTTGAATGATGGTGGTTTTTTGCTTGGCAGCGGTGCTGTTGATCTGAGCAGCCAAGGGCTTTTTGTCAATTCGTCAGGGGGTATTCTGGGGAATATCATCACCCTCAATGCTGAGACAATCGTTGATGGGACTACCCAAATTCGTGACACGAATGCATATGGTTTTGTTGATCGAAGCGGGCAGCAGTCTCAAATCATTGCTGTTCAGGATTTGAATATTCACTCCCTTGGCGATTTAAGCATGAATGGTGGGCAATGGAGCAGTGGTGGCTCGACGACAGTGATTGTCGATGGTTCTGCGACCATTGGTTCATTGGTACTAGAGAGTGATCATAAGCAAGGCTTGGAAAAAGGGCATTATAATGCTCAAAGTTCTCTTCACCATTTGGCAGAAGTCACCAGCGATGAAAATCTGACCATTGTTACAGGCGGTGAGCTTAATCTTGCAGGAAAGCTTAAAACCAAGGGCGATGGGGATTTCACCAGTGGTGGTGCTCTCACTGTGGTTTCAGAACAAGACTTTAGCAGTTTTGACTTAGACCTTAGGGGGAAAGAAGGCGACAAATCGAAGCAAAAGAATAAGTTTCGTCAACAATCAACCGAAGTTACCACAACCAAAACCACAATAGAAGCGGGTGGCAACCTTTCCATGCATGCCAAGGATGGGGATCTCATACTTAAAGCCATAGGGGCAAAAAGTGGTGATAAGATACATCTTGCATCAGATAAGGGGAAGATCAAGTTTCTGACCAACAAGGATCAGGATTTTAAAGACACCTATCAGCGTAATGAAAACCTTGTGTGGTGGAGTGAGAGCGATAAAGGCTATCTGCAGGAGACCATCGAGCATGTGACCATGGAAGCTGGTGGGGGCATGAAGCTTGATGCGGGCGATGGCTTTGTTGTTGAATATGAACAAACCGGTGATTTTGACCAATCCCTTGAGCAGTTAGCCCGTTCACCAGAATTGTCATGGATCAAGCAATTGCGTGATGATCCAGAATTAGCCAAGCAAGTTGATTGGCAAGCTGTTAAGGCTGAATTTAAAGACTGGGATTATAAAAAGCAGGGTCTCACAGAAGTAGGGGCAGCTTTAGTCACCTTGATTGTGACAGCTGTTACCGCCGGAACAGCTTCCAGTGCCGCCGGTGCTATTGCCAGTACTTTAGGTGTTGGCTCCAGCACAGCCATGAATGCAGCAATACAAGCAGGTGTCCAAGCATTGATTAATAAAAGTGCTGTGGCTCTTGTGAATAATCGCGGCAACATTGCCGATGCCCTCCATGAGCTAGGCTCATCGAAGAATGTTTTGGGCATTGTCTCCTCAATGTTGACAGCAGGTTTAACCAGCCAATTCACAGAGATGGCTGGTGTTGGACAATCCTTATCCAAAACCGCCCCTTTGATTGATCGTATCACGCGTGAAGCAGAAAAGAACCTGATCAAAGCCGCCATTGGCACGGGCGTTCAAACGGCTCTTGAAGGCGGTTCACTTGACAAAAACTTTTTTAACAATCTACGCACTGCCTTGTCAGGAACCCTTGGCAAAACATTAGCGGAAGAAATTGGTACCGCTAAAGCAGAGGGTAAAATAGACACGGTGATGCAGATCGTCGCTCATGCAGGGCTTGGCTGTATTGTTGGTGCGACAGCGAGTGGTGATTGTACAGCTGGTGCGATTGGGGGCGCAGTGGGGGAAGCCGCTGCCATGCTCCAGTTTAAACTGTGGATGCAAAAAATTGTAAAAGAGGAAATGGGGGCATTGGATGGTCGCACCCCAACGCCGGAAGAACAAGCCCGCATCACCGCCAAGATTGATGCACAATTTGCCAACTTTAGAGAACATACCATTGATATCGCGCGCATTGCGGGGGGCTTTGCAGCTGCTCTTGCTGGTGGTGATGTCAATACCGGTGCTGATGCCGCAGGTAATGCTGCGGAGAATAACTACTTAAGCAGTGCGCAAAAAGCCCAAATGGATAAAGAATTAAAGGAGTGTTCTGACCGTTTATGTGAAACAAAAGTGTATGCGAAATGGTTCGCGATTAGTACAGGGCAAGATTTAAGCTTTTTGGCTGGTATGGTAGCTGGTGTACCGGCTGAATTATATGATACGGTTGATGGTTTTGTGCAAATAGCCATCCATCCAAGTGAGACTTTGAAAGCGCTCAAAGATTTGTTCAACAGTGATGAAATTTTGGCGACAATTGGGCGGACCCTTGGGCAGTCCTATGTAGATCGCATTAATAAAATGACGGAGGAATATGAGCGAGCCGGTGCTGGTGGATCTTTTAAAGCGGGTGTTGAACTTGGAAAATTATTGACTGATATAGCATCCCTAATGACAGGAGTTGCTGGAGCAGCTAAGGGAGGAGCAAAGCTTAGCGAAAAGGCTCTGATAAAATTTATGGCGAGGAAAGATTTTGCCCAATTTGCTTCCAAGAAAAATCTTGCAGAACTTGCAGCTCAGGGAGATCTTGCCAAGCTTGAAGCAAAAAAAGAACTGACCAAAGCCGCTGCTAAAGAAAAACAGTATTGGTTAAAAGGCAAACCCACTAAATTTACCGATAGCAAATTTGGTCAGACAAACAAAGTCTATCAAAGAAACAATTTATTTGATCCTAACGAAAGGGTTAAATGGACTGAAAACAAAAAAGAAGTTTGGGGTACCAATATTGAGAGAATGGAAACAGGAAGAGCCCCTATAGGATATGATGGTAAGTCTGTTGAATTGCATCATCTCTCGCAAACGCCTGAGGGCGCCATAGCAGAAATGAGCCATAAATTTCATAATAAATATACTTCCGTGATTCATAATAATCCAAAAACACATCAATCTCTTATAGAGAGGGACAAGTTTAAAACATGGAGGGAAGAATATTGGAAGGAACGTGCTAAAGGGTATAGAGAACAAAAAAACAGTAATTTAGGAGGAATAATTGATATGAAATGGGGTATCATAGGTTTAGATTTTAACAGATGGGGACAGGAGCATCAACAGTAATGCTCTACGGTTGATGAAAAGAGAAAACAGAGACTTATAAAATAATTGATGGAGAATAATTGATGAAAACCTATACTTTAGATGATGTTATACAGTTAGTTAATAAATATGATGATGATATTATCAATTTTCGTACTGAAGAAAATGCAGCTGATAATCTACAGATTGAAAAGGCAGAGAAAGCTTTGGGTTTGAAATTTACATCTTCTTATAAGAGTTTTTTAAAAAAATATGTAGGAGGAGAAATTGGTGGTGAAGAAATCTATAGTCTTTATAAGGAATGTGGAGCAGATATTCCTGGTGGTGATATTGTTTTCCAAAATTTAAATGATAGAAAACGTGGTCTTACGACACCAGAACAACTTGTCGTTTGTGATGCTGATTTTGGTGAAACTTTTTATTTTGATTATACACTGTTTCGGGACGAAGAATGTCCACTCTATGTCAGACTTCCATCTGAAGATTGCGAATATTACGCGAGTAATTTTTATGAATTCCTTTGCAAAAGAATTATAGTACACGTAGGAGATGAGATACTTTATGGTGATCAACCGATTGAAAAGATTGAGACCATTCCCACTCCACAACCAATTCCTTTTTACAAGCGCTTTTGGAAAAAATTATGGAAGAGATGATATGGGTGGTAAGGAAATATGTAACGTTTATAAGGAATATAGAGCAGATATTCCGAGTAGCGGTATTGTTTACTATTACTTAATTCGTTTCCAAGAAAAATCTTTCAGAACTTGCGACACAAAGAGATCTTGCCAAGCTTGAAGCAAAAAAAGAACAGACAAAACTCGCTGCTAAAGAAAAACAAAATTGGTTAAAAGGCAAACTCTCTAAATTTACTGATAGCAAATTTGGTCAGACAAATAAAGTCTATCAGAGAGACGATTTGTTTGATCCTAACAAAAGGGTTAAATGGACAGTAAACAAAAAAGACGTATGGGGCACCAATGTTGAAAGAATGGAAGCAGGAAGAGCACCTATAGGACATGATGGTGAGTCTGTTGAGTTACATCATCTCTCACAAACGCCTGAGGGGGCCATAGCAGAGATTAGTCATGAATTTCATAACCAATATAGTTCTGTGATTCATAATAATCCTCAAAAACATCAATCACTTATAGATAGAAAAAAGTTTGATAAGTGGAGAGAGGAATATTGGAAGGAACGTGCTAAAGGATATAGAGAACAAAAAAACAGTCATTTAGGAGGAATAATCGATATGAAATGGGGTATTATAGGTCTAGATTTTAACAGATGGGGACAGGAGCATCAGCAATAATGCTCTATGGTTGATGAAAAGAGAAAAAACAGAGACTTATAAAATAATTGATGGAGAATAGTTGATGAAAACCTATACCTTAGCTGATGTTGCAGTATTAATTGATAAAGTGAATAAGTATGATGATGATATTATCAATTTTGGTACTGCAAAAAATGCGGTTGATGATATCGTAATTGAAAAGGCGGAGAAAGCTCTCGGCTTGCAGTTTACAACTTCTTATAAGGATTTTTTAAAAAATTATAAAGGAGGTGAAATTGGTGGCGAAGAAATTTTTAGCCTTTATAAGGATTGTGGGGTAGGTATTCCTGCTGGTGATATTGTTTACCGAAACTTAAATGCTAGAAAACGTGGTTTTGAAACATCAGAACAGCTTGTCGTTAGCAGAACAGATTTTGGTGAAACTTTTTATTTTGATTATACGCAGTTTCGGGATGGTGAATGTCCACTCTACCTCAAGTTTACATCTGAAGATTGTGAATATTACGCGAGTAATTTTTATGAATTCCTTTGCAAGAGGATTATAGTACACGTGGGAGCTGAGATACCTGATAGTGATCAATCAATTGAAAAACCAGAGAACACTCCCATTCCACAACCTATCCCTTTTTACAAGCGCTTTTGGAAAAAGTTATGGGGGAGGTGACATGGGAGATGGAGAAATCTCTAATCTTTCTAGAGATCCCCAGTATTACATAAGTAATTTTTACGATTTTTTATGCAAAAGAATTAAAGAACCAGCAGGGGAGGATTCATGAAAACCTATACTTTAGATAATGTTGCACAATTAATTGATAAAGTAAATAAATATGATGATGATATTATCAATTTTGGTACTGCAGAGGATGCAGTTAGTGATGTACGGATTAAAGAGGCAGAAAAAACTCTCGGTTTACAATTTACAACTTCTTATAAGGATTTTTTAAAAAATTATAAAGGAGGAGAAATTGGTTATGAGGAAATTTTTAGCATTTATAACGCAAGTTTTGAGGAGCATCCTGCTGGTGATATTGTGCATAAAAACTTATATCATAAGAAACATGGTTTTGCGACACCAGAACAACTTATTGTTAGCAGAACAGATTTTGGTGAAACCTTTTATTTTGATTACTCTCAGTTTCAGGATGGTGAGTGTCCGCTCTATCTTAAATTCCCACCTAGAGATCCCCAGTATTACGCGAGTAATTTTTATGAATTTCTCTGTAAAAGAATTAAAGAGCACGCAGGCGAAGTTTCATGAAAACCTATACCTTAGATGATATTGCGAATTAGTTAATAAGTGAACAATGATGCAAACTAAAGATGTCACAGAGATTTTAAAAAGATTGGGTTGGGAGCCTCATCGCGATGAAGTTGGGGATACATTTGCTTATTATCATCTTTCTGATCGTATAATACGCATTCTTTACGATGTTGTAGATTATGGAGAGGATGGTGGAAGGTTGCGGCTATCAGTTGCTTTTACCACCGCTGCTTATTGTCTTGCTGAGGAATATGATAATGGCGAACAGTCGCGCTATGAATATGGTGATATGTTGATTTATGCAGAAGAAAATTTCGGAGTTACAGCACAGAATCTTTCTGAAAGCCATATTGAGGAGGCTTTAAACAAAGTGGTTGCATGGGCACAAACGCAGAATATTGAACAAAAATTGCGTGAAGAAGCTGCAGATCACTCTCTCGTCGCAAAAGCTGTTCTTGGTGACATAGAGGCTTTCAGAAGTAAGAATTCTACATCAAAATTATCTGTACCAGAATTTGCTGATTATGAAATGACAACTCGAAAAGAGCGCCTTCTTCTCTTTGCGCAAGCTTATAAAAATGGCGAGTTAGATGATATTCTAACGCGTAAAAAGCCCAAACAGCGCTTGATAAGCCTTACTGCAGCAAGCCGTATTCTCAAAACCTACGGTTGGTTTTCTACGGAACCTGGAAAAATGTGGCTCTCTTTGCCAGATCGCTTTATTCAATTTGATTTTGGTTTTGTACGCCTCCATAACAATTACAATATCCGTCTTGAAGCAGAGATCTCTAACGAAGAGATTTCTGTAGCTTGCAAATATATTTACTATAGGAGAGAATATATTTGGATACGACCTACGGATATTTATAAGTCTTTTAATACGATTGGGGGAGGTCTTTTTAGCGGTTTTGGTAAAGGTATTGATATTTGTGTAGAGGCATTGAATGAGCAAGAGTTGACAAAAATCTCTGAGCGGATAATACAATGGGCGCGTGCCCAAGATTTACAAGCATCGATCGAAAGCAAAACGCTTGTTCAAAAATACAACTACAATACAGATATAATTTGGCATTTGGCTTGTTTAGCGTTGACAGGAAAGATCGATGTCCTGAGATCTTATCAAAATTCCATTGCGGTAGGTACAATTTCTGAATATTTGGATGATGATGAAGTAGAAAAATATGTTAACCATGCCGTTGAATTTGCTGAAAAACATTTGAAAATCCTTCATGAGCGAGAGGCAACAGAAGTACATCTTAGTCCACAAGCTTTGATTACTTTCAATAAAGTTGCTGAGCAATTAAAACAAATGGGCTGGACAGTCTATCGTGATAAAAACTACAATCGCAATGCTTATTTTATCAGTAAAGACCGTATCATCAATATAATGTATAGCCTTCAAAGTGATGGAGAAGAGCTGATAGTTGCATTTAAGGCTTCCTTTTCAACACTTGGTTTTTCCACTGCTCATAGAGAGATTTTCTATAATATGCCTCAATATACAGCTCTCAAAGAAGCAGAAGAAGTTTATACAGTTTCTAGTACTGAATTGGATGAAGGCAAGCTGAAACAGATTTGTACAGATATACTTGTGTGGGCAGAGCGGCAAAATGTTAATCAAATCATTTATGATTATGTCGCTTTTCCCCCAGACAGTGAACTTGATCTTGTGGCGCGTCACCTTATTGCGCTTGTTTTGATTGGGGATATTGAGAAGCTCAAATCTTACAAGGAGAATTTTAGAAAGGGAAATCCTTTAGGCTTTGTGGAAGAAATCTCAAAATATAGAGTTGATAATCTCCTCAGTCTTGCACGGGGTTATCGAACTGGTTTTCCAAAAAATGCTCCGATTTTGAGTTTAGACCCACAAACAGCGTCTATTGCTTCCAAAACAGTCTCTGTTGATTTGACAGAGGAGGTAGATGAAACGGATGATAAAGATGCTCCATTGAATATGGAAAGTGCCACAGCCCTTTTAAAAGGCCTAGGCTGGACAACCAAGAAAATCGATGAGAATGACCATATGGCAAGCTATCAATTGGCTGATCGTGAAGTAGACATTCTTTATAACGATGAAATTGCTAAAGATTGTCCACAATTTGATAGCGCCTTTTTGATTAGCACGGGTATTCTTTCTGCTGCTTGCAAATTCATTGATCCTACACATACGGAAGATATTCCAGATATACAGCTTAATTTTGAAGCTAAGGGGTTGGAAATCTTTGAACCAGAGGTTACTGCAGATCGTTTAACGCAAGCACTTGATGATGCGCTAGAATGGGCGGTCAAAGAGATTGACCTTTCTGAAAGACTTCGCTCTGATTATGGAAGAGCTCCTTGGGAACAGGATGCAACGGATAAGGCAGATGATATGGATTATGCTTTACTTCATATCGGTGCCCTTGCTTTGTTAGACGATGTTGAGACTTTGCAGTCTTATCAGCAAAGCTTTGCCTTAGGAGATCATTTAGGCTTTGATGAAAACATCCAACAGCTTCATCTTGAACGCGCTATCGCTTTAGCCGAGGAAGTAGCAAAATCAAAGCAACTAAGCTACGCTTTGATTGAACATATAACAAAAGATTTTGATAATCACTCAGAGTTTTCTAGCGAGGAATAACCTCGCTCTTGGAAGGAGAGTTTATTAAGCCTATTTAGGACAAAGAATACGTGATTATTTTGAAAATAATCGAGGGGATTATGAATCATGAAATGGATAAAGAAAAAAAGTATGGGGGCATCTGAGTCTGTGGAATTTAAAGGTACAAAAGTTTATCAAGACGATGAACTATTTGAACCTGAAACAGTTTCTTCTTGGAAAGAAAAAGGACAGATAGTAACAGGTACAAATGTGGAAAGAATGGTATCAGGAAGAGCTCCTATTGGAGTCGATTGTAGACCTATTATGTTACATCCTATGACACAAGAAGGTCCTCTCGCTGAGGTTCTCTACTCATTTTATCAAGGCAGGAGTTTGGTTGCTCCTAAGAATCCAAAAACAAATTTTATCAGCAAAGTTATTTGTTGGATTTCAAAAAAATTCCTAAGTAGGAAAAAAAGATAAAGTAATTATTGGCAAATATTGGAGCAATGTCTCTAAAAGATTCTCTCTAAACTTTAATGATCATCTCCTTTAGTGAGATCATATATTGTAAATGTGAGATGATTTTATAGATACAGATGAGAAAAGAGCTCCATCAAGAAAATATCCCTTATGATTTTATCATCAATGTCATCCCAATTCTATTGGCTATAGTAGAGAAATATTGATCAGTAAAAACACGCTGTGTTTTATGGAGAAAAATTTATGAAAAGTTATACTTTATCAGATGTTGCACAATTAGTTGATATGCATAGTTATGTTATTAATTTTGGTACTCAAGATAATGCCCCTGATGATGTACGGATTAAAACAACTGAGTCTAATCGCTCCACCAAGGGCTATAAGTTGTATGTGGTGGTTATGGAGTCCACGTTGCAATTTCTTCTTAGTTATTTTGAAATAAAAATTATCCTAAAAAAGATAATACCTTCTATCGGAACATGATATGGCTGATGAGTAAAGGATTTTTTTCTATGATTTTATATAAACAAAGAAAAAATTTTTATTAATTAATGAAATAATTATTTTATATAAAAATTATATCATATAAATCTAAGTATAAAATTTTATTTTTTATTATTTATACATAGTAATATTAAAAATATAGTATTATTTATTTTAATAAAATATTTTTTAAAATAAGAAATATAGTTTATTTAAAAATAAAAAATATTTTCATAGTTTTTTGGGGGGAGAGGTAAAATCTAAATATTTTTAGTCAATAATGTAGGTGAAGTTTTATAGAAAATTCTTTACAGAATAGCTCGTGTCTTATCCTATTATGCCGTACAACAACCCTTGTTTAAAGCAGTGATAAAGCATAGAAAATTTTATACATTTTAGGTATTTTTAGAATGTGTGGTCAGTATTTGGGGGAGGGGTTGCTGGAGCCTTATGTAGGGTAGAACCTAAGTGGTTAGCAGCATTTCCTTTAACAGGTCAGATTGTTTACAAACTGGTGCTGGAAGAAATCTTCTTCTTTTGTGGTGTTGGGAGAAGGTTAAGTAGAAAAAGGGTAACCTTAGTTACCCCTTTTTGAAATATTTTGTATAGATTTTATTTATTTTTTGAAGGAATTTTTTTTCTTATAAACATAAAGTACATTATGCCTAAGAAAATAAACCAAAAGATACTATATTTTAAAGCTGTTAGGGTGTCATGTTCTAATGTCAACAAATAGAGCATAAAAGCAAAAAAAACTAACACGACCCCGCACATAAAGGGACCACCCGGCATTTTATAGACGGATTCAGCATGTAAGTGAGGATGATTGCGACGATAGACAATATAGCTAATTAAAATAACGGACCATACGAATAAAAATGCAATCGCTGAAATGCAGGTTACAATTGTAAAAGCACTTATGATGCTTGGAGATGATGATGCAATTGTGTATCCTACTAAAATACATAGGCAGGAAAAGAACAAAGCATTGGCTGGAACACGGTATTTAGAAAGTTTGCCCAAAATTGGAGGGGCACCTTTTTGTGTTGCAAGCCCATATATCATACGGCTAGTGGAGAAAATACCACTGTTTGCTGAGGAGGCAGCTGAGGTGAGAACAACAAAATTGACCAAGCCAGCAGCTATTGGAATGCCAGCAAGCCAAAACATGGAGACAAAGGGACTTTGATCTGGAACAATTTGATTCCAAGGTGTAACTGACATAATCACAGCAAGAGAAAAGATGTAAAAGAGGACAATACGCACCGGTATTGCATTAATGGCTTTAGGGAGAACTTTTTTAGGTTCTTTGACTTCAGCAGCCGTTGTTCCAGCAATTTCAATCCCAACAAAAGAAAAAATGGCAATTTGAAATCCAGCAAAAAAACCTGTAATTCCACGGGGAAATATATCGCCACCATTCCATACGTGATTGAGAGACGCAACCGTACCATTTGGAGAAGTAAAGCCTGTAGCGATCATATAAAATCCAACGATGACTAATGCTAAAATTGCGACGACTTTGATAAGACCAAACCAGAATTCAAGTTCACCGAAAAACTTTACGGCAAGGAGGTTAAGGATTAAAAAGAAACCAATGCAAGCAAAAACAACAATCCATGGATTAAGTGTTGGCCACCAGAAATGCATATAATTAATGATGGCAATAATATCTGCTGCTCCAGTCACAACCCAGCTTAACCAATAGTTCCAGCCAACAAAAAAAGCGATTCCCGGCCCTAGCATATCGGTTGAAAAATCAATAAGAGATCGATATTGTGAATTAGAAAGCAATAATTCTCCCATTGCACGCATGACAAAGTATAGGGCACATCCAATAATAGCATAAACAAGTATGATAGAAGGGCCTGCTACACTAATTGTTTTTCCTGATCCCATGAAGAGTCCTGTTCCAATAGCCCCACCGAGGGCTATAAGTTGTACGTGACGATTATCTAAACCACGTTGTAGTTTTTTCTGAGGATCATCTTTTAAATTTTGTTTACAGTCCATTTTTTTTGGGGTTCCCTTTAATTATTCTGAGATTAAATTACACTAAAAAAGGCATTATTTCGTATCGAAGCATGATATAAATGAGGTGTAAAGGAAAAAAACATTTTTTATGATGCCGTGTGGATAAAGATAAGAATATGGTTTTGAAAAAAGAGCATGCTTTCTTCTTAAATAATGTGACAGATATTTGAAGAGAGAGCTTTTATTATTTTAATAACAAATAGACAACTTATGAAAAGATCACGATATCGTGCTCCTTTAAAATTATTTCAGAAAATTTTTAGGAACTTTTATGACTTTATAAAATTTATCCTTTATAATCAGTATATTATTATTCATAATAGAGAGAGTTTTAATTTTTTTCAAGGAGCATTAGAGGGTTACTATCTTAGTTTAGGGAAAAGCCCTGATGATAGAAAATTAAAATGATTTCTAAAGTCATTTTTTTATTTTATGATATTATCATAAGTGAAAAAAATTCCCTTTTTACAAAGGAAAAGAGGGGCCTTTAGCTTCTTTCTTCTAACGTGGTAAATTAAGAACTTCATTTAGATATTGATAAAATGTTGCGAAAAATTTGTATTGTTTATACAGTTTACACAATAAGATCTTCATACTATGAGAAAGAAATGCAGCGTTATGCAGTTATACAAAGAAAATGAAAAGGAACTGGCGGTTGTATAAATTCTGTTAGAAGCTGTGCTATTTTAGAGAGAGACAGAATCATAAAAAGATTGCTCCATTAGCTTTGCAATTTGTTACCAAAATATAAAGCTATCCAAATAAAATGGAGATAAAACTGTTCCTGTTGCACTATTAATGCATTCTTTTATTGTTTCTTTTTAAAGTAGCGCTTGCAAATGATATAAAAATGATCATCAAAGTGAACTATGCAAATGTATTTTGAAAGAATGTATTGTGATAAGTTCAACCCCTTTTTAAATATTACCGCCAGAAGACAAGAATTTTGAAAAGGCTGCGATATAAAATATTGATGCTTTGGGGTTTAGTATTTGTGTCATAAAACCATCTATGTAGCTGGTAAAACTTTCACTTTGCCCTCAGCATTCTTTTCGTTTTTTGATATTATTTCTGTTGATTTTAAGATGTTAATTCTAGATTTAATCGATTTAACGCCCATATAGCATAAATAACAGCGCCTCATGAGCTGTACTAAAAAAGAACGTTTTATTGTTAAGAATGATTGCTGTTACACTTCGTATGGAAAAGTTCCATGTGCACATGTTGTTGTACACAAGCCAACAACATAACTGACGCATTTTTTTTCAAGCCCTGTTTCATTGTCGATGATAAGAGCTATGTCTGGACGAGGATACGATTAAAAAAATGAAACGATAAAAAAGGTTAATATTTGATGATTCATTTGACCTTTATTTCTGAAATTAATTGATCTTCGAGATATAATTCCATTCTGTCAAACTTAGAGAGTTTGCCTACGCCTTGTGGAGTGCCTGTATATATGATATCATCACGCCTTAACTGAATGTAGTGACTTAAAAATGATATTATTTTCTCAAAGCTAAAGATCATATTTTTCATATTGCCAACTTGTCTCGTTTCGCCATTCAACTTCATTGTAAAGGTTATTGGGTTGTTTATTTTTTCTTTGTTTATGAAGTCGGAGACGTATGCGGCTCCTTTAAAGCCTTTAGATAAAAGCCAAGGAAGCTTTTTTTCTTTCAGTTTCGTTTGCAAATCTCTTGCGGTTAGATCAAGACCTATTGCTATGGCATCATAACATGCTTCAGCTTCCCTCTCATTGACCATAAAGGTATCCTGTGAGATTCTGAGCACAATTTCAGTTTCGAAATGAATTTCTTTGGAAAAATCAGGAAGATCAATTTGATTTCCTAAGATGAGTGAACTATTCGGTTTGCTAAAGATAACAGGTTCATCTTGAACAACATTACCCAGTTCATGTGCATGTTTAACATAATTATATCCGACGCAGTAAATATTATTAATCATAGGAAATCTCCAAATTCTTCTTTTATATCGAAAAGATATCACTAGGGAAACAATATCTTTTCTCATATCGATCTATGAGCTTTGTAAAAAATATGCATTGTGTGGATTAATGATCAATTATTGATAATAAACAGTCAGCATTGTCTCTCCAAGTTTTGAATGAGAGAGTGGGCTATTGGGTGTTTTTACAGGAAGAACATCAAGGAACGCGTGGAGAATTCAGGATTTTTGCCTAGATGCTTCTCTAAGAAATCAAAATCGCTGAGGATTTTATCCTTTGCGGTATTCATAAAGATAGCTTTTTCTTACTCTTTTTGAGGAATCCTGAATTAATCATTTCTATATGTTTTGTTGGGAAGAGGCCAATGTCGTGATATCATATTAGATTATCTTGGATGTGTATTCATATCTTTTAAAATTTTGAAGTTGAGTGATTTAGCAAGAGCTTCATTAGTATATGGTTCATAGGTAATAATTTTGAATCCAAAAGGCTTTAACGTTCTAGCGTTGCTTTCCCTATTTTTTTTGAATTCGGCTAACTCAATGGTTTTATGCTTTGAACGGAACATTTTAAGATTGTTTTCTTGCTATGTTTTATTATATTTTTTGCTAAATCGTCAGTGACTTTATCTATACAAGAAGGATATTAGCCAATTCAACACTGTGTTTTTTAGCTACTTTTTCTGTTATTTTTGCATGTCAGATTAATAAGACATCAATTTTTCTCAGATTTTTTAAACTCACTCATTTGAGTTATTCTATCGGTTATAGCAATTTTCATTGTCATTTTTCTCTATAATCGATAAGTATCAAATCTCTAAAGTCGTCTTCATCAGTTCAGTGAATGCATCAATAATGGCAATCTAACACGGTAATTTGATGGTTGAAAGAAGCTTTCTGGATGTGAAGCTGGCGGAGTATTTTAATAAAAAAAATGATAAATAATTATTATGCATCAATATGTTGTATAAAATTATCATTTTTGAGATTAATAACCTAATTATGCACCATTTTTTTAAGCGCTCTTTGCAAATCATCAGTGAAAACTTTTTTGTACTGAAAATTTATTGATAACTTAATTTTTGTACATTCATTCTTTCCGCTTAAAAAATATAAAATAAGGACAATACAATTAAGTTATCAATTTCTTATTCTTTTCACTTTCTCATCATGAAGAAAAATCTTTTTACTTAACCTTATGGATCAAAAGAATTAGCTTTTTTCTGGTAACACAAGTGGAGAAATAAGAATTTTAGATATGTTTCGGCGTTCCATTTCAACCACTTTAAAGCGTAAACCATCGGTTTCAAAACTTTCCCCTTCGTTCGGCAAATGACCAAATTGCCAAAGCATAAAGCCTGCCAGAGTCGTATAACGGTCTGCTTCATCAACAAGATTTCGTCCAAGATAACCACTTAAACGGCGGATATCAGCGTATCCCTCTACAAGAAGGCTGCCATTTTCAAGTTGTTCTGCGATCATGAGCTCTTCATCGTCATCAGGAAAATCTCCTGCAATAGCTTCAAGAATATCGGTTGGTGTTGCAATTCCTTCAAAAGAGCCATGCTCATCAACAATAATTGCAAGCTGAATCGAAGAATGGCGTAATTGTTCCATCAATCGTAAAACACTTGTGTTTTCATGAACAACAAGCGGTTCTCGCATTGCTTTTTTCCAATTAATCTTTTTACCCTCAGCCAGATTCAAAAGAAGATCTTTTGTTAACGCAACGCCAACAAATTCATCCACTTTTTCACGCGCAAGAATTAAGCGGCTATGTTTAACCTTTTGTAATTCTTCACGCATTTCATTTTCATCAGCATTTAAATCTAACCACTCAATCTCATTGCGCGGCGACATGATAGAGCGAACAGGACGATCTGCTAAATCGAGAACACCACGAATCATCTCTTTTTCTTCTGGTCTAAATAACTCAGAAGCTGCGGCTTGTTCCGCAATGACATCTACAGTTTCAGCAAGATGACTATCTTTACTTCCTCCTCCTAAGAGCCTTAAAACAGCATCAGCTGTTCTACTGCGTAGATCATTCGTTGTAATCATCTTTTCACGGTTACGACGTCCAATTTGATTAAAAGCTTCGATGAGAACAGAAAAACCAATAGCAGCATACAAATACCCTTTGGGAATATGAAAACCGAATCCTTCAACAATGAGCGTAAAACCAATCATCATCAAAAATCCAAGACAAAGGATTACAATAGTGGGATGACGATTAATAAAACGCATAAGAGAGCCCGAGCCACACATCATGACTCCCATAGCAGTAATGACTGCGATATACATAACTGTTGCTTGTTCTTTTGCAATCATACCTGTTGCGGTGATAATACTATCGAGTGAAAAAACGGCATCCAGCACCACGACTTGAACAATTACTTGCCAAAAAACAGCATAAGCAACGCCTGTTTTTCTTTCATGTGATACTCCTTCTAACCTTTCATGTAATTCTAACGTTCCTTTTGCCAGCAAAAAGGCTCCTCCACCAATTAAAATAAAGCTATGCCAACTAAAGACAAAAGTTGAAAGTGAAAGAATGACCATATCGAGTCTCATAACCCATCCAATAACTGTAAGAAGGAAAAGCCGCATGATTAATGCTAAAGTAAGACCTATCAAGCGTGCTCGGTCACGCAAATGTAGTGGCAATTTTTCAGCTAAAATTGCAATAAAGATAAGGTTATCTATTCCTAAAACAATTTCAAGGAAAACCAACGTGACCAAACCAAACCACGCATGGGGATCAGTGATCCATTCCATCATTTCTCACCTTTTAAAAGCTTAAAAGCGCGCGATTGACAAAAAAAATCATGGGCTTTTATTCGCATATTGGATCATGAATTTTGAATGTAAAAAACTTACATTCAAAGGGAAAAACAGAAAAATATTTCCTAAACGCATATGATTATTGATAAAACAAAGCGACGTCCCATTCCGCTGATAACGACAAGAAGGTTCCTCTAAATTTTGTTCGGGCATTATGCTCGATAATCCTCCAGTTATAGATTCTGTATAACAATCAGAATATTTATGTATAGAGCTTCTTATAATGGGTTTATTTTTATATAAGATCAAGTGGTCAATAGCATATTTTAAGCCTTACAGACGATGAGGCTATATAAAAAACAACAAAATATCTAGACATCCACCCTTAGGAGCGTTATAGAAACGCTCATTCTCATTTTTTGGCTCATCTTTTGGGAAGCTTATGGGTGATTAGCTCAGTCGGTAGAGCAGCTGACTCTTAATCAGCGGGTCGTGGGTTCGATCCCCTCATCACCCACCATTTATTTTATATTATAAATAATTTGTTGATTGCGTAAAACTTTTTAAGATATAAAAGGCTAAATAAAATTGGGGAGGAGGAACAATCCGATGCCACCATACTGTTTGCCAGCTCCCAATGGTATTCCAATAGCTCTTGGTACTTGAGACTCTTTATAAGCAAGAAAGGCGTTTTTAGTCTTTTTGTACAGTTTTATGCCATAAGGCTCTTCCCGTTTATAACATGCAAGCGAAGGGTTTTGATTGATTCAATGTGGAAGAGATTTGAAATGAGAAAATTTTACAGTATTCAAGGTTTTCATTCAAGTTGAATAAAGATAAATTATATTTATAAATCAATATGTTATATGTTATATAAACGATTGTTTTTTACACGGATAACTATTTTCAAGTTTATGGGCATTTTTTTTGAAGGAAAATAGATAAATATTTCTCTGTTTTTTTAGAATCAGCTTCTTATAAAGGGGGCATTTCAAGTTCGAAGGCAAAAAGATAAATAAAAAATAATGATTGTATTAATTTACAGATGCAACTGAACTCCGGCAATGATTATATCATTGATAGGCACACAAAAAAAGAATCATAGACAGTCTTTTATTTATTTAGGGGGTGTTTTAGGGGCTCTTTTCCAATATTGTTGCGCTTCAAAGATGGCGACCACGAATAATGAAATGATGAGTGGTATGATCAAATACAGTATTCTAAAAACAATAAGTGCTGCGATAACATCGGTTGGGTTTATATGGGGCATACCTGTTATGAAGAGCGCTTCAAGAACACCCACGCCTCCTGCTGGAGCATTGGAGAGAAGCGTTATCGTAAAAGATGCTAAGAAAACGCCAAGAACAGAAATAAAATGAATATCTGCATTGTAGGGGAGAACAGCATATATAATTCCTGCTGCTCCTAAAAGCTCTAGAGGGCTAATGAGGAGCTGTTGAATAACAATTTTTAGCCGTGGATAGGAAAGCTGAATTTTCTTGCCCAAGCGTAAGGGTTTCAATTGAAGCCAACTCCCAAACGTATAAAGTGCTATGCAACTGAGTAAAATGGCCCCAACTGTCGTTCCAAGCCATTCAGGAAGCTCTTCATGAATGAGGGTGATAATTTCGGGTTGCAGAACCAACACGATCCCTAACAGTAAGATTGTGCCGATGACAAAAGTAAAAGAACAAAAACCTACTAATATGGCGATTTCTGTTCCATTTAATCCTTTCATTTTATAGGCACGATAACGCACGACGGCACCAGAAAAAACGGAAGCACCGATATTGTGTGAAAGAGCGTAAGTTGTAAATGAACAGATAGCGATGAAAATCCAAGAAATTTTATGGCCTAGATGTTGCAAGGCAATACGATCGTAGCCAGCAAGAGCAGCATAAGCAAGCAGGGAACATAAACAGGCTAATAACCAGTGCTGTGCATTTAAATCGCTCAAGCGTTCCAATACGTCTGTGAACGAAATGGCAGAGAGCTTTATATAAAGAATCCGAATAGATATCAGCATTGCTAAGATACCAATTAAGGGCCATATAAATTGCTTTATTTTCACGCTTCTTTATCCATTTTTAGTTTTCTATAAATTTTCATGATTATGCATATTTTTTACAGACCTTTGTTCTGTTATATGCCCTATAATGCCATTGGCAATTTCTTCATCATCCGTTACTACAACATCAGCCCCTAAATCAATGAGATAAGCTGTTTCTGTGTCGGATAATGCATGTGTGATTATCTGGATATCCTTCTGCATATCACGTATATTCACGATACATTCTCCGACTTCAATGGTACTTCGCATTGTAATAACAACTTTATGTGCATTATTTATATTGGCTGCGTTCATTATTTCTTGTTGAATGATATTACCACAAATAACCTCAAAGCCATCGGCAATTGCTTTATCAGCGAGGCGTTTTGATTCTTCCACAATCACTATGGGTTGATCTCTATTTACTAAAGATAATGCAATACATTGACCAATACGACCATAGCCAATAATGACGATATGGTTGTTTTTTATGGTCATTGGTAAAAAATCTTGGTCAGGATCTTGTGGATCAATATCAATAATTGTTTGGGTATTTTGTGAAGAGACAGAAATTTTTTCTAGACGTTTTTTTATTTTGTTACAGGCAATGAAAACAAGAGGATTGAGCAAAATAGAAAAAATTGCTCCTCCAAGAATTAAATCATGAGCGTCATTGTTTAAAAGTCCTAAGCTTAGACTTAAACCAGCAAGGATAAAGGAAAATTCTCCGATTTGAGCAAGGCTTGCAGCAATCGTCAAAGCCGTTGCATTCGAATAGCGAAAAGCTTTAACAATGAAAAAGGCAACAGCAGATTTTCCAATCACAATAATGAATAAGGTTGCTAAAAGAGGAAAAAAATGAGTCAAGAGTTTTCCTGGATCAAATAACATGCCTACAGAAACAAAAAAGAGAACAGAAAAGGCATCGCGTAGTGGTAAGGATTCTTCAGCAGCGCGGTGACTCAATTCTGATTCGCTCATGACCATACCGGCAAAAAAAGCACCAAGAGAAAGAGAAACACCAAATAAATGAGCGGCTCCGAAAGCTACGCCTAGGGCAATGGCAAAGACGCTGAGACGGAATAATTCACGTGATCCCGATTGTGCACTCATTTTTAAAAGCCATGGGATGACGCGTCGCCCAATGACGAGCATTAATGCGATAAATATAATGACTTTCAGGATGGTGAGACCAAAAACACCCCAAATACTTAAATCCAACCATTGAACGAGAGGGTCTAATGCTTCTTTGTTTGTATTGTTGAGGGTGCTTGCCAAGGATGGGATGAGGACAAGTATAAGGACCATTGCTAAATCCTCAATAATCAACCATCCAACGGCAATACGGCCTTTTTCTGTTTCAATAAGATGACGCTCTTGCAAAGCACGTAACAGGATAACAGTACTTGCTATGGATAAAGCAAGACCGAAGATCAAACTTTCGCTAAGACCCCATCCCATAATCAGACCAAGACATAAGCCTAAAAAAGTAGAAAATGCCATCTGGGCAATAGCAGCGGGGACAGCAATCGCTTTGACAGATAAAAGGTCTTTTAAGGAAAAGTGGAGCCCAACACCAAACATGAGCAAAATAATACCAATTTCAGCAAGTTGATTGATAATAACGGAATCTATTTTAAATCCACCTGTATTGGGGCCCACAATAACACCAGCTAACAAATAGCCTACAAGGGGTGAAATCCGCAAACGGCTAGCAATCATTCCCAAAAGAAATGCTAAACATAAACCGGCAACAATGGTTGTGATAAGTGGTGTGTCGTGGAGCATGGATTATTTACTATTCTTGATCAAAAAGCGAATGAATGAAAATGCTTCTTATTTCTTCGAGAAGAGAGGAATGATGTATCATATGTATCAAAGAACATTTTCATTTCGCTTTCGTATTTACACGATTATTTCGTTCACGCCACCAATTTCCTAGCAGGAGTAAAATAGGAGCAGCAATAAAGATAGAAGATGATGTTGCAACAATAATCCCAAAGACCATGGGCAATGCAAAATTATGAACGGCACTTCCACCCCATATCGCCATAGGAAGCATAGCAAGAATTGTTGTGGCGGATGTAAAAAAACAACGGACAAGAACTTGATTAATTGACAGATCAATCAGTTCGCGCAATGGTATTTTTTTATAAAGACGCATATTTTCGCGCATCCTATCATAGACGACAACCTTATCATTTATAGAATATCCAACAATTGTTAAGAGTGCAGCGATGGCTGTTAAATTAAAATCAAATTGAAATAAAGCAAAAAAGCCGATCATTTTTGTGGTGTCTAGAATGAGTGTGACAATGGCTCCAATAGCAAAAAACCACTCGAAGCGTAACCATATATAGAGAGTCATGGCAATAGCTGCAAGAATAACAGCCGTAAATGCAGCTGTGGCAAGTTCGCCTGAAATTTTGGGGCCAACAACTTCTATTTGATCAAATGTGGTATCAGGATAGATATTTTGTACAGCTGTTTTGACCTTATCAATGGCGATGGTTTGTTGTGCTTCGCTCCCACTTTGTTTCTGCATGCGAATGAGTACGGTGTTTTCGTTATCGATATTTTGCAGGCTAATTTCCCCAATATTAAGGGTAGAAAGCTTGGAACGCAGGGTTGCTAGGTCTGCTGGTGCTTTCGTGGTAATACTCATTTGGCTACCGCCAATAAAATCAATTCCAAAATTCAAGCCAGGCTTAAAAAAGAGAAAAACTGAAGCTATTGATAAAATAATTGAGATACCAATCCCAATGAATCGCGCTTTCATAAAGTGGAAAGTTGTATTTTGGGGGAGAATGTTGAAAGCAGAGTGAATATGCAATTTTTTAATTTTCCATTTACGAACAATCCAAATCATGATGATGCGTACAATGGTAATATTTGTGAACATGGAGATGATAATCCCAAGCAACATGGTTACGGCAAAACCACGAACGGGACCGGTACCAAACCAAAAGAGTAAAACAGTCGCTATAATTGCCGTAACATTTGCATCAACAATGGTTGCAAAAGCCTGTTTAAAACCACGATCTAGAGCTGCAAAAGCACTTACACCTTTTCGACTTTCTTCACGGATACGTTCATTGATGAGAATATTCGCATCAACGGCAATACCGATGCCTAAGATAATACCAGCTATACCAGGCAGGGTCAGCGTTGCACCGAGGAGACTGAGGGCTGCAAATGTTAAAATCGTGTGGAGCGCTAGGGCTATATTGGCAATGAGCCCCCAAATTCGGTAGAGAAGAAAAATAAAAATTGCAACAAGCATAAAACCGATTATGCCGGTGTAAAGTCCCATTTGGATCGCATCAGCGCCAAGATTTGGACCTACCGTTCTTTCTTCAATGACTGTGAGTGGAGCGGGGAGGGAACCAGCGCGGAGCAGAGCAGCTAGAGTTGAGGCTTCTTTGGGATCAAAGTTTCCTGTAATTTGACCTTGCCCATTGGGAATGACACTACTGATAGTAGGAGCGGTTAAAACCTTATGATCCAGAACAATGGCAAAAGGACGATTAATATTTTGTCGTGTTATATCGGCAAATATTTTTGCACCAGCAGAATCTAATGTAAATGAGATAATAGAACGTCCTGGCATTTGCGGGTCAAAACCAGCGCGGGCGTCTTTAAGGACATTTCCATCTAAAGCAATTTGATCATAAATTGCATAGCGTTGTGTTTCATCAGTATATCCAGGAAGAATGGAGACACCTATAGGGGGATTATTGGGGTCCACATTAGAGGGAACAAGATGAAAACTCATCTTAGCGGTTGTGCCTAAAAGATCTCGTAGTTGTTTTGGATCTTGTAAGCCAGGCAATTGGACCATAATACGGTCATTTCCAACCTTTTGGATCGCTGGTTCTGAAACACCAACTTGATCGATACGGCGACGGATGATTTCTAAGCTTTGTTCAATGGCGTTGCTTATACGATCTTTTACTCCCGCTTCTGTTAACGTGACACGAAGCATTTCATTTTGAGCACTGATGGTGATGTTATGTTCTGTTGTCCCAAAATTACTGTGTATGGGTGTTATTAATGTTTTTAAGGCTGAGAAAGCTTTTTCAGTTTGTGATGCATCAGAAATGACGGCAACAACGCTATCTTCGACTATACGAACACTTGAGGTACGGATTTGCTTTTCACGCAATGTATTGCGCACGTTGTTTAAAACGATGTGTAATTGATCGCGTTTTAACGTTTTGCTATCAACCTCAAGCAGGAGAGAAGAGCCTCCTTGAAGATCAAGACCAAGGGCTACACGGGTGTCGGGTAAGAATTTTGAATTTTTAACTTGTTCGTGTGAAAATAAATTGGGTAAGGCAATATAAATGCTGCTTAAAAGGATAAAGCAATAAAGGGTAGTTAACCAACGAGGTGTACGCATGATATATTCCGCTAATAGGCAATCTAACAGTGATTCAAAGTTAAAAGCACGAGTAAAGTAAGATGATCGTTTTATAATTCAAGGAAGAGGATTAGGTGTGTTCATGGGGAGGAGCTCGTTTATTTGAAAAATATTGCGTTTTGACGTTATGAAGTCGTTTATAAATAGCTGAAATTTTTATTAACGAGAAAGCGAACGTTACAATTTTTAGGGTTTCAGTTGTTAGTACATTCAATTGAACACACTTGTTGGGTAAATCAAATCTATTCGTTTTAATAATATTCCTAATGATATTACTGGTGTCTGATTGTTTGATTAAAGAAGCACGCGTTCCTAGATTGCTTGTCAAAAATACACCCAAACTGGATAGAAAAATCCAAGTCATCAATGGGAGCAAATTTTCTTTTTTGCAATAGAGGTACAAAAAAATCATGCGAGAGTGCCTTCTTTAATCTTATTAAGTTCAGCTTACAATTATTCCCTCTTATTATCAGTATTATAGGATAAGGGAAAGCTTTTATAAGATTATTCTACAAAAGTTGAAAATATCTGTCTTATACTATATTAAAGAAGAGGGGATAAAATCCTTTTTGTATACCTAAGGTAGATATGTATTCATTTTGTAGAAAAAATACCCATATACTTTTCCTTCTTTTGGGGATTATCGTTGTTTTTAATTCTGGTGCATGGGGAAATGAGGGGGCGCGCAATACAATTGTCGAACAGACAATAGCTTCTTATTCAGTTGATGAAATTATTCAAAAACAACAGTTGATTATTGAGAATCTTGAAGAAAATACTGAAAGTTTAAAAAGAGATTTTGACAGAAAATTAGAAGATGAGCATGCTCTGGAAGAATTGCGCTTACGTGCACAAGATATCAGTGAACGTGCGCTCGAGGCAGCATTTGTTTTGCGTTCTCCTCTTAATGAGATTAATGCACTTCTTGATCAATTAACCGAGCTTAATCATGATGTAAAAAAACTGAAAAGTTCAGTGAAGGAATACGCTTACTTGATAGAGCAAAAAGCTAAAATTAATCGTATTATGCTTCGCTTTGAAGCAATTTTTTTGGCGACAAATAGAATAGCTGAACTTTCTATTTCTCAATCTCGTGAGCTTTTTAAACGCACACTGACCGATAGGCTTGAATTTTCGATACCGATGATGAAACATCTTATCCAGAAAACAAAAGAAGCTTCATCAGATTTTCTTTTGCTGTTGAGTTCTTGGTGTGGTTTTATCTTTTATTTCAAGCTGTTACAGCTTTTTCTTTGCTTTTTGATTCCACTTTTCATCACTTTGGGGCTTTCATATTTTTCTCGTAAGATTCTTATCCATGTATATTGCCATTTTACCAAGTCTAATGAGGAAATATCCTATTTACAACGCTTATTGATCGCCTTTATTTCAGTTCTCTTACCTTCGCTTATCTGTGTTCTTTGCGTTTATCTTGTGTTGTTTTTGTTTCGTAATTTTAATTTAGATCCAGGTAAGCTTACAACTGTTTTTAATACGATCGGTTGTCAAATCATTTTAGTCTTTTTAATCAATCGCTTAGCAATTGTCCTTTTATCATCAAATATGCCCCATATACGTCTTTTCAATGTTGCACCATCATCGGCTTATCAATTGGTGATTTTACTCACTTCTTTAGGGGGTGTTTTGGCATTTGATGCTGTTTTTGATAGTATTTATCAAATTATTTCAGCGCCTCTATCTTTGACAATTGCTAAAAGTTTTATTGCTGTTTTTCTTGTCGCGATATTGCTGTTTATAATAGCATTTATCCCTTTGCGCTTTAGACTTCAGTCTTTTCTAGGAGAGAAAAGAGAAGCGTATTTTTGGCCATTTTATATACGCATTCCTTTTATTGGCTTGGGATTATTGCTCTTTGTGTTGAATTTTTTAGGCTATGTTGGTCTCGCGCGTTTTATTATGCAGCAAATTATGATTGGTGGAGCATTTTTAGTTCTCATGTATTTAGGCATAAAAAGCGCTCAAGCAATTGGGACTAAAGGACAATTTATGAAGACAACTGTTGGTCATTTTTTGATGCAGAGGTTTCATTTAGAAGAAAAAACAATGAATCAATTGGGAATTGTTTTAAGCGTTTTTCTCAATTTTTTTGTTGTTGTATTTTGTGCAATGCCAATCACTGCACAGTTTGGATTTTCCTATTCCGATTTTAAAGCAGTTTTGTGGCAATCGGTGAGCGGTTTTCAGATCGGAAATATGACTCTTTCTTTGATTTCTCTTGTCACAGGAATTATTTCTTTTGGTGTTTGTTGGTTCCTTATTCGTCGATTTATTGATTGGTTAGATCATGTAGTGTTGGACCATGGAGAATTCGATTCTGGTGTCCGTAATTCTATCAAAACAGTGATAAGTTATGGAGGCGTTGTTCTGTCTGCTTTGACAGGATTATCAATGGCAGGTTTGGATCTTAGAAATTTTGCTCTTATTGCTGGAGGCCTTTCACTTGGTATAGGTTTTGGTTTACAGAATATTGTTCAAAACTTTGTCTCTGGACTTATTATTTTAGTTGGAAGACCATTTAAAATAGGAGATTATATAGAGTCCGGATCAGTAGGGGGGGTTGTTAAGCGTATTAGTGTACGAGCAACAGAACTTGAGACTCTTCAGCGTAAAACAATTATTATTCCCAATTCAAGCCTTATTAATAATAACGTTAGTAATTGGACACGACGCAATAAAGTAGGAAGAATTGATATTCCGGTGACTGTGTCATCTAAGGTTGCTCCAGAGCATGTTGTTGAAATTTTATTAGAGATTGCTTCTTCGACAGAAGGTGTTTTAAAAAATCCTCTCCCACAGGTGAGTTTTACGGCATTTGATAATAAGAGCTTTTCTTTTAATTTAGCTATTTATGTACCTAATATTACTGCACCTTCTCATGTAACTAATACTCTTCGATTTGTCTTATATAAGCGCTTTGCTGAGGAAGGAATCTTAGAATGCTGAAATATATTTATGCTTTGATGACAAGTATTCTGTTGAATAATTTTGCCATAACGTCTTTTGCTGCAACAGTAAAAAATACGGATTTAAAGATGCAGTCTCTTATTATTGTCGAAGGAAGTATACCTTCAAAGTTTTCTTTAAATACACATCAAATCATAACAATTTGTATGAAGGGATGCTTTATCACTTTTCCTAATAAAGACCGTTTTGTAATAAAGGCAGATGACATTATAGAAATTAGTAGGGGAAGAGCAATTTTTAAATAAAATGATTGAGAACTTTTGTTTAGAGACAAGTTTTAGAAGGATAATAAACTTGCACGTGTTTATCATCTTACCTTTTGAAAATTGATAGGAAAAAACGGGTGATTTTCGTGTAAGATAGGTATTCCTCTATATATAGAGAATCTATAGTATATATTTTTGATATATAAATATTAAGTTATATTTATAATACTTTATAATAAATATTGATTTTATAAAAATAATTACATCATTTTTGGCAATTTTAAGAATTTATCTCTTTAAAAAGACGTGAAATATTACTTTTTGTGTTTTTAATGAGATAATTTAATACAAAATGTTTTTATATTTACTCATTTTAAAATATATAATAGATATTTTTATTAAATATTTATTATTTTAAGTATTTAAATTCTAATATTTTTAAATTTATTAAAATTTATTTGCTAAACTTCAATTTTAATGTAATGATGTGTTTATATAGTGATTATTTTAAATGTAACTATACAAGGAGTAAATGCAATTCTTTTGGTATAATATTTTATAAAACTTTGTTTTTCTAAATGTGAGTTTTAATTATATTTAAATTTAGCAATGGGGTATAATTTTATGAATACAAAATTTCTAACAGCATCTATTTTTTCTTTTATTTCATCTTCTATCGTACAGGCTGCCGATGTGGTGGCGCCGGAAGAGCCAGTACATCCAGTACATGTTGTTTCAGAAGTTATTGCTTCTTCATCTTTTTCTTGGGCTGGTTTTTATTTTGGAGGTCAAATTGGTGGCTTTTCAAGTAAAGTTTCTGGAACAACGCGTGATGTTGAAATCCCTCTCTATCCTAGTGAGGAGGGTAAAAATAAGCCATGGCTCCCCCTTGAAAAACAGTATACGCCTGAGCTTTCTGGATTTGTAGGTGGTTTATATGCGGGTGTTAATTTTGATCTTGGTAATAATTTGATTGTTGGGCTTGATACGGATATCCTTTTAACGGAAAAAAAGAATACAAAAACGAAATTTCAGGCTGGCGAATCGAGTACTGATGAATCTGGTACTGAAGAGACTTCGCCTGGTGGATCAGGCACTGGTACTGAAGGTACAGAAGAGAAAAGTTTGAAAAAGGTAAAACTTGTCAATTTAGAGAGTAAAGAAGAGAAAAATAGTTTAACTTTTAATCATACATTAAAACAAAAGTGGACAGGTGCCACACGGGTGCGTGTTGGATTTTCTGCTGGTCGGGTGATGCCTTATATTGCGGGTGGTGTCGCTTATGGACAGTTTGAAAATATTTTATCGACAGTCATTACAGGAAATAGTCCCTTTAATAAGACAGTGGATACTACAAAAACGATGATTGGTTATACGCTCGGTGGTGGTGTTGATTTTGCAATGACAGATAATCTTGTTGCACGTGCGGAATATCGTTACTCAGATTTTGGTAAAAAGAAATTTAAAGACGAGATTGAAGTGAAGTATAAGACGAATGATTTTCGTGCAGGAATAGCTTACAAATTCTAGTTTTTGTAGAAATAAAGAAGCTCAAGTTTAAGAGGTCCTATTTTTGATAGGACCTTTATCTTTTGAAATTTTATGCATTACCAATACTATCTCATGATAAAGAAAGAGATTGTTGATTTTGAGTGATAATGAGGAGGTAAGGAAACCTTACTCAGATTCTTAATTATTAAGAATGAAATTGCTTTGATTCATAAGGTATAACTTAAAATATTTGTGTGCAAAGAAGGGACGCTTCGCTCTTCGCATTATGACAGTTTCAATTAATAATCGTTGTAGCGTTGCTTAAAAAGCGTTTTTCTACCCAAATGATGAGAAAACAAAAAAGGCATGGAATGGTGCGGACGGCGGGACTTGAACCCGCAAGGTCTTCGACCGGCAGATTTTAAGTCTGCTATGTTTACCGTTTTCATCACGTCCGCGATGAGAGTTCTCTCATAAGCTATATCTTTTATTGAATCAAGAATTAATGACAAAAGAAAAAAAATCATTTTTTTTTCGTGAAATTTTGACTGACAATGGTTTTCTTTATCGCTAGAAGAAGCCTGTATAATATAAACAAAGCATGAAATGATCAGTGTTATGAGTAAATTTATTCAAGATGTCACAAAAGCTATGGTGGGATTACATCACGTGTTTGCTGAAACTCCCCTTCAAAGAAATGATTTTCTAAGCCAAAAATATGATGCAGAAATTTATTTGAAGCGTGAAGATTTAACACCGGTGCGGTCTTATAAGATTCGTGGTGCTTTCAATTTTGTTTCAGAAATGCTGAGCAGTATATCGTCAGATTCTGCATTTGTGTGTGCTTCAGCAGGGAATCACGCACAAGGGGTTTCTTTTGTTTGTCGTTATTTTAAACGTAAAGGCGTGATTTTTATGCCTATGACAACGCCACAACAGAAAATTGAGAAGACACGTATTTTTGGTGAAGAGTTTATTGATATTCGTTTGGTTGGTGAAACATTTGATCAATGTTATGAAGCTGCGCAATCTTTTGTCGTGGAGAACGGTGGTGTGATGGCTCCTCCGTTTGATGATATTCGCATTATTACAGGGCAAGCAACAGTGCTCTGTGAAGCTGCTTTGCAATGGAAAAAACTCAATGGAGAAAGTGAACCAGATTTAATGATTGTGCCGGTAGGGGGAGGTGGTTTGGCAAGTGGGATAAGCAAGTTCTTACGCGAATATGGTTGGAATACAAAGCTTCGTTTTGTTGAGCCCCAAAGAGCTGCAAGCTTGCTTGCTTGTTTGGAGAGTGGAAAAAGGGTCAAACTGGAAAATATTGATACTTTTGTAGATGGGGCTGCTGTGGCTGAAATTGGTGCACTAAACTATACAATTTTAAAGCATTTTTCTCCTGATTCTGTCATTACGGTTCCTGAAAATCGCGTTTGTTCTACGATGGTTGAAATGCTTAATGTAGAAGGTGTGGTTCTTGAACCTGCTGGTGCTTTATCGATTGATGCGCTTAACAGTATTCCACCTCAAGAGTTAAAGGGTAAAAAAATTATTCTTGTTATTTCAGGAGGTAATTTTGATTTTGAGCGTTTGCCAGAGATTAAAGAGCGTTCTTTACGTTTTGAAGGCTTGAGAAAATATTTTATCTTTAGTTTTCCACAACATCCTGGTGCATTGCGTCATTTTCTTTCCACATTATCACCGGATGATGATATTGTGCGCTTTGAGTATCTTAAAAAGTCAGCGAGAAATTTTGGTTCTGTATTGGTTGCGATTGAAACAAAAAAATACAACAATTTTCGTCTCTTAGAGGAAAAATTTCAAGCGTTAGGGTGGCGCTATCGTGATATTACGGATGATCAAACATTATTTGATTTTGTTATTTGAGAAATTGAAATTTTACTAAAACGAGAAGTGTAACAATGAGATCTATTTTTTATTTTGTGCTGAGTCTATTTTTCTTTTCGATTGTTCATCAACAGAGTTTAGCATCTCAGCCAACAGCACTACAAAAAACTGAACTTTCAGGAATAGTTGTTGATGTCAATAATGCTATAAAAAGTGGGGATTTTTCGCTTATATCTCATTATATGCCGGAGCGACTTTATAAAGAGATGGCACGCCGATTGAATACAACAGAGGATGCTTTACGTGGTGATTTTCTTAAACAGTTGTATAAGCAATTTGAGAATTTGCCTTCTGGTGCTTATTGTTTAGATAAAGAAAATATTGAGTATCTTCAAACAGATAACGGTACTTTATATGCTTTAATTCCAACGATCCTTGAGATGAAGGATCGCATTATTCAATATAAAACTTTGGCGATTTTTGATGAAACCCAATGGTATTTAATTTATGGTGGTCAAAAAACTTTACAAAATCCAGTTTTTCTCGAGATTTATCCTGATTTTATCAAGGTACATTTATCGATGGAGACAATCATCAAGAAATAAACGATTTAAATATTTTTTGTCGCGATAAATGTATTTCGTAGAGTCCTTGCCTTTTTATCATAATCCAAGGATAATAAAGATGAAGGTATTTAAGTTAGTGTGTTAGCTGTTGGGAAAATTATATACCTTTACCTTGATTCCAAGGTGCTCATGGGTTGCGCAGGTCGCTTTTTAAGTGTTGCTTCGTTTAAAATATCAGGGATTTCTCTTGCACGGATTCTTGAGTGGAGAGTTCAGCTGGTGATTGAGTGAAAGTTGTTCAGCTGAGGGAAGTTTTTATTTTGCCTATAAAAAAAGAAGATGTTTTTACAAAGTTGGGTTTGCCTACTCTTTTGATTAAGAATTTACGTATTTCTGGGATGAGTAAACCTAAGCCTATACAAGAACAAGCTATTCCAGTGATGTTGAAAGGACACGATATTTTAGGGATTGCACAGACAGGTTCTGGAAAAACCTTGGCATTTGGCTTACCTATTTTAAGTCAAATTTTAACTTTGGGTGATAAACGCTGTCCTAAAACTGCACGCGCTTTGATTTTAGCACCAACGCGTGAACTTGCTGTTCAGATTGATGAAGCAATTCGTACTGTGGCGAGAGGAGCACATCTTTCGACGTGTCTTATTTTTGGAGGAGTATCACGTTTAAAACAAATTAAACGTATGGAATCAGGTGTGGATGTTTTGATAGCCACTCCAGGGCGTTTGAGAGATCTTGTTCGTGAAAAGTGTGTTGATCTTTCTCAATCTCGTTTTTTGATATTGGATGAAGCAGATCGTGTGTTGGATATGGGATTTATTCATGATGTTAAGTAAATTGCAAAGCTTTTGCATCAAGAGCGTCAGACAGCACTTTTGGTCGAACTAGAGGATATGAGTTTAGACCTCATTTGTTATCACCATGCTCTAGCGGTTTTAGGAGACCGGAGGCAAGCTGGGTCATTGAGGGGTTATTTAGAAGCCACGCTGGAGGCTAATCCAGAGATTGCGGGGTATGATACTTTTTTACCGCGGGGCTTAAAGGTTCTTTTGCCTGAATTTATTTCCCAAGAAAAAAACAGCGTGGTCAAACGGCTATGGGATTAATGCGCACACATCCCTTTATTGAGGTAAGGGTAGGGGATAAGCTTGTTCATGAAGTTTTTTACCAACGTCTTTTAACGGCAACCATCACAGACAATGCGGGTAATGAAGCCGATACATTCGAGGCAGAATTTGATGATAGCGGCAATGATTTAGAGATCCCCTCCAGTAACAGTGCACTCCAAGTCACCTTTGGTTATCAGGACAGCATTCGTGCCTTTATGGGGCGTTTTGTTGTGGAGACGGTGACCAGTTGTGGGGGCAGTGATGGAGAGATTTTGCGCCTTTGTGGCAAAAGCGCTTCCATGCGTGCGGAGATCAAAGAACGGGACAGTGAACATTTTGACCATAAAACCATTGCTGAGATTGTTGAGACCCTTGCCAAACGTCATGGTTATCAAGCAAAGGTCAGTCCCAAATTTACCAAACAAACCTTGCCTTATGTGGTGCGCACCGATCAATCGGCGATTGATTTTTTAACCCGGCTTGCTGATCGGATGCAGGCGCGTTTTTTGATCAAAGACAATAAGTTTTTATTTTTAAGCGGGGACAATCTCCCGCTTCAGACCATCCATCAACAGGAGTGTTCCCATTGGGAATTTAGTCTCGAGCCGCGCACCCAATATGGCATGATAGAAGCACGGTATTTTGATCGCGCAAAAGGGCAACAGCACGTTGTTACGCATCGCACAGGGTATACGGGGCCCATTCGCCGTCTGCGGACGTGCTACCCTTGTAAGCAGCAAGCACAAGCTGCGGCTGCTTCTGAGTCGGATAGGCTTTGTCGAGCCATGGGTAGTGGTTCTTTAAGCCTTGAGGGGCGCCCTGAAATCATGGCCGGTCAACCGCTTTTGCTTCAAGGGTTTCGAGGCGAAATCAATGGCCCATGGCATGCTGCAACCGTGACCCATCGCTATGAAAAGCAAAGCGGATACATCACAGAAATCACCTTTGAGGCACCAGATAAGGGGAAAGAGGCATGAGAAAATTAAACGTGTTAGAAACAGAAAAACCAAGAGACAATTTTGCCCCTTCTTTTCGGCAACTTCCCCATAATATTGAAGCAGAACAAGCTTTGCTCGGGGCAATCATGATCAATAATGATGCTCTTGAGAGCGTTTCTGATTTTCTCAAACCAGAACATTTTTTTGAAGCCTTCCATCAAAGGCTTTTTGATATCATCTTACAAATTGTTCAAAAAGGAAAAGTTGCAGACCCGATTACCATGAAACCCTTTATTGCAAATGATGAGAAAATTGGAGATATCACTGTATACCAGTATGTTGTTCGTTTAGCCAAAGAAGCTGTCACAATCATCAATACTCAAGATTACGGACAGGTTATTTATGATCTGTTTATTCGGCGCTCTTTAATTAACCTTGGCACTCAAATTGTAAATAGCTCTTTTGATTCTCCCTTAGAACTTACCCCTTCGCAACAAATTGAAGCGATTGAAAATCAGTTGTTTGCATTGGCAGAGAAAGGCAAATATGGAGCTGGTTTTGAAAACTTTGATAGAGCTATTGTAAAAGCCATTAACATGGCAAGTGCTGCAAAAAAGCGTTCCTCACAGCTTTCTGGCATGGCAACCCATATAAAAACTCTTGATGATAAAATGGGCGGGTTGCAACCATCTGATTTGATTATCCTAGCAGGGCGCCCTGGGATGGGTAAAACGTCCCTTGCAACCAATATTGCCTTTAATATTGCCAATGCTTGCAAGCGTCATGATGACAGCCAAGCCAGTGAAGGGGGGATTGTCGGTTTCTTCTCCCTTGAAATGTCAACAGAACAGCTTGCAACCCGTATTATCTCAGAACAAACAAAGGTTTCTTCTTCTGATATTCGACGGGGTAATCTTTCTGATGATCAGTTTATAAACATTGTTCATATGACGCATTCTCTTCAAACCATTCCTCTTTATATCGATCAAACGGGAGCTGCATCTCTTGCGCAACTAGCCGCGCGTGCAAGGCGTCTTAAACGACAACATGGTCTAGATGTTTTGATCATTGATTATATTCAACTGATGACAAGCGGTTCAAAGCGTTCTTCTGAAAACCGCGTTCAAGAGATTACGGCCATTACTATGGGTCTTAAAGCGCTTGCAAAGGAACTCAATATTCCCATCATTGCGCTTTCGCAATTATCACGACAAGTTGAAAATAGAACAGATAAACGTCCACAACTCTCCGATTTACGTGAATCAGGTTCAATCGAGCAAGATGCCGATATTGTGTTGTTTGTTTATCGTGAAGAATATTATCTCAAAAATGAAGAACAAAAAGAAGGCAGTGTTGAATATCACAAATGGAAAGAAGCAATGGAGCAAGTTAAGGGCAAAGCTGGAGGTTATCATAGCCAAGCAACGTCATGGACCAACAGGAATCGTCCCTCTGGCTTTCCAATCTGACTTTACATGCTTTAGTGACCTAACGGATAACGACAACTTTTCAGAAATATCCGCTTGAGCTCAAAATAATGATCCGATGATTGAGAAGCAAAATCCCATAGATTCTCATAAACAATGACGAATCTTAAAACACCCTTTGAAAGGTCTTTGAAGCCCCTTTGAGAACCCCTTAAAAATCATGTGAAAGAAAATAAATTGGTACAAAACCTGCTGACAAGCTACAGCTTCTTAGATATGGCTAAGAAATTAGACGTATCTGTATCATTTTTATCTTCAGTCGAGATTGGCAAGAAATCTGTACCGGTTGGCATGGAAGTCAAAATCATAGAATTATATGATTTAGATCAAAAGGAAGCATTACTTTTAAGAAAAGAAGCCTATACATGTCGAAGGAGTTTTACAATAAAACCTTCTGATACGTGCAGATGTGAAATTGTTGATATGTTTGTTAGAAACTTAGAGAATTTTTCACAACAAGACTTAACAAAATTTAAAAAATTGTTAGAGAAATTTGATAAAAAAGCAGGGGGCCTATAGAGGCACGTCACAAAATCCTATTCCCTTAACTTTATTTGGCTATCCCTCATGTTTAAAAATATAAATAAAAACAATAAACTATATGTGATAAAAAAAGAAATGGCTCCCCGGGCCGGATTCGAACCAGCGACCAACCGGTTAACAGCCGGTTGCTCTACCGCTGAGCTACCGGGGAACGATGCTCAACCATTCAGCTGAAGAGGCTATAGCAAAGCAATACTGATTTGCAAAGGATAAAATTACTTTTTTTAAAAAAAATATGATAAATTGTGTAAGTAATAGGAAAAAAGGCGAGAGAAGATTTCTACACCTTGACGGATGCTTTGCCTTCCCTTATTGAAGCCTTTATATTTGTTGATGAGGCCTTGTGGCGGAATGGTTACGCAGAGGACTGCAAATCCTTGTATCCCGGTTCGATTCCGGGCGAGGCCTCCAGCCGGTTTTAAACGAAACGGCTTTTAGGGGAGGTATAAGAAAAGAGATTATTTCCCTCTACAGTTGTAAAGACACTTTTGTATGACAGACTCTCCTGTTAGCATCGAGTTGTTGACTGTCGTATTTTTTTTTGTAACACCTATAGCTTAAGAGAGCTTAGTCCCTCATTGTTGCTATTTTGTTTATTTTTTGTAGGTTAGGAGAAAATAGTCGTTATGGTTGCAGATTTTGCTGAGCTTCGTCGCAAAATGGTTGACAATCAAATTCGTACAGTTGATGTAACGGATTTATCAGTTCTTGAAGCGTTTTTAACGATATCCCGTGAAGACTTTGTATCGGAAGATATGAAAGCATTAAGCTATCTTGATACCGATATTGTTTTATGTCCAGTGCGAGATGAGGTTCCTGCACGCTATTTGATGAAACCTGCATCTCTCGCAAAATTGTTACAGCTTGCTGCTGTAAAATCATCAGATGTTGTTTTAGATATTGGTGCAAATAGTGGCTATTGTGCAGCCTTGCTTTCAAAACTTGCAGGGTCTGTGATTGCGTTGGAAAGTAATCAGTCTCTTTTTGAACGTGCTCTTGAAGCTTTAGAACGTCATCAATGTGATAATGTGGTTGTCATTCATGGTCCCTTAGGGCAGGGGTATGCTACTGAGGGACCTTATGATGTGATTTTTATAGAGGGATCTGTCGATTTTATTCCACAGGGTATCTTTGATCAAATGAAAGATAGTGGACGTCTTGTTGTGGTTGAAGGGGATGGAAATGCTGCTGTAGCACGAATCTATATAAAAGAAGATGGAATCATTTCAGCCCGTCGTGCTTTTAATCTCGCCGTAAAGCCTCTTCCCTGTTTTTTGAGAACACCTGGTTTTGTATTTTAATGCTTGTAGGTTTTGTGAAATAAAAGATAATTCTGTTATTTATTTGGGGTATGTTGTTGTGTGTATTGTGTTTAAAATAAACAAGAAGTTTCAGGTGTATTTTTTGCTGGTGTTGAGTCTTTTACTCTCAGAGACTGTTTGTGCTGAAACATTGATGGATGCCTTTTCGAAAGCTTATAAACACAATGCTAAGTTGAATAGTGAACGGGCGGCTGTCCGTATAGCCAGTGATGACGTTGTCATCGCGCGATCAGGGTTCTTACCACAAGTTGAAGGGGTTGGAAGCTATGGGCGGAATAAGTCTTTTACAGGTCCTTATGTCACTTCTGGATCTATAGGTGTGAGATTAAATCAAAGATTATTTGACGGTTTTATCACGCAAAATATGTTTTCTTCAGCTCAAGTTAAGCTCCAGGCGCAGCGTGAGTATCTTCGTAATGCTGAACAAAATACCTTTCTGGAAACTGTGACAGCTTATGCGAATGTCTATCAAGCACGTCGTGTTGCCGATCTTCGGAGAGAAAATTTGGCAGCTCTTGAAGAGCAAGTTCGTTCCAATAAAGCAAAATTTGATGTGGGTGAGGGAGGGCGTGTTGATCTGGCTCAAGCTCAAGCGGCACGTTCCGTGGCGGTTTCAGAACTAAGTCTTGCTCGTGCTGATGTAAAAGCAGCAGAGGCCGTGTATCGACAAATTATTGGTTCTGATCCTGAAAAGTTAAAACGCCCACCCATCGCTACAGATTTTCCCGTCAATCTTGATACGGCTTACCAAATGAGCGTTGTGATGCATCCAGCAATCCTTTATGCTCAATATCTAGTTGATGCGAGTGGTTACAATGTGAAGGCGAAAGAAGGAGCACTGCTCCCTAAAGTTGATTTTTCTGCAACAGCTTCTTATAATCGGATTTACAGCGGTGCTGGAGAGGATGGCGTTTCTAAATCGATGGGGTTGTCTGTGAGTGTTCCGATTTTTGAAGGGGGGCGTACGTCTGCGCAGATTCGCCAATCGAAGGAACAGCTTGGACAGGCGCAGCTTCAACTCGATCTGGCCCATAGTAATACGAGACAAGCCCTTACTTCTGCTTGGTTCCAGTTGGAAGGTGCACGCGCATCTGTTATTGCTTACCGTGAAAGTGTTCGTGCTGCTGAAATTGCTCTTAAAGGTCGTGTTCAAGAAAATCGCGTAGGGCAGGCAACGACATTAGATGTTTTAAATTCTCGTACTCAATTGATTAATGCTCAAATTGCGCTTGCAATGGCAGAGCGTAACGCTGTTGTGGCAAGCTATAGTGTTCAATCGTCTATTGGTAAATTGACAGCAAATTATCTCGGCTTAAAAACAAGTCAATATATCCGATAATGATAAAAGTAGCTCTTTAATCTCAAACCATTTTAATTTTTAAAAAATGAGTTAATCAGTCGTTGGATATGATGAAAAATAGAGCGGTGATGTTGTTCTTTTTAAATGCAGAAAGTTGTGTGTAGCGCCCTCTTTATGACAAGCATATTTGAAAATATCACGGGAGGCATGTTGATCTTATGATTCTTTTGCATACACTGAAAATATGATTCTATTTGCGTCGTTGAGAGGTTGTAAAGTATGGTACAGAGTTCAAGCGTGTTACGTGAGCCAAGTATGGATGAGATTTTGACATCTATTCGTGAAATAATCGAAGAAAATGCCGTTCAATCTGATCACTTTTTAAATGAAGATGTTGCAGTAAATGCTTCGGAAGATCGTTTGGAAGTTGCATCAGAGGGTTTTTATGATACCACCTTATCGGTTGATGATGCTATGAAAGCTTTAGCTGATCGTATTGGTCTTTCTACTGAAAATCAAGAGAGAAGGATAGCACAAGAGAAAGAGGATACAGCGTTAGAAAATCATACAGTTGGTGTGGATGTGCAAAAGATGAAGCTTTCTTCTGAAGAACGGAATTCTGTTTATAAAGCAAAAGAATATGAAGATGAGATCAGGAAGTCACAATCAGAAACTAGAAAGGCTGGTCGTGTGGAATTATCTGCGTATTGTATTTCTTCTGCGGAAAAAATTGCAAAGGATGTGTTGCGTCCGGCAATAGCAGAGTGGTTGCAGTCTAAATTGCCTGTTTTGCTGGAAGATATTTTACGTGAAGAGATTGTGAAGGCGATAAAAAAATCGTCTTAATTATTTTTATGTTTTTTATTTTATGAAAAATTTGTTTGAGGTTGTGCGGGCTCTCTAGTGAGGGATGGGGTTTGCGGGATTTTGATCGGGGTTTGATCATATATTGTGTTTTTCAGCGGCGTTATGGATGGATAGAATGTTAGAAAAAAACTATGATGCTGCTTCCATAGAGCAACGGGTTGCAAAGAGATGGGAGACTCGTGGAGCTTTTAAAGCGGGAGCGGGTTCTAAAAGTGGTGCAGAACCTTTTTGCGTTATGCTTCCACCGCCTAATGTTACAGGCTCACTTCATATGGGGCATGCGCTCAATACGACAATTCAAGATATAATGGTTAGATTTCAGCGGATGCGTGGCAAGAATGTTTTGTGGCAGCCTGGTATGGATCATGCTGGAATTGCTACCCAAATGGTTGTAGAGCGTCAACTTGTAGAACGTCAAGAGCCAACGCGTCAAGAAATGGGAAGAGAAAAGTTTATTGAGCGTATTTGGGAATGGCGTCATGAAACGGGAGGCATTATTTCAAACCAATTGCGCCGCCTTGGCGTTTCATGTGATTGGTCGCGTGAACGCTTTACAATGGATGAGGGGTTGTCGCAGGCTGTTCTTGAAGTCTTTGTCACGCTTTATAAACAAGGATTGATATATAGAGATAAGCGCCTCGTCAATTGGGACCCTAAGTTGTTAACGGCTATTTCGGATCTCGAAGTTGAGCAAAAAGAAGTTCAAGGACATTTGTGGCATTTTAGATATCCACTTGAGGGTAAAATTTTTGATCCAAATGATGCGACAACTTTTATAATAGTGGCGACAACACGACCAGAAACAATGCTTGGTGATACAGGAATTGCTGTTAATCCTGAAGATGAGCGTTATAAAAAGCTTATTGGTAAAAATGCTCTTTTGCCGCTTGTTGGTCGTAAGTTATTGATTGTTGGTGATGCGCATGCTGATCCTGAGGCTGGAAGTGGTGCGGTAAAAATCACACCCGCTCATGATTTTAATGACTTTGAAGTAGGACAGCGTAATAATTTACGCTTAATCAATATTTTTACCCAAAAAGCCGAGATTTTTCTCCATGAGAATGAAGCGTTTTTTAATGGTTTGATTTTATCAGATGAATTAAAAATGTTAGTAGAAAATCTTGATAAATCCGATCGTTTTGTTGCGCGCCAGAAGATTATTTCTTTGATGGAAGAACGAGGGTATTTAGCTTCTGTTGATGAACATTCCCATATGGTTCCTCATGGAGATCGTAGTGGTGTGCCTATTGAACCTTTTTTGACAGATCAATGGTATGTTCATGCTGCTGAGTTAGCAAAGCCAGCGATAGAAGCTGTTCAACAAGGAAAAACGCAGTTTGTTCCCGATAATTGGAAAAAGACCTACTTCAATTGGATGCAAAATATTCAGCCTTGGTGCATTTCTCGCCAATTATGGTGGGGACATCAGATTCCTGCTTGGTATGGCCCTGATGGGACAGTTTTTGTTGAAAAAAGTGAAAAAGAGGCTTTAGATTCGGCTTTTGTTCATTACGGTGTGGTGGTTGAATTAACCCGCGATCCTGATGTTTTAGATACTTGGTTTTCATCAGCTCTTTGGCCTTTTTCAACATTAGGATGGCCAGATAAAACAACTGAATTATCTACTTTTTATCCAACATCTTTATCGGTGACAGGATTTGACATTATTTTTTTCTGGGTTGCTCGTATGATGATGATGGGACTTCACTTTATGGGTGAAGTTCCTTTCCCAACGGTTTATGTGCACGCTCTTGTCCGAGATCAAAAGGGTGCAAAGATGTCAAAATCAAAGGGAAATATTATTGATCCCTTAGAGCTTATTGATCAGTATAGCGCTGATGCTCTTCGTTTTACTTTGGCTGTTATGGCAGCGCAGGGGCGTGATGTAAAACTTGATACTTCACGCATTGCTGGTTATCGTAATTTTGCTACGAAATTGTGGAATGCGACCCGATTTGCACAGATGAATGGTGTAAAGCATAATTCTGCTTTTAAACCAGAACACGCAAAGCTGGCGCTTAATCGTTGGATTTTAACAGAACTCTCTAAAACAATTGCAGCAGTGACGACGGGTATTGAACACTATAAGTTTAATGAATCGGCAGCTGCACTTTACCGGTTCATTTGGAATACATTTTGTGACTGGTATTTAGAACTTCTCAAACCTATCTTTCAGGGGGAATGTGAAGATGCTAAAAATGAAGCTCAAGCTTGTACTGCTTGGGTGTTAGATGAAGTCTATAAACTTCTTCATCCCTTTATGCCGCATATGACAGAAGAATTGTGGTCTCTTACGGAAACACAAGAGATCAAGCGTGAAGATATGCTCGCATTGACAAAATGGCCAGAGGCAACATTGATCGATGAAGAGGCTGCTGCTGATATTAATTGGCTTATTGATGTGGTCACAGGGATTCGGTCTGTACGTTTTGAAATGAATATTCCAGCCGCTACACGAGCACCTCTTGTCGTTGTCGAAGCAGGGGAAGTAACGCGAGAGCGTGTGCAGCGTTATGATGCACTTCTTAAAAAGTTAGCGCGTATTGAAGTCATTGATTTCTCTGATAAGGTTCCGGAAGTATCGGCACAAATGATTTTGGGAGAGGCTGTTTTTTGTTTGCCATTAGGACAGTTGATTGATTTGGAGGCTGAACGTGTTCGTTTGAGGAAGGAGGCCCGTAAAATTGAACAAGATATTGAAAAAATATCGCTTAAGTTAAATAATCCCAAATTTATAGCAAATGCAAAAACAGAAATTGTTGAAAGTGAACAAAATAGGGTTGTAGAACTGCGTGTTGCGCAAAAGAAGATCTCTATTGCTTTAGAGCGGTTGGGTTGATTCTCACTTTTTTTGATGGATGATTTCATCACGTTACGGCTGGTATTCATTTTTTTAAGAAAGCTTTTTCTTTTTTCGTCTTTCGTGAATGCGATCATAAAACCTCTACAGGGAACCAGCGTTTTTGTGTTCATTATTAAAGAGACATCTCTTAAGGTACCCAAAGCTCATTTCACGCAGGTATCCGTAAATGGTATAAAGGAGATCCATTGAGTCTTCTCATTTTTACGCTTGTGAAGTAATGGATCGGTGTTATTACACACTTTGTCAGTGTTTAGTGTTGCGCGAAAGTAGTCTTTGGCACTTGTGACAGTTCATAAGAGGTGTTTTAAATCCTCTTTTAAGCTCATTTGCAAACCACTTATCGCTTATGCAAAAGAGATTTTAATTACTTCAATATAAAAGGGGGAAGGAAGATTCCTGTATTGGAGGGTGTTATTCAAATTGAAATTGATGATTTATCTTTATAAATCAATTGATTGTATATGAAAATAAATGTTTAATTTTATTGAATACTTTTGATAATTTTCATTTATTGGTCTTTTCTTTTAAAAATTTTACTTTAGAATCTCTCGTATTTCTTACGAAGAAGAGGCGTTTAAAGATCTACAAAGAAATTTGTAATAGATAGAACAATTAACATTGAGAGGGGGGGGGAAATGGTCAATCAATTGCAGATATGGAAGAAAGCTACGATTATTGTGACGTTAGGGGGATTTTTTTCGACTGTTTATGCCATAGATGTTAATAGTTTGCAGGAAGTGCATGATGGTTCGTTTTATTTTTTGAAACGTGGCATGTTTGCTTATAAAAATGGACAGATCAATCAGGCTATTTCAGCGCTACGTTGTGCCGCTAAGAGAGGTCATATTGGTGCTAATTGGAAACTTGGCTCTATTTACGCAAACGGTGATGGTGTCCCTAAAGATGATTACAAGGCCTATCATTTTTTTGCATACATCGTTGAAAAAGGTACAGATCTTGGCTCAGAGGATCAAAGTTATGTTTCTGATACATTGGTTAGGCTTGCTGGGTATATAAAAAAAGGTATTCCTCAATTGCCTGTGAAACCTAATCTCTCTTATGCGACTCGTCTTTATATGCAGGCTGCGGTGAACTATGGAAATCCTAAAGCTCAATATCAATTAGGAAAAATATTTTTAAAGGGAGAGGGAAAGGAGAAGAATCTTATACAAGCAGCACAATGGTTTCAACTTTCAGCAAAAAAAGGAAATTCTTCTGCCCAAGCGATGCTTGGAAATATGCTGATTCAAGAAGGAAAAATCATTCGCGGGACGGCAATGTTAACTGCAGCCTATGAAAAAGCTGACGTAAGAGACAAAAATTAGATTTACCCTTTGCAAGAAAAGGCCTTTGCTCTTTGTAATGAATTTGAGAGACGTACAGCAATTTCACTGGTTGCTGATATTTTAAAAAATAAGAACTTTTAACTATCTGATGGTAATATTTTTTACATTCTCTTATTCGTTATTAAATTCTATTATTTTTTGTGTTCAAGTTTATAGTAGAGAGAGCTTGTTGCGATGATATCAAGCTAATGACTTAGGATTTTAGACAAAAACTCTTGTGTTCTTGGTGTTCTAGATTGCGGATTAGAAAAGAACTCTTTAGATGAACAGTCTTCAAGAATTGTTCCTTGATCCATGAAAATAACACGCTCTGAGACTTTTTGTGCAAATCCCATTTCATGGGTTACACAAATCATCGTCATACCTTCTTCTGCTAAACTGATCATGACGTCAAGTACTTCACCTACCATTTCAGGATCTAGAGCAGAGGTTGGTTCATCAAAAAGCATAACAAGTGGATCCATGGTTAAGGCACGCGCAATAGCAACACGCTGTTGTTGCCCTCCAGAAAGTTGTCCCGGATATTTGTCTTTATGTTCAATGAGGCCAACGCGTTCAAGATACAACAAACCACGTTCAAGTGCTTCTTTTTTGCTTCGTTTTAAGACTTTGATTTGTGCAATTGTCAAGTTTTCTGTGACAGATAAATGAGGAAAAAGCTCGAAGTGCTGAAAGACCATTCCTACATGGCTGCGCAATTTAGGCAGATTCGTTTTTTTTGAATGAACTGGTGTTCCATCAATCCAAATTTCACCTTTTTGAAAAGGAACAAGAGCATTAATTGTTTTAATGAGTGTTGACTTTCCTGAGCCTGATGGCCCACAAACTACAACAACTTCTCCTTTGTTAATATTGGTTGTACAGTTTTTAAGAACTTTAATTTCGCCATACCAATTAGAAACATTTTTTATTTCGATCATATGAGTAGACATTTTTTTTCCTGTTAGCGAATAATGGATACTTTTTTTTGTAAATACAAAACGATTTGTGACAGTGTAAAACAGATAACAAAATAAAAAATAGCTGCTAAAATATAAGCTTCCTGCTTTACACCAAAATTATTAGCAGCAATATCAAAACCATTCAAAAGGCTATGACCGCTGATAGCATAAACAAGGGTTGTATCCTGAAAAAGGATAATAACTTGTGTTAAAAAGACTGGAAGCATATCTCTAAAGGCTTGAGGAAGAATGACAATGTACATACTTTGCCAATATGTCATCCCAAGAGCTTGTCCTGCATATTTTTGTCCTTGCGGAACCGAATTGATACCAGCACGCATAATTTCAGCAAAATAAGCCGTTTCAAATGCGGTAAAGGTAATAAGTGCTGATTTATTGGCGCCGATAGATGTCCCCGTTAAAAAAGGCAGAAGCACAAAAAACCATAAGATAACCATCACAAGTGGTATTGAACGCATCGCTGTTATGTAAACGATTGCAACCCAAGAAAGAAGTTTTATGGAAGAAAGGCGCATCATTGCTAAAAGTGTGCCGAAAACAAATCCCAATATCGTTGCAAAAAGCGTTAGAAAAACGCTAAAGAGTAAACCTGATAAAATATAAGAACAAAATACATCAAAGGTAAAAAAGGAAAAATCAAAGTCGGAAAAATTGAAAGGAAAATAAAGTCCAAACTGAGAGCTTATGAAATTTATCATATTCAATTTCCCTTTGTTTGAAAATTAGGGATTTTGAGCATTTGTTCAATGACTGTCATTACAATGAATACGAATAAGGCTATAAGAATATAAAGAATCGTAACAAGCAAATAGTTTTCGTAAACATGGCTTATTTCTTCAATTGCTTGGTATTGAAATTGCATGAGCTCATTTATTGAAACGGCGAATGCTATAGACGAATTCTTTACAATACTCATTGCCTCTGAAGTAAGCGGCGGCATAATTGTACGAATAGCACGTGGTAATATGATATAGCGATAACTTTGATAAGTTGTAAACCCCATTGCCATAGCAGCATAGCGTTGTCCTGAAGAAATCGCTTCAATGCCTGAACGAACCTGTTCTGCAATACGTGCCGATGTAAAGAACCCCAACGCGTATGTTACTAAGAGAATAGGGGAAAAATTCATCGCTGGTGGATAAATCTTAGGAACAACAAAATACCATAAAAACACCTGTACAAGAAGGGGAATATTACGCATAATTTCTACCCAAATAGTCCCAATCGTGCGAACGACACAATTGATGATGGATGTTTTAGGTAAAGTGCGCATCGTTCCTATAATAACACCACAAAATATAGCTAATATAAGTGAAGTGATGGACAATATAACCGTATTTTTTAAGCCATCAAGAAGTGTGTCTAAATAGGTATGACTTACGCCGGGCGTGCCCAAGCATCCCGTTACCAGTGTTTGAGTAAGGTCATCTCTACAAAGGAAAGAAAAGTCCATTAATTGATATTCCCTCAAATCAGTCATTCACAAATAGGACAATAAATTAAGCGTATCTACATAAGCAGAATTTATTAAAAAGTGAACTAAAATATAAACCACACTCAATTTTTAAAGAGTGTGGTTCTTCTTTTCAAATTCTATAAATCTTTTTCTGTGTAGCTTTCCCGAGGCTTATTGTTTGGGTGATCCCAAGCATATCTTGTTTGTTTTGATAAGGGAAGGTTCATAACAGTATTTGCAGGCGGAATCGGTTTCATAAACCACTTATTATAAAGCTTTTCAAGTGATTCGTCTTTAATTTGACGTAGGATACTATCATTGATTGCTTGTTCAAATTGTTTGTCATGTAATCTCAGCATGCAGGCGATGGGTTCAACTGAAAGCACGGTGTCAAGAATGACAAAATCCGATGGATTTTTTGATTTTGCAATATGTCCTGCAAGAATTGAGGCATCCATAACAAATGCATCGGCACGACCCGATTCGAGTAATAAGAAGCTATCTCCGTGGTCTTTTCCTTTGATGACCTTAAAGTGAATGTTTTTTGCACGTTTGTTTTTACGAATAAGTTGAACAGATGTTGTACCGGTGGTTGTTGCAACTGTTTTTCCATTTAAATCATCAAGAGATTTAATGTTAGAGTTTTTCTTGACGGCAATTCGCACCTCTTCAACGTATGTTGTATAAGCAAATGCTGTTTCTTTGCTGCGTGCAATATCATTTGTTGTTGAGCCGCACTCAAAATCATAGGTCTTATTTTTTAAGAGGGGAATTCTATTTTGAGATGTGATGGGAAGATAATGAATTTTAATCGGTTTACCAATTTTTTTTGAGATATCATCAATGATACGTTCTGCCATTTCTGTATGAAAGCCTACATATTTATTATTACCAAGGGCGTAGGCCAAACCAGATGATTCACGAACACCTAAAGTGATTTCCCCTGTTTGTTTAATTTTTTCAAGCGTATCATTTTCAGCATGCGCGACGCTTGTAAGCCCAATGGCTGCTGCTGCAATAAACATTAACAATGATTTCTTCATTTATGTCCTCCATTCATTGATTTTTATTTTAGTTACTTAAGATATACTGTTTGAACGGTGTAGCATAGTTATTCTTCTAAGTGGAATTTTTTTGTTGTCTTATGAGGTGAGAGTTATACTTTCTTAATTGATATTAAGATGAATCCAGACAGGAACATGGTCGGATGGTTTTGGGTATCCCCTTACTTCTGTTTGACTATGAGCGCAAATAAGGTGATCAACTGCTTCTGGTGATAAGAGTAAATGATCAATGCGAATCCCATTATTTTTAGGCCATGCTCCAGCTTGGAAATCCCAAAAACTGAAGGAGGGTGTATCGGTGACATTTCGGATAGCATCGTAAAGACCTAAATGAAGGATACGCTGGAATGCTTTTCTTGTTTTTTGAAGAAATAAGGCATCTTGATTCCATTCTTGAGGTTTTTTTGCATCGAGTGGGGTAGGGATGACATTATAATCACCGGCTAGAACAAGGGGCTCCTCATACGCAAGCAATGATTTTGCATGTGCATATAACCTTTCCATCCATTCCATTTTATAGGAATATTTTTCACTCTCAATAGGATTTCCATTTGGCAAATAGAGAGAGGCAATACGTACAACACCTTTGTTTGTTGAATAAACGGCTTCAATGTAACGTGTTTGTTCATCATTATCGTTGCCTGGTAATCGACGGATTACTTCATCCGGTGTTTTTTTAGAAAGAATTGCAACGCCATTAAAATTTTTTTGTCCGTGTGTTTCTATATGGTAACCTAGATTTTCAATTGCATCACGTGGAAAATTTTCATCAGTACTTTTAATTTCCTGTAGACAGACTATATCTGGCTGATTTTGCTGTAGCCATTGATATAATGTTTCATGTCGTGCTTTTATTCCGGCAATATTCCACGTTGCTATTTTCATGGTGCTCATCATTCGATATCAAATATACAATTTAATTTGCTGCGTTAATATTTTATCGCAGTCACATTATTGTTTTTTATTTATAGGGCGATATTACTATGGTAAATTGATTTATCAAGAGACCCCCAAAAAGCAAAAAAGGCAAATTTAAAGTTTTAAAATTTAATTTATTTTCATTTTTGAAAACTTTCTGCTGTTTAGTTCTTGACGAATGTCTGTGTTCTCGCTATTAGACACGAACGTAACCGATGTGGAAATGATCTTTTGTTTTGGATATAATCCAAAAGGTCCTTCAGACGGGTGCTGAAAAGATTAAAAGCAAATGCTAGTGCAAAAGGCTGTTGCCTTCTCTGCTTATGATCGGGTAGACTGTTTTTAGCAGCTGTGCCCGATTTTGTGTGTAGAGTAAGACATCTACACCAATTTTGTTGGTGTGGGTGGAGATAAATAGAAAAGCCCGATTGGGTGAGACGAATGTAAATCGAAAAGAGGAAGGTTCCATGCCTACCGTAAACCAGTTGATTCGCAAGCCGCGTGTGGCGCCAGTTAAACGTAATAAGGTTCCTGCTCTGCAGTCGAATCCACAGAAGCGTGGTGTTTGTACGCGTGTTTATACAACAACGCCGAAGAAGCCTAATTCGGCTCTTCGTAAAGTTGCTAAAATTCGTTTGACGAATGGATTTGAAGTGATTGGTTATATTCCTGGAGAGGGACATAATCTTCAAGAGCACTCTGTTGTGATGATCCGTGGTGGTCGTGTGAAAGATTTACCAGGGGTTCGTTATCACATTATTCGTGGTTTGCTTGATACCCAAGGTGTTAAGAATCGTAAACAGCGTCGTTCAAAGTATGGCGCGAAGCGTCCAAAGTAATATTGGGAGACAAAGCCAATGTCCCGTCGTCATAGAGCAGAAAAGCGTGAAATTAATCCAGATCCTAAATTTGGTGATTTGGTTATTACAAAATTTATGAATGCCATTATGTTTGATGGTAAAAAATCAGTTGCAGAGCGTATTGTTTATGGTGCGCTTGATTCTGTAGAGAAGAAAGTAAAAACAGATCCAGTAGATCTCTTTCATCGGGCTTTAGAGAATGTTGCTCCTCATATTGAGGTTCGTTCTCGTCGTGTTGGGGGGGCTACTTATCAGGTTCCGATTGATGTTCGTCCTGATCGTCGTCAGGCTCTTGCTATTCGTTGGTTGATTTCGGCGGCGCGTGGGCGGAATGAGACGACGATGATTGAGCGTTTATCGGGTGAACTCATGGATGCGGCTAATAATCGCGGTTCTGCCGTGAAAAAGCGTGAAGATGTTCATCGTATGGCTGAAGCTAACCGTGCATTCTCACATTATCGCTGGTAGAAGTTTTAAACTAAGGCAAATATAATGGCTCGCGAATATAAAATTGAAGATTATCGTAACTTTGGTATTATGGCGCATATTGATGCCGGTAAGACTACGATGACTGAACGTATTCTGTTCTATACGGGTAAGAATCATAAAATCGGTGAGACTCATGATGGTGCTTCTACGATGGATTGGATGGAGCAGGAGCAAGAGCGTGGCATTACCATCACATCTGCTGCGACGACGACGTTTTGGGAAGGGCGTGATGGTCGCAAGCGCCGCTTTAATATCATTGATACGCCAGGGCACGTTGATTTTACTATTGAGGTTGAGCGTTCTTTGCGTGTTCTTGATGGGGCGATAGCATTATTGGATGCGAATGCTGGTGTTGAGCCTCAGACGGAAACTGTTTGGCGGCAGGCTGAGAAATATCGTGTTCCGCGCATGGTTTTCGTTAATAAAATGGATAAAATAGGGGCTGATTTCTATCGTAGTGTAGAAATGGTTGGTTCTCGGTTGGGGGCTAAGGCGCTTGTTTTGCAGTTGCCGATTGGTGCTGAAAATGACTTTGAAGGTGTTGTCGATCTTGTTGAGATGAGGGCTTTAAAGTGGGATGGTTCTATTGGTGCCTCAGCAGTGATAAGTGAAATTCCTTCTGGCTTAAAGGAAAAGGCTGAAGAATATCGCGAAAAACTCATTGAAATGGCTGTGGAGGTCGATGAGGCTGCTATGGAGGCTTATTTGGAAGGTGTTATGCCAACCAACGAGCAACTTGTTTCTCTCATTCGTAAGGGAACTGTAGAGGTTCAATTTCATCCTGTTCTTTGTGGTACAGCTTTTAAAAACAAAGGTGTTCAACCGCTTTTGGATGCTGTCGTTTCTTATCTTCCTTCTCCGGTTGATATTCCGGCGATTAAGGGTATTGATGTGAAGACTGAGGCTGAGACGACACGCGAATCTTCTGATGAAGCTCCGCTCTCTATGCTTGCTTTTAAAATTATGAATGATCCTTTTGTTGGTTCGTTGACTTTCTGCCGTATTTACTCTGGTAAGGTTCACAAAGGTATTTCTCTTGAGAATACTGTGAAGAAGAAGAAGGAGCGTTTAGGACGTATGCTTCAAATGCATTCAAATTCTCGTGAGGATATTGAAGAGGCATTTGCTGGTGATATTGTTGCTCTTGCTGGTCTTAAGGAGACAACAACAGGTGATACGCTTTGTGATCCTTTGAAGCCTGTTATTTTGGAGCGGATGGAATTTCCAGAACCTGTTATTGAAATTGCAATTGAACCAAAAACAAAAGCAGATCAGGAAAAAATGGGTATTGCTCTTAATCGTTTGGCTGCGGAAGATCCTTCATTTCGCGTTAAGTCGGATGAGGAGTCAGGTCAGACTATTATTGCTGGAATGGGTGAACTTCATCTTGATATTATCGTTGATCGTATGCGGCGTGAGTTTAAGGTTGAGGCAAATGTTGGGCAGCCTCAGGTTGCTTATCGTGAGTCAATTACTAAAATGGCGGAAATTGATTATACCCATAAAAAACAATCGGGTGGTGCTGGTCAATTTGCTCGTGTAAAGATTATTTTTGAGCCTCATGAAGGTGATGATTTTATTTTTGAATCGAAGATTGTTGGTGGTGCTGTTCCTAAAGAATATATTCCGGGCGTTCAAAAAGGGATTGAAAGTGTTATGGGGTCAGGTCCTCTTGCGGGATTTCCTATGCTTGGCGTAAAGGCGACACTCATTGACGGTGGTTATCACGATGTTGATTCGTCTGTATTGGCTTTTGAGATTGCTGCTCGTGCGGCTTTTCGTGATGGAGCAAAGAAGGCTGGTGCACAGCTTCTTGAACCAATCATGAAGGTGGAGGTTGTTACACCAGATGATTATGTTGGTGATGTTATTGGTGATCTCAATTCTCGTCGGGGGCAGATTTCAGGAACTGAAGCGCGCGGTATTGCAACAGTTGTGAATGCGATGGTTCCATTGGCAAATATGTTTGGTTATGTGAATACTCTTCGCTCTATGAGCCAGGGGCGTGCGCAGTATACGATGCAGTTTGATCATTACGAGCCTGTCCCTTCGGCTGTTGCTTTGGAGATTCAAAAGAAATACGCGTAATTTCAGGTTGGTAAATTAATTTTTAACTTAGTCCTTGGCTTGGACGGAAAATGGAGAGCTCAAATGGCGAAGAGCAAATTTGAACGAACGAAACCGCATGTTAATATTGGTACGATTGGTCACGTTGATCATGGGAAGACTTCATTGACAGCGGCGATTACGAAATTTTTTGGTGAGTTTAAAGCATACGACCAAATTGATGCAGCACCAGAAGAACGTGCCCGTGGTATTACCATTTCTACAGCACACGTTGAGTATGAAACGGAAAGCCGTCACTATGCCCACGTTGACTGTCCTGGACACGCAGATTATGTGAAAAATATGATCACAGGGGCAGCGCAGATGGATGGTGCCATTTTGGTTGTTTCTGCAGCTGATGGTCCGATGCCACAGACCCGTGAGCATATTTTGCTTGCTCGTCAGGTTGGAGTTCCAGCGATTGTTGTTTTCCTCAATAAAGTTGATCAAGTTGATGATGCGGAACTTTTGGAACTTGTAGAGCTTGAGGTTCGGGAACTTTTATCCAAATATGATTTTCCAGGAGATGAAATCCCAATTGTAAAAGGTTCTGCGTTAGCTGCCCTTGAGGACAAGGATAAAAGCATTGGTGAAGATGCGGTTCGTCTTTTGATGAGTGAGGTTGATAATTATATTCCAACCCCTGAACGTCCTGTTGATCAACCATTCTTGATGCCGATAGAAGATGTATTTTCGATATCGGGACGTGGAACGGTTGTTACGGGTCGTGTTGAGCGTGGTGTTATTAAAGTTGGCGAGGAAATTGAGATTATCGGTATTCGTCCAACATCTAAGACGACGGTGACAGGTGTTGAAATGTTCCGCAAGCTTTTAGACCAAGGTCAAGCTGGTGATAATATTGGCGCGCTACTTCGTGGTGTTGATCGTGAAGGGATTGAGCGTGGTCAGGTATTGGCGAAGCCTGGGTCTGTTACCCCTCATACACGTTTTAAAGCCGAGGCTTACATTTTGACGAAAGATGAAGGGGGGCGTCATACGCCGTTTTTCACGAATTATCGTCCACAGTTTTACTTCCGTACGACGGATGTTACGGGTATTGTTACGCTTCCAGAGGGAACGGAAATGGTTATGCCCGGTGATAATGTTGCGATGGATGTGTCACTGATTGTGCCGATAGCGATGGAAGAGAAGCTTCGTTTTGCTATTCGTGAAGGTGGTCGTACTGTTGGTGCCGGTATCGTCTCTAAGATCATTGAATAAATAATGCTTGTTGAGCGCCTTAATTATTGAAGGCGTTTTATATGACAGGGAAATAAAGAGCATGAACAGTCAAAATATTCGCATTCGCTTGAAAGCGTTTGATCATAGAATTCTTGATACATCGACACGTGAGATTGTATCGACTGCTAAGCGGACTGGTGCAAATGTCCGTGGTCCTATTCCGCTTCCGACGCGGATTGAGAAATTTACGGTCAATCGTGGACCGCATATCGATAAGAAGAGTCGTGAGCAGTTTGAAATGCGTACGCATAAGCGTCTTCTTGATATTGTTGATCCAACGCCGCAAACAGTGGATGCGCTTATGAAGCTCGATCTTTCTGCTGGTGTGGATGTAGAAATTAAGCTCTGAGGTTTGAGGACAGAAGGAACAGACCCGATGCGTTCAGGTGTAATAGCACAGAAGCTGGGCATGACCCGTATTTATAATGATGCTGGTGAGCATGTGCCGGTGACAGTACTTCGTTTGGAGAATTGTCAAGTCGTTGCTCAGCGTACAGTTGAAAAGAATGGTTATACTGCTGTTCAATTAGGTGTAGGCTTTGCTAAGGTTAAGAATACTTCACAAGCTCTTCGTGGACATTTTGCTAAGGCTTCTGTTGAGCCTAAAGCCAAAATAGCAGAGTTTCGTGTGAGCCCCGATAATCTTCTTGATATCGGTACAGAGATTACAGTGGAACATTTTGTTCCAGGACAGAGAGTTGATGTGACTGGTACCAGTATTGGTAAGGGGTTTGCTGGTGTTATGAAACGGCACAACTTTGGCGGGCATCGTGCTTCCCATGGTAATTCGATTACACATCGTGCACATGGTTCTACGGGACAGTGCCAAGATCCTGGTAAAGTATTTAAAGGGAAAAAAATGGCTGGCCATATGGGGCAGGTGCGTGTAACAACACAAAATATTGAAGTTATTTCCACTGATATTGAACGTGGTTTAATTTTAGTGCGTGGTGCTGTTTCTGGTTCGAAGGGTTCCTGGATCTTGGTAAGAGATGCCGTGAAGAAACCTCTTCCTGATAATGTTCCAAAGCCTGCTGGTATTCGCCGTCTTGTGAAGGAGAAAACAGAAATGGTTACTCCGGTGACGGAAACCTCTGAAATTGAGGGAGCCTAATAATGGATCTTGTAATTAAAACACTTGATGGCAATGAAGCTGGTAAATTAAAAGTTTCTGAATCTATCTTTGATCTTGTTCCGCGTGAGGACATTTTACAACGTGTTGTTCGTTGGCAGCTTGCTCGTCGTCAACAGGGAACGCATCAGTCCCAAGGGCGATCTGATGTGTCACGAACGGGGGCAAAGATGTTTAAACAAAAGGGAACTGGGCGTGCTCGACATTCATCTGCACGTGCACCACAGTTTCGAGGTGGGGGTAAAGCACATGGGCCGGTGGTTCGTAGCCATGCGCATGATCTTCCTAAAAAGATTCGTGCTCTTGGGTTACGTCTTGCTTTATCTGCAAAATTAAAAGCAAAAGATTTAATTATTGTGGATGAGTTGACTGTTAAAGATGCTAAAACGAAAAAGCTTGTTTCTCATTTTTCTAAACTTGGCTTTAATAATGCTCTGTTGATTGGTGGTAAAGAGATTGATATTAACTTTTCTCGTGCAGCATCGAATATCCCTAATATTGATATTTTGCCCATTCAGGGAATTAATGTTTATGATATTTTGCGTCGCAGCAAACTTGTTTTATCAAAGGCAGCTGTTGAGGCTCTTGAGGAGCGTTTTAAATGACAGATCTTCGCCATTATGATGTAATTATTAGTCCAGTTATTACTGAAAAGTCGACTATGATTTCTGAATATAATCAAGTTGCTTTTAATGTCGCGCCGAAAGCGACAAAACCTGAAATTAAGGCTGCTGTTGAAGCGCTTTTTAGCGTAAAAGTGAAAGCAGTTAACACGATCGTTCGTAAGGGTAAAGTGAAACGTTTTAAAGGTATTGTTGGTCGGCAGAGTGATGTCAAAAAAGCGATCGTAACTCTGGCCAGTGGTCAGACTATCGACGTTTCGACAGGTCTTTAAAGAGGCTCGGAGATAGGAATAATGGCACTTAAGCAATTTAATCCAATGACACCTGGGCAGCGTCAGCTTGTCATTGTGGATCGTTCTTGTCTTTATAAGGGAAAACCCGTAAAGATGTTAACGGAAGGTTTGTCTTCAAAGGGTGGGCGTAATAATCGTGGTCGTGTTACCGCTCGTTTTCAGGGTGGTGGTCATAAACGGAGTTATCGGTTTGTCGACTTTAAGCGTCTTAAGCGTGATGTTTCAGCGAAAGTTGAGCGTTTAGAGTATGATCCTAATCGCACTGCTTTTATCGCACTCATTCGCTATGAGGATGGACAATTAAGTTATATTCTTGCACCACAACGTCTTGGTGTTGGAGATTCTATTATAGCTGGTTCAAATGTTGATGTAAAACCAGGGAATGCTATGCCCCTTGGTAATATGCCGGTAGGCACAATTATTCATAATGTTGAAATGAAGCCAGGAAAAGGAGGGCAGATCGCACGTTCAGCTGGTACTTATGCACAGTTGGTTGGGCGTGATCAAGGAATGGCTATTCTTCGTCTTAATTCTGGAGAACAGCGTTTGGTCTCTAGCAGCTGTTTTGCAACTGTTGGTGCTGTGTCAAATCCTGATCATGGGAATATTAATGATGGTAAGGCGGGTCGGTCACGTTGGCGTGGTAAGCGTCCACATGTTCGTGGTGTTGCAATGAATCCCGTTGATCATCCACACGGTGGTGGTGAAGGTCGTACATCGGGGGGACGTCATCCAGTGTCTCCTTGGGGTAAACCTACAAAAGGTAAGCGTACGCGCTCCAATAAAGCCACTGATAAGTTTATTATGCGTACGCGTCATCAGCGCAAGAAATAAGAAAGGTAGTCTGAAGTGGTTCGTTCAGTTTGGAAAGGTCCGTTTGTTGACGGCTATCTTCTTGGTAAAGCAGAGAAGGTACGTGCAAGTGGGCGCAATGAAGTTATAAAAATATGGAGTCGTCGCTCTACTATTTTGCCGCAATTTGTTGGTTTAACTTTTGGTGTTTACAACGGCAATAAGCATATTCCTGTTTCTGTTTCTGAAGAGATGGTTGGACATAAGTTTGGTGAGTTTGCTCCTACCCGGACTTATTATGGTCATGGTGCCGATAAAAAAGCGAAGAGGAAGTAGGAATGGGAAAAGCTAAGGTTCCGCGCCAGCTTGAAGATAATGAAGCAAAGGCTGTCACACGAACAATTCGTGTTAGTCCGCAGAAGCTTAATTTGGTTGCTGCAATGATTCGTGGTAAAAGAGTTAATGTGGCGCTTGCTGATTTAACATTTTCGCGTAAACGTATTGCTGCTACTGTGAAAAAAACGCTTGAATCAGCGATTGCAAATGCAGAAAATAACCACGATCTTGATATTGATTCGCTTGTTGTAGCAGAAGCTTATGTTGGTAAGTCGATCGTGATGAAGCGCTTTCATGTTCGTGGTCGCGGGCGTGCGAGTCGAATTGAGCGTCCATTTTCACATCTTACTGTTATTGTTCGTGAAGTTAGCGAAAAAGTGGAGGCCGCATAATGGGTCAGAAGATCAATCCAATAGGACTTCGTCTGGGTGTTAATCGGACCTGGGATTCTCGTTGGTATGCTGATAGTGGTGAATATGGGCGTCTTCTTCATGAAGATTTGAAAATTCGTTCTTATGTGCTTGAAGAACTTAAACAGGCAGCGATTTCTAAGGTTGTGATTGAACGCCCTCATAAAAAGTGTCGTGTTACGATTCATTCTGCACGTCCTGGTTTGATTATCGGTAAAAAGGGTGCTGATATCGAAAAGCTTCGTCGTAAGCTTTCAGAAATGACTAATGCTGAGACTTCGTTGAATATTGTAGAGATTCGTAAACCAGAGATTGATGCGACGATTATTGCACAATCAATTGCTCAACAGTTAGAGCGTCGTGTTGCTTTTCGTCGTGCCATGAAGCGTGCTGTTCAGTCTGCTATGCGTCTTGGTGCAGAAGGTATTCGTATCAATTGTTCTGGTCGTCTTGGTGGTGCTGAAATTGCGCGTATGGAATGGTATCGTGAAGGTCGTGTTCCACTTCATACCTTGCGTTCTGATGTCGATTACGGTACAGCAGAAGCTAAGACCGCTTACGGTATTTGTGGTATTAAAGTTTGGGTCTTTAAGGGTGAGATTCTTGAACATGATCCGATGGCTTCAGAACGTCGTGCTACGGAAGCTGATCAATCTGGTTCTTCATCGAATCGTCGCCGCGAGAATGCTTAGTTTTTGAGATTGAACTAAAATTTGGAGTAGAGAACAATGTTGCAGCCAAAGCGCACAAAGTTCCGTAAGCAGTTCAAGGGCCGTATTCACGGTGTTGCGAAGGGTGGTACGGATTTAAATTTCGGTGCCTACGGTTTGAAGGCTGTTGAGCCGGAGCGGGTTACTGCTCGTCAAATTGAAGCGGCACGTCGTGCGATTACACGTTATATGAAACGTTCTGGTCGTGTGTGGATTCGCATTTTTCCAGATCTTCCGGTTACATCTAAACCAACGGAAGTTCGTATGGGTAAAGGTAAGGGAAGTGTTGATTATTGGGCTGCACGTGTTGCTCCTGGGCGCGTCATGTTTGAGCTTGATGGGGTTCCTGAAGATGTTGCACGTGAAGCTTTGAGGTTGGGTGCTGCAAAGTTGCCTATCAAAACGCGTTTCATCCAGCGGATTGCTGAATAAAGAGGTTAAGCGATGAAAGCCAGAGAATTACGGGCGCAAACGCTCGACCAAATGAAAGATGAGTTGGCTAAATTAAAGAAAGAACAATTTAATTTACGCTTTCAAAAAGCAACAGGTCAATTAGAAAAGACTGCACGTGTTAGACAAGTTCGTCGTGATATTGCGCGCATTAAGACTTTTCTTCGTCAAAAGGTAAGTGAAAGTAAGGTTTAAGGAAATAAGAGATGCCTAAACGCGTTTTGCAGGGTGTTGTTATTAGCGACAAAAGCGATAAGACTGTTGTTGTCAAAGTTGAGCGTCGTTATTCTCATCCGCTTCTTAAGAAGACTGTTCGGCAGTCTAAAAATTATAAAGCGCATGATGAAAACAACCAATTTAAGATTGGGGATCAAGTTTCTATTCAAGAATCTAGACCAATTTCGAAAGATAAATGTTGGATTGTTGTAAAAGACAATGTAGCGTAATCAGTTAAGTTTATTGTTTTTAGAATTTAACAGTGGTTTTTCATTGATAAATTTCAAAACGATGACTTTATGTTTATTTGGCAGGCAAATCTGATTGTGTAATAAAAGATACAAGCAGATATATGTGTTAAGAAAAGGTGGCCAGTCATGATTCAGATGCAGACAAACCTCGACGTTGCTGATAATTCTGGTGCTCGTCGTGTCATGTGCATCAAGGTGTTAGGCGGTTCAAAGCGGAAATATGCTTCGGTCGGTGACATTATTGTTGTTTCGGTTAAGGATGCTATTCCTCGTGGCCGTGTTAAAAAAGGTGATGTTATGAAAGCTGTTGTGGTGCGTACTGCTAAGGATATTCGTCGCGCAGATGGTAGCGTCATTCGTTTTGATAGTAATGCTGCGGTTTTAGTGGATAATAAAAGAGAGCCGATCGGTACGCGTATCTTTGGGCCTGTCCCCCGTGAATTGCGTGGGAGGAATCATATGAAGATCATCTCACTCGCTCCTGAAGTGCTGTAAGGAGTTAATGTTATGCAGAAGATTCGAAAAGGTGATAGAGTTGTTGTTTTATCCGGTAAGGATAAAGGATCGAGTGGTGAAGTAATTAAGGTTAGTCCAAAAGAGAATAAGGCTTTTGTTCGTGGGATTAATATGATTAAACGTCATCAACGTCAAACGCAGAAGCAAGAAGCTGGAATTATTTCTAAAGAAGCTCCGATTCATCTGTCTAATTTGGCGATTGCTGATCCTAAAGATGGTAAGCCTACGCGTGTAGGCTTTCGCGTGAATGCAGATGGTAATAAGGTACGTTTTGCCAAGCGTTCGGGAGAGTTGATTAATGGCTGAGGAAAGACAAATACCGCGTATGAAAGCGTATTATTTTGAGGTGATTCGTAAAGCACTTCAAGAGAAGTTTAATTATAAAAATGCGATGCAAATTCCGCGGATTGATAAAATTGTAATTAATATGGGGATAGGTGAAGCAACTGCTGATTCAAAGAAGCCTTCCCTTGCTGCTGAGGATTTAGGTCTCATAACAGGTCAGAAGGCTGTTGTTACTCGTGCGCGTAATTCTATTGCGACCTTTAAAGTTCGTGAAGGAATGCCTCTCGGGGCTAAAGTGACATTGCGTAAGGATCGTATGTTTGAGTTTTTGGATCGTCTTGTTACGATTGCTCTTCCGCGCGTTCGTGACTTTCGTGGTTTAAATCCAAAGAGTTTTGATGGTCGTGGCAATTTTGCTATGGGTATTAAAGAACACATTGTGTTTCCAGAAATCAACTATGATAAAGTTGATCAAATTTGGGGCATGGATATTATCGTTTGTACGACAGCAAAAACGGATGATGAGGCGCGTGAGTTATTGCGTGCTTTTAATTTTCCTTTTCGTTCGTAACGGCAAACGTAGCGAGGTAAAATTATGGCCAAAGTGAGTGCCGTTGAAAAAAATAAGCGTCGTGAGGTGATGGTGAAGCGTTATGCTGCACGTCGTGCACGTTTGAAAGCAATCGTTATGGATCAGAAGGTTTCTCTTGAGGAACGTTTTAAAGCTTCTGTTCAGTTGGCAGAATTGCCGCGCAATTCTTCGAAAGTTCGTATTCGTAATCGCTGTGAGGTTTCGGGTCGTCCTCGGGCTTATTATCGTAAGTTAAAAATGTCACGGATTGCATTGCGTGAACTTGGCTCTATTGGCCATATTCCTGGTATTGTAAAGTCTAGTTGGTAAGAGGAGATTATTTAATGTCTATGTCAGATCCTCTTGGTGATATGTTAACACGTATTCGTAATGCACTTGGTCGTAAAAAAGGCAAAGTGGTTACTCCAGCTTCGAAGCTTCGTGCGCACGTTCTTGATGTTCTTCAGTCGGAAGGTTATATTCGCGGATATAATCGCGTTGATTTGGGTGATGGAAAAGCCGAACTTGAAATCGAATTGAAGTATTTTGAGGGGATGGCTGCTATTCGTGAGATTTCGCGTGTGTCAAAGCCTGGTCGTCGTGTGTATGTCTCTGCTAAGTCACTTCCACAGGTGGCAAATGGTTTAGGTATTTCGATCTTATCGACTCCTAAAGGTGTTATGGCTGATTATGAAGCGCGTGAACAGAATGTTGGTGGAGAACTCCTTTGTCGTGTTTTCTAATTATGTCCAAGAAAACAGAAGAAAAGTAGGTTAGAACAATGTCTCGTATTGGAAAAAAGCCCATTTCAATTCCTTCTGGAGTTACTGCTACTGTTGAAGGTCAGCTTGTTAAGGCAAAAGGTCCAAAAGGTGAATTAAGTTACGTCGTTAATGATGAAGTCTTAGTTAAATTCGAGGACAATGTCATATCCGTTATGCCGCGGGATCAGTCAAAAGATGCGCGCTCTAAATGGGGTATGTCACGTTCAATGATTGAAAACATTTTTTGTGGTGTAAAAGATGGTTTTGAAAAAAGGTTAGAGATCAATGGGGTTGGTTATCGTGCAGCTTTACAGGGTAAGGATATTCAACTCTCTCTAGGCTTTTCGCATGATGTGGTTTATAAAGTTCCATCGGGTGTTACTGTAACTGTTCCTAAGCCCACAGAGATTGTTATTTCTGGAATTGATAAACAGCAAGTTGGACAAGTTGCAGCGGAGATTCGCGAGTATCGTAGACCTGAGCCTTATAAAGGTAAAGGTGTTAAGCATGCAGATGAACGTATCTTCCGTAAAGAAGGTAAAAAGAAATAAGGATTTTGTATTATGGTTTCATCTAAGGACATTATCCAGCGTCGTGCAAGACGTGTTCGTCGTAGAATCAAGATGGTTTCTCATGATCGTCCACGGCTTAGCGTTTATCGTTCAAATCAGAACATCTACGCGCAAGTTATTGATGATTTACGGGGATGTACACTTGTTTCAGCTTCTACTCTTGAAAGTGATTTGAAAAAATCATTAAAAAGTGGGGCTGATAAAGAAGCCGCTTTTGCTGTGGGTAAGTTAATTGCTGAGCGTGCGAAGCAAGCTGGTGTTAGTGAAGTGGTTTTTGATCGTGGCGCTTATGTGTACCATGGTCGAGTAAAAGCTTTGGCTGAGGCTGCTCGTGAAGGTGGTTTGAACTTTTAAAGTTTCCTTCTTATGGATGGGGCTGGATACTTTAGAGTATTTCGTTTAAGTTCTTCCGATTTGATGTAGAGCTTTGTTATCGTGCTTCCGGAAAAGAAAAAGGAATGAGGAATGGCACAAAAAGAACGTGGTGAAAGAGAAGAACGCGATAATGAGTTTGTCGATAGACTCGTTCATATTAATCGTGTTGCTAAAGTTGTAAAGGGTGGTCGGCGTTTTGGTTTTGCTGCTCTTGTTGTCGTTGGAGATCAAAAAGGGCGTGTGGGCTTTGGACACGGTAAAGCTCGTGAAGTTCCAGAAGCCGTTCGTAAAGCAACGGAATCTGCAAAGCGTGGGATGATTTATGTCCCACTTCGGTCTGGACGTACATTGCATCATGATCTTGAAGGTCGTCACGGGGCTGGGCGTGTTTTGCTTCGTTCAGCGTCTGCTGGTACTGGTATTATTGCTGGGGGACCGATGCGTGCTATTTTTGAAGCTCTTGGTATGCAGGATGTTGTTGCAAAATCACTAGGATCATCAAATCCTTATAACATGGTTCGTGCAACATTTGATGCACTAAAACATCAAATGCATCCGAGAGATATTGCTGCTCAGCGTGGTATAAAATATTCGACTTTGCAGGCGCGTCGTCGCCATTTAGTTGACATAGAAGGGTAGTTTCTGAGATTGTCAGAAAAGGAATTAGGAAATGGTTCAGAAAAAATCTCAGAGTGGTAAAACTGTGACGGTAGAGCAAATTGGAAGCCCTATTCGAAATTCACAGATTCAGCGTGCAACCTTGAAGGGGCTTGGGCTCAATAAAATGCGTCGTCGGCGCGTTTTAGAAGATACACTTTGTGTACGGGGTATGATTGCTCGGGTTCGGCATCTTGTTCGCATTATAGATGAAGATTAAGGGTTGCAGGAGTATTAGATATGAAACTCAATGAACTACGTGATTGCAAAGGTGCAACAAAAAATCGTAAGCGTGTTGGCCGTGGTATTGGTTCGGGGACTGGTAAGACTGGTGGTCGCGGTGTGAAAGGGCAAAAATCCCGTTCTGGTGTTTCCCTTAATGGTTTTGAAGGTGGGCAAATGCCTATTTATCGGCGTTTACCAAAACGTGGATTTAAAAATTTCTTTTCTAAAGCCTATAATGAAGTTTCACTGGGACGTATTCAGTTGGCTGTTAATGCAGGTAAGTTGAACATTGAAAAGCCTGTTGATATGATTGCTTTGAAAGAGGCTGGTATTATTCGTCGAGAGAAAGATGGAGTTCGCCTTCTTTCTGATGGTGATTTGAAAGCTAAGATTATCTTTCATGTTTCTGGTGCTTCACAAGCTGCTCGTGTTAAGATCGAAAAAGTGGGTGGTCAGGTTATTTTTCCTGATGTTGTTCAATAGTTTTTTTGATATAAGTCGTGATTTCAAGAAGAATTACATCTATTCTTTTGAATATTTTGTGGAGAATTGTTTAGGTTCTGCAATTATTTATGTATAAAGATATGAATTTTAGAGTTATAGTTCTGTGATTTAAAGAACTGGAGTGTGAAGTGGAGACGTTTTATGGCATCAGCAGCAGAGCAATTTGCTTCCAATATAAACTTCGGTACCTTTTCGCGTGCAACTGAATTAAAAAAACGCATATGGTTTACTCTGGCGGCGCTTCTTGTCTATCGTTTCGGCACTTATATTTCTCTTCCAGGTATTAATATCGACGCTTTGCGACAAACATTTGAGCATCATGCATCCGGTGTCTTAGGACTTTTTAATATGTTTGCTGGAGGCGCTGTTGGGCGTATGGCAATTTTTGCCTTGGGTCTTATGCCCTATATATCGGCATCTATTATTGTACAATTACTCACGTCCGTTATTCCTTCTTTGGAAACTCTTAAAAAAGAGGGAGAGGTTGGTCGTAAGGTTATTAATCAATATACGCGTTATGTGACAGTCGTATTGGCTATTCTGCAGGCTTTTGGTATTGCGGTTGCCCTTGAAAGTGGTATAGGGACAGGGCTTCAAATTGTTGTAGAACCAGGTTTCATGTTTCGTGTCTCTTCTGTTATTACACTTGTTGGCGGGACAATGTTTCTCATGTGGCTTGGTGAGCAAATTACCTCACGCGGTGTTGGTAATGGAGTTTCTCTCATCATTTTTACAGGGATCGTAGCCAATTTTCCTTCTACTTTTGCTCAGCTTTTGACCGCGCATAGTCAGGCTGATCTATCAACTTTTCTTTTAATCGCAATCGTTTTTATTGCTGTTTTGATTATCGGACTTATTGTTTTTATAGAGCGTGCGCAACGGCGAATTATTATTCAATATCCGAAACGTCAGGTTGGTAATCAAATGTTTCAAGGCGATATGTCGCATCTTCCTTTAAAATTGAATACTGCTGGTGTTATTCCACCTATTTTTGCTTCATCTTTATTGTTATTACCCGCCACTATTAATAATTTTTCTGATAAAATGCCACAATGGATGCAAACTATTTCTTATTCTCTTGGTCATGGGCAGCCACTGTATATGATTGTTTATGCATTTTTAATGGCGTTTTTTTGCTTTTTTTATACGGCTATTGTGTTTAATCCGAGTGATACTGCGGATCAGTTGAAGAAACATTCTGGTTTTATTCCAGGAATTCGTCCAGGTGAGCGTACAGCGGAATATATTGATTATGTTTTGACGCGTATTACTGTTGTGGGTGCTATTTATATTATCTTGGTTTGTTTACTCCCTGAATTTATGATATCTGCATTCCAGGTTCCTTTTTATCTTGGGGGGACGTCTTTGTTGATTGTTGTGACTGTTACTCTTGATACGGTTGCTCAAATCCAGGGGCATCTTGTTGCACACCAATATGAAGGGTTGATAAAAAAATCAAAACTTCGTGGAGGTCGAAGAAATCGATGAGAGTGGTTCTTTTAGGTCCTCCTGGAGCAGGGAAAGGGACGCAAGCTAAAATGTTGACGGAGGAATATAATATTCCTCATTTATCAACAGGAGATATGTTGCGTGAAGCTATTGCCAAAGAAACGAAAGTTGGTAAAAAAGCTAAAGCTATTATAAGTTCTGGTGCTTTAGTTCCTGATAGTGTTGTTAATCAAATCGTATCAGATAGGATTGATGAAGCTGATTGTATAAACGGTTTTATTTTGGATGGGTATCCAAGGACTGTAGGACAGGCAGAAGCGTTACAACAGATCCTTGAGTCCAAAAATATGCGGCTTGATGCTGTTATTGAGTTGCACGTTGATGAAGACGCATTGATTGAACGTATGGCGAAGCGTGTTCAGGAGACAATAGCGGCCGGTGGACAGGTCCGTTTAGATGATAATCCTGTTGCTTTTGCAAAAAGATTAGTAGAATACCGTGAAAAAACCTCCCCTTTATCAAAATTTTATTCAGAGAGAGGAATGTTGAAGGTCATTGATGGAATGATTGGTATTGCTGAGGTGACACGTATGATTAAAGGTTTTTTTTCATAAGATTTTTTTTAGAAATAAATGAAAATAGTTGACTTTTGAGATAAAATCTATCACAAACAACTTTAATTTATTTCAGTTAATTAAGCGGATTCGGAAGGATTTTGTTCTGAGTCTATTTTTTTCTGTAAGGTACATCAGGTATTTTATAACGATTTGTCAACATAACTAAGGAGAGTAGGCGTGGCTCGTATTGCTGGCGTCAATATCCCGACAAATAAGCGTGTAATTATCGCGCTTCAATATATCCACGGGATTGGACCAAAATTCGCTCAAGAAATTATTGAAAAGGTTGGTATTCCTACGGGGCGTCGTGTGCATGAGCTTTCAGACGCTGAGGTGTTGCAGATTCGTGAGGCGATAGATCAGGGATATCAAGTTGAAGGTGATCTTCGTCGTGAAGTTGCTATGAATGTTAAGCGTTTGATGGACCTTGGTTGTTATCGTGGATTGCGTCATCGTCGGTCTCTGCCTGTCCGAGGACAGCGTACGCATACAAATGCTCGTACGCGTAAGGGGCCTGCTAAGGCAATCGCTGGTAAGAAGAAATAAGGATCCTTGTGAGAGGTTTTTTTGTATATTCTATTTCTTGTTGAAGTCCGTTTGACAAGGAAAAGAGGGTGGAGCTGCTGATATTACGGCAGTGTTGAGATCATTGAAAGGAAAAATATGGCCAAGGAAGCCACACGTGTTCGTCGTCGCGAACGTAAAAATATTTCATCGGGTGTTGTGCATATCAATTCAACATTTAATAATACAATGATTACGATTACTGATGCTCAGGGGAATGCGATTGCGTGGTCATCTGCAGGGGCTCAAGGGTTTAAAGGGGCACGTAAATCTACACCTTTTGCCGCTCAAGTCGCTGCGGAAGATTGTGCGAGAAAAGCACAAGAACATGGTATGCGTTCTTTGGAAGTTGAAGTTTGTGGTCCTGGGGCAGGGCGTGAATCTGCTTTACGTGCGTTGCAATCTGTTGGTTTTGTCATTACTTCTATTCGTGATGTAACACCAATTCCTCATAATGGATGTCGTCCGCGGAAACGGCGGCGTGTTTAATTGGGTGTTGTTTTTTGTTGTCGGAGATTTCTCTGATGTTCACATTGGTCGTTACGATTGAATGGTAACGGAACTAAAGAACGGGAATAAAAATATGATCCAGAAAAACTGGCAGGAACTTATTAAACCCAATAAGGTTGAATCATGTGCGCATGATAATCCGAATATTACAAGCGTAATTGCTGAGCCTCTCGAGCGAGGATTTGGTTTAACGCTAGGAAATGCACTTCGTCGTGTGTTGTTATCTTCGCTTCGTGGGGCTGCTATTACTGCTGTGCAGATTGATGGTGTCTTACATGAATTTTCATCTATTCCAGGTGTTCGTGAAGATGTGACGGATATCATCCTGAATATAAAGGAAATTGCACTTCGTATGGAAGAAGAAGGGCCTAAACGTCTCGTCGTTTATAAAGAAGGTCCTGGTGTGGTGAAAGCAGGAGATATTAATACGGTTGGGGATATGGAAATTCTCAATCCAGATCATGTTATCTGCACCCTTGATGAAGAGGCTGAAATTCGTATGGAATTTATTGTCAATACAGGGAAGGGGTATGTTCCATCTGATCGGAATTATGTTGATGATGGTCGTATAGGACTTATTCCAATTGATAGTCTTTATTCGCCAATTCGTAAAGTGTCTTATAAAGTGGAAAATACGCGTGAAGGCCAAGTTCTCGATTATGATAAATTGACGTTAACGATTGAAACGAATGGTGCTGTTAATGGAGAAGATGCTGTTGCGTTTGCAGCACGCATTCTTCAGGATCAATTATCGTTATTTATTAACTTTGAAGAGCCGCAGAAGGAGCCTGTTGAAGAGGCGGATTCTGAGCTTTCCTTTAATCCTGCACTTCTTAAAAAAGTCGATGAATTAGAACTTTCTGTTCGTTCGGCAAATTGTCTTAAAAATGATAATATTGTCTATATTGGTGATCTTATTCAAAAAACAGAATCTGAAATGCTTCGGACACCAAATTTTGGTCGTAAGTCATTGAATGAAATTAAAGAAGTTTTGGCATGTATGGGGTTACATCTTGGAATGGAAATTCCTGCATGGCCGCCTGAAAACATTGATGATCTTGCTAAACGCTATGAAGATCAGTATTAAAATTAGAATTTAAGGAGAGGGCTTATGCGCCATAGTAACTCAGGCCGCAAGTTGAACCGGACTGCCAGTCACCGTAAAGCGATGTTTGCAAATATGGCAACTTCGTTGATCGAGCATGAGCAGATTGTGACAACACTTCCAAAGGCTAAAGAAATTCGTCCTATTGTTGAAAAACTTGTTACTCTCGGTAAGCGTGGTGGTTTGCACGCGCGTCGACAAGCGATTGCAGCACTTCGTGATACAGGGAAAGTTGCAAAGTTATTTGATACACTGGCGCCGCGTTATGCATCACGCAACGGTGGCTATTTGCGTATTATGAAAGCGGGGTTTCGTACCGGTGATAATGCGCCCATGGCTGTCATAGAATTTGTTGATCGCGATGTCGAAGCAAAAGGGGCAGCGGATCGCGCTCGTATCGAGGCTTCAGAGAATGAGAAGGGTATGTCCTCATAAGTTTTTTATTCTATTGCATTTTAAAAGGCCGCCTTTTCTTAGGCGGTTTTTTTATGCGTATTTTTGAAGTTTTTTTACTTGAAAAATAGATGGTGAAAGAAAATTATAGGATATTGAATTATTTGATTTTTATAATATTTACTGTTTAAGTAGGTTGTTTTTATTCTCTATTATGAAATATTAATAGATATCCTTCATTTGCGGGGTTGTTTTTTTAAATTCTATGAATCTTCAACAGAATGGGCTGATTTTATAAGGAGTAGATTATGAGGTATTCTTTTTGGGTGCGGCTTTTTTTTGCGGTTATGATGCTGATATCGTTTGATCATGTATATGCTCATGTTCCTCAAACACAAAAAGAAATCACTCTTTCATTTGCTCCTTTAGTTAAAAAGACAGTTCCATCTGTTGTCAATATTTATGCAGCTCGACAAATTAGAGCGCGATCACCTTTTGAGGGTGATCCATTTTTTGAGCAGTTTTTTGGTCGTTTGCAAAATAATTTTCCTGTCCGTAAGCAATCATCATTAGGGTCAGGGGTGATTGTTGATGCGCGTGGTTTGATTGTTACAAATTACCACGTCATTAAAGATGCAAGCGAAATTAAAGTAGCTTTTTCTGATGGGCGAGAATTTGAGAGTAAGGTCGTGCTCAAAGATGAAGCAACGGATATTGCTATTTTGGAAGTTGATGTAAAAGATACTCAGTTTCCTGTTCTTCCTTTGGGGGATTCTGATACTGTTGAAGTTGGTGATCTTGTTCTAGCTATTGGTAATCCTTTTGGTGTTGGTCAAACGGTTACAAGTGGTATTGTTTCAGCGCAAGCGCGTACACGTGTTGGGATTTCCGATTTTGACTTTTTTATTCAAACAGATGCTGCCATTAATCCAGGAAATTCTGGTGGCGCTTTAATTGATATGAAAGGTCAATTAATCGGAATTAATACGGCTATTTATTCACGTTCCGGTGGTTCTGTAGGGATTGGTTTTGCTATTCCAGTTAATCTTGTAAAAGTGATGCTTGATACCGTTAAACGCGGTGGAAAACATTTTGTGCCACCTTATATTGGGGCATCCTTTCAAAATGTTACACCTGATATTGCTAGTGGTTTAGGTTTAGAACGGCCCTATGGTGCTCTTATTATTGAAGTTATCAAAGACAGTCCTGCTGAAAAAGCTGGTTTGAAAGTAGGTGATGTTATTTTGAGTGTGCAGGGGGTGCGCGTTGATAGTCCAGATAGTCTTGGCTATCGTTTGATGACAGCGGACGTTGGCCATAGTCTTGCTTTAGAATATTTACGAGGCGGAAAAACTTTAAAAACACAGATAAAGGTTGCATCGATATCGGAAACTGCATTTTTAAAATCTGAAAAAATTACAGGTGACAGTCCTCTCGCCGGTGCTGAAGTGTTAGATTTAACACCGCAAAATAGTCGACGTTTTCATCTTCCTATATCGGCAAAGGGTGTTGTGATTACCAATCTTGATGAAATGAGCTATGCTGCGGGAATTTTTCGGCCCGGAGATATTTTACGTGTTGTCAATGGCTATAAGATTCAAACAGTTCATCAGTTGAAAAAGATTCTTATGCAGACGCGTTCGCGTACTTGGCAATTGGAATATGAACGTGATGGTATGTATATTCGCCAATTTATTCGTTGAGGTTTTTTTTGAAGAAAGATTTTTTTACTTCGTCGATCGACCCTAAAGTTAATAAAAATCAGCCACTTGCAGAAAGAATGCGTCCTTGTTCTCTCAATGACGTTGTGGGACAAAAACATTTAATTGGAGAGGATGGTTTGCTTTCACGGATGGTGGCAGCGGGCTCAATTGGATCGATGATTTTTTGGGGGCCTCCAGGGACAGGAAAAACAACGGTTGCACGTTTGTTAGCACTTGAAACAAATTTCGCATTTGAACGAATTTCTGCTATTTTTACAGGCGTTTCTGAACTTAAAAAGATTTTTGAAGTTGCACAGAGGCGTTTTATGTCTGGGGATAAAACGCTTCTTTTTGTTGATGAAATTCATCGGTTTAATCGTGCACAGCAGGATAGTTTTCTTCCTGTGATGGAAGATGGTACGGTGATCCTGATCGGTGCAACAACTGAAAATCCTTCTTTTGAACTTAATGCTGCTCTTCTTTCGCGTGCGCGGGTTTTAACATTTCTTTCTCATGATCATGAAAGTTTAGGCATGCTTTTGAAGCGTGCTGAAAAAGTGGTAGGAAAGTTGCTTCCTTTGGATGATGGGGCCAGAGACGTTTTGATAGGGATGTCTGATGGTGATGCGCGGGTAGCATTGACATTAGCAGAGGAAGTTTGGTCTGTCGTGCGTCCCGGAGAGATTCTTGATGCTGGTGCGTTGCAAAAAGTTATTCAGCGTCGTGCACCCATTTATGATAAAGGACGAGATGGGCACTATAATCTCATTTCAGCGTTGCATAAATCTGTTCGTGGCTCTGATCCTGATGCGGCACTTTATTATTTAGCTCGTATGTTGGATGCTGGTGAAGATCCTCTCTATATTGGGCGAAGATTGGTTCGTATGGCTGTTGAAGATGTTGGTTTGGCGGATCCTCAAGCTCTTGTCATTTGTAATGCAGCAAAAGACGCCTATGATTACTTAGGATCACCAGAAGGAGAATTGGCTTTGGCGCAGGCATGTCTCTATGTTGCAACTGCACCAAAGTCAAATGCGACATATCTCGCGTATAAAGCTGCACGGCGTTGCGCACAAAAAAATGGTTCTTTACCGCCTCCTAAACATATCCTTAATGCACCGACGAAATTGATGAAGGAGGAAGAGTACGGAGAGGGTTATTGTTATGACCATGATGAACCGGATGCTTTCTCTGGACAAGAATATTTTCCTGAAAAACTTGGGCGCCAGAGTTATTATAAACCAGTTGAGCGTGGATTTGAGCGTGAAATTGTGAAGCGTCTTGAATGGTGGAAACAATTGCGCAAAAAACGTAAAAACCAACCATAAAATTGGGATTAGAACACATTTTTTATTGATTTTGAATTTATTTTTTATTCCTCATGTCGTTGTATGAACTTTAGTTTATATTTAAACACTTATTGCATTATCCGTTTTAAGAAATATGTCGTTCAACTCTTAAAGCTACTTTATTTTTGTGGTTTTAATTGACTAAGATATTGATTAATAATCATTATTAACTGTTTTGTATGTTGAATGAGAGCTCCAAATACCGTACGATTCTCTCATTCTAAATCTCATTAATCACAACCATTCGCTTGTATGTTACATGCTGGATTAATATGTGATAAAAGCTGCACAGGAAAAAACTAAAAATGGCTTTAATATGCAAACACAAAGGTGTTCTGTTCTTTGATGCAGTAGGGGGTGGTTTTGATTGATGAAGCGTTTTTATGTGCTTAAGGGGGAATTTTTTCTTTCAGGACTTAATCATAGGGGTAAGCAGGAAGGTTAAACATTGTGTTGAAATTTAAATTGTTGCTTTTCTAGAGAGAGATGAATATGTTAACTTACTCTCTTATATTAAAGTATTATTTTATTTTGAGTTTATGTTGTGTCATAAGATAGGGAATGCCAATTCTTTATTTTACTGGTCATGATATGTTATAAACATAACGTAAGAGTAAGGATGAAAATAGTCTGTGAAAATTTAAACTCAAGGCTTTAGTTAAATTAAAAGAGCAATATACACTTTAAGTGTTAGATTATTATGAATCGGTCAAGGATATAATCGTGGATAAAACAAAAGCTCTCGATGCTGCTCTCTCACAAATTGAACGTTCTTTTGGTAAAGGCTCGATTATGCGTCTTGGGCAAAAAGAGCAAGTTGTTGAAATTGAAACCGTTCCAACAGGATCATTATCCTTGGATATTGCTTTAGGGATTGGTGGGTTACCTAAGGGGCGTATTGTGGAGATCTATGGACCAGAAAGTTCTGGGAAGACAACATTGGCTCTGCATGCTATTGCTGAGGCTCAAAAAGGGGGAGGAATCTGTGCTTTTATTGATGCTGAACATGCGCTTGATCCTATCTATGCGCGTAAGCTTGGTGTTGATTTAGAGAATTTGTTCATTTCTCAGCCAGATACCGGTGAACAGGCATTAGAAATTACGGAAACGTTGGTTCGTTCTGGGGCCGTTGATGTGCTTGTTGTGGATTCTGTTGCAGCTTTAACACCACGAGCGGAAATTGATGGTGAAATGGGCGATGCTTTACCAGGATTACAGGCGCGATTGATGAGCAAAGCTTTGCGGAAACTCACGGCTTCTATTTTTCGCTCTAACTGTATGGTGATTTTTATTAATCAAATTCGCATGAAAATTGGTGTGATGTTTGGTTCGCCTGAAACCACGACAGGTGGGAATGCTTTAAAGTTTTATGCTTCTGTTCGTTTGGATATTCGCCGTATTGGGTCTATTAAAGATCGCGATATGATTGTTGGTAATCAGACCCGTGTTAAAGTGGTGAAGAATAAGTTGGCTCCTCCCTTCAAACAGGTTGAGTTTGATATTATTTATGGGGAAGGGATTTCCAAGATAGGTGAATTGATTGATTTAGGAGTCAAAGTGGGTATCGTAGAAAAATCTGGCTCGTGGTTTTCTTATAATTCTCAACGTTTAGGGCAGGGACGTGAAAATGCAAAACAGTTTTTACGCGAGCATGCAGAAATAGCGGCAGAAATTGAAACGGCTTTGCGTCAAAATGCTGGTTTGATTGCGATTGAATTGTTAGAAAACGCAGGGTCTGAAAATACGGAAAGTGATGAAGTTCTTTGATAAACCGTTTTTTCGTCTATAATTTTTTTATTTAAGATTTTTTCTGTTTTTATTTGTTTGAGTTTTTAAATATACAGTCGTTTTTTTCTCAATTTTTTTTAATAAATATTCCGTTCTTTGATTAAATTGACTCCATGCGTGGCAAAGAGGATATTTAATGGGGGGATTTTTCTTTTATGGTTTGGTGCTGTATGCTGCAGGTGTTTATATGAATAGTGTTAATAATATCCGGTCAACATTTTTGGATTATTTTCATCATCATGGGCATCAAGTTCTTTCTTCTAGCCCACTTGTTCCACGCAATGATCCTACACTCATGTTTACAAATGCAGGGATGGTGCAGTTTAAAAATGTTTTTACGGGACTTGAACAGTATCCTTATAAAAAGGCGACAACAGCACAAAAATGTGTTCGTGCGGGTGGAAAACATAATGATCTTGATAATGTTGGCTATACGGCACGCCATCATACGTTTTTTGAAATGTTGGGGAATTTTTCTTTCGGCGATTATTTCAAAGAAGAGGCCATTTTTTTATCATGGGATCTTTTAACAAAAGAATTTTGTCTACCAAAAGATAAATTGTTGGTAACCGTTTATCAAAGTGATGATGTTGCTGCTGAATTATGGCGTAAAATCTCAGGTCTTCCAGATGAAAAAATCATTCGTATTGCGACAGCTGATAATTTTTGGGCGATGGGCGATACAGGTCCTTGTGGCCCTTGTTCGGAGATTTTTTATGATCATGGTGATGAAATTTGGGGTGGTCCCCCTGGAAGTGTGGATGAAGATGGTGATCGCTTTATTGAGATTTGGAACCTTGTGTTTATGCAGTATGAGCAGCTTTCTAAGGAAGATCGTGTTGATTTACCTCATCCTTCTATTGATACCGGTATGGGATTAGAGCGTATTGCGGCTGTTTTACAGGGTGTTCATGATAATTATGACATTGATCTTTTTCGTGCATTAATTGAGGCATCAGAAGCAATCACAGGGATTGAAGCAAAGGGTGATTTTATTGCCAGCCATCGTGTTATTGCTGATCATCTTCGCTCGTGCGCATTTTTGATTGCAGATGGTGTTCTTCCTTCCAATGAGGGAAGGGGATATGTTTTACGTCGCATTATGCGACGTGCTATGCGTCATGTGCATCTTCTTGGTGTTAAAGAACCTTTAATGTGGCAGCTTTTGCCTGCTCTCATTCGCGAAATGGGACAAGCTTATCCCGAATTGGTGCGAGCTGAACCTTTGATTTCGGAAACTTTAAAATTAGAAGAAATACGTTTTCGTAAAACGCTTGAACGGGGACTGGGTTTGTTAAATGAAGAAAGTGCTCAGCTTAAGGAAGGGGATCATTTAAATGGTGAAGTTGCTTTCAAGCTTTATGATACCTATGGCTTTCCACTTGATTTGACGCAAGATGTGCTTCGGCGTCATGGAATATCTGTTGATGTTGATGCCTTTGATAAGGCGATGGAACGTCAAAAAGAAGAAGCTCGTGCTCATTGGTCTGGTTCAGGTGAAGCTGTAACGGAGACAATTTGGTTTTCTGTTCGTGATCAGGTAGGGAGTACAGAATTTTTAGGGTATGAAACAGAAAAAGCTAAAGGTATTCTTACAGCTCTTGTATGTGATGGTAAAATTGTTGATGAGGTTTCTTCAGGGCAGAAAGCCATTCTTGTGTTAAATCAGACTCCTTTTTATGGTGAATCTGGTGGGCAAATTGGTGATAGCGGTATCATTTCTAATGAAGGTTTTATTTTTGAGGTGCATGATACGCAGAAAAAGGCTGATGGTGTTTTTATTCATCTTGGAGAAGTTAAATCTGGTCATGTTAAGATCTCTGATTGTGTAGAATTAACTGTTGATGGTGTTCGTCGTAAAAAAATTCGTGCGAACCATTCTGCTACCCATCTCTTACATGAGGCTTTACGCCAAGTATTGGGATCTCATGTTACTCAAAAGGGCTCTCTTGTATCGCCGGAACGGTTACGTTTTGATTTTTCTCATCCCAAAGCTATTTCGGCAGAAGAATTGAAAAAAATAGAAGATTTAGCAAATGAGATTGTTTTGCAAAATAATAAAGTGACAACGCGCCTTATGGCTATTGGTGATGCAATTTCTGAAGGAGCAATGGCACTCTTTGGGGAAAAATATGGAGATGAAGTTCGCGTTGTTTCTATGGGAGAGTTGCTTGAAAAGGGAGATTTAAAAAGGCGTTGGTCCATTGAGCTTTGTGGAGGGACACATGTGGAAAGAACAGGGGATATTGGTCTGATTCATATTGTTTCTGAAAGTTCTGTTTCAGCTGGAGTGCGCCGTATTGAAGCTTTAACAGGTGCCGCAGCGCGTCTTTATCTTAGCCGCCAAGATATACGTATTCGTGAAATTGCTGATCTTTTAAAAACTTCTTCTTCTGATTTAGAAGAACGGGTGAGAGTTTTGCTTGATGATCGTCGTAAACTTGAAAAAGAGTTGAATGATGTACGCAAGAAAATGGTGTTGAGTGGGCGAATAACAGAAAGTGGTCAAAGTAATATTACTATTATCAATGAACTTTCTTTTATGGGATGTGTTGTAAATAATATTCCACCACGGGATCTTAAAGCACTTGTTGATTCTGGGAAAAAACAAATTGAATCTGGAGTGGTTGCTTTTATTAGTGTTTCGGAGGATGGCAAGGGGAGTGCTGTTGTTGGTGTTACGGATGATTTAACAGATAAGTTAAATGCTGTTGATCTCGTTCGTATTCTTTCAGCTATTCTTGGTGGGAAAGGCGGTGGTGGGCGTCCTGATATGGCGCAGGCTGGTGGTCCTGAGGGGAACAAGGCTGATGAGGCATTTGCAGTACTAAAAGATTTTCTAGAAAAATTTAAAAAGTAAAAAGTTTCCTTATCGGTATTTTTTGTATTTGTATGTTGAATTGGCGTATAAAAATCACGAATATCTATCGAGTGTGTTACTGAAATATAGATACAGTATTATTGAGAGAGAGAGATAACATTGTAAAGATAAAAAAGGGAGTTGCGTTAGCAAGATTGTGTTGTGCTTCATGCTTTTGTTTATGAGCTGACGGATCATATATTTCATGAAGGATATGCTATTATATTGATTTTAAAAGAAACATCTCTATCCTATTTTACAATAGGAATTGTGAAGAGGATAACGCAAGATTTATTACATAACAGTCTCTTAAGCCTATGAGACTATAAGCTATCGCTTTTTCGCTTTCAAATTGCTTAAATTATTGCTCGCTCTTCATAAGAGGTTCGTTTTTTAGAGCTGTTTTATTGGTTTCCTTTGCGGCTCATGTGTAAGAGAACAGATTTTTCTTGCAAGTTATGGAACGTAAATTAATCATATAAATCAGATAAATACTGCACAAAACTAAATATTTATATTAATTCAAGTTTTTCTCTGTGCATTTGCTGCATTTAAAATAGATTATAGCATTCTTAGAAATTTTTTGCTTACCCACGAACAGAGCATTTTTGCAATGTTTTGCATTGAGATATTTTTTTGCATAAGATTTGTGAAGAGTATTATTTTTATGATGCTATGGCTTCATGTAAGGGGATGACGTTTTCATTTTCTCTTTCTCTTTCTGGTGGCGTGATTGTTAAATCGCTTGCTTTTAAAAATTTAGAGAAACGCCTCCCTTTATCGATCAATTCTTGAAAGCTTCCTTTTTCAATTAAATAACCCTGTTCTAGAAAGAGTACTACATCAGCATTGCGTATTGTTGAAAGGCGATGAGCTATAATGAAAGTGGTGCGGTTATGGCTTATGCTCTCAAGAGCATCTTTGACACGTGCTTCTGTTTCAACATCAAGAGCGCTTGTTGCTTCATCCAGAATGAGAATGGGGGCATTTTTTAAAACAGCACGTGCAATTGCTAACCGTTGTTTTTCTCCACCTGATAATCGAGTTCCTCGTTCGCCCACCATTGTGTTATAACAATCAGCTTTTTTTAGAATAAAATCGTGAGCTTCTGCTATTTTTGCTGCTTCATAAAGTTCTTCGCTTGTTGCGCTTGCTTTTCCTATTGAGATATTGTCATGAATACTGCGATTGAAAAGACCCGCATCTTGAAACACTGTCGCTAGAGATTGTCGTAAAGATTCGCGGTTGATTGAGCGTATATTTATTCCATCAATGGAGATATGTCCGAAGGTAGGGTCGTATATGCGCTGCAATAAATTGATTAATGTTGTCTTCCCAGCTCCTGTTGGTCCTACAATCGCAACAGTTTGCCCTGCTTCAACCTCAAAGGAAATGTCAAAAACACCTTGAGAAGAATTTGGAAATTTATAGGTAACGTGGTGAAATTGTATAGCACCCTTAACATTTTGAAGGGAAGGAAGATTTTGTGGTTCGTTGATAGGTAAAGTTGAGTCTTCCATTTCAAAAAACTCTTGCAGTTTTGCTTGTGAGGATATCGCGCAATTGATAAAATTGCTCATTTGGTCTAGACGGTTAATCATGAGTTGTGCAAATCCGACAAAAGCAACGACTTCACCTACCCTTAATTGATCTCTTGCAACAAAAAAAGCTCCAAGGAGAAGAACACAAACGATTGAAACTGTTGAAGCCATTCTATTTAAGCCACTGGCGAGCGCCCACCAATTGAGAACAGGGTTTTGTGCTTTAAGCAGAGCATTTGTATGTTGGTGCAGTATGGACGTTTCTTCTTTTATTCGATTATAACTTTGTACAATAGAAACATTAGAGATTGAATCACTAACATGTTTAAAAAGGTTATGATGATAGCACTCTACAGCGGCTTGTCCGTCTTTTGTTTTTCGCATCACTAAACGGGCAATTAAGACATAGATGATGGCAAGTACAACTAAGACTATTGAAAGACGCCAATTCATGTTAAAGGCTGTGGGGATGAGAACCAATAAGGCGACAAGTGTTGAAAGATGTTGACGCATAAAATCAAGCCATATGGTTGACATGGCGTCTATTGCACGCAAAAGTGTATGGAGTGCGTTGGACGTTCCGCGTTGTTGATGCCAAATTAAAGGCATGGCAATGATACGTTCAAAAGATTCTGTTAAAACCGTTAAACGGAGTCTATGGGCTAAGCGATCCGCACCACGAGCAACAAGGACATAAGCGATAATATGGGAAAAACCAAAACAAACCCAAATGGCAAGGTTAGGGATGATCCCTGATTTTTCTGTAATGGAATCAATAACGTGTCCAAATAAAATGGGTTCTGCAATGGTGATAATCGCTAACATAACATTAGCGTTACAGATTAAAGGAGATGCATTTTTTTCTCTCTTTAAGTAAGTGAGAACACGTGCATAAGTTTTGAATAAGGACACTATTAATGATCTCCATTCGCTGTAGCGTGCAGGCTGTTAGTTTTTATCACTTGAATCTCTAACTAATAAAAATTGAACGTTAAGAAAAGGCAATTTTGGATACTCATTGTAATATGGTGTGATAAAGCCAACGAGAATATGAATTTTTGTGTTTATAAAGGCGCAAAAATAGATCAATAAAATTATCAGGTAAGGGAACTTTCATGGCAGGTGTCGAAATAAAAAAGGTTGAAACAGACGAAAATGGAATGCGTTTAGACCGTTGGTTTAAAGTGCATTATCCAGGACTTGGGTTTGGAACTTTGCAAAAATTGTTGCGTTCTGGTCAGATACGGGTTGAGGGTGGACGTGTTAAAGCCGATACGCGTCTTTGTATGGGGCAGTCTGTTCGTATTCCACCTCTCCCTCTTGATGACAAGAAAAGTTTACCAATAACCGATAAAACACTTCGTGGGCAGGATGATGGAACTGTTCTGAAAAAAATGTTGCTTTATGAAGACCCAAAGGTCTTTGTTTTTAACAAACCAGCAGGTCTCGCTGTACAAGGAGGCTCTGGTTTAACACGTTATATAGACAGTATGCTTGAGGTATGGCGCAATAAAAAAGGTGAAAAGCCGCGTTTAGTTCATCGCCTTGATCGCGAAACATCAGGAGTGCTTATTGTTGCCCGCTCTAGGGGAGCTGCACAGGCCTTAACAGCTGCTTTTAGAGAGCGGGAAACAAAAAAGACTTATTGGGCGTTGGTTCGGGGTGTTCCTAAAAAAAAACAGGATAAAATTTCAACGTGGCTGGTTAAGGAAATGACGGCACAAGGTGATAAAATGCGTGTTTGTGACCATGGGGAACCCGATTCATATCATGCAGTTTCCTACTACCGCGTTTTAGAGTCGCGTGGGCGGGCTCTTTCGTGGCTTGAAATGGAACCTTATACGGGGAGAACACATCAGCTCCGTGTGCATGCTGCCCATATGGATCATCCTATCATTGGCGATTCAAAGTATTTTTTTTCTGATAGTAATTGGACATTACCAGGAGGCATTCAAAATCGCCTTCACCTTCATGCACGTCGTATTCGTATTCCTCATCCTTCAGGAGGTATATTGGATATTGTTGCACCTTTACCACCTCATATGGTCCAAAGTTTTAATCTTTTGTCTTTTAATGAGCGTGATGCTGAAACAGAATAAAAAAACTTCATTTGTTTTTTTGGTTGGTGCAAATTTTGTCTATAAATTTGATTAAGATGGATAGGGTATCATTTGTAAAGAGCCTTAGTAATCGCTATAAGAAAATTGTGTTTTTGAGTAATGAATTTTCAAATATCATAAATTTTATTTCTACAGTTCTTTGTCCATATTGATTGTATTGTTATTTCTAGATAAGGTGCACCTTTAATAATCTGGGCTTATGAAGCTGTTCCTTTGCATTATCTACAGAGGTCATATATTGGGGAGGCATGTTTGTTAAGGAAGATGAATGAGATAAAATCTGAAGGATATTGACTGAAAAAGTAATGGCAATTTTTGATTTTTTCATGGGAAATAATTGAAGACTTTTACAGGAACTCTTAGGGAGAGCAACTTTTCAACAAATTATTGTTTTCAAGGAAGTTTATTCTATTAGCAGTGGGGTTTGATATATTTATAGATTTATGCTTTGTACCTTTGCTTATACAATGAAACTTATCAGCAAAGTACTCCTTTCAATGGCTACTAATTCTTTTACTGATTTAATTTATTTGAATTTGTCTGAAAGATTATCTTTCACAAAAGAAGAAACAAATTTTTAGAGTCTTAGCGCTTCATTGAAGTGAATTCATCATATGTGTCATATTGGAAATTGGTGAGAAAGCATCAGGTGCGTTTTAGTGCTCTAAAGATGGCTTGAATATTTGTTTTTTCACTGGAAAAAACAAATATTCAAAGAGTATGGGAATGTTCCAAGAGGGGATAAGTTGAAATGAGGAATGACTAATGGGATCATTATTGATTGACGTTAAGAGCGTCTCAAAAATATACCGCAGCATAAACAATGCAACGGGTTTTACCAATAAAGTGTTTTCTCTTTTCAAGCCTACTTATGCAAAATATCAGGCGCTAAAAGAGATCAGTTTTACCTTGTGTTCAGGGTAAGCACTCGCAATTGTTGGTCCTAACGGAGCGGGAAAATCAACATTGATTAAAATACTTTCTGGCATACAAGCTGCTGATGAGGGAGATGTTAAAGTTTTAGGCGTTAATTCCTATAATGCCAAAAAAACTCTGTTCAAGTCTCTGGGCGTGGTCTTTGGTCACAAAAATTGTTTATGGTGGGATTTACCCCTACGCTATAGTCTGGAAATGGCGCGCCCCTTATATAACCTTGAGCCAAGCTCTTTTCACCGTGATCTTAAAGAAATTACCGAGCTCTTGAATATTGAGCATATCGTGGATAAGCCAGTGCGTATGCTAAGCCTTGGTGAGAGAGTAAAAAGCGAATTAACGTTTAATTTGTCCTTTAGACCTCAATTATTGTTTCTCGATGAGCCAACGATTGGTCTTGATATTACCTCCAAACATGAAATCAGGGAGCTGCTTAAAAAACTCAAAAAAGAGCAAGCTATGGGATACATTATTACCAGCCATGATATGGGAGATATCGATGGTTACGTTGATGATATTCTTCTTTTACATAAAAGAAAAAAGCAGTTTCATGGCGCTATTGATACGTTAAAAGAGATGATCCCCTCAAGTGTGAGAATAACGCTTTTTTGTGAACATTTACCAACAGTTTCAACGCTTATAAAGGACATTGATGAACTGGCGATAAAATTGTCCACTCCTTTAAAAGAGAAACACTTTAATGATGAACAATGTACATTGGAGATTTCACTCCCGCGTGAAGATGTGCTACGTTTTATCAGAGAAATCGCGACAGAACTTAACTGTCCCTTTTCTGTATCCACTCCCTCACTTGAAGAGATGCTCCGTGTTAAATTTAAAGAATTTCTCTAACCATTTCTTTGCTCTCTTTCTCTTTGCCAAGAATGGATTGCTCACGATCCTTAGTGACAGAGCAATGTTTTTTACCGATATCGTTATGGGGACGCTCTCACCCTTTGTGATTCAACTTTTGTTGTGGAATGCACTTTTTTCTGATACAAGCGATAGTATAAACGGTTTTGGCTTTCATGATATGATATTACTATTATGCCTTTGCCTTAATTTTCTCACGTTTAAATAATGATTATGGTCTCATTCAATCTTTCTCTCAGCATGTTAAAGAAGGGAAGTTAGAAGTCTATCTCACCAAACCATTCAGTTACATGATGCAAATGCTGTTTACCTTTTTGGTGAAAGTATGCTCTATGCCATGCCCTTACTCGCTATCTTTGCTGTAAAGCTTAGTTTATCCTCTGAGAATATTTTAGCATTGCTTATAGCTTTCCTGTTGTTTTTTTTCATTATTGTTTTCTCACAATTGCTGTGCTTTTTCCTTTCCTTTGCTATTGCTTTATTGAGTTTCTGGGTGATTGAATACAATATTTTGCTCTCTTTTAGTGTTCTCAGTTCAGCGCTTCTTGGTGGCACTCTTCTGCTTCCCTCTTTTTGGCCAACATGGCTCATTCCATTGATGCAGTTTAATCCTTATCGTTTTACCATCTCAGTTCCTGCCGAATTTCTTTCAACGCATGATCTGAAAGTGTTCGAGCAATTTATTGTGGGGAGTGTTTTTTATATTTTGTGTTTTTTATTCTTCATTCATATTGCTTGGAAAAAAGGAATGAAAGTCTATCATGGAGCAGGGGGATGAGGTGAAAACAATCCTTTATTTTATTAGCATGAATGTGCGCCGACAAACTGTTTACGGTAAAAACTTCATTGGAGAATTTATTCTTTCTCTGTGCTATTATTTTATTCAGTTTATCTTTATTGATAAAATCTCTTGCTTTTCAGGAAATATTGGAAACTATAGCAGAGATGAAATTCATCTTATCTTTGTTGTTTTCATTTTGCTTGGGATATTTTTGAATATTTTTACCACCTCTATTGAAACATTTTTTGAAAAAGTAGCCGAAGGGAAAATTGAGGGATATCTGACAAAGCCTGTTTCAGTTTGGCTGTTAATCCTGTTTGGCTGGTGTAAACCTCTTTATTTGATTAAGCTCTTTATTGTTTGTGTGAGTGCTTATTCATTTGTCTTGCTACCAAATATGTCAGAAATAAAGCTGAAATGGTTTTCCTTTATCGTTGCAATTGGTTGTGTCTTTATCGTAAACATGTGTTTTTTCATGATGTTCAACTTTATAACATTCATAACCAGTCGTAAGATGCCCGTCGCTTATTTTCATGCAATGCTTTACCAACTTTCCTTTATCCCCATAACTATCTATCCCTTAAATCTTGTAAAATGGCTGCTGTTTTTGCTGCCTCTAGCTTTTTCTGCTTCCCTCCCTATATCATTCCTGCTTGGTAAAAATGAATGGAATATTGGTCTTCTGTTGAGCACTTTTCTTTCTATTGCCGTGACTTTCATAAGTTATAAGAAAGCAATGCGTAAATTTAATAGATTAGGGGAATGATATAAAAATTTGCCTAATTTATAAAAATAAAAAATTGAGTGAATAATTCTATTGTGCTGTAAAATATTATCATTTACGCTGGCTGTGTGATGTAGGGAAAACATGTAAAAACATGTACATGGTTTTTTAGATATATTGATGCATAAAATCAGCTGTCATATGTTTCTGGTGATCAGTACTAAATAGTGCATTTGTGATATAGAGATTGAAAAGATTGAGAACTTTTTCATGTATCATTCATATCTTTTTACCAAACTTTTTGAAAATTGTATAAGGCAGAAAAAATAGATGCTGTGGCGATATTCGTATTTATAACGCCCCTTTTATTCTTCAGTTTTGTTACTACTTTTGCTTTTAACAATGCAAGAATAACATGCAGATCTGCTTTAAAGTTTCATATAGACTTACCTAGTTAATCTCTCTTTTGATTTTTTATTGCATAGCTCGTATTGATGTAAAACAAAGGCATTCGAGACAACATAAAATTACAAGAATAAATTTTTGATTGGGCATATAAACTACGGATTACTTACAGATCAAAAAATTTACGTATATCAAAGTTACTTAAGTTGCTTCCTCTTCAAAACATGCATTTGAGTTAAGGTTTGTGATTGATAGCTTTTCTACGATGAAAATATGGATAGGTTTATATTTTTATTTATTTTATTTTGGGTAGAGAGTGAATGTATTCATTATCTATTTCTCTCTTTTATCTGAGAAGGGTGAAGTTATATCAATATCAAAAATCATGATCGTGGAAGATAACGAACTTAAACTGAGGTTATTCCGCGATTCTTTAGAAACAAAAGGCCGTAAAATCGTTGAAATGTTTTAATAGCTTTGTGGATTAAAATTGGTTTATTCATTAATGCCATTATTATCTCATCTGATTTTGCTTTTCCAATCAAAGAGTTAAGCTTGTGCTTACGCTAACTTTTACTTGGTTAGCTCTTTCTTCTCGACATACAATAAGAAAAAAATTATCATTATTTTAATGATATTAAATAAAAAATCCATTATGTTTCAATAAAAAAAAGACAATTGAGTAATATTTTTTACGTTGTGATGTAAAAATATTGGAATTAAGAAAACCGATCTTCTTGAAGAAAAAAATATAATTAAAACAATATATTAATTATATTATTTTAATAAAATTTTATCATTTAATTAGCTAGTTAAAAAAACAATTGACAAAATAGATTAAATTTGAAATGAAATTAATATAATACAAAACGCTATTTACTTTTTTGTATTAATCATCCTATTCTCAGCAGAAAAATATGCATTATCTATGGATGATGTGGTGTTTTCTGTTTAGAGGGTAAGGTAAAGAAAATTCTTTTATTAAATTACTGTAATAGGTTATTATGATGAAAATATTTAAATATTATGATGAAAATATTTAAAAATTGTATATTATGTATTGTTGAGGTGGCTATTTTCTTTTCACAGGTTTTAGGAGAAAATGCTCATTTTGTGAATGGTGGATTTCAAAACGCTGGTTTTATTTCTGCTATGAAACAAGAAAAAATGGAGTTATTAAAACTATTAATGCAATTATGAGTCAATTTGTAGGACAAAGCGTTGAAAAAAATGTCCAGAAAGTAGCGGGGTTAATGGGAATGGAGGCAGAGATTTTTGGTTTAGTTGCGTATTTTATATACTTATTTACTAGAGAGCCCCATCACCAAACACCAGGTCAAAGAGCATTTACTTCTTATGCTCGAAGCACTTGGGGCTATTAATTCTTGATGAACTTTAAATTATTCTGTTATTAAATATTATATATTTAACAAACCGTGATTTCAAATCACGGTTTATGTATTTTTTTACTTTTAGTGTTATTGATAAATTTATCCTTTTTATCATTAAGATATTGTTTGTAGGATGGTAGAATAGGGTGCATTAAATTTAAATAATCAGCTGTCTTCTAAAGTTAATTAAATTTTTTTCTCTTCAAAATATGCATTTGAATTAAGTTTGTCGTTGATATTTTTTCTATGATGAAAATACATATCTTTTTGCAAAAGCAACAGGGTTATCATCTGCTTTAATTGAGATACCCATAAACTTTGTGTATCCACTTAAAAAACACAGAGTCATACAATCATGGTTATTGTGGATTTTCTTTTTAATGAACTGAAAAAGCATAGTGATGTGTCTTACAAATCTTTGCAAAAATTCTTTTATTGGAAGCTTTTCGTCTCTTTGTGGTTTACAATTTTTTTTATCATTTTATCTTAAGCAAAGAGAATGTGGATTCATTTCTATTTCTTTATTTTATCTGAGAAGGGCGGAGTTATACGAATGTCAAAGAAAGTCATGATCGTGGAAGATAATGAGCTTAATATGAAGTTATTCCGTGATCTTGTAGAAGCGAGTGGCTATGAAACTGTTGAAACACGGAATGGTCTTATGGCATTAGATTTGGCGCGTTCATCGATGCCATCTCTTATCCTTGTGGATATTCAGTTGCCAGAGGTCTCTGGAATAGATGTTATTAAACAATTAAAAGAAGATGAGGAACTGAGATCAATCCCTGTCGTTGCTGTAACAGCTTTTGCTATGAAGGGGGATGAGGAGCGAATTCGAGCAAGTGGATGTGAAGAATATATGTCAAAGCCTATTTCTGTTCCTCATTTTATTACAATGGTGAAACATTTTGTGGATTAAAGCTCTTTGTTAAATGATGATAGAAAAAGGCATTGAAAGGTTTATAGGATTGCTAAAGTTATCGTGCAAATATTTTTGTGTTTTAGCGGGAATATATTTTAGTTTCCAAAACAGACTTTAAAAATTGAAAAGAGTTTTTTATTTTTTGATTTATGTTTCTTAGTTTTTGTTTTAAGAGAAGTTGTTGTTTTATACCCTTACTCTCTTCTAAGTGGTATAAGATTTTTTCCTGCATTCATCTAAAAGTCTGTTTTAGCAGGGCGAAAAAAGCCCCGATGAAAACGGGGCTCTATATATTGCACAAATATTGAAATTAACGTTTCGAAAACTGGAAAGAACGACGCGCTTTTGCTTTACCGTATTTTTTACGTTCAACGATACGGCTATCGCGGGTAAGAAATCCTCCTTTTTTCAAAATTGGGCGAAGTTCTGGTTCATAATAAGTTAAAGCTTTGGAAATACCATGACGTACTGCACCAGCTTGTCCAGAAAGACCACCACCTGCAACCGTTGCAATAATATCAAATTGGGTATCCCTATTTGTTGCAACAATTGGTTGACGAAGAATCATTCTCAAAACAGGGCGAGCAAAATATTTGTCAAATTCTTTGTTGTTAATGGTAATTTTTCCAGAACCTGGTTTAATCCATACACGCGCAACAGCATCTTTACGTTTCCCTGTTGCATAGGCACGCCCTTGTGAATCAAGCTTTTGCACATGGACAGGGGCAATATTTTCATGAGCTTCCACAGTATTTGTTACGACACTGAGCTCAGCAAGAGAATTAATTTCAGCCATAATCAAGCAATCCTTTTGTTTTTGCGGTTTAAAGCACTAACGTCAAGAGACTCGGGCTGTTGTGCTTCATGCGGATGTTTGTTTCCAGCATAAACACGGAGATTCTTCAATTGACGGCGACCAAGGGGACCTCGCGGAATCATACGTTCTACAGCTTTTTCAACAACGCGTTCGGGAAAACGTCCTTCGAGAAGCTGACGCGCTGTACGTTCTTTGATTCCACCAATATAGCCGGTATGCCAATAATATTTTTTATCTGTATATTTTTTACCGGTAAGAGCTATTTTATCAGCATTGATGACAATAACGTTGTCTCCATCATCAACATGTGGCGTAAATGTAGCTTTATGTTTGCCCCGTAAGCGGTTCGCAACAAATGTAGCAAGACGCCCTAAAACAAGGTTTTCTGCGTCAATAATAACCCATTTTTTCACCACTTCAGTTGGCTTTTGTGAAAAAGTTGCCATAGAAGTATCCTTTAATTAAAGCCCCTGTAGTATGAAGGCATTTTCATTGTTTGCGTTGAAAATTGTTCTCATAGCGAAGTATTTAACGCGTATTATTTGCTCTGATATAATGTCTTTTGATTGACGTCAAGAGAAAATAAAAACTTTATAAAACAGCATGTTATTGTTGAGGTATTATGATACCTTGCATGAGAGGTCTTTATGTACATTATGATTGGGGTAAATGGGGCAAAAGACAATTTTATCTTTAAAGCATGATTGTATTTTATTAATCTTCATTATAAAATAAATAGTAATGCAGCTGTCTCGTTATTTTCTCAATGTTGAATCTTCTGCTTGTGGTCAGGCTTGGTTAGATGCCCTTGATGTGAAAGGAGTAAGTAATGCGCGTGCGATTTCTCAAAAATTTGGTTTTCCTGATCAGTTAGCACGAGTTCTTTCAGCAAGAGATGTGGATGAAACTGAAGCTGTTGCTTTTATTAATCCAACATTGCGCATGCTCATGCCTGATCCAGAAAGTTTTGTTGATATGCAATGCGCAGCAGAGCGTATTATTAAGGCTCTTCTCAACCAAGAACAGGTTGCTGTTTTTGGTGATTATGATGTTGATGGCGCTTGCGCATCAGCACTTATCGCGCGGTTTTTTCGTTATTTTGGGATTGAAGTCAAAATTTATATTCCTGATCGTATTGTTGAAGGCTATGGGCCAAATGAACAAGCTATGAGAATGCTTGTGCAAGAAGGTGCCCGTTTAATTATTACTGTTGATTGTGGAGCGAATAGTCCAGATGCTGTAAAAGCGGCGAGACTTGCTGGTGCTGATGTTGTGATTTTAGATCATCATCAAATGTCAGAAGTTCATCAAGAAGCTGTTGCTCTTGTTAATCCTAATCGCCCTGATGATTTTTCTGGACAAGGGCATTTATGTGCGGCGGGTGTTGTCTTTGTTACGTTAGCTTGGGTCCATCGTTTACTGCGGCAAAAAAAATTCGAAGGGCCATTGCCTGATCTTCTCAGTATGCTTGATCTTGTTGCCTTGGCAACCATATGTGATGTTGTGCCATTGCAGGGGGTTAACCGCGCTTTTGTGGTAAAAGGACTTCAAGTTGCTCGTTCTATGCATAATCCTGGGGTTGCAGCTTTAACAAAAGTTGCAAGAATAGGCGAACCACTTAATAGTTTTCATTTAGGTTTTTTGTTAGGTCCTAGAATTAATGCGGGAGGGCGTATTGGTGACCAAGCTTTGGGGGCACGTTTGCTCAGCTGTAAGGATAAAGAGGAGGCGAACAGAATAGCAGAACAATTAAATCAACTCAACCAAGAACGCCAAGAAATGGAAAATGTTCAATTAGTTCAGGCGGAATCTTATATTGCTTCTCTTTATCAAGATCAAGAAACACCATTGTCACTGGTTATTGCTCATCAAGAATGGCATCCGGGAATTATTGGTATTCTTGCTTCCCGCCTCAAAGAGCGTTTTTTTTGTCCTGTTTTTGCTATTGCATTGAGAGAAGATGGAAATGGCGTAGGGTCAGGACGCTCAATTAGCGGCATAGATCTAGGGGCACTCGTTCGTGAAGCTGTTACACTCAATTTATTAGAAAAAGGAGGGGGACATAGTATGGCAGCAGGCATTACAATTCAATCGACAAAAATTGAAATTTTTCGAACATGGTTAGAAGAAAAAGTTTCTGTCATGGTTTCGCAATTGCATGCAAGAAAGTCTCTTAGTATAGATGGCTCTCTTTCTGCTTCTGGTGTTAATCAAGCACTATTTGAGTTGCTTGAAAAGGCAGGGCCTTTTGGGACAGGGAATGCAACACCTGTTTTTGTTCTTCCCTCTCATCGATTAATGAACCTATCTGAAGTTGGTAAAGGACATCTTCGCCTTATTGTATCTAATGTGGAAGGCAAAAAACTACAAGGAATAGCTTTTCGTGCTGTAGGCACAGCGCTTGGTGATTTTCTGTCGAGAAATATTGGCGAAATGATTCATTTAGCTGGTCATCTTAGTTTGAATTATTGGAATGGAACAATCAATCCGCAACTGCGTGTGATTGACGCTGCTGCAGTGGCTTAAAAGAGATATTTTTTACATTAGATGTCTAAATTAGAAGCAAAAGTAGAATTTTCTTGTATGAAACGAAATCGTGCCTCTGGTTTTGTTCCCATGAGACTTTCTACAGTCTTTTTTGTTTCTTGTATTTCCACAGCATCAATAGAAACACGAAGCAATGTACGTTTTTGGGGATGCATCGTCGTTTCTTTAAGTTGTTCCGCGCGCATCTCACCCAGCCCTTTAAAACGACCAATTTCAATTTTCGCTTTTCCTGTAAATTCAGTTTTGAGCAATTCATCCTTATGGATGTCATCACGTGCATAAGCAACTTTTCCGCCTTGCGATATTCTATAAAGGGGAGGAACGGCGAGATATAAATGTCCCTGATGAATAAGGTCAGGCATTTCTTGAAAAAAGAAGGTAATGAGCAGTGACGCAATATGAGCGCCATCAACATCTGCATCTGTCATGATGATAATACGTTCATATCTGAGATCTTTTTCACGATATTTAGAGCGTGTTCCACATCCAAGAGCAAGAATAAGATCGCTAATTGTTTGGCTTGAGTTCATTTTTTCATGGGCAGCACTGGCAACATTGAGGATTTTACCACGAAGAGGTAAAATTGCTTGGTTTGCTCTATTTCTTGCTTGTTTAGCCGATCCCCCTGCAGAATCCCCTTCAACAATGAATAATTCAGCACCTGTAGCATGGTTTTGGCTACAATCTGCAAGTTTACCGGGCAGACGTAATTTACGGACAGCTGTTTTCCGACTGATTTCTCTATCTTGGCGGCGTCTAACACGTTCTTCAGCACGTTCAATAACCCAATCAAGAAGTTTTGTTGCTTCTTGAGGGGAATTGGCTAACCAATGATCAAAAGGATCGCGGATTGCATTTTCAACGATACGTTGCGCTTCGATTGTTGCTAGTCGATCTTTTGTTTGTCCAACAAATTCAGGATTTTTGATGAAAACTGAAAGTATTGCAGCCGTTGAAATCATAATATCGTCTGATGTAATGATTGCTGCGCGTTTGTTTCCCGTTAACTCAGCGTAAGATTTTAAGCCACGCAAAAGAGCTTGACGCAGTCCTGTTTCGTGCGTTCCTCCTTCTCCGGTGGGAATAGTATTGCAATAAGATTGCACACAAGGATCTCCACCATGCCAAGCGATGGCCCATTCAACACAGCCATGACCATTATTTTGTTGTGTTTTTCCAGAAAAAATTTCTGACGTGACGCGATATTCATCTTTTAATGATGCGAGTAAATAATCTTTAAGCCCATAGGGAAAATGAAAAACAGCCTTTTCAGGAATATTTTTTACGCCTTCAAGTATGACGGGATCACAAGTCCAGCGAATTTTTACACCGCCAAAAAGATAGGCTTTTGAGCGCGCCATCTGATAAATTTTTTCCGGATCAAAAGCTGCTTTTTCACCAAAAATTTCACCATCAGGATGAAAACGAACACGTGTACCACGACGATTGTAAACATCTCCTAAATCTTCTAATCCAGATTGAGGAATACCGCGTGAAAAACGTTGTCGGTAAAGTTTTCGTTCTCGTGCAACCTCAACTTCCATATTATCTGACAGAGCATTGACGACAGAAATTCCTACTCCATGAAGTCCGCCCGCAGTTTGATAAGCTTTTCCATCAAATTTTCCTCCGGAGTGGAGTTGTGTCATAATAACTTCTAGAGTTGATTTGTCAGGCATTTGAGGATGATTTTCGACAGGAATACCACGTCCATTATCTGTAACTGTTATATAACCGTTCTTATCTAATGAGACCTCAATGGAGTCTGCATAACCAGCAACAGCTTCATCCATCGCATTATCAATAATTTCGGCAAATAAATGGTGAAGTGCTTTACTGTCTGTTCCACCAATATACATTCCAGGGCGTAAACGTACAGGCTCTAAACCCTCAAGCACGCGAATAGAGAGGGCATTATAGTCGTCTTCTTGCGTATTTTTTGCACTTTTTTTTGAAATCATTGCTTTTGATTTCATTGGAGATTGCAGAGTGCTTTCTTTTGTATTCACCCTAGATTGGGCTTTATTTAAAACACTAAAAAGATCCTTGTTGTTATCGCTCATAGCGTTTAACTATCTACCTCATGAAATAAAATATTTATTAGAATAAATTTTATGCCTGTTTTTTATTTAAAAATCAATGCAGTTAGGAAACATCAATTGTTGGACCAAAAATTTGTTCAAAAGCCTGTTTGAGAGCAATATCAATATCATGCATTGTTACAGGACACCCTAAATCAAGAAAGCTTGTTACTCCGTGGTTTGTAATTCCACAAGGAACAATTCCTGAGTAATGGGCTAAATTAGGATTAACATTGATAGAAACTCCATGAAAACTTATCCATTTTCGCACTCGAATGCCAATTGCCGCAATTTTATCTTCGGAAGAAAGATCATTTTGTTTTGATGGGCTATGAGATTGTTTAATCCAGACACCAACGCGATCTTCTCTGCGTTCGCCTTTAATATTAAAGCTTGCAAGCATCTGTATGATCCATTCTTCTAATGCACTAATGAAAGCACGAATGTCTTGTTTTCGGCGTTTAAGATCAAGCATAATATAAGCAATACGCTGTCCTGGTCCATGATAGGTAAATTCACCTCCACGTCCTGCTTCGTAAACAGGAAATAAATGAGGCGCTAAAAGATCCTTTTTATCTGCACTCGTACCCGCAGTATAAAGGGAAGGGTGTTCAAGAAGCCAAACCTGTTCATGGGCCGTTTTTGCAAGAATTTTTTCCACACGTTCCTGCATGTAACGCAGCGCTTCAGGATATTCAACCAAATAATCACTTATTTTCCATTCAACGGGTGGATTCCCTAGAATTGCATTAAAATGATGTGATAAGTGACTACGATCCCTATGTTTCAATTCAAATGTCATTGGCAATATTTATCTTAATGTTTGAGTTTGTATTGTAATCAGAAAAATAACAAAAGCGTAAGATTAAGAGACACTTTATGAGAAATGCAATGAATTTTTAATGAGAAATGTAATGAATTTTATTAAAAAAACGCGTTATGTTCGTTTTACCATCTTCCTGTTGCACCACCACCACCTGATGATCCACCACCACCTCTGAATCCTCCTCCTCCTGAATGTCCACCAAAGATTCCACCAGAACCTCTACCCCTCGTATTTAAGTTTAAAAACCAAGGTGTGAAGACAATACCCATCCAAAGATACTTTTGTGGACCTATTTTTTGACCAAAAATCATAGCAAGAATGGGCAACCCCATGGCTATAAAGAGAATGAAACACATGATTGTATTTATAATCATTTCTTCTTTTGCAGCTTGTTTACGTTGTTCTTCAACAGCTTTAGCTTTTTGTTTGAGTCGAAAAGAAAAATCTGCATCACTTTGTGTGATTACTTTGATAATTGCATGAACCGATTCAACAATTCCTTTTTGATAATTTCCTTCACGAAAATGAGGAATCATGAAGCTATTAATGATGACAGAGGAAATAGCATCTGTTAGTTCTCCTTCCAGACCATAGCCTACCTCAATACGTGCTTCACGTTCATTGGGCGCAATGACGATTAATACGCCGTTATTGATTTGTTTTTGGCCTAACTTCCATGTGCGAAAAAGAGAATTGCTGTAAGTTTCTATATCATTTCCCGAAAGAGTAGGGAGCGTTATAAGAACAATTTGATCTCCTGTTTTCTCTTCAAGTGTAGCAAGCTTTTCCGTTAAATTTCTCTTTGTTGCATGGTCAAGTAAATGAGCTATATCGTTGATATAGCCGGTTAAGGGAGGAAATTGAGTGTATGCGTAAGAGACATTCCCCAATGCAATGATTAAGTATAGAATGCTTAAAGGAACCCATAAACGTCGAAAAAAACGACGTTGTATAAAGTGTTGAAATGGTTTCATTAATTAAAATTAACCTTTGGAGTTTGTTGGCTATCCGTATCGATGGTAAAAGTTGGCATCGGTTTAGCGTCACGAAACCATAATTTTGCCCAAATCATTGTTGGCATTGTTTTGAGTGCCGTGTTGTAGGCACGAACTGTTTCAATATAATCGCGGCGTGCAACGGAGATACGGTTTTCAGTTCCTTCTAGCTGTGATTGAAGAGCAAGAAAGTTTTGGTTTACTTTAAGATCTGGATAGTTTTCGACAACTGCCATAAGTCGCGAAAGTGCACTTGATAAATTGGCTTGATTTTTGAGATATTGCTGCATAATTTCCGGATTATTTAACATATCTGCATTAATGTTGACTTGTGTTGCTTTGGCACGTGCTTCAATGACATTTGTGAAAACGCTTTGTTCATGGGCGGCGTAAGCTTTAACTGTTTCTACAAGATTGGGAATGAGATCTGTACGGCGTTGATATTGATTGAGTACTTCACTCCATGCGGCGTGTGCTTTTTCTTCATTTGTTGGTATCGTGTTAAATCCGCAGCCACTTAAAAATGGTATTAACCCTGCCAAAAAAATAATGATTGAAAATTTTTTTAATATTTTAAACATTGAAGAAGTTTGTACATTTAACATAAAGATGTCTCCACAGATATTTTATGTATCATATAGGGTTTAACTTACTGGTGGAAAGTATTTTGAATTTTATAAACAGCTATTATTATTAATAGATTGACATCTCTCTGTGTTTTTAGCACGCTTAAGTGACTTGTTGATATGAAAATAATAGCGAGAGTATAAATGTCATCTTATGAAAGATCAACACTATTCATATCAATTATTCTTTACAGAAAATTATATTATTTTCGTAGGATTTTTTTATTTCAGAACGTAGAAAATAACAATTGAGGAAAAGAAGAGTGTCGGTATCAAGCTTATAAAAAGAAGAGGCAGTTCACATTTAGCCTCCTTGAAAAGTCATGCTTAACCTATTGGATAAAAAGCTTTTGAATTATAGGTATCAACAATTATGAAGAAGGGGGGAATTCCTGCATTGCAAAACGTTCAACGGCAAAGTGAAAAGTTTGACGGATTAGCTGATGATTATGATCGCTATCGTTTTCACTCTCCCCTTACCTTATTGTGAAGACCATGTTTTTTCCTTTTAAGAATAAAAAGTATTTGTCCGTCGTAGATAGGACTGAAACAGGCATTGCATGAGAGGGAATTGTTAATTTTTAGGGAATAGCAGCAATATCATGCTATTTTTATCCTAAGGAATGGCTTTAAAAAGCATTTTCATTCAAAGAATGATTATTTTTTTATTTTATAGATTTTATAGAAGGGTTAATAATGTTAAGAATTATACTTTAATTAAATAAAGAAAGAAAATTATGACGATTATACTAAAACCAGGTGAGGTAACGCTTAGCGAACTTGAAGCTATTTATTTTGATGGTGCAATCAGTAAGCTGCATCATGACACGCATTTAGCTATCGAGAAAGGAGCGCAGCGCATTGCTGAAATTGCTGCTGGAAGCGAGCCTGTATACGGTATTAATACTGGTTTTGGGAAGTTGGCTTCCATTAAAATTGGTGCAGACAAAGTCACTGTTTTACAGAGAAATCTTATTTTGTCCCATTGTTGTGGGGTAGGAGATCCTCTTGCTGAAAATATTGTGCGTTTGATGATGAGCTTAAAGCTTATCTCTTTGGGAAGAGGAGCCTCTGGAGTTCGTCTAGAATTGGTAAATTTGTTGGAAAATATGCTTGTAAAGGGTGTTATTCCTGTTATCCCTGAAAAAGGCTCTGTTGGCGCTTCAGGTGATCTTGCACCACTTGCTCATATGGCGGCTGTTATGATAGGAGAAGGAGAAGCGTTTTTTCAAAATATTCGTATGAGTGGAGCGCTTGCTTTAGAAAAAGCAGGATTATCCCCTATTATTTTAGAGGCAAAGGAAGGTCTGGCTCTTATTAATGGGACTCAAACATCAACAGCACTTGCACTTGCCAACCTTTTCCGAGCTTATCGGGCATTGTGTGGTGGATTGTTGGCTGGGGCTTTAACGACAGATGCTACCATGGGATCAACAGCGCCATTTCATCCTGATATCCATGTTTTACGAGGACATTATGGGCAGATTGCCGTATCAAAAACATTAGAAAAGCTTGTAGAGGATTCAGAAATTCGTGCAGCACATTTGCGGGGTGATGAGCGTGTACAAGATCCTTATTGTATACGTTGTCAGCCACAGGTTATGGGGGCATGTTTTGATATTTTGCAAGCAGCAGCAAAAACACTGATTATTGAAGCAAATGCTGTTACAGATAATCCATTAATTTTAAGGAATGGTGAAGTTGTATCAGGTGGCAATTTTCATGCTGAGCCTGTAGCGTTTGCTGCTGATCAGATTGCTCTTGCTTTGTGTGAAATAGGGGCTATTTCTCAACGGCGTATTGCTCTTATGGTTGATCCAGCAGTTTCTTATGGTCTTCCAGCTTTTTTAGCCAACAATGCAGGTCTTAATTCAGGTTTTATGATTGCTGAAGTAACAGCAGCAGCTTTAATGTCTGAAAATAAACAAATGGCTCATCCTGCTTCCGTTGATTCAACACCAACTTCAGCCAATCAAGAAGATCATGTTTCAATGGCTTGCCATGGTGCTCGTCGGTTATTGGTAATGAGCGAAAACCTTTTTACAATTATTGGCATTGAAACGCTTATTGCAGCACAAGGAATTGAATATCGTGCACCTTTAAAAACAAGTACTCTTTTGCAGTCTGTTATGGAATGTTTACGCAAAAATATTGCTTCACTTAAGGAAGATCGCTATCTGGCTCCAGATCTTCAGCGAGCGCATATACTTGTGCGTGAGGGGACTTTATTATCTGTTTTACCAGAAACAAATTTTCCTTCATTAAGTTTTCAATGATATTTGTTTTAAGGTCAATGAGGAAGGGTGGGTATTATATTTTAAAACTTCCTCATATAAAAATATAGAAAATCAATACTATATTTCAATTACTTAATCGATTATGTATATATCTGCTGTTTGTAACCAACTATATATATTTTACTTTATAGTGATCTAAATTTATCATCATAAGTTTATAATCTATAAAATTGAAGTAAATATACTTTATGATTTCTATCAGAGATTTTTAATTTAATTTAAATAATATCCAAAAATTATATATTGTAATATTATGTTTTTATAATTATAAATTATATTATATGCATTATATTAAATAAAAATTTAATTTTATATTCTTCTTATTTGTTAATACTTTATGAGTTTTATAGTTAATTTTTTGTATTTTAAGTAAAAAAGGAGAAATAAATGTTTAAAAGTACTAGATTATGTATTTTAATAACAATTCTTTTTTGTTTTTCACAAACTCTTGAGGTTCATGCAAATTTTAGGAGAGGTAGCTTTCCAGAGGAAATTTTTATTATGATGGTGACTCAAGAGAAAGAGCCTCTTGTTTTGGCTAAAAACAAAGGTTTTAGTAATATCTCAGGGCAAATTCCCAGAGGAAAGGAGGGAGATATTATTGGACCAACAGTTAAAGATGCTATTTTTGCCGTATATTTTTTTTTCATCGGAAAGCTTGTCGTTAAGGCTGTTGGAGCCTTTAGAAGATGGGCTGTAGATTCACTTTCTCATACTTTTAAAAATTGGCGAGATTCGCTTTATCATTGATTGAGTTCTTCAATTGGCGTAAAAAGTTTGTTTTATGGGCTCAAAGAGAACTTGCTTAAAGTCACAAAAATTAATTGTATGCATAGTTAATGCGCTTGTTATGAACTTTTAGGCTTCTATTTCGGTGCTCTGAAATGAAGCCTAAAAGTTCACACTACACATTAAGGCTAATTTTCTTTGTAAAAAACCAGAGAATACAAAATGAATTAAATGACAATTATAAAAAAATTCATTATCACTTTATTTCAATAAAATAATACGAAATTGCAGATTATAAAAACTGTATAATTTGCCATATAAGTATTTTTTATTGTTTAGAGCAAAGCGTTTGACTGGCTGGTTTTTGATGTTTTTTGAAATATATTCGTGAAAGAAACATGAGACTTTATTTATCATAAAGCTGTTTATTGTGGTGTGGATTTTCACCAACATTTTAATAAAGAAGGAAAGTAATGGCAAGAAATGAACTGAAACGAGGGATGAGTAAGCGCCAAGTTATTTTTTTAGCTCTTGGCTCTGCTATTGGAACAGGTCTTTTTTATGGATCAGCCCAAGCAATTAAGCTTGCGGGGCCCAGTGTTTTGATTGCCTATTGTATTTCTGGTTTAGCTATTTTTATGGTTATGCGGGCTTTAGGAGAGATGATCCTTCATAACCCATTACCTGGTTCTTTTGCGCGTTATGCGGCAAATTACATATCGCCATTGGCAGGTTTTTTAACGGGGTGGACATATGTATTTGAGATGATTCTTGTTGGTTTGGCTGATATTACAGCTTTTGCCACTTATATGGGGTTTTGGTACCCTGATGTTGCTCCTTGGGTATGGGCACTGAGTATTACACTCATCATTACAGGTATTAATTTAGCTGCTGTAGAAGTCTATGGTGAGCTAGAATTTTGGCTGTCTTCTATTAAAGTGATCGCTATCATTGCGATGATTATTTTAGGCATAGCAATTATTTTTTGGGGGTGGGGTGAAGATGCTCATTCTTCTACTGTTACTGTTCATAATTTATGGAAGAATGGTGGTATTTTCCCCAATGGTTGGTTTGGTTTTTTAGCTTGCTTTAGTGTTGTTGTTTTTGCTTTTGGTGGTATAGAAATCATTGGCATGGCAGTCATGGAAGTTCAAAACCCTCATCAAACGATTTCAAAGGCAATTAATTCTACTCCATTTCGTATTTTGCTTTTTTACATCATGACATTAGCTATTTTAATGTCTCTTTATCCTTGGAATGAGATTGGTCTTATGGATAGTCCTTTTGTATCCATTTTTGAAAATCTTGGGATTTCATATGCAGCAAATATTTTAAATATTGTTGTTGTTACAGCGGCTATTTCGGCAATGAATAGTGGAATGTATGGTGCTTGTCGTATGATCCATGGTTTATCGCAGGAGGGTTATGCTTTAAAGAAATTTCAATATTTATCAAAAAACGGTATACCAGTTTTTGTTATTTTGATGATCTTCACTATTTTTCTTCTTGGTGCTGTCCTTAATTATTTTTATCATGAAAAGCTTTTTTTTCTTATTGCAGCAATGGCAACATTTGCGACAGTTTTTGTTTGGATGATGATTCTACTTTCGCAAATTTTTATGCGAATTAAGATGCCTAAAGAAGTACAGAATGCTTTAAACTTTCCCATTCCATTTTGGCCGATGGGATCAATTTTTTCTATTTTATTTATGGTTTTTATTTTTATTCTCTTATGGTGCTTTGATGAGACGCGACCAGTTTTAATTGTTGGTGTTGGTTGGATTGCTTGGCTTGTTATTTGTTTCTATGTCCTTAAGCTTTACAATTTTAAGCAAAAAAACTGCAATAAAACAAAGATTATAAATTAAAAAGAAAGAATGGACGTCTTCAGAAGAACGGGCATTCGATTGTTATCTTCCAAAGATTGGGATAATCTAAACTGAAAACAATCTGCTCGTTTTCTCAAAGAGAATTGGTGTAGGTAGAAAATGCAGATAACAGAGTCATTGGGGCATTGTACTATTGTGTTTGCAAAAGCTTTAATAAAGAAGCAGTAAGGTATCACAATACAATCTCATAGAAGAGTCAATCTAAGAAAACGGTGGGTGTGTGACTATTTTTTCACGATACTGTTATGGCTATCAAAATAGTAGGAAGCAAGCCTTACTTTTTTATAAACTTATATTTCATTGACTGTTTTTTGCGGATTTTTGTTACAAAATTAATAATATCGATACAGGGCTAATTTTTATCATAAGTGGATAGAGGACCAAATGCGTTTTGCAACTGTATTGAGGTCAAAAATTATGCAATATTATCATCAAAGGTGCACAAAAGAAGTATGATCAGCAAGAACAATCCTTAGAAAATTGTTTCTTGCATCAGAAATCTTCCAATACATTTCAATCGCATACTACAATGTTTTCCTCCATTCTTGGAGCGACGGGCAATATTGGCGTGGATGCAAGAAAAGAAGCTATAGTTACTGCTTCTCATATGATTGCAGATCAAGATATCAACGAGACAGGACAAAGCGTGACGATTGATGACATGACAGACCATCATAGCAGCCATTTACAGACGTATGAAAAGGGTTTTGTGTTGATTTGGATAAGGGATTTTGTTTCGATATACGGGAGTGAGGGGAAATCACAAAATGAGGAAGGTTTTGAACATCAAGGACCTTTTCTCAATGGGAAAAATATTACCATCATCGCCAAAAAAGACGATATAACGGTTTATGGTTGCGGGATACCAAAAATTTTTGAAAAATAACTTTGGGGGGGTGAGCAATTCAACACAAGAAGCAAAAGATCTGGTGTATATCTACGGTAATACAGGATCGCATTTTGATGCCATAGTCGTGGCAGTTTGACAGGCTTTAATGCGCTGTATTCTTTCAAACAAGAAGGTGTTCACGGGATAACTAACGAAAACACGAATATCAGTTTCTATGGACCAGCGGTGAATGCTTTGGTTGCAGCAGGTCTGTTAGGTTAGGTGAGTGATGACAAACAAATCAGTGTTGGCTTTGATGGGAATAAATATGATTTTGTAAGCCGATGGATTGGCGGCAATGGCTATACTTACGAGACAATACCTGGTGGCAGCAACTGGTGGAAAGAACCATGGAAAATGTTCACAGATTCTTACAATCTTCATACTTGCTTTGGAGATGCGGGAAATAAGTGTAGGATACTTTACGGCTCATCTCATCTAGAACAAAAACCTTGAATTAGATCATGGAGTAAAAAATGAAACAAATTCTAAAGCTATTAGGTGCTGTAACTTTGTAGGTATTGCAGGATGTTAGTTTAATAAAACTCCTGGAGGGTATTTGAGTGCGTGGGAGAAGCCAGGAGCAGATTTTATTGAGATAGGAAAAGCTTTGCTAGAATGTGGCATGCCAGCCCCTTATAATGTCGATCCAGAAAACAGAAAAAATAGCATTAATGCAAAAGCAAAAATTTATGCTTGCATGCTCCAAGCAGGGTTCCGCTATAAAGATGAAGAGGTAGCAAGAGCGAGAGGACCATGTTATACTTTTAGAGCTGAAAACCTTTCCATTTGTCGTCCAGATGCAGTCATCCCCCAGCGTAGTGTCAAGAAGCGCTTAACCAGCCCGTTTTGTAAAAAATATAAAAATAGCCGTAAATGCCAACCTTAAGTTTTGCTGTTTTTGGAAATTACAATCCCCACCTCCATGTGTTCCCATGCTTGTGCGAGATTGTTTTCTCAACCAATTATCCCGACGCTATTTATCTATGGGAGCTATAAATGTAGGTGCAACAATTTATAAAAATATCTATTTTAATTGTAATTAAAATATTGAGAGTAATTATAAGCATAACATTGATAGAATATGATTTTAGTAGTAATTTTACTGTATTTTTGATACAATACCAAGTGGCATAATCATCAGAAAAAGATAAAAGAGTGAGAATGTCTATCATTGTTTTGGAAATGAAAACGCAGCATGTAAAATAATTTATAGATTGTTTCGTGATATTAAAATTATTCAAGGATAGGAAAATGAAGCAGATTTTAAAATTATTAAGCGGGATAACCTTATTTGTTATGGCTGGGTGTTACCCAGAACAGCCTTCGCGAACGGCTGTAGATACATGGGAAAAGTCTGGTGCAGATCAACTTGAGGTTAAAAAAGCTTTGTTGGAGTGTGGAATGCAGTATCTAGATGGGCGTCTTAATACAGACAAAAGTATGAATGAGCGATTCAATGAAGAGGAAACTGTCAGTGTATGCATGATACAAGCGGGTTTTCAGGATAAAGTGGGAAGGGTAAAATGGTGTGAGAAAGAGAAATATGAAAATCTTCCAATTTGTCAGCCGGATGCTGTTATTCCTCAGCGAAGTGTAGAGAGGCGTTTGAATAGTCCACATTGTGAAGAGCACAAAGAACAACCCGAATGTCAGCCTTAAGTTGAGGTTGCTATAATCAAATCCTCATATTTCTTATTCTCGCAGGGGGGCGAGGCGAGATTGCTTTTTCGATGTACGATCTCTATGCTCTCTAAAGTTGTTTTACGTACGAGAAAAAAATATTGAAATTATTAAGTGCTATAGTTTTATAAAATTTTGCTGGATGTGTTAGCAAACTTCCTCCATCGACGCTAACATTATGGGAAAGCCCAGTGTTAATAAGTCTGTGGTCTAACAAGTATTGTCAAAATGTGGCTGGAAACCAATCTATGCTTCTTCTGAAAATATGGATTCGCGTGCAAATGAGTTTACTGCAGTTTATGAGTGCATGACTAAAGCAGGTTATCGGTACAAATTGCAAGATTTAAAGGGAATTTATTTTTCATCAGTGCCGAGAAGTGATTCATTTTTAGTTAATTTAATGGTAGCGGGACAGGTTATGGACAATGATACTTTTGCTTTAACCAATTCGACAAAGCAAGAGCGAGATTTGATGTTACGACTTGAGAATGATAAAAAATGCCAGAAAATAAAAAAAGCTCTGAAAAAGTGAAATTTTCATCTTTAAAGCAATAATTGAATGAAATATTATGGAGAAGCGAGAGAAAATACAGTTCTTTTACCTCTTGATATAGTGATATTCATCGGCTTTGAGAGTGCAATAGTGTTATTGTCAGATGATAATATCGGGGAATATTTAGAAATTTATTTTGATATAAAAAGTGGCAAAAAATGGTTTTGCTAACATAGCTACTTTAACGATAATAAATAGTTTTTTTTCAATAGTACTGATTTAATGTAGAAATTGTGTACATTCGCTTATATTTCAGTGAAAGTTTTTTTGGATTTTTATTGTGGTTGAAAAAATGATGCAGTTATAGATTTTACTGTATCTCATCGCGTGATACTTTATTAATATATTTTGATCATTTTAATCTTAAAAATTATTCTCATTTTGTTGTATTTTTATTTTTGGAAAATGAGATAAATTGAATATTATATCTCCTTAAAGTTTACATTTCGGCGCGTTTTTTTGAGATTAATTTTCTGGTGCTTTGTGCCATAGCTCTCAGCATTTGGGGGGGTGAATCTTTAAAGAAATTGCCATCTTCAATGATATTTTTAAATTTTTTGTTCTTTCTTTACATAAAATACAAAACATATTATAAAAATGCTATCATTTATCAGAAAAAAACAAAATAACTTTGTTTGTTTTGTTCTTATTGTGCTTAATTTGTTGTTTATTGTTTTGCCCGCGTTTTTGTTGAAAAAAGAAAGTTTTGAAAAGCAATGATAATCAAGGTATTTCATAATCGCTTGTATTCGTGCGTTTTTACAGCAGCTATTTTTTCTTTTTTGTTAAACACAAATATTAAGGCACATTCTCGCTCATTTATATCACTCTCATGTGACGAAAGCAAATTACCTTATGAATGCAGTGATGGTGCAAAGCATACAATTAGTAATAAAATATATAAATTCACGGCACCTGTTCAACCAAAGAGTGAGGAGGGGATTCTAACTTTGCCTGCTGCTATAAGTGTACAGGAGCTTAATACAGTTATTCAGGCAATGCGTATAGAGGTTGAAGGTACTGCGAGTATAGAAGATATTTATGGGGCTGTTGTATCACGAGGAGGAAAAATTGTCTTGAGCGATTCAGCTTTTAAAAATGTGTCAATAGGTCTTAAAGCTGATCGTGGAATAATTGAGGTCAATCATGGAACAATTGAAGCTACTCAGGTCGCTGCTTATGCAGAGAAGGTAGGAGCATCTGTTAGGTTGACGAATACAAAAATTAAAGTGGAAGGTCAGGGGATTGGTCAAGAGAGTGCTCTTTTCGTTACGGCTGATGCGGGTATTCAGATGAAAGGTGGATTTATTGATGTGAATGATGCCGCTGCGCTTTATGTGGGGAGAGGGGGGCGTGCAACTTTAGATGGTGTTACCATTACTTCAAAACGTCAGAAAACAAAAGATAGAGAAAATATAAATGAAAAAATTGCGCATACAGTTTTGAATGTGAAACAGCAGGGCTCTGTTTATTTAAAAAATACGAATATTGTTTCTACGGATGTTCGTGTTTTAACAGTTGGACAGGATTTTAACACACAATCTGGTGTTGGCTGGGGAGAAAATATTTTAATTTCGCGGGTTAATATTGAAGATACAACGATTAAGGTAATAGGGAACAATCATGGTATGTATTTTGAAACGGGAGGGGAAAATAATGCATACGAACAAGGACTTATTTTTTTGAAAAGGACGGTTTTTGAGGTTCCTGCTGGAACAGCTATTCATAATAATAATAGCCGGAGTTATATTGCTGTAACAGAAGGCACTAAAATTTCTGGTGATTTATTATTAACAGCTGAAAAAGAGGGGGCTGTCGCGATTTTGGCTGCTTCTTCTTCATTGATAGGAGGGACTCGTGTTGCCGACAATTCTATTGCTGAGCTTTATTTGACAAAAGGATCAAAATGGTTTTTGACAAGAAGAAGAGAGATAGATTCGCACGTTGCAAATCATACGAGTTCATTTATTTCATTTGTAAAACTTTCTGATAGTTTTATTGCTTTTGAAAAACCAATGTTTCACATGTATCAGACACTTTATATTGGAAAGGGAGAGAAAGAAGTTTATAGTGCGCAAGATAGTGCGGATATTTATCTCAATACCTATCTCAGGCGTGATGGTTCTCTTGATAATAAAAAGACTGATCGGCTTTTGATACAGGGTGATGTTTCTGGAAAAACGACAGTTTATGTGCAATTTATTGTAGGAAATCAGGGAGAAATGGCAACCAGTGAAAATGCTCAGAGTATTTCACTTATTCAGGTTTCTGGAAAAGCAACAGAGGATTCTTTTCAGTTAAATCGTGCTTATATTGCAGTAGAGGGGTTGCCTTACCAATATTATCTTCATGCCTATGGTCCAGATTCTTCTCTTGGACAAGCACAAACTTCTCAAAGATTGGTGGAGGGAGAGGGAGATTTTTGGGATTTCCGCCTTGAAAGTAAATATATTCAGCCTGCTTTAGGGGAGGCTAATCTTCCTCATTCTAAGTTAAAGATCAGAGAAGTTGTTCCACAAGTTCCGACCTATCTTCTGTTACAAAATGCTTTGTTTCATGTTGGGATGATGGATATTAGTAATCAACAAAAGCAGTTGCAAGCTACGCGGTCTATTTCTCGTAAGTTGTTAAAAGTTAAAGAGAATTTTGCATTATCTGTTTATGGTTACGGTGGGAGTTATCGTTATGTCACAGATTTGTCTCTCCTGGAATACGGGTATGATGGGAATGTTGATTATAACGCTATAGAAACAGATATTTTACTCAAAACAATAGAGAGGGCATATAGTACGATATCTTTTGGGATTATGGGAACCTATGGAAAGCTTTCCTTACAACCTCGTAACGTGGAACAAAGTCAAAAGAGTCCGTTTAATAAATGGACATTTACGGTATACGGTAGTGTGGAACACAATACGGGTTTTTATGGAGATGGTCTTTTATCTTATGGTTTGTTTAAAGGCGATGTGCTTACTCATGCTTGGGGTAAGACGGCGACATTAAAAGTAAATCCTCTGAGCGTTTCGTTGTCTGCTGGTAAAGTGTTTATGATAGGACAGGAAGGTCTTCTTTTTGATCCGCAGATCCAGCTTATTTATCAACATCTTCAATTTGATAAGTTTCGTGATATTGATGGAGTTGATGTTGAGATGAAAAAAGCAGATCAATGGTTGATGCGTATTGGAGGGTATTTAAGAAAAACATTTACGGCATATGAAAAGGATCGTATTATTTCTTTAAATGGCAATATTCATCTTGCCCATCGTTTTGGTGAAAAGCAGTTTGTTCATCTAAAAGATGTTTTCCAGTTAGGGGCTTTTGGTTCTTCTTTAGAAGCAGGTTTGGGGATTAATGCACAATTTTCTTCTAAAGTTACACTTCACAGTAATCTTAGCTATCAGCATAAGCTAACCAAGGCAGGCTTTTCTGGCGTTTGCTTTTCTGGTGGATTGCGTTATCATTTTTAATAAAATCTTTTTTTTTAATAATCCATGTGTTTTCATAAAATTGTCAATGAAACTCTAAATCTGTTTGTGTTTTTTGTGCTACAAATATATGAGGTGCATTCGTCATCAGCTTTTTAAAATAGTAGTACTGTTATCCTATTATGCTGTAAAACACCGTGGTTTGAGGAGGTGAACATCAAGTATAACAGGAAGGAGGATATTGATTTTTAATTGGGGGCTTTTGCTGTTAAGCAAAGAAGGGTGATGCGTAAAATGCACAGCTTTAGATTTCCACTTCGCTTTATAGACTGTAAGAAGCATTTTAAAAACATGTGAGTGTGTGTAAATACCTCTCTTTTAGAGGGAGAGTGTGGAAAGTTATGGATCAATTATCACTATCAAGTTCAACATTTCCTTTAAGGAGAAGGCTTTTGCGAAGTTTTAGGAAAGCGCATTGTGATTTTTCCTGTATTGATAAGATTCATATCAACATTAAGAGTAAGTAGAAATATCTTTATTAGGTTGTTTAAATATCGGTTTTCCATATAATACTTAAGGTATCATCAAGCCATTTATGGTAATCGCGTGCTTCTTGATCTGAGGCATGAACAGAGAAAATAAAACCAGGATATCCACCAAATGCTGGTGGAGTGGAGGTGGTGAGATATGATCAGTTTCAAAGAAAATTATTGTTCTGGCGGTTTGAGGATGTTGTGCAACCTTATCGAGACCTGAAAATCCAGAAAAGCGTCCATACCCATGAAGAGGAATAATGTAATTTGCAGCCACTTTTTTAGCTGGGAGTATATCAGGAAGGTCGGGGGTTTGTTCAGCTAAAGCGGCATTCATACAAAGTTTTGCAAATGAAATTCCTGTACCTTGCTCCACAATAAAATGGGAGACACCCGATCCACCGATGCGAGCACCGATCTCAATGATATAAGGTAAGTTATTGGCATCTAGGCGTAACTCTACATGGGCAGCACCCATATTTATACCAAGAGCTTTCACCCCAGAGCATGCAACCTCACATAAAGCAATAACGATAGGATCATCTAGATCACAGCGTTGACGATAAACTGTTTCTTCAAACCATGGTCCTTCAGGTTGTCCTTTGTCGCCAACTGCTAGAACATGTACACCTGCTGTATCAACAAAACATTCTACGACAAACTCTTTTCCTGGCAAATACTGTTCTATTACTAAACCTAAAGGTTTATTTGCATTGTTAAAACGTGCCATGTCTTTATGCTGAACATTCCATACTGCTTTAATGAGATCAGGAAGTTCGGGGGAATTTTTAGCTAACATTACGCCTGTACTTGCCCATCCAGAGATGGGTTTAATGACGAGCGGATAGTCTAAGGCATGCGCTTGTGATAGGTCTTCTGGATTATCTATATAAAGAAATCTTGGTGTTCTAAGCCCTGCTTTAGCAAAAGCTTGACGCATGAGATATTTGTTTCGGGTTATAATGCCGCTACTTCTGGTTCAATACTTGGAGCATTGATTTTTTGGGCAGCCAAAGCGATCCATAGGATGGCTTCTTCACGCAGGGTCATAATCCCACGAATATTGCGTTCTTTGACACCTGATGCAAAAGCGTCTAGAGCTGCCTCTGGATTATCAAAAATAGGAAGTTGCCAAGTTGAAGTGACTGCTGCAGGTAGCTGAATAGGAGCGCTTTCAGCGGTATCATAGATCATGACTAATTCGATATTAGCGGCTTGTGCTGCTTCAAATATAAAGGGTAGTTTTGCATTGCGTTGGCAAACTAACGCGAGTTTTTTCATTTTATTTCCTCATTAAATTTGGAATTTTGGGAATGGCGTTTCTGTTGCCATTTAGATACCTTTGATGCATCTATAAATAAGAGTAACATCCCTATAACAGCCATCATCATAACAATTATTTTGATCATATTGAGAGAAGGGCTTGAGCCGATGATCCATTCACATGCAACCACTGCAAAAGGAGATAATACGCCAATAGTGTTGGCATATAATACGCCTCCCTCAGCTAAAACTTTTTGGTACAATACGTAAACGGGTGCTGAGCAAACAGTTGCTAAAATCAATATTTTCAATATATCTTCTAACTTAAGGTAGAAGAGTGGGGTGGGATCAAAAATGAATAATGGCATAAACGATGCTGCAGAAATTGTCGTGATCCAAGCCAATGAGGTGAGCAAAGGTAAATTTTTAAGATAACGTTTAGACAATAAACCGTATGTAGAGTAAGAAAGAGCTGCTATTAAAGCAAGATCTATTCCTATTAGGCTGTAAGATTCACTCTCTACACTGTTTATATTAAATGCGATAGCTGCTACACTGACAATGATCATACCGATAAGCTTGAACCATGAGAACATAAGGCTATTCGTCAGTATTCCCAATAGATAGGTAATGCCTGGAATAGTGGCTAAAACCATGGTTAAATCACTGGCTTTGAGTGATTTTAATGCCTCAAAACTGCAGATAAAATATAGCAAAAATCCTAACACCGATAGAATTAAAAAAGAAGGTATCACGGAAAGCAAGGGGAGGGATCTGAAAACAGCTTTCTCACGAAAAAATGCCATCAACCATAAGGCAGCAGCAGTCGCACACAACCTCAGTCCAACCGCATGCATGACAGGTATATTGCTCACCAAATTCTTAGATAATAACCAACTTATGGAAAACAATGCGAGAATGGCAAAGGTAAATAAGAATAACCGTCCTTTTAAGAAATTCAACGATTTAATCCCCCAATAACGCGCTGTGCATAATGTGATGTTGAAAAATTAAATCGTGACTGTGAGGTTTTCGGTTTTCCAAGATTATTTTGGATATAATCCTTAGCCCCTGCCAAATAAGCGTCAACACCTAATGCTTCAAGCGCTTCTATATCTGCAATTACCAGCGATACTACTTGCTTAAGATGCTTTAAGTCAAATTGAATATAATCTTGAATCGTTTTAATCAATGTTTGTTTCGAATTAATATTTCTAAAGGCAAGGTATAAGAAAACAAATTCTTTTAAAAAATTATTCTAACAACTGTTTTTAGAATATATGGAGAAGATGATTGTTTTGTTTGTCCAATAAAGGATATATTTTAAAATCAGATTTGGATGGGTGAGATCTTTTTTCTTTTTGTAAGATAGGGAAAAAATCAATTTAAATCTTAAATCAGATATAGAGAGCTTTGAAAACAAGTCATTTTTTTTGAAATATCAGAGGTGAAACAATATGCGTGAAATTTTGAATTATTTTGATAGTCCTTTGAATAAAAATAGTTCTGTCCAAAAGACTCAAAATCTTTCATGCCAACCTCATCCTAAACGGTTTTATCAGCAAGTAAAAATTTCTTGTGAGGAGGGAGGCTTTACGATCTTATTAGATGAACGTCCCGTTAAAACACCCGCAAAGCGTCATTTTCTTGTACCAACGCAAGTGTTTGCTGAATTCATTGCTCAAGAATTTGAGAGCCAAAAGAACGTTATTGATCCAGCAACAATGCCGATGACGCGTCTGGTTAATACTGTTATTGATGGTATCGCTGATGATATGCAGGCTGTTTTTGAAGATTTATTGCGTTTTGTTGCTTGTGATATGATCTTTTATCGTGCACAAACCCCTAAAGAGTTGGTGCAAAAACAATCTGAGCAATGGGATCCTTTATTGGATTGGGCAGAAGAAAAATTAGGCGCACGCTTTTATTTGACAGAAGGGCTGATGCATGTGGAACAATCACCAGAAGCCATTCAAGCCGTGAGTCATTATTTGCGTCGCGTTGAGTCTCCTTATATGCTTTCTGCACTTCATACGATGACAACTTTAACGGGATCTGCTCTTATTGCTTTTGCGGTTGCTGCGGGACAAATTGATTCGGATTATGCTTGGTCTATTGCCCATTTAGATGAAGATTGGATGATGGAACAATGGGGAACGGATAAGGAAGCAATGGTGTGTCGTGCTCATAAAAAAGTTGAATTTAAAGCTGCTGCTACAATTGTTACAACTTGTTTATAGTTTTTTTTTCAGTGTGTTTTTATTCCCATTACAGTATTTTTGTAATTTTTAGAGGGTTGATTTTAATTTTTTCAAGTCCAGGAAATGCCTCAGTTGTTATGTTTAAGAGTGCTTCTTCATTCCCATGGATAAAATACCATTGGGAATGGTCAAATAGGGCGATAATCTCAGTTTGAATAGAGCATTTCTGTCCAGAATTCGTTGTCGTTACAAACTCTACCGGTATAACAAAATAAAGAACACCATTATCAAGTTCGCCTACACGTCTTTGCTCTTGATTGATGTGTACACTTTCAATTTTATAATGTTCTGCCAACTGTTCAATTTGGCTTTTCATGATTAGCCGAAATTGTGATTGACTAAGATTTTTTTGAGCGGTTAAGCTGTTGATGATTTCGGGAGGGATAGCATTTAAAATAACATTCGCATCGGCGTTTTGAAGAGCTTCACTGTAAACTAATATCTCTTCTTCAAAGAGACGAAATATTGGGTTTTTCATGGGACTCGCTTGCGCTATCGGTGCGATAGTTATCATGTATAAAAAAACGGGAACGAGAAAATAAATTCGCATTAGAAACCTTATTAATTAATTTGAAAAAATCCAAAATGATTATAAAGGAAAAGCAGATGAGAAAAAAGCTTCTTATGCTCTGGCATGAGACAGATATCCACAAAAATGGAGGCTTTCTCCTCCATTTTGAAAATCAAAAGAATACGTATTGATTGTTTAAACAGAATAGTACATATCAAATTCAACAGGATGAGGCGTTGTTTCGTAACGCAAGACTTCTTGCATCTTTATTTGAATAAAGGAATTAATCTGATCATCATCAAAAACATCTCCCATTTTTAGAAAGCTACGATCTTTGTCGAGCGCTTCAAGCGCTTCACGCAGACTTCCCGAAACGGTAGGGATTTCTTTAAGTTCTTTTAAGGGAAGATCATAAAGATCTTTATCCATAGCATGTCCAGGGTGAATTTTGTCTTTGATGCCATCAAGACCAGCCATTAAGAGGGCTGCAAATGCTAAATAGGGATTTGCTGTTGGGTCTGGAAAACGAACTTCTACGCGTTTTGAATTTGGCGAAGAACTCATTGGGATACGGCAAGAAGCAGAACGATTACGTGCCGAATAGGCAAGAAGGACGGGAGCTTCATAACCAGGAACTAAGCGCTTGTAGGAGTTTGTGGATGGATTGGTAAAGGCATTGATTGCTTTTGCGTGCTTAATAATACCACCAATAAAAAATAAACATGTTTCTGAGAGTCCGGCATATTCATTTCCCGCAAAAATGGGTTTTCCATCTTTCCAAATGGACATATGGACATGCATTCCTGAGCCATTGTCACCAAAAATAGGCTTTGGCATAAAAGTTGCTGTTTTTCCATAGCTGTTTGCTATTTGATGCACGACATATTTAAAAATTTGCATCTTATCAGCTTCGCGAACAAGCGTATCAAAACGAATCCCCAATTCATGTTGACCCGCTGCTACTTCATGATGGTGTTTTTCAACCTGCACCCCCATATCTTTGAGTGCTGTGAGCATTTCAGAACGCATATCTTGGCAGGAATCAATTGGTGGGACAGGAAGATAGCCTCCCTTCATTCGTGGACGATGTCCTAGATTACCTGTTTCATATTCCGTATCATCATTGGAAGGAAGTTCACTTGAATCGAGTTTAAATCCTGTATTGTAAGGGTCTGTTTTATAGCGCACATCATCAAAAATAAAAAACTCTGCTTCTGGGCCTATATTGATTGTATCTCCAATACCTAAAGATTTCATATAAACCTCAGCCCTTTTGGCGATAGAACGAGGATCTCTACGATAAAACTCACCAGAGACAGGATCAACGATGTCACAAAATATGACCAAAGTAGACTGAGCAAAAAAAGGATCAATATGCACTGTTTTGGGATCAGGCATTAAAACCATGTCAGATTCATTAATTGTTTTCCAACCAGCAATTGAAGAACCATCAAACATAACACCATCACTAAAGGTATCCTCGCTGATCTCTGCGATATCCATTGTAATGTGATGCAATTTTCCTCGTGGATCAGTAAAACGTAAATCAACAAAACGGATTTCGTTGTCTGCAATCTGTTTGATAATATCTGATGCGGTTGTCATATTCAATTTCCTTAATATGGCGTTGAGGGTAATAAAGGTGAATTTTTCGTTGTTTATTAAAGAGCATCGATCCCAGTTTCGTCAGTGCCTATATGAATGGCATCATCAATGGAAAAGACAAATATCTTTCCATCTCCTATATGTTTTGTTTGTGCTGCTTTGCGTATTGCATCAACAGTTTGTTCCAGTTTTTCATCGGATACAACAATTTCAATCTTTACTTTAGGGAGAAAGTCAACAACATATTTCGTACCACGATAAAGTTCTGTATGTTCCTTTTGACGACCAAAACCTTTCGCTTCTGTTACTGTAATACCATGTAATCCAATTTTTTGAAGCGCTTCTTTTACTTCATCAAGTTTGAAAGGTTTTATAATGGCTTCAATTTTTTTCATGCTGAAATTATCTCCAACGTTATTTTGTCTTTTTAGACTGGATCACATTATATTGACAACTCTAAGATGTCCAACAGATACTTTGTGCACAAAAACTCGAAAACAATGATACTACTCTATGCTCTTGAAGGAGAGTTTTTTGTAGAATAAAGCGCAATGCTGTTGTTTTGGAAAAAAATCTTACAATTTTTTGTATAGAATTAAGATAATAATATAATAAGAGAGTTTTTTCTTTTTTATTGAATAATACATTGACTTATAAAGATAATTAAACGTTTCTCATATTGAATGAGAAATTTTAATCGCATGAGATTTTCTCATTTTAGATCTTTTTATTGTCAATCAATCAAAACAATATCTTTATATATCCTAATCGTATGAGTGTGCGGATAAAAACGGTTAAGAGAGAAATAAAATGCCGATAATGAATGACATTTCAAATGTAAGGGCTTTGAGGTAGCAATGGAGAGTAGCAAATATTGGTAAATATCATGATAGCGACGATTTATCCTGCTATAAGCATAAAGATGTTGGTGTACAATAATTGATGTATCAAAATGCCATTTCAGGGGATGTCGTGAAATGGGCTTTAGAGCATTGAGAAATATTTTTTTAAAATAAGCGTCTGGAAGTGGCAACGCAAATTATTCCGTTTGGGGCGTTCTATCCCTTCGTGAGGAGCCTGATCTTATTAAAGAACGTGATAAACAAAAGTGTAAAGCGATGTGCAATCTGCATTATAAGATCTTGCTGTGGATGCTTTTGAAAATCGTCAAAATCAAGATGAATTAAAAGGAGATGGAAAAGATGAAAACTTTTTTATATCCTTAAGACTTTGTATTCTTCCCAAATTAGACTGTCTGGTCGTTTCAGATATAAACAAACAGGAGAAAAGATATGCCATTATGCGCGCGTTCCTATTGATAATACGAAAACCGAAACAGCTTATAAAGCGCTAAAAAACATTTCAGTCTTTGTTTTAAACATGCTGCTGCACTGGCATAAGACATTAATTTAGAGGCAACAATAAAAGTACAGGTTTTGTTCGTATGCTGTATTTTTAAGGGTAAGCCTTTTTAAAAGTTGGAATTGTAGAAAGATTGGCGCCGTAAAACATCTTTTAGAAATTTTCCCGTATAGGAAGCGGGAACCTTAATAATGTCTTCAGGACGTCCAATTGCAACGATTTCACCTCCACGATCTCCACCTTCTGGGCCTAAATCAATAATCCAGTCGGCTGTCTTGATAACGTCAAGGTTATGTTCAATGACGATGACAGTATTGCCTTGCTCGACTAGTTCATGGAGAACTTCAAGAAGTTTAGAAATATCATGAAAATGTAAACCTGTTGTCGGTTCATCCAAAATATAAAGTGTACGTCCCGTTGTTTTGCGTGAAAGTTCTTTTGCAAGCTTGACACGTTGTGCTTCTCCACCAGAAAGCGTGGTCGCTTGCTGCCCTACTTTTATGTAACCCAATCCTACTTTCATGAGGGTTTCCATTTTATGATGAATAGCCGGAACAGCGTGGAAAAATTCCTCAGCCTTTTCGATTGTCATATCCAAAATATCGGCGATAGATTGTCCTTTGAATTTTATTTCTAGTGTTTCTCGATTATAGCGCTTTCCTTTACAGACATCGCAAGTTACATAGACATCTGGTAAAAAGTGCATTTCAATTTTGATGACTCCATCACCTTGGCAGGCTTCGCAGCGTCCTCCTTTAACATTAAATGAAAAACGCCCCGCTTTATAACCACGGGCTTTTGATTCTGGAAGTTCGGCAAACCAGTCACGAATCGGTGTAAAAGCACCTGTATAGGTTGCGGGATTAGAGCGTGGGGTGCGCCCAATGGGGGATTGGTTGATATCAATGACTTTATCAAGAAATTCTAAGCCTTCAATTTTATCATAGCTGGCAGGACTGTGATGACTACCCATGATCTGATGGGATGCTGCTTTAAAAAGCGTTTCAATAAGAAATGTTGATTTTCCCCCTCCAGAAACACCGGTGATGCATGTGAAGGTTTCAAGAGGGATATTTGCACTGATATTTTTAAGGTTATTGCCTTTGGCGCCGATGACTTTAAGGGTTTTCGATTTTGATATTTTGCGTCGCTCTGTCGGTAGTCTAATCACCATTTTTCCTGAAAGATATTGGCCTGTGAGAGAAGCTGGATTCTCTATAATTTCTTGTGGTGTTCCTTGCGCTATGATTTCACCACCATGAATGCCTGCAGCAGGGCCCATGTCGACAACATGGTCTGCTGTGCGAATGGCATCTTCATCATGTTCAACGACAATGACTGTATTACCAAGATCGCGTAAATGGCGCAGCATTTCCAAAAGACGTTCATTATCACGTTGGTGTAAACCGATAGATGGTTCGTCTAAAATATAAAGGACTCCTGTAAGACCAGAACCAATCTGAGAGGCTAATCGAATGCGCTGACTTTCTCCCCCTGAAAGCGTCCCTGAATTTCGAGATAAGGTGAGATATTCCAATCCTACATGATTTAAAAAAGCTAAGCGTTCGCGAATTTCTTTTAAAATACGTACCGCAATATTGCGTTGTTTTTCCGTGAGATATTGATGAATATTGGCAAACCAATCATCTGCTTTGAGAATAGAAAGATCTGATATTTGCCCAATATGCATCCCATGGATTTTTACAGCGAGTGCCTCTGGTTTTAAACGATAACCGTGACAGGCTGAACAAGGGGAAGAAGACATATAACGCTCAATTTCTTCACGCGACCAAGCAGAATCAGTTTTCTTCCAGCGTCTCTCCATATTGGGGATGACTCCTTCAAAAGGTTGAGTCATTTTATGTGAACCAGAATTATTTTTGTAGATAAAAGAAATTTCATTTCTTTTTGTACCGTAGAGAATAGCCTGTTGTGCTTCATGAGAGAGTTCACACCACTGATCTGTGAGTTTGAAACCATAAGTTTTTCCTAATGCTTCTAAGGTTTGGTTATAATAAAGTGAATCTGATTTAGCCCAAGGTGCAATGGCTCCGCCTTTTAAGGTAAGATTTTTATTGGGTACAACTTTCAGTGGGTCCATTGCCTTTTTGATGCCAAGTCCATCACAGAGAGGACAGGCTCCAAAAGGGTTATTGAACGAAAAAAGACGTGGTTCAATTTCAGGGATAGAAAAACCTGATACAGGACAGGAAAACTTTTCTGAAAAAAGAAGCCGTTTATGTGTGTCATTTTTTGACTTATGAGCTGATTCCTTTGTCGTTTCTTTTTGTGCCAAGGGTTGGTCAGCCATTTCAGCAATGGCAAGTCCATTTGCTAGCTGTAAACAGGTTTCTATACTATCCGCTAAGCGAGAGGTGATATCTTTGTTGACAACAATACGGTCTACCACGACATCGATATCATGTTTATATTTTTTATCAAGAGGTGGAATATCAGGGATTTCATAGAATTCTCCATCGACTTTAGCGCGTTGAAATCCTTTTCTTAAAAGTTCTGTGAGCTCTTTTTTATATTCTCCCTTTCGTCCTCTCACCAAGGGGGCCATAATAAAAATTCGCGTTTCTTCTGGTAAGGCCATAATTTGATCAACCATTTGGCTTACCGTTTGACTTTCAATGGGGCGTCCTGTCGCAGGGGAATGAGGAATACCAATACGAGCAAAGAGGAGACGCATATAGTCGTGGATTTCAGTGACGGTACCGACTGTTGAACGTGGGTTGCGGCTGGTGGTTTTTTGTTCAATGGAGATGGCTGGAGAAAGGCCGTCTATACGATCAACGTTGGGTTTTTGCATGACTTCGAGAAATTGGCGTGCATAAGCCGAAAGGCTTTCGACATAGCGGCGTTGTCCTTCAGCGTAAATTGTATCAAAAGCTAAAGATGATTTTCCTGATCCAGAAAGTCCTGTTATAACAATGAGTTGATCACGAGGAAGATCGAGATCAATATTTTTAAGGTTATGCTCACGTGCACCGCGAATGGAGATATATTTTTGATGAGTCATATTTTATCCTTAGCATATGTGACAAAAACTGAGCCTCTAAAATGGAATAAAACTGTTTTTTTAGAATTACAACGTGCTTAACTGCTTTAACGCAGAGAGAAGGTATAAGTTTTATGAAAAGAAAATACAAATGAGCAGCTTTTTATTCTCTATTGATGGAATAAACTATGCGTTGTTATCATATTTTGTTATAATCACATTGGATCCAATATTGGGAAAGGGTAGCAATATCCATAGTGAAGGTCAATTACAAACGTGTAAATTGAAGGTCAAGATGGTTATAACTGTTCTATAACAGTATTTTACGAATTAAAATTTTGGAGTTTATGCGATGGCTGGTAGCCTTAATAAAGTTATTTTGATTGGTAATCTCGGGTCAGATCCCGAAATCCGCCGTTTGAATTCTGGAGATCAAGTGGCAAATTTGCGTATTGCTACTTCAGAAAGTTGGCGTGATCGGAATACAAATGAGCGAAAAGAACGCACCGAGTGGCATAATATTGTTATTTTTAATGAGAACCTTGTCAAAATTGCAGAGCAATATTTAAAAAAAGGCAGCAAAATTTATATTGAGGGACAGTTACAGACGCGGAAATGGCAAGATCAAAATGGAAATGATCGTTATACAACGGAGGTTGTTTTGCAAAAATACCGTGGTGAATTACAAATGCTTGATGGGCGTGGGGGAGCTAGTGGAGAGCAAGGAGCAAGTCAAGGGGGCAGTTACAGTGGTGGCTTTGCGGATAGTAGCTCAAATCAGAGAAATACTTTTGGTCAAAACAATAGCCAAATGGGAGAAAGTTTTTCTCACAAATTAGATGATGACGTTCCTTTCTAAAAGCCTTTAAATTTAAAGTATTACGATTTCTTTATGGTTTATTTGTTTTAGATTTTTGAAGTTTAGCGAAGTGGAAATTGTTTATTATTAGGAGTAATTTTTGATAGAAATTAATAACATCTTGAAAAATATTGTTAAATTTCTCCTTTGTTATGGGCGAGAAATTAGCATTCTGGTGTATTTTTCGATATAAACAAAATGAAATGATTCTTTTTTGAAAGTTTTTAAATTGTGACCGATCTTACTCCACAGCTAGAACGTGATGTGCTAACCGGTATTGAACCAATCAGCATTATTGATGAAATGCAACGCTCTTATCTCGATTATGCGATGAGCGTTATTGTTTCGCGTGCACTCCCTGATGTCCGTGATGGTCTTAAACCTGTTCATCGACGTATCCTTCATGCTATGAATGAGATGGGGCTTGTTTTTAATAAACCGTATCGTAAATCTGCTGGTGTTGTTGGGGAGGTTATGGGAAAATTCCATCCCCATGGTGATGCTTCAATCTATGATGCTTTGGTGCGTATGGCGCAGGACTTCTCTTTGAGAAATCCATTGATTGATGGTCAGGGGAATTTCGGTTCTGTTGATGGTGATCCGCCTGCGGCAATGCGCTATACAGAGTGTCGTTTAGAAAAGGTTTCAGAAGCGCTTTTAGCTGATATTGATAAAGATACTGTTGATTTTCAGGATAATTATGATGGGCGTGAACGTGAACCGGTTGTTTTACCAGCGCGTTTCCCTAATCTTTTGGTTAACGGATCAGGGGGGATTGCTGTGGGAATGGCAACCAATATTCCGCCCCATAATCTTGGTGAAGTTGTTGATGGTTGTATCGCTTTAATTGATAATCCTAGTATTACACTCGATCAAATCATTGAAATTATTCCTGGGCCAGATTTTCCTACAGGGGGGATTATTCTGGGCCATTCTGGTGTCCGTTCAGCTTATGAAACAGGGCGTGGCTCAATTATTATGCGTGCTAAAGTTGAAATTGAAGAAATTCGCAGTGGTCGACAGGCAATCATTGTGAGTGAGATTCCTTATCAGGTTAATAAGGCAACGATGATTGAGAAAATGGCGGAATTAGTGCGTGATAAACGCATTGAGGGAATCTCTGATTTGCGTGACGAATCTGATCGTGATGGCTATCGTGTCGTTATTGAGTTGAAAAAAGATGTTGTTGCGGAAGTTGTTTTAAACCAATTATATCGTTATACGCCGCTGCAAACTTCTTTTGGTTGTAATATGGTTGCGTTGAACGGGGGAAAACCTGAACAAATGACGTTGCTTGATATGCTTCGTGCATTTGTTAATTTTCGGGAAGAGGTTGTTAGTCGGCGAACAAAATATCTTTTGCGTAAAGCCCGTGAGCGGGCCCATGTTTTGGTTGGTCTTGCCCTTGCGGTTGCCAATATTGATGAAATCATAGCCCTTATTCGCAAAGCGCCTGATCCGCAAACAGCACGTACACAGTTAATGGAGCGACGCTGGCCAGCGGTGGATGTTGCACCTTTAATTAAACTTATTGATGATCCCCGTCATATTATTCATGAGGATGGTACTTATAATCTCTCTGAAGAACAGGCGCGTGCTATTTTAGAATTGCGTTTGCAACGGTTGACAGCCCTTGGACGTGATGAAATCGCCGATGAATTGAATAAAATTGGCGTGGATATTGCTGATTATCTTGATATTTTGGCATCGCGTGTACGCATTATGGGTATTGTTAAAGATGAGTTGAGTGCTCTTCGTGAGGAATTTGCAACGCCGCGACGGAGCGTATTTGGTTTTGGTCGTGCTGAGATGGAGAGTGAAGATCTGATCGCACCAGAGGATATGGTGGTAACGGTGAGCCATAGTGGCTATATTAAGCGCGTTCCTCTTAATACCTATCGTGCACAGCGTCGTGGTGGTAAGGGACGTTCTGGGATGTCTACAAAAGATGAGGATTTTGTTACGCGTTTGTTTGTCGCCAATACGCATACTCCGGTTCTTTTCTTTTCATCACGGGGGATTGTTTATAAGGAAAAAGTTTGGCGACTACCTTTGGGTACACCGCAATCGCGCGGACGGGCTTTGATCAATATGCTTCCCTTACAACAAGGTGAACGCATTACCACGATTATGCCTTTGCCAGAAGATGAAGCAAGTTGGAGTGCATTGGATATCATGTTTGCGACAACACGTGGAACTGTGCGTCGTAATAAGTTATCAGATTTCGTTCAGGTTAATCGTAATGGTAAAATTGCCATGAAACTTGATGAAGAAGATGAAATTCTTTCTGTTGAGACCTGTATGGAATATGATGATGTGGTTCTCACAACAGCGAATGGGCAATGTATTCGTTTTCCAGTGGTAGATGTTCGTGTTTTTGTAGGGCGTAATTCTGTAGGGGTTCGTGGTATCAATTTGACTCAAGGCGATAAAGTCATTTCGATGACAATCTTAGAACATGTTGAGACCACGTCCATTGAGCGTTCTGCTTACATTAAACGTGTGATGAATGAACGGCGTGCTGATGGTGCAGATGCTGATGTTGAAGATATTGTTACGCTTGATGAGGAAGATGGGGGCGCTGAGACAGAGTTAACAGATGAGCGTTATGCAGAACTCCATGAACGTGAACAAATGCTTTTAACCGTGAGTGAATTTGGTTATGGTAAGCGCTCTTCTTCCTATGAGTTTCGGATTTCGGGACGTGGTGGAAAAGGGATTCGTGCAACAGATCCATCTAAAACAGCTGAAATTGGGAAATTAGTAGCGGCTTTCCCCGTGAAGGCACAAGATCAAATTATGTTGGTATCAGATGGGGGACAGCTTATTCGCGTCCCTGTTGAGGGAATTCGTACGGCTGGGCGTTCAACGAAGGGGGTGACAATTTTTAATACAGCTGAAGGTGAAAGAGTCGTATCGGTTGAGCGTATTTCTGAACCTGAAGATGATACGCGTTCATTAGAGAATGAAGGTGAGAAGCATTCTGATACAGTTGATATGAGCGAAGAAAAGTAATTTTGAAAAGGGTGGAATACAATTATGAAAATTGCTTTTTATCCAGGTTCCTTTGATCCTCTTACAAACGGTCATCTTGATGTTTTGAAAGGGTGTTTTGTGTTAGCTGATAAGGTGGTCGTTGCTATAGGTATACAGGCAGACAAAAAAGCACTCTTTAGCTTTGAAGAACGCGTTGGTTTTATTACGCAGGTAGGGAAAGATTTGTTGGGGGTAGATTCTGATCGGTTGCAGGTTCTTTCGTTTGATAACCTTCTCATTGAGAAGGCGCGTGAAGTTGGTGCTTCATTTCTCATTCGTGGGGTGCGTGATGGTACTGATCTTGATTATGAAATGCAAATGGCTGGGATGAATGCTATTATGGCTCCTGAATTGCAAACTGTTTTTTTGCCAGCAAGCGTTTGTGGACGTGCGATAACATCTACATTGGTCCGTCAAATTGCCTCTATAGGAGGGGATGTGACACCATTTGTGCCGCCCAATATTGCACAAGCTTTACGTTCGAAATTCCAGTTTTTAGGGGAGAATAATTGTGTTTCGTAGAATTCTTGTTGTTTTAATATGTGTTTTTTGTTTTTTTTCATTGCACGCTGTTGCTGATAATTTCAGCTCAGTAAGCACAACAAGTGATGCAAGACTGCTTGTTTTATCTCTCAAAGACGGTGATGTTATTATTCGTCTGCGTTCTGATTTGGCACCAAAACATGTTGCGCAAATCAAAAAACTAACAGAAGAGGGAGCTTATAATAATGTTGTGTTTCATCGCGTTATTCCTGGTTTTATGGCACAAACTGGTGATGTAAAGTTTGGAAAAAAAGGCAGTAGAGATTTTGATCTGAAACGCGTTGGTATGGAAGGCTCAAGTTATCCCAATATACCGGCGGAGTTTTCAAAGCAGCCGTTTAGGCGCGGTACTGTTGGGATGGCACGTTCACAAGATCCAGATTCCGCGAATTCTCAATTCTTCATTTGTTTTGATGATGCTCCTTTTTTAAATGGTCAGTATACGGTTGTTGGGGAGGTCATAAAGGGGATGGATATTGTTGATAAACTTAAAAAAGGCACCACAAGTAATAATGGATCTGTAATAAATCCTGATGTTATTCATGCTGCTACTTTGCAAATTGAAAGATAAATCAAAGGAGTTTTCATATGGCTGAGAATAAAAATCCAGAGAATATCTTAATTCTTGAAACGACGAAGGGCAGAGTTGTTATTGAACTTTTTGCTGATTTAGCGCCTGGCCATGTTGCACGTATTAAAGAACTTGTCCGTGAAGGCGCTTATGATAATGTTATTTTTCATCGCGTTATTGATGGTTTTATGGCGCAGACTGGTGATGTGCAATTTGGAAAGAAGGATGGTGAAAAATTTAATTTATCACGTGCGGGGATGGGTGGTTCAGAAAAACCAGATTTAACGGCAGAGTTTTCAAATCTTTCTCATAAGCGTGGTACAGTTTCTATGGCGCGGAGTCAGAATCCGAATTCTGCTAATTCGCAGTTTTTTATTTGTTTTGCAGATGCTCCGTGGCTTGATCGTCAATATTCCATATGGGGGCAGGTGGTTGAAGGTATGGAAAATGTTGATAAAATTAAGCGTGGTGAACCTGTTATCGATCCTGATGCAATTACCAAAGCTGTTATTGCTGTGGATGTAAAATAGTATAAATATTATACGTGTTTCAATTGTAAATTGCTATAAAAGGAAATACTCTTTTCTGGTCAATATGCTTTTGTATTATCATGCTTACCTTTTTCTTGACCAAAAATTTTCTATAGATTCCCTTCAATCTGGATTTTCACGAAGATGACGTTAAGATTTTTTACCAACAAAGTTGTCAAGATCAAAAAACGAAAAGCCATGTGTATTAGGATTGTTGTTTTGCAAAGTGTTTTATAAAAAAGCTGGTACTTCTCTTCGATTCATTGCTGGTCTCTTAATAGTTTTGTTATTTTCCTGAAAAAGAGCGTGCTTTTGTTGCTGCTTGTATATCAACATCCAATCCTAATGCAGCAGCATGTTTGAAAAACATATTGAGGTAGGTAAGAGCCTGTCTGTTTCAATCTTCATAGGCAAGGTGAAAGCGCGAGCGTATTGTGTATATTCTTATTGGTATAATCTCTAAAACAGGAAGGTTATCTAATTTGGGAAGAATATAAAGATGTAAAGGTGAACACAAAAAGTTGATCTTGTCATCTCCTTTTTAATTCAGATTTATTTTTTTCAAAATCATTTAAAGCAATATCTTTTAGATAACAGAGATTATGCATGCTTTACGCTTTTGTTTTGCTCGTTCTTTTATGGAGGAATACTTTAAATGAAATATACTTGTGTTGCATATTTATGCGTTTGTTTTAAAGAAACATCTCTTAGCACATCTAAGTCCATTTCGTGGATAATCTAACGGTAAAGTCGCTATGAGTCATATAAAACTTATTGAGTAGCACTATCTTGATGCTTAATAGCTTAATAAAAGAGCAAGCTGGCACTATCACACACTTTGCCAGTTCCTAATGTTGTAACTCAAGCTCTTGGCACTTGAGAGCATTCACAAGAGTTATTTTTAGTCTTTTATTGTATAGTTTCACTACTACAGGGCCTAGTTGCTTGCAATGTATAAGTAAGTGATTAATTCAAGATGGTTTAGGTTTGGAATGAGACAATTTTACGCTATTGGGCTCTTTCATTCAATATACAAAAAGTGAATTATCTCTATAAATCAATCTGTTGCACAATAGATGAAAAAATTTATTTTTCAAATTGAAGCATATCGGAAGCGAATGTGTACAAAATTCTTGCTTATGAAAGGACGTAAAGACGAGATTATTGAGATAATAATTTCACAGTTCTATTTTAAGGCTTTGGTGCGTTAAGCATCGATATTTTGAGGTATGATATTTTTGTTATTTTCTGGAGCTAGGTTATTTCTTTATTATGGTGATTTCTTGATAGTAAATGTTCTTTTATCTCGTTTATCTTTTTATACTGGTTTGAGTGAATCAAAAATTAATTCATAAAATTTATGGCAATGCTTGTAAGGAAGATATCTTTTTTCTTTCTATAGAAGTATGCATTGATTGGAATCAAATCAAAGAAGATAACAGTGATGATAAAAACGTTTCATTATAGAAAAATTGCTCAAGATGGATGTGCACGTCGAGGCGAAATTATTACCGGACGTGGGTGTGTTCGCACACCTGCTTTTATGCCTGTTGGGACGGCAGGAACCATTAAGGCTATGTATATGGATCAAATACGTGATCTTGGGGCGGATATTATTTTGGGGAATACTTATCATTTAATGTTGCGTCCAGGCGCTGAACGAGTTGCCCGTTTGGGAGGATTACATAAATTTTCACGCTGGAATGGACCTATTTTAACCGATTCTGGTGGTTTTCAGGTTATGTCATTGGCGAACATCCGTAAAATTAACGAACAAGGTGTGATTTTTCGCTCTTACATTAATGGAGTCTACTATGAAATGAGTCCAGAGCGTTCTATCGAAATTCAAGGACTTCTTGATGCGGATATCCAGATGCAGTTGGATCAATGTATTGCATTACCAGCCACTGAAAAAGAGATGGAAGAAGCTATGGAACTTTCATTGCGGTGGGCACAACGTTGTAAAACAGCTTTTGGGGAACAGCCAGATAAAGCATTGTTTGGGATTGTTCAAGGGGGTGATAATATGAAACTGCGTGAACGTTCTGCTCAAGCATTAAAAGAAATGGATTTAAAAGGTTATGCGATTGGAGGGCTTGCTGTTGGTGAGCCGCAGAGTGTTATGACATCAGTGTTGGATATTACTTGTCCGATTTTGCCAGAGGATAAACCGCGCTATCTTATGGGAGTGGGGACACCTGATGATATTTTACAAAGTGTTGCGCGTGGTATTGATATGTTTGATTGCGTTATGCCAACGCGTGCAGGACGTCATGGTTTAGCTTTTACGCGCTTTGGTAGAATTAATTTACGCAATGCGCGTTATGCAGAAGATCCCCATCCTCTTGATCCACAGTCACTTTGTCCAGCAGCAAATGATTATAGTTGTGCTTATTTACATCATTTGATCAAATCTGGTGAATCTCTGGGGGGGATGTTGTTGACCTGGAATAATCTTTTTTATTACCAACAATTGATGCAAGGAATTCGTGATGCCATTGAAGAGGGCTGTTATGCTGATTTTTGCGCTGAAACACGTGCTCTATGGGCACAAGGACGCTAAAAAACTATTCATCTAATATAGCGTTTTATTTTTTATTGAATTTATTTTTTTACTTAAAAATTTTACTAAAAAAATGAAATTATAAATACCTTTTAAAAATATAAAATTGCACTATCTTAAAATGTAAAAGTGCTATTTTATGAGGCACATATTTTTTATAATTATCATATAAAACAGAAACTGTTACTCCGGTACGCGCTACCTGATCCGGAGAAAAACAGTTTATTTCTGTTTCTGATGACTGTCTAAAACAACAATGTTAATGAGGCGTTAGCGAACTCTTAAAGAAGTATGAAAATTGTATTTTTATGGGTTCTTTTGTGTTTTTTTTGATTAAGGTAAAGAATATGTTACATGCAGAAGAACAGATAAACTCTTAGAAAATTAAAATAATAACAAAGTAATATTATAATCTTTAAAATTTATAATTTTACATTTTATGTTTTTATTATTTTTATATATTAATATAATTACTATTTACAATATAATTATACTTTTATAAAGGATCAATAAATATCTTTATAACACAAATTACCAATTTAGTTTATATTATATTTATATAAAAATCATAATATATTATGTGAATATTTCAAATTTACAGATAGTGAATTAGATCAAAAACGATCTTATGCTGTTTTTCTATGAGATGAGATAGGGTAAATGTTTCTAAATAGGATTATTTAATCAATGGAGAAATCAAACACTCTTATCATGAGAATTTTTAAAAGATTCTCCAATAACACATAAGGATGGTGTACTCGTTGAAATTATAGCTTATCGATTTGGGGAGGTGCACTCAGGTCATAAAAATGAAGAAACAATAAATTGGGAAGAAGTTTTATACTTGTATCAAGATAATTGAGATATTGTTTAGCTGTTTGGAATGTATCCTTCGATAAATTTTGAGTTTTTTATCGTGTGTAGTGCATTGTATTATAAAGATTTTAGGGTAGAATTGAAACTGCTGAAAAAAGAAAACGAAATTTATGATCATGGGTTTATTCTCTGGAAAGGCTTATAAAAATAGTTGAATACATCTATAATCGTTAGCTTTTTTAAAGATCTTCCATTAAAGAATTTTACTAAAAATTTCATAAAATGCTTATATATCAAAATGTTTCTAAAACTTTATTGGAGACGATTTGGCACGCATGTAACAATGTTTTGAATTTTTATTTTTACGTATTACAGATATCTACAGCAAAAACGCTTATCCAGAAGTGATGATATGATGGATTCTCATAAACAAAACATTTTTGCATTGGAGATTGATTCGAAAATACGATGTTTAGCAATTTTAGCCCTTGCGGTGGGGAGTTTTGCTATTGGGACTGCAGAGTTTGTTGCAATGGGGCTTCTACCAGAAATGGCACGAAGTTCATCTGTTGATATTCCTACTGCGGGTCAATATATTTCTGCTTATGCATTAGGGGTTGTGATTGGAGCCCCTCTTTTGGCTGTTGCAACTGCTCAATTTTCACGCAAAGCTGTTTTGATAGGGTTGATGTTTTTTTATGCCTTAGCAAATATTGCGAGTGCTTTTTTTTCTGATTTTAGCATATTAGTTGCATTACGCTTTCTCAGTGGTCTTCCCCATGGAATCTATTTTGGACTTGCAGCTATGGTTGCCTCTTCAATGGTGGAAATGAATGAACGTTCTAAAGCTGTTGGGTATGTTATGCTTGGCTTAACCATTGCAACCGTTTTAGGAGCACCAAGTGCAACTTGGATTGGTCAACTTATTGGTTGGCAGATTGCTTTCATCCTTGTGGGTATGATTGCCTTATTGTGTTGTTTGCTTATTTGGAATTTTTTGCCTTGCGATTCAAGGATTCAAAGAACGAGCCCTTTACGTGAAATGAGTGCATTAAAGCAAAAGCAGGTGTGGCTTCTTTTGACAATGGTTTCGGTGGGAGCATCAGGATTATTTTCTGTTTTCACTTATGTTAAGTCAACATTAATGCATATTTCTGGTGTGCCGCTTGAGTGGATACCCTTTATCATGCCCTTAGTTGGATTGGGAATGGTGGGTGGAAATCTTTTGGGGCCTAAATTGGCTGTTAAAATAGGCATTTCGCCGATGATATTTTTTTCTATGCTTTGGAGCGTATTTGTTTTTTTTCTTTTTTTCTTTTTATCCTGTGCTCCATTAACAGCTGCAATAGGATGCTTTTTTGTTGGGACTTCTTTTGCGGCGATGCCTTCTATACAAACAAAAATTATGGATGTTGCACTACAGGGACAGATTTTGGCAGGAGCATTAATGCAGTCTGCTTTTAATATTGCCAACGCTCTTGGTGCAGAATCTGGAGCATTGGTTTTAAAATTAGGCTATAGTTATGAATATACAGCTGTTTTAGGGAGTATTCTAACTTTTTGCGGATTAATGGTTTTTTGCGTCTCATGGTTTATGGAAAAGCGTGCTTAATATTGTTCTTTTTTGAGTGGAGAGAGAATTTTTATATTTATTTTTAGTTATTATTGGAATGTCCTATTGGATTTTTTAATATGCAGTAGGAAATGCGCAGCGCTAATGGAATAGCAAAAAAAAATAAAAGCCCCATGAGCACGATCAGAAGCGTTTTTGCTGCTAAGATCATTCCTATTTTCCCTCCAGGATTAAAAAGGCCAGCAAGATTAGTGATGACTTCCGCTAGAGTTGCACTTAAGGCCGCTGAAAATAGTTGTACAGAGGTAAGGGATTCACTTGCACGCAGAGCATCTTCATCATTTACACATTGTAAGATTCTTGTGAGCAAATGTGGCCATGCTATGCCTGCACTTATTCCAATAGAAAATAGTGCTAAGCAAATAATAAAAATATATTCAAGTGTGGAAACTTCTGTTGGAATAAGCCATAAAAGAATGGTGATGCCTAACAGTTTTAATAAGGGGGAGTATACAATGATGTTGCGAATTTTCCTTGCAGATATACCAGCACTTGAGAGGGCTCCGCATGTCCACCCTAGGCTCATGAGTGCTGCTATATAACCAGCAATAAGTGGAGTTTGCCCATGAAGCTCTTGAAGAAAAAGCGGAAAATAAAGTTCTATACTGTATACGACTGTTGTCATAACGAGGATCAATGCGTAAACAGGAAAAATTTCAGAAGAAAAAGAAAAGGATTTGTGCGGCAACATAGGGTGAAGATTAGATGATTCGATTTTTGCTAGAACAAAGAGAAGACTAAGTCCAATAACGAGTCCGCAGATTTTTGCCATTGTCGACTCCATAGCCCCTCCAACCGAAATGATAAAAATCAATAAGGTGAGTATGAAAAGCTGGAGAAGAGGGAGAGAGGATGTTGGAATATCATTTTCATTCTTTTTGGGTAAAAATTTAAAGGCGATGAGTGAGAAAAATATAGCGAATACACCAATGATCCAAAAGGATGCTCGCCATAGGCCATAATATACAGAAAGCCCCCCGATCGCTGGTCCTAACAAGGTTGATATTCCCCACATTCCAGAAATAACACTTAATGCGTGTGACCATAAAGATGGGCTGAAAACAATACGTACCATGGAATAAGATAAGGATAACAAAGAACCACTTCCAAATCCTTGAATAAAGCGTCCTATTAAAAATAATGGCATAGATGAAGAAATGCTGCACAGGAAAGTCCCTAGGGTAAAGATAAGTCCAGAGATAACATAAGCGTTACGAGGACCTAATTTCCCTAATATTTTTGTTGCAAGGGAAGTTCCTACGAGAGAAGCTGTAATAAAGACAGTCGCCACCCAAGAATAATATATTTCATTGCCAATATGATTTATAAGAGAGGGTAAAATAGTAATAACAATATAAACGTTGGTGGCGTGTAACACAACTCCGCCTGTAAACGTTAAAAAGCAAAGACCATTTTTACCCAATAAAAGCGTAGACCAGCTTTGTTTTTTCACTGTTTTTGCTATTTAATAAAAGTTTATTCTCTTTTTACTTATAAGGTAGTTCTTTAATTTTTCCAAGAAAAATTCAAAGCTCTCAATAGAGCTTTGAATTTTAATTAAATTATTGCTTAATTGCCCATTGCTTTTTTGAGATTTTCATCAATTTTATCAAGAAAACCTGTTGTAGAAAGCCATTTTTGTTTAGGCCCAATCAAAAGTGCGAGATCTTTCGTCATAAAACCTTCTTCAACGGTTTTAATACAAACTTCTTCCAATGTGGTGGCAAAATTTTTTAATTTTTCATTGTTATCTAGTTTGGCGCGGTGCGCTAATCCCCGGGTCCATGCAAAAATAGATGCAATAGAATTTGTTGATGTTTCTTCATTTTTTTGATGTTGACGATAATGGCGTGTTACGGTGCCGTGTGCGGCCTCTGCTTCAACAATTTTACCATCTGGTGTCATGAGAACGGAAGTCATAAGACCAAGAGAACCAAAGCCTTGGGCAACAATATCGGATTGAACATCACCATCATAGTTTTTACATGCCCATACGTATCCACCAGACCACTTTAATGCAGAAGCTACCATATCATCAATGAGACGGTGTTCGTAATATAATTGGCGGTTTTCAAATTCTTCTTTAAATTCCGTATTAAATATTTCTTGAAAGATATCTTTAAAACGACCATCATAAGTTTTTAGAATGGTATTTTTGGTTGAAAGATAAACCGGAACATTCCGCTGTAGTCCATAATTAAAAGATGCGCGGGCAAAATCACGAATTGACTCATCAAGGTTATACATCGCCATGGCAACCCCTGCGCTTGGGGCATCAAAAACATCATGCTCAATAACTTGATTATCATCGCCGACAAATTTAATACTTAATTTCCCTTTGCCTGGAAATTTAAAATCTGTTGCTTTATACTGATCACCGAAAGCGTGACGTCCGATAATAATTGGCTTTGTCCAGTTAGGAACAAGGCGAGGGACATTTTTACAGATAATGGGTTCGCGAAAAATGACTCCTCCTAAAATATTGCGGATAGTACCATTGGGTGATTTCCACATTTTTTTTAGGTTAAATTCTTTGACACGTGCTTCATCAGGTGTGATGGTTGCACATTTTATACCAACCCCATATTTCTTGATAGCATTGGCAGAATCAATCGTTACCTGATCATTGGTTGCATCACGGTTTTCGACGGAAAGATCATAATATTTGAGATCAATGTCGAGATAGGGATGGATTAATTTATCTTTGATATATTTCCAGATGATACGGGTCATTTCATCCCCATCGAGTTCAACAACGGGGTTTTCTACTTTGATCTTTGCCATTAGAAGTCCTTTTTCTTTTAAGTGAGATTACTTTATAGCACCTTCAGGTTTATAATGAAAAGTAAAAAGGGCAAGTCAATATGGGTGTTAGAATATATGATCAATAGAGTGTAAACTTTTATTGAAGAGTTTAATTTTTGAAAAGAAGTGATGTGTTTGCAAACCTATCATCATTGTGTAACTGATAAAAAGTCTAATTAATCAATAAATTAAGGAGATTTCTGGGGAATAGGGAGATACATTTTTATTATCAAATTTTCTATTTAACGATTTGATAAGTTGATTGTATTCTCAGTGATGGTTTTCCGAGTTTTTTGCGTGAGTAAGCATCTATTTTTATATCGCCATTTGATCTAAAATTACAGCCTGTTTGTTTATAGAAAATTTAATGTGATATAAAGTCCTGTAATGAGAAATGATTCATCTAAAATGCGTTTTTAGTAGTCAATTTCAGTTTTGAAAGTTAAAAGAAATGCATAAAGGGTATGGTTGGTTTTAATTCAAAAATTAACATCATACGTATAAATAGGCTTATAAACCACCCTATCATGAGAGAAAGCTCTTTCTCTAACTTAGATTTTATTGTTGTTAAGACCTACATTAGAGTGCTTTTTCTGAAAAGAAACAAAAAATGTATCACAAGGCAACTTTTGCACCTTTTTCACGAAAAGACTCCTTGTAAAAGCCTATTCCCTTACGTTTATTGAAGCGTCCCTAACCCATTAAAATATACATAAAATCAATATATTACACGTATAGAAATAAGGAATGGTACGCCCAAGGGGAATCGAACCCCTGTTTCCGCCGTGAAAGGGCGATGTCCTAACCGCTAGACGATGGGCGCAAACCAATGATGAGGCTTATAGAGAGGATCTTTTTACTTCGCAAGCCCTCTGTGTCATTTTTTTTGAAAAAAGTGTGTTTTATTGAATAATTTTTTATGTGACTTTTGTTTGGATCGTTTTATTTTCTAAGTTTTGTTGTAGAAAAAATACAGAGTTATCATGATGGATAGAAAATTTTACTGCGAACATCATATTGAGTGAATAATATTTGTTGTTTATTTTCAGTTTGAGGCATAGATAAAAATGATCATAACAGCATTTTAAAGATATTTATTTTTGCATATTTTATTCATCTTTGTTTCATGCTTGTACACGTGAATATTCTGTAACTTACTTGAGAGAGCTTTGATACAGAAAGCTGTTTATTTGAGCTTATCATAAAGAAAAACCATATAATTTATGAAGGAGAAAGCCAATATTTATGAACAAGTTAACAAAGAGTACAATCACACAAAAGTTTTCTTTTGAAGCATAAGCCGTAGATTCCTTTTAATTTCATAAGAAGAAATATATATGATAAAAATAAAAAATATTGAGGAAATTTTTACGAAATAATTTAAAAATTATTTTTCTTAACTTTATTTTTACATGGCTGTAAAGAAAATTAAAGACTTTTTATTTGTTCTCTCACATCTTTAGAAAGTTCTTTATTTGAAAGTGAATCAGCACAGATAAAGGATTTATTGAGGTTCTTGTCATTTCAATTTGTTCGTTTTTCAAAAGAGTGCCAATAAATTGAGATAAAATATTCAAATTTTGCAAATTTATTCTCCATATTTATAATATTTCAGAATTATGCTGTACACACATGAGTTTTTGCTTTTTACTTTAATGTAAGGTTCTGTTTTGATATAGGAGAGCGTTAAGATTTTTGTATTAAAGAACGAGTTTAAGCTATATAATGGTAGGAAAGAATGTGGTATTATTTATTCATCTACTTTATTTTTTCCATTCTCTTTACGTATCATATGAAAGAATGTTTTTTGTTTAATACTTGTTGATTTAGAAGAGTTGTGTTTTTGTTTTCTTACTAAGTTTTCAGTATTTTTTTGCTTGTTATTGATTGTTTTTTGAGAGATTTTTTCTATCCTTTGTTGATAGAGTTGAGTTTTTATGAGAAGGTTTTTACCTATTTAAAAATAAAGAAATTTTTAAAGGAAACCTGTATTTATCCGTTTTGCAGATTTTCATTTTGAATTAAATTTTTTATAAAGGTTATGAAATCTTTGAAAAAATAAATACAAGAAAATAAATATTTGTATTTTTAGGAATTTTGATTGAACAAGCGGGGATAATTCTATTAGAAAAAATAGAGTGAAAAGAGCAGGGGATTTTTTGTCCTGGGGGATATAAGCATTCTTTGTGTCGATAGGCACATCATTTAAACGATTTTTCAATAAAGATAGGGATCAGTGGTTAGATAATGGCAGAAGCTTTAAAAGTTGGCGTTGCAGGACTTGGTACGGTTGGTACTTCAGTTGTTCGAGCTCTATGTGAAAAAGCGAATAGTTTAGCTTGTCAATGTGGGCGATCCATCAAAGTCGTTGCTGTTAGTGCACGCGATAAAGGCCGTGACCGTGGAATTGATCTCAGTAATATAAGATGGTTTGATTCACCTGTGGAGATGGCTGCCTTTGATGAGATTGATGTTTTTGTTGAGTTAATTGGTGGGGAATTGGATATTGTATATACTGCTGTTAAGAGGGCACTTGAGGCAGGACATCATGTTGTGACAGCCAATAAAGCTCTTCTTGCTCGACATGGAGTAGAGCTAGCTATAATTGCAGAACAAAAGGGCGTTTTTCTTCATTTTGAAGCAGCTGTTGCAGGGGGAATCCCTGTTATTAAAGCGATGAGGGAATCTCTTGTCAGTAATCACATATCGCGGATTTATGGTATTCTCAATGGAACCTGTAATTATATATTAACACGCATGTTTACAGAAGGTCTTTCATTCAAAGATTGTTTAGCAGATGCACAAAGACTGGGGTATGCTGAAGCAGATCCAACTTTTGATATTGAGGGAAATGATACGGCTCATAAATTAGCTTTGTTAACAAGCTTAGCATTTGGAACAGCTGTTTCGTTAGATGATGTTTATGTTGAAGGAATTCATAATATTTCGCAAATTGATATTCGGGCGGCTGATGAATTGGGCTATCGAATTAAGCTTTTAGGGGTTGCTTTAAAAACGGATTCTGGAATCGAGCAACGCGTTCACCCGACAATGGTCCCAACATCTTCAATGATTGCACAGATCAATGGTGTAACCAATGCCCTTTCTATTCAAAGTGATTTATTAGGTGAATTACTGTTTTCTGGTCCTGGCGCTGGAGGAATGGCAACAGCATCAGCTGTTATTGGTGATTTGGCTGATATAGCAAAAGCAAGTTCTGGTTTTCACTATGCACCTGTTTTAAGACGCCCAGCTTTAGAGCTTACACCTCATAAAAAAGCACGCATTTCAAATCATGCAGGGGGCTATTTTATACGTTTAAATGTTCATGATCGTGCTGGTGTTTTTGCCACGGTTGCAAGGCATATGGCTGATAATCATATTTCGTTAGAGTCGATTGTTCAAAGACCTTTTATAGAAAACCAGATTGAAAAAACGATTATTTTAATCACACATGAGACAACAGAAGTGAATGTACGACAGGCTCTTGCAGAAATTGAAAAAGATGGACATCTTATTGCAAAATCTCAATTCATTCGTATTGAACGTATGGCAGAGAATTGATAACTTATATTGATTTGATAAGTTGGAATACTTTTATCTCTTGTGGAAAGTTTTCATCTTTGCCAAAAGCTTTACTTTTAGAGCTTAATAGGGCTCATATTTTTCTGGTATTTATTCGGTAGGATTTTTTCATATGCCCACGACTCAGAAGACTTTAAATGGACTTGATCGTATTTTGACACTTGAATTGGTGCGTGTTACTGAACGTGCTGCTGTTGCTGCTGCGCGCTGGCGGGGACGAGGCGATGAAAAGGCTGCCGATCAAGCTGCTGTAGATGCAATGCGGCAGGAACTTAATCGATTGCCTATTGAGGGCACCGTGGTGATTGGTGAAGGTGAGCGGGATGAAGCACCTATGCTCTATATTGGAGAAAAAGTAGGTCTTCAAAACGGATTGGCGATCGATATTGCACTTGATCCATTGGAAGGAACAACACTTTGTGCTAAAAATCTTGCCAATTCTTTGGCAGTGGTTGCCATTGCTGAAAAGGGTAACCTCCTTTATGCCCCTGATGTTTATATGAACAAAATTGCTATTGGTCCTGGTTATCCAAAGGGAGTGGTGGATATAGATGCTTGTCCTATCGATAATATTCATGCTCTTGCAAAGGCTAAAGGAGTGGCTGTTAATCAGATTACTGTTTGTATTATGGATAGACCTCGTCATCAAAATTTGATTGATCAAGTGCGAGCGACAGGGGCATCGATTCGCTTGATTGGTGATGGAGATGTCGCTGCTGTTATTGATACAACTGATCCAGAAGAAACAGGTATTGATCTCTATATGGGAATTGGTGGAGCTCCAGAGGGTGTTTTAGCGTCTGCTGCTTTACGCTGCATTGGAGGACAGATGCAAGGTCGTTTGTTGCTTGATACAGAAGAAAAAATTGCTCGTGCAGCCAAAATGGGGATTAGTGATCCCAATAAGGTTTATACAATGGAAGAAATGGCAAAGGGTGATGTTTTGTTCTCAGCGACAGGGGTGACAGATGGTAATATGCTTTCTGGTGTTAAATTCACGCCTCGCTACATTCAAACAGAAACTCTTGTCATGCGTTCCCATACGGGGACAGTTCGTAATATTAAAGCACAGCATAGAGATCACTCGAAATTTGATTAAGTATTTTCTTTTTTGTCATCCTTAAAGAAATAGAGAGATTATTTTAAGTGTGTAACTTCCATGAAAGTCGATATGCCTTCATGGAAGCGTTTATAGATATGAGAATATCGTCTTATTATGAGAGCTGGACAGAATAAACCCAGCCATTTTTATCTTCTATATTCCCTTTTTGAAGATCAACCAATTGTGTGCGAAGTTGCTTTGTAACTTCTCCAATTGTTTCATTTCCAATAGTAAATTCTCCGCCTTTATATCTAAAACGGCCGATTGATGTGACAACGGCAGCTGTACCACAAGCAAAAACTTCTTTAAGGTGTCCACTCTTTGCATCTTCTTGAAGCGATGCAAAAGAATAAGGACGCTCTTCTATCTTTAACCCCATTTGTTGAGCCAACTGTAAAATTGAATGACGTGTTATTCCCGGAAGAATCGTTCCATTAAGGGGAGGGGTTACGAGTGTATTACTGTCCATAATAAAGCAGACATTCATACCGCCAAGTTCTTCAATCCATGTATGTTCAACCATATCAAGGAAGAGCACTTGGCTACAATTGTTTTCAATTGCACTTTTTTGTGCAAGTAAGCTGGCTGCATAGTTTCCACCACATTTGGCAGCACCTGTCCCTCCTGGACCAGCACGACTATACTCTGTTTCAATCCAGACGCTGACAGGTTTTTCCTCTCCTTTAAAATAGGATTCAACTGGAGAGGCTATGATACAAAAAAGATATTCTTGAGAAGGACGAACACCCAAAAAGTTTTCATTACCAAACATAAATGGACGAATATAGAGACTGGCGTTAGGATGATCCGAAACCCATTTTTGATCAGTTTTTACTAATTGATGAACGGCATCTAGAAAAATATCTTTTGGTAATTCTGGCATGGCTAACCGTTTTGCTGACTCTATAAACCTTTGTGCATTGGCATCAGGACGGAAAAGCAAGATGCGTCCATCTTTTGCGCGATATGCTTTTAAACCCTCAAAAATTTCCTGTCCATAATGCAAAACGGTACTTGCGGGGTTAATTTCTAAAGTTTTGTATTGAGAAATAACGGCGTTATGCCAGCCTTTGTCTTCCGTCCATTGAATAGTGCACATATGGTCTGTAAAGAATTGACCAAAACCAGGATTTTTTAGAATTTCTTCACGTTTTTCTTCTGACAGAGGTGATGGGTGCTTTTCTATTTTAAAGGGAAGTGACGATAGGGGAGATTTCATAAGAAAAACCTTTTGAGATTGTTTTATTTTTTATTAATAAAAATAATAAGATATTTTGATCATAACTCTATTATTAGCAAATCCTTTGTGTCAATGTTTTATTGTAGAACTCAAAGGGTTTTATTATAGAGTTCAAAGGTTATGGTAGATATTTTCATTCTATTCTCGGTTCTCTTTCCTCACTTTATGAAGGTATCTGGAACCTTTATCTTTCTTTATCGTTTTCTCAAAATAAGTATTTGAATAATTTCATATATGCATGTTTTCTAAAAATTTGAAGGTTAAGGGGATTGAGAAAAGGAATCTACTATGATTGATAAAAATTATCACACATATGAAGAACGTATGGCTGAAGAAAGAAAAGATCGTGAACAGCATGTTTCAATCGCTAAGGGTATTTTTGCTATTCTTCTTGCTCTGGTTATTATTTGGTTTATTTTTGGTTTTTTAGGATCTTTTTTTGCTAGATCTCCTGAACATAGTTCACATTATAATACTCCAGAAACAAACCAGAGCATAACAACGCCCCAAAAAGATTTAAATTCATCCCCTCCTGTACCTTATACCTATAAGAATACGCAGTGATTTTTTCGTAAACATAGTTTTTTTAATAAGGTAAAAATCGATCTCACTTAAAGAATGAAATTAGCGTAAATCCATAAGCGAAAAGATTGAGATGATTTTAATTTCTGAAGTTTTCGATAAATCATTAAATGCTACTGAAATAACTGATCTTGAAATAAACAATGCAACGGTCGTTAAAATCGTTGCATGATCGGTTTAGCGTGTGATGAAGCAATTCCCACCATAATCTTTAATACTTTCACAAATGATTATGGCTTCATTACGGTTTTGCGTTTGAATACGAACACGATAATAGGTTCCTTTTCCTGGTATAGAAGCTGGTTGAATATTTAAAGGGCGGGATCCGATAAGAAATCCAAATTTGGATTTCACCTTTTTTAAAGAATCGCTCGCTAATTCATGCGTTGGTTGAGAGGAAAGTTGCACATAATAACTCTCTGCATAACTTTCTGAATTTTGTGGTGCAACTTTGTTTGGTAATGTGGGGCGAGATGCGGCGTTCGTTTCGACTTCTACATTTCTCTCTGCATGAGATGGAATTGGGATAAATTTTTCTTCAATACTCGTATTAGAAGTATTTTCAGCGATTATTTTATCAATATTATTTTTGAGATCATAATCACTTTCTTGGTCATTTTTATCGGAATTATGCGACGAAACAAAGGATGACTCTTGAATCTCGTCAGGAATTTGATCGATGGATTGTGTAGATTGAGCAGTCGTTTTGCTCTCTGTTTGATGTACAGGAGCCAGTGTAATTGTACCATCTTGATTGACAATAACGGTTTGTACTTCTCGCGTTGGAATAGTATGATTGATAGCTTCAGTGACTGCATCTTCAACATCAGATTCAGTCGAAGAAGATGATGAAACGTTTGGAGCCTCTTCTGGATTTAATCCCTCTAAGCTATCAGGTTTTTCAGAGCTATCAATAAGAAGTTGTTGTGTATTTTCTTGTTTGTCATTTTGTCCAGTTGTTTGTTTATAGACATCTAAATTATGGGCAATATCATTTTTCGTTTCAGTTGTTTCTGGTTTGAATTTAAAAGGTGTATTATCAGCGTGGATAATGACCCTTTCTTCATTTTTCTGTGATGGCATGAAAAAATAAGAATAACCAGTAAACCCAATGGCTATTAAAATAAGAAGAAAAATACCTTTGATGAAAACTTTCCCCAAAACAGAACTTTTAAAGGGGGGAGGCATAGGGATTCCATCTGAGCTTGTGTATGGTGAATTCTCACTCAAGGAGGGAGAATTATATTCGATATTGGCAGCAGAAAAATAGTCGGCATTTTGTTCTTTAGAGTTTATATAACCACCTTCTTTTGAATTTTGCATAGTTTGATGAAAAATTTCAGTGAAAGATTCATTGTTCTGTTGTTTTTGATAAAAATTATCTGTTGGAACATTTCCTACATTGAGTACATCTGCAAATTCTTCTTCTAAACCACCTGCTGGTACGTCATATTCTGGGGCTTCATACGGGACTTCTGGAACCATAATAGGACCAGTTTTTTCTACGATTTCTTCTGAAAAATTATAAGTATCAACATTGGGAGGGGGCGTATCTCTGTGTGTATAATTATGGGTAAAAAAGCTCTCTGTTTGTTTTGTATTAAGAGGTTTTGATGAGAAAAGAAACTCATCTAAATTATTTTGGTTATATGAAATTTCTCTATTTGGGTTAGAGACATTTTCAGGCTTATTGATGGATTGGGTTTGAGCCTCATTGTATATTGGGAATTTTTCACTATAAGTTTCTTGTTGTGAGGGATTTTCTTCAAAAAAATAGGGGTAATTGGTTGTATGATCCTCTTGTGAAGATCTCTCTAAATAAGATTGTCGGTCAACGTGTGTAGAATCCAAAGGAGAAGAGAAGCCATTTGTTGTTTGATTTCTCAGCATGTTTTGTTTTTCCAACACAAGGTTGGAAGATGAGAAAAATTCATCTTCTTTTGAAGAAGAGGAGACATTCGTATAATCTTCTTGGGTCCAATTTTCTTGGTTCGCTGAAATTTTATAGGGATGATTTATGGAACGATCATAGAAGTTTTGATTGTCATCATAAGCTTTTTGTATATTCGAAGTCTCAGGCTGTTGTGAAGTTGTTTGTGAAAAACGATCGGTTCTTTCAACAGTTTCTGTCTCATCTCTTTTATTTTCGCGTCTTCCAGATTCATTAAAAAAGATATTTTCTGATTCTGATTGTGAGATAAAATTCCTTTTTTCAAAGAAAGGATGAGCACGTGTTGCTGTCTTTTTCTGTTGAGACAATTGATTCTTTTGGATTGGTAATGGAGAAAGCGCGTCTAAAATTTGTTCTTCATCATGACTGGTCGGTGAAGAATATTTTTCTTCAGATAAATTATTTTGCTTTGAATGGTTGAAAGAACCAGTTTGTGCAATATCTGAGGCTGTTGCAGTGCTGCTTGCAGGCGAGTTCCATGGTTTTTTTTGATCATCAAACGGTAAGTCGCGTGTTAAATTGTTTTCAAGTTCTTCTTCTAGGAAGGACAAATCAAAATCATCAGGAGATGATGTTTTGGAATGAGATGTCGAGCGATCTGTCTCTAAAGAAGAGTGCTCATTTTGGTTTCCGCTTTGTTTGGTCGGATTAAAAATGCGCGTAAGCCTTTCTAACGGATCATGGTGTTCATGATCTTGTTTTGTTTCGTGCAGATTTTTGCGATCGTTATCGCTCATAGCTTTTCTCACATAATGATTTGCACTGACGTGCAATCAATGGTTAATTTTGATTTGTTATATAAAATTATAAATTTTCCCCCTCTCATGCAAGGATACATGAAAAAGTTTACCAATAAAGTATCTATTGTATGTATTTATAGAACTTTTTCAACGCATTTCTATTGGGGCTTCGACTCCTATGATGCTAAGTCCTGATGATAAAATATTGATAACAGCTTGTATCAAGCCCAATCTTGCAAAGGATAACTCTTTATCATTAGGCTGAATAAAGCGTAAATTAAGACTTTCACTCCCTTTATTCCAATGGGTGTGAAAGCAGGAAGCAAGATCATAAAGATAAAACGCTAATCGATGGGGTTCTTTATGAACGACGGCTTGTTCAATGATACGCGGATATTCAGAAAGTTTGCGTATTAATAATATTTCATTGTCATCTGTTAGTCGATGAAGATGGGAGATCAATGTGTCCTTTGAAAAGCTTTCAATATGAAGTACTTCTTGTGCTTGACGAAAGACTGAGTGACAACGTGCACTTGCATATTGTACGTAAAAGATGGGGTTATCTTTTGATTGTTCTGTTACTTTTGCAAAATCAAAATCAAGAGGTGCTTCACATTTGCGGTATAGCATCATAAAACGCACTGGATCACGACCAACTTCTTCGACAACATCTCTTAGAGTGACAAATGACCCTGCTCTTTTTGACATGCGTACAGGTTGACCATCGCGAAAGAGTTTTACCAATTGGCATAAGAAAACACTTAATTTGGCTTTATCCCCAGAAATTGCTTTTGCCATGGCTTCTAGCCGCTTTATATAGCCAGCATGGTCTGCGCCTAGAATATAAATCATTTCATCAAAATGACGATTAAATTTATCCCGAAAATAAGCAACATCAGCGGCAAAATAAGTGTAAGAACCATCAGATTTAACCAAAACACGGTCTTGGTCATCACCAACATTTGTTGAACGAAACAAAGTTTGCTCGCTTGGTTCCCAATCTTCTATATTTTGTCCTTTGGGAGGGGGAAGTTTTCCTTTGTAAATATAACCATTTAAAGTGAGGTCGTTAATGGTGTTACGAATAGCACGGGCATTATCTGCGTAAAGCATTCGCTCAGAGAAAAAGATATCATGATAAATATTAAGAGCCGCCAAATCTTCGCGAATCATAGACATCATTGCCTGAATTGCCCGCTCTTTCACGATAGATAAGGCTTCATTTTTATCCATGGTGAGGAGTTGGTCACCAAATTCTTGAGCCAACGATTGACCCAATGGTATCAAATACTCTCCAGGATAGAGTCCCTCTGGAATTTCATTGATTTTTTGTCCAAGAGCTTCACGATAGCGCAACAGTACGGAGTGAGTGAGGACTTCGATTTGTTGACCAGCATCATTGATATAATATTCTTTCGTGATGTTATAGCCCGTAAATTGCAGCAAATTGGAGAGAACATCTCCAACAACGGCTCCGCGACAGTGTCCTACATGCATAGGGCCTGTTGGATTTGCTGAGACATATTCAACATTGACACGTTTTCCTTGTCCTATAGGGATGCGACCATAAGAAAGGCCTAATTCAAGCATGGATTTTATAGCATCTTGCCAAAATAATTCTGTAAGCTTGATGTTGATAAAACCAGGGCCGGCAACATCAATATTCTTAATAGAGGAATCATTTTTAAGCAGTTCTATGATTTTATCGGCAAGCGCACGGGGCCCCATCCCAATAGATTTTGCAAGCACCATAGCAGCATTGGTTGATAAATGACCATGGGAGGAATCACGTGGGGGATCAACAGTGATTTTTGATAAATCTAGATCTTCTCCATTTTTTCCTTTTATATCAGATAATTCAATGGATCTTTTAATTTTTTTTTCGAAGTTTTTAAAGATATTCATATTGAGCTTCCATGATGATGTCAAAAGCCATTAAACGAAATGATCTGTATGGTCAAATAAACGGTGATATTCACGTAGAGCATAGTGATCAGTCATGCCTGAAAGAAAATCAGAAATCAGACGTGCTAACTCTTGATTTTTTAAGTGCCCTGCTTTTTTGCACCAACTTTCAGGCATTGTATCTGGATTTTCATAATAACAATTGAATAATTTTTGTACAATGCATTTTGCTGCATTGCGACGACTGAGAACTTGTTCGTGGTAATAAAGATTTTTAAAGAGAAAGTTTTTTAGTTCTTTTTCGTAAACGGTCATGAATGGTGAAAAGGTCACAATTGTTTGTTTTGCTTGGTAAATATCGTTTATGCTGGTTGGTTTGATGCGTGCTAAGTTTTCTTGCGCTTGTTGGATAACATCTTCGACCATGGTTGTTATTTGTCTTCGTACAAGTGTGTAACCACGTCGTGCTTGGTCGAGCTGGGGATGCTCATCGGTTATATCTTTTAAGATGGCTGCTGTTAGAGAAACGTGTTCAAATTGATCGAGGGTTAAAAATTGCGATCGTAAACCATCATCAATATCATGGGCATTGTATGCGATATCATCTGCAATCGCAGCACATTGCGCTTCTAGTCCTGCAAAACAATCGAGTGCAAGATCTTGCTTTGCATTGTATTGTAAAATATCGCTAGGAACCTTTTTCTCCTTCGCGTGAGGACCTAAAAGGGGACCATTATGTTTTACAAGGCCCTCAAGAGTTTCCCATGTAAGGTTGAGTCCATCAAAATTTGCATAGCGCTGTTCTAGTTTTGTAACAATGCGTAAGGCTTGTGCATTATGATCGAAGCCGCCATAATGAGTCATGGCTTCATTAAGAGCCTCTTCCCCTGCATGGCCAAAGGGCGTGTGCCCAAAATCATGAGCAAGGGCAATGGCTTCGGCAAGATCTTCATCAAGATACAGGGCCCTGGCTAGTGTTCGTGCAATTTGAGAAACCTCTATGGAATGGGTAAGGCGGGTACGATAATGATCGCTTTCATCAGCAATAAACACTTGCGTTTTATGTTTAAGACGTCGAAATGCATTAGAATGGATAATACGATCTCTATCTCGTTGAAAGGCTGAGCGTGTAGAGCTCATCGTTTCATGGAATAATCGGCCGCGGCTTGTTTGCGGGTGAGCACTGTAGACGGCTCGAGATTGGTAATTGAAGTTGATCGTGCCTATATCCATTGCAAGCTGTCCATTATCATCTTAAAATTGAGAGTGGTTTATGTGAATAAATTTTCTCTTTAATAGTGTGGGATACTCTTTCTTGATGGTTTAATGCAAGGATATATAAAATGAATGTGAAAATTTCAGAGGCTGCTGCTCAGCAAATTGTACAGATACTTTTGCGTGAACCTGATAAAATAGCCTTACGTATTTCTGTTGAAGGTGGTGGATGTTCTGGTTTTTCTTATAAATATGACTTGGTTTCTGAAATGTGTAAAGATGACCTCGTTTTCAAAAAAGATGGGGCAATTGTGCTTATTGATTCACTATCGATTCCTTTCATGGAAGGAGCTGAGATTGATTTTGTTGATGATCTTATGGGACAGTCTTTTCAAATTCATAATCCCAATGCCGTTTCATCATGTGGTTGTGGTGTAAGTTTTTCAATTTGAGAGTAGGGACTTTGTGATATTGTTTCTTGAAAAAAATATCATGTTGGTTAACAATGTAAAAATGGCTAGTCTTATAAAAATAGTGCACCGATGTGTGCGGTTATGCGTGGTGCTTACTTTGTTGATCTGGAGCCACTGTGCTTTTTGTGAAGAAGGAGTAGATCAGCAGCAGGAACCATCACGGAGTTTTATTCTAAAGTCCCAAGAGCAGGAAAAAGAGAACTTAGCATCTCAAGCACAACTCATTTTGAATGCTCGATTAACAAATAGCCGTCAAGATATTGAGAAAGGGCTTGTCTGGCGGGTTTATGCTCCTATTCTAGGGATTGATAATAAATTACCATTAGTGGCAACCCATAAGGGGGGAAGTGCGCGTTTTGATTTAGAGCCAGGAAGTTATCTTGTTCATGTTTCATTTGGTCATATGAGTGCTATGCGCCATATTCGTCTAGAAAATGGGCAGAGTCTTGTGAAAAACTTTCATCTTGAGGCAGGTGGTCTTATTTTAAATGCGACACTGCTCAATGGTGTAATCAGTGAAAAGGAATTACGTTTCACGATCTATGAGGATGAAAAAGAAAATGATGATACGGGGATCATTTTATCAAATGTTAAACCTCAATCTGTTGTGCGTTTAAAAGCTGGCCGCTACCATGTTGCTTCCCATTATGGTTCCATTAATGCGACGGCGCGTTCGGATATTCAAGTAGAGGCTGGTAAAATAACGGAAGTTACTCTTGAACATCAGGCGGCTCAAATTGTGTTAAAGCTGGTACGACAAGAAGGAGGAGAAGCGCTTGCAGACACAAGTTGGTCTCTTGCCAATGATTCTGGTGATATTGTTTATGAAACAGTTGGGGCTTATGTTTCACTCGTGTTAGCAGAGGGAGAGTATATTGCCATTGCTAAAAATAAAGATAAAATTTATCAAAAGGTTTTTTCTGTCGTTTCTGGTCATGATGAAGATATAAGTGTGGTGGCGAATGAACAAAATATGCAACGAATTGATGAAGATATGGATTGATCGTTGTTCATAGAACTAAACCGTGATGAAAGATGGGATGTGCGTTTTGATTGAAATTTCAACAATTAGTGTGTTTTTTGCAGGGGCTCTCTCTTTTTTGTCGCCATGTGTTTTGCCATTAGTTCCCCCTTATTTATGCTATATGGCAGGGATTAGTATTGATGACTTTCGATCAGAAAAGCGTGATGAGAAAGTCTTTATACGGTGGGCTTTATTGTCTTCTGTTATCGCTTTTGTTCTTGGATTTACCACTGTTTTTGTTGCTTTAGGTGCTAGTGCAAGTACAATTGGTAAATTCATCGGTTATTATCGTGATTGGTTTGCTCTTGCTGCTGGAATGATCATTATTATTTTTGGTTTAAATTTTTTAGGACTTTTCAAGATCTCGTTTTTATTTCGTGAAGCTCGTTTTCAGACTCATAAAACACCTGCTGGTCCTTTAGGAGCTTATGTTATTGGTTTAGCTTTTGCCTTTGGTTGGACACCGTGTATTGGTCCCATTTTAGGGCCTATTATAACGCTTGCTGGCACAAAAGAAACTGTGGGTGAGGGTGCTATTCTATTAGCAGTTTATGCATTAGGTCTTGCTGTTCCTTTTGTATTGGCGGCTTTATTTTCCAGTCGTTTTATGCGGTTTTTAGCAGCTTTTCGTATTCATTTAGGAAAAGTTGAAAAAATTATTGGTGTTTTTCTTATTCTTACGGGGATTTTGTTTTTAACAGGCTCTATGCAGGATTTTTCATTTTGGCTTTTAGAGCATTATCCTTCATTGAGTTATGTTGAAGATATTCGTTGGTACGATATTATGAACTTTTTTGGATTTTCTCGTTAGTCTGATGTGTTTTTATGGTTAGAAGTTGTCTTTCTATTGTTCTTGCTGCAGGTGAGGGGACGCGTATGAAATCGTCTCTGCCTAAGGTGCTTCATAAAATTGCTGGACTGCCTCTTATATGCCATGTTCTAAAACAAATAGAATTGGCAGGATCTTCACAATTGGCTGTCGTTGTGGGATTTGGTACTCAAGAGGTTGTACATGTTGTTCAGTCATTTGTAAAAGATGTGATGATTTTTGAGCAAAAACAGCGTTTAGGAACGGCGCATGCTGTTTTATCGGCTCGTTTAGCTTTGCAAAGGCGAGTGGATGATGTTCTCATTGTTTTTGGGGATACGCCTCTCATTCAAAAAGATTCTTTGCACCAAATACGTGCACAGCTTGCTGATGGAGCAGATGTTGTTTTTGCAGGCTTTCATACCCAAGATCCAACAGGTTATGGACGTCTTCTCGAGAAAAATGGTCAATTGATTGCAATTGTGGAAGAAAAAGACGCAAGCGATGAAGAAAAAAAGATTTCTTTTTGTAATGGGGGAATACTCGCTATGCGTGGAAAACATGCCCTTTCTCTTTTAGAGAAGGTTGATAATAACAATATGAAAAAGGAATATTACTTAACCGATATTGCTTCTCTTGCTTCGCGCGAAGGATTGGATGTACGTGTTGTTGAAGTCCCTTTTGAAAATATTGTAGGAATTAACAACGGTCTTGAGCTTTCTGAGGCTGATTCTTTGTGGCAAAAACGTAAAGCGCGCGATTTAATGTTATCGGGTGTTACACTCTTAAAACCAGAAACAGTCTATTTTTCTCATGATACAGAAATTGAACCAGGTGTGGTGATAGAACCAAATGTTTATTTTGGATTAGGCGTGAAAGTACACTCTGGTGCTGTTATTCATGCATTTAGTTATCTCGAAGGTGCTGTGGTTGGTAGGGATGCGCAGATTGGTCCCTATGCACGTTTGCGTCCTGGAACAGAGTTGGCAAAATCCGTAAAGGTTGGAAATTTTTGTGAAGTCAAACAAGCTAAGGTAGGAGAATCTTCTAAAATTAATCATTTAAGTTATATTGGTGATGCCGAAATTGGTGCACATACTAATATTGGAGCCGGTACGATTACGTGCAATTATGATGGGTTTAACAAATATAAGACCACGATTGGTGATCATGCTTTTGTTGGGTCTAATACGGCGCTCGTTTCTCCATTGGTGATAGGGGATGGCTCTTATGTCGCTTCAGGAAGTGTTATTACTGAAAATATTCCTGTGAACAGTATGGCTTTTGGGCGTGCACGACAGGTTATAAAAGAAGGCTATGCAACAAAATTTCGGGCGCGCTTGTTAGAGAATAACTTGTCAAAAAACAAACAGAAAAAATGATTATTTTTAGTCTATTCCTTTGTTTTGTACTGATCTAACGATGGAGAGGAGGTTTATTCTTAAAGATTGCCGTACTCCATGTTTGAATTATTTTATTATTTATCGTTTAAAATAAAAACTGTTAGATTGTTTTATGAGATTTAAATCTTAAGATATGTGGGTTGGAGCTTTTTAATGTGTGGAATTATTGGAATTCTTGGAAAGAGGTGTGTTACATCTTCTTTGGTTGAGGGATTAAAACGTCTTGAATATAGGGGGTATGATTCATCTGGGGTGGCAACAGTTTATAATGGGCATCTTTATCGTGTACGTGCTGAGGGGAAGCTTATTCATTTAGAAGAAAAATTAAAAAAAACTCCTCTGGAGGGAAAATTAGGGATTGGACATACCCGTTGGGCGACACATGGCGTTGCTGTTGAGCGCAATGCGCATCCCCATGTAACTGAAAAGCTTGCGGTTGTGCATAATGGTATTATTGAAAATTTTGTAGAATTGCAAAAAGAACTCATCGAAGATGGTTATATCTTTGAAACAGAGACGGATACGGAAGTTATTGCACATTTAATAACGCGTGCATTAAAAAATGGTCTTTCTCCGCAAGAAGCTATGCGTAATAGTTGGAAAAGGCTGCAAGGGGCTTTTGCACTCGCTCTTATTTTCGAAGGTGAAGATAACCTTATGATTGCGGCTCGTTCTGGCCCACCGTTGGCAATTGGTTATGGAAAAGATGAATTTTTTGTAGGATCAGATGCTATTGCTTTGTCCCCATTCGTTGATCATATTAGTTATTTGGAAGATGGGGATTGGGCTGTTCTCACACGGGAAGGCGTCACAATTTATGATGGAGACAATCGGCTGGTAAAACGTTCTGTGACAACCTTACTTGAAGAAGCATTATTGATTTCTAAGGGAAATCATCGTCATTTTATGCACAAGGAAATGTTTGAACAACCTGAAGTGATTTCTCATAATTTGGCGCATTATCTTGATCTTGGAAATTATACCGTTCGATCTTTCGAGAATTTGATTGATTGGAAAAATATTCATCGTCTCCTTTTTGCGAGTTGTGGAACGGCTTATTATTCAACCTTAGTTGCCCGCTATTGGTTTGAGAAATATGCCGCTTTGAGTGTTGATAATGATGTTGCTTCGGAGTTTCGTTATCGTGAACCCCCTATAACCTCTGATGTATTATCCCTGTTTGTTTCTCAATCTGGTGAAACAGCTGATACATTGGCTTCTTTGCGTTATTGTCGTGAGCGGGGTGTAAAAACAGCTACAATTGTGAATGTTGAGCAATCAACAATGGCAAGAGAGGCTGATTTTATTTTCCCAACACTTGCCGGACCGGAAATTGGTGTTGCTTCAACAAAAGCTTTTACCTGCCAATTGGCAACGCTTGCTTCACTCGCACTTAGCGCGGCTAAACAACGTGGTTATCTCACGGTTCAAATGGCAAAGCAATTGGTTCAACAGTTGGCAGAAGTTCCCCGTATTTTAAATGAGGTCTTAAAATTAGAAAGCAAAATTGAATCTCTTTGTCGTGATTTGGTGAATGCAAAAAGTGTTCTTTATCTGGGACGTGGAACTTCTTATCCGATTGCTTTGGAGGGAGCTCTAAAACTGAAAGAGCTTTCTTATATTCATGCTGAAGGTTATGCGGCGGGGGAGTTGAAGCATGGACCAATTGCACTGGTAGATGAGACAATCCCCGTTATTGTTGTAGCTCCTTATGATCGGTGGTTTGAAAAAACTTTGTCTAATATGCAAGAAGTAGGAGCGCGCAATGGTCGTATTATTTTGATAACCGATAAAAAAGGAGCAGAAGCAGCTTGTCTTAAGACTTTATCAACGATTACTTTGCCCGTTGTTCCAGAATTTATTGCTCCTATTATTTATGCACTCCCTATTCAGTTAATCGCTTATCATACGGCTGTTTTATTAGGAACAGATGTTGATCAACCGCGTAATTTAGCAAAATCAGTCACCGTTGAATAAAAATAGATTGTATATTTCTGAATTTTAGGAGAATAATAAGGTATAACAAATTGATTTATAATGATAGTTTGTTTTCTCATTTTTTCTGTTGAATGAGAATATCAAAGATAGAATTTTTCATTCCAAATCCTTAATGACAGAATAAAAAATATTCTCTTAAGCGATCAAAAAATGGATCAGATCTATGAAGATAAGGGTAAAAAAAACGCATTATGCTTTTCCTCTTTTAATGCAAGAGTAATTCAGATCGAGAGAAAAGATGCTGCTGTTGGTTTATTCTTTCATGAAGCATAAATGGTGTAGGGAGTGTGTTAGATCATTTATGAGTGATCCCAAGAAAGAATAGCTTATTTGCATAGAGGAGATATTTTTATTTTTTATCAAAGGTTCTTTTCTATCATTATCCTGCTCGTAAGAGACGTGTAGCATTGTCGTGTCCGAAAAGATAAAGGAGCAACCGTAAAGCTTGTCCTTGCTCAGAAGAAAGATGAGGATCGCGTTGTAAAAATAAGCGTGCATCCTTTCTTGCTATTGACAAAAGATCACTGTGAACAGCAAGATTTGCTATATGAAATTCAGGGACGCCGGACTGTTTTGTTCCCAAAAGTTCTCCTTCGCCTCGCAAGCGCCAATCTTCTTCGGCAATTTCAAAACCATCTTCTGTATTACGGATAATATTTAGGCGTTTTGCTGCTGTTTTGGTGAGTGGATCTTTATAGAGCAAAATGCAGGAAGATTTTTTATCACCTCGTCCTACACGTCCACGCAATTGGTGCAATTGTGAAAGACCAAAATGTTCTGCATGTTCGATGATAATAATTGAAGCGTCTGGGATATCCACGCCGACTTCAATGACGGTCGTTGCAACTAAAATACGTGTATTTCCGCATTTAAAAGATGCCATAGCAGCGTCTTTTTCTGCTGTAGACATTTTGCCATGGATCATCCCAACGCGAGCTCCAAAGCGTTCATGGAGAAACGCAAAACGATTTTCAATTGAAGTAAGATCAAGAGCTGTCGATTCCTCCACTAAAGGACAAATCCAATAGAGTTTTTCTCCTTTTTCGAGTGCAATTGCGATTCGTTCTATAAGCTCATGCATACGTTTCAAAGAAAGCATTGCGGTTGTAATGGGTTGTCGTCCCATTGGTTTTTCTGTAATTTTAGATACATCCATGTCACCAAAAGCTGTTAAGACAAGTGTGCGGGGAATGGGTGTGGCGGTCATGACCAGCATATCCGGTTTATTGCCTTTTTCTGTAAGGGCAATACGTTGATGCACACCAAAACGGTGTTGTTCATCGATAATGGTTAAAGCGAGATTGTTATAAGTAACGCTGTCTTGTATAAGAGCATGGGTTCCAATGACGATAGAAACTTGGCCTGATAAAATATCATTCAAAATATTTGTCCGAAATTTTCCTTTTTCTCGTCCTGTTAAAAGCGTTGTTTGTAAGCCTATCTTTTCGGCAAGAGGAGTGATGGTTGCAAAATGTTGCCGAGCAAGCACTTCTGTGGGGGCCATTAAAGCTGATTGTCCTGAATTTTCAGCAATTTGTGCCATTGCCATCAGTGCCACGATTGTTTTTCCTGCGCCTACATCACCTTGGAGCAGTCTTAGCATCGGTTCTGGTGAAGCAAGATCATTGGCGATATCCTCTAGCGCTTTTATCTGTCCCTTTGTGAGCTGAAAGGGAAGAATATTAAGCAATTTTTTCGTATAAATTCCCGTTGATGGTCGAGAAGTCCCAACAAGAGATTTGGTTTTCAAACGCACAAGACCTAGCGCCAATTGACAAGCGAGCAGTTCATCATAGGCAAGACGTTTACGTGCTGTACTTTCTAAGGATAGATCTTCGGGATTAATAGGGGCATGGATACGGCGTAAAGCAACAGAAAAGGAAGAAAAATTTTGTTGCTTTTTAACATTTTCATTTATCCATTCTGGGAGGAGAGGAATAAAATCGAGAGCGTTTTGTATAGCACGTCTTAACGTCTTTGAAGCGAGTCCGGCGGTAGAGGGATAAACAGGTTCGATGAGAGGAATCTGATTTGATTGTTCACTCGGGATAATATGGTCAGGATGCGCCATTGAAAGTTGCCCATTAAACCATTCAACTTTCCCTGATACAATGACTTTTTTTCCCTCAGAGAGCTGTTTTTTGAGCCAAAGAGGTTGAGCGTGAAAAAAGACTAAATTTATTTTTCCTGTTTGATCATGGGCGATAACACGATAGGGGATCTTGTTATGACCACGAGGGGGTGGTTGATGTTGATCGATGACAATTTCTAGCGTAACAGTCTCTCCTTCTTTTGCATAAGCAATGCTGGGACGCATTCTGCGGTCTATAACAGAATGAGGCATTAATTGAAGAAGATCAATAAGGGTTGCTTCACGTTGTGTAGGGTTCACATTTAAAAGTTTTGTCAGTAAACCATAGACTTTAGGTGTAATGCCAGAAAGGGTTCGAATAGAATTAAAAAGAGGAGTAAGAAGACTTGGAAGCATGAGGAAATTTAACCTGCTCTTTTTGTTTTTTCTAGACCTTTAGAAGAGCTTTTTGGGGATAAATTCATAAAGAGGAAATTGTTTTATTAACTTATTGAGTGTTAGGAAGAAAAATGAATATTTAAAGAGAAATACAATAAAAGAATACTAAAATTAAAGGGCTTATATGAGCTATATTTGGTTTCTTTTTATTTTAGGCGTTTATTTGCTGTGAATAGAAGCATTTTCTTGATGGAACTCTCTTATAAATATCAATAAAATTGGGATATTTTCCTATGTAGGATGATAAATTTATAGCTTTAAAGTTATGTTAGCGTGGAATTTTTTCTTTAAAGGGTGTTGTTTAGCATTTAGTTTTTAGTGGGAAATTGTGAGAGTGATCAAAGATAAAAATAAACTACAAGAGGACAAAAATTCTCTTCCTCGCTTTATTCATTTGAGAGTGCATTCTGCTTATTCCTTGCTTGAAGGGGCTTTAAAAATCCCACAAATTATTCAACAGGCGATTTCAGATCATGCACCAGCGGTTGCTATTACCGATACCAATAATTTATTTGGGGCTTTGGAATTTTCGCAGTATTGTCTTTCTCATGGAGTTCAACCTATTATTGGTTGTCAGCTTACTGTTGATTTTTGTGATGAAAATGATCATTCACGTTTGGTTAAAGGACGTCATGCTTCTGATTTCTGCTCTGTCATTCTGTTGGCTGCGAGTGAAACTGGTTATGCTCATTTGGTTCGTCTTGTAAGCTGTGCTTATCTTGATAAATGTGATACTGATCCTCCTCATATTAAAGCTGATTGGTTGTCGACACACAGTGAAGGCATAATTGCTTTAACGGGGGGCAAGGGAGGACCTATTAATCTTTCCTTGGCAGAAGAAAAAAAAGAACGCGCTGTTGAGCGCTTAATTTATTTAAAAAAAATTTTTGCTGATCGTCTTTATATGGAATTACAACGGCATGGCTCTTATGACCGAGGAGTAGAAGCAGATCTTATTGAATTGGCTTATACGCATGAAGTTCCTCTTGTTGCAACGAATGAAGCTTTTTTCCTGAAGAGAGAAGGGTATGAAGCGCATGATGCATTAATGGCTGTTTCAGAAGGGCAGATCGTCTCTAACCCTGATCGCAAAAGGGTGACGCCAGATCATTACTTGAAGTCACAAGATGAAATGGTTGCACTGTTTTCTGATCTTCCAGAAGCTTTAGAAAATAGCGTTGAAATTGCATTGCGTTGTCATATTGCCACGCCTCTTCGAAAACCGATATTACCTCGTTTTATAGAACAATCTGTTAATTCAGAAACTACTTTAGAAGCAGAAGATAGTGAATTGTTAAATCAAGCTAAAGCTGGTTTAGAGATGCGACTTAAAACGATTGGATTGGCTGAAGGCTATACGATCGCAGATTATGAACAGCGGCTTGATTATGAGGTCTCGGTTATTACGCGTATGCAATTTTCTGGATATTTTCTTATCGTTTCAGATTTCATAAAATGGGCGAAAATTCATGATATTCCTGTTGGTCCAGGGCGGGGTTCTGGTGCTGGTTCACTTGTTGCTTATGCATTGACGATTACCGATGTTGATCCATTGCGTTTTTCTCTTCTCTTTGAACGTTTTCTCAATCCAGACCGTGTTTCGATGCCAGATTTTGATATCGACTTTTGTCAAGAGCGGCGTGAAGAAGTTATTCAATATGTTCAAAAAAAATATGGACGTGATCAAGTTGCTCAAATTATTACCTTTGGTAAGTTACAAGCTCGTGCGGTTTTGCGTGATGTAGGGCGTGTTTTAGAAGTTCCTTATCGTCAGGTGGATTATCTTACAAAATTAATTCCTGCCACACCAGGAAGTCAGGTAGAATTAGCGGATGCGATTAAGGATGAACCTAAATTTGAAGAAGAAAAGAAAAAAGATCCCGTTGTTGGACGCACATTAGATATAGCACTTCAGTTGGAGGGACTTTATCGTCACGCTTCCACTCATGCTGCTGGGATTGTTATCGGAGATCGTCCACTTTGGGAGCTTGTCCCGATGTATCGTGATCCTCGTTCTGATATGCCTGTTACGCAATTTAATATGAAATATGTTGAACAGGCCGGGCTGGTAAAGTTTGATTTTCTTGGATTAAAAACGCTTACTGTTTTGAAAATGGCTGTTGATTTTGTTGCTAGACAAGGGATCAAAATAGATTTGTCAAATATTCCTCTGAATGATGAAGCAACCTACGCTATGATGGCACGTGGTGAAACGGTTGGCGTATTTCAGGTGGAAAGTTCTGGTATGCGCAAGGCGCTGATTGGAATGAAGCCAGACCGTATTGAAGATATTATTGCGCTGGTTGCGCTTTATCGTCCTGGTCCAATGGAGAATATTCCAACCTATAATGCACGCAAACACGGGGAAGAGGAAATAGCTTCTATTCATCCTAAAATAGATCATCTGATTAAAGAAACACAAGGTGTTATAGTCTATCAAGAACAGGTGATGCAGATTGCTCAGGTGCTGGCTGGTTATTCGCTTGGAGAAGCTGATTTATTACGTCGTGCTATGGGGAAAAAAATTCATGCAGAAATGCAAAAACAGCGTACACGTTTTGTCAATGGAGCCGTTGCTGGTGGTGTTGATAAAGAACAGGCTGATATTATCTTTGATCTTTTAGCAAAATTTGCCGATTATGGATTTAATAAATCTCATGCTGCTGCTTATGCAATTGTTTCTTATCAAACAGCTTATATGAAAGCCAATTATCCCGTTGAGTTTTTAGCTGCTTCAATGACGCATGATATGACGAATACCGATAAGCTCAATGATTTTCGGCGTGAGGCATTAAGGCTGGGTATTGAAGTTATTGCACCTTCTATACAAACATCTCATCGTGTTTTTGAAGTTGGTGATAACTGTATTTATTATTCTCTTGCTGCCATTAAGGGGGTAGGAGAAACAGTTGTCGATCATATCGTCGCTTGTCGTGGAAATAAGATTTTTAAGGATCTGGAAGATTTTTGTGCACGCGTTGATCTTCGTATTGTTAATAAGCGTGCAATGGAAAGTTTAGTTTGTGCTGGCGCTTTTGATTGTTTTAATATTGCGCGTGAGGTTTTATTAGCCAATCTTGGAACACTTCATGCGCGGGCACTTCGTATTCTCGATGACAACTCTAGCGGGCAGGTTGATATATTTGGAATGGAAGGTGGATTAAAAGAACCATTGATTTTATCCCAAACGACTCCTTGGTTGCCAGCTGAGAAACTTTATCGAGAATTTCAAGCAATAGGCTTTTACTTTTCGGCTCATCCATTGGATGAGTATCAGGTTATTCTTGCCAAAAAACGCGTTCAGACTTGGAGTCATTTTGCCAATGCCGTTAAAGGGGGAGCAACAGCTGCGCGTCTTGCTGGAACCGTTGTAGCAAAAAATGTACGTAAAACAAAGTCCGGTAAAAAAATGGGAATTATTCATTTTTCTGATACAAGCGGACAATATGAGGCCGTTCTCTTTTCTGAAGCACTTTCGGATTATGAGGAGATGCTAGAACCTGGAAAATCTTTTATTATTACAGTGAGCGCAGAAAATCGCTCTGAAGGAGTTAATTTGCGAATTGAGACAATTCAGTCTTTGGAAAAGGAAGCATTACAGCAGCATAAAATGATGCGTCTTTTTATAAAAACAGTTGATATGCTTCCACAAATTGAACAAAATTTAAAGCTTGGGGGAAATGGAGAGGTTGGGCTTATTTTAATTCAAAAAGAGGGATTGCGAGAAGTCGAAATTGCACTTCCAAAGCGATATAAGGTCAATTCACATGTTGCAAATGCTATGAAATTAATTCAGGGTATTGTCGAAGTGGAATTGAGTTAAAACGAGATTAAAGATAGAGGCTATTTGGGGGGATTTTTGCTTTTGGAAAAGTTAAAAGTTGAGCTTTAAAAATCAGATAGGGGATTTTGAAAGATCTTGTTAAATTATTGACGGGCTTTTAGTATCATAAAGTCAAAAAAATTTCTTTCTTTGGTGATATTCAAAGTACTGAAAGAATTTTATAAGCTTTTATCATTACTTTTTATGGAATTCATCGCATCATACCTATAAAGCCAATTAAGATTTGACATAATGCTCTCAGGTGTGCGAATTTTCATCATGAGATTACGTGCAATGGCTATGGGACCGGTTGCATGATAAGCTAATCTGTTGAAATCTCCACGTTTTTTGACTGATGCGATACGGGGGATGCGTGTTGTTTCGTAAAGCGAAAGTGCTTTTGTTAATGAAAGATCTTTCAATGAAAGTGCTTCTGCTAATGTGGCAGCATCTTCAATTGCCATAGCAGCACCTTGCGCTGCAAAAGGTAAAGCTGCATGCGCACAATCGCCAACAAATACTTGTCTCTCTAAGCCTAGAAAACGATTTTGTTTCATGTGAAAGAGCGGCCAATATTTCCATTCATCAATATGATCAAAGATTTGTAAGATTTTTGAATTCCAATCCTTAAAAAGAGATTTCAGTTTTTCTTTATCTCCTTTATGTGCCCATCCTTCTTTTAAATTTTCTCCATGCGTAATAGCGACAAAGTTAAAAATTTTTTCTGACGACTGAAGGGGATAGACAACAAGATGATTGTTTGGTCCCATCCACGCTGTGATTGTCTTCATATTTTGCAACGAAGAACGAAAGCTTTGAGGAAGATTATCACATGCTGTTGTTGCACGCCAAGCAATAAAGCCACTAAAATTTGCTTTTTCATGAAAAGGAGATTGTTGCCGTAATGTTGACCAAACGCCATCACATACGATCAGGAGGGACGTTGAATAAAGCTGTTTTGTTGCTGTATCTGTTTTTGTTGTCTTTATTTTAATGTTGGTTGCGGAGTGGGTAGAAGATATGATTGTTTCGCCTGCTTTGTATTTAATCAGGGGATTTTCAATCACTGCATTATATAAAATTTTTTGTAAAGCCGCACGATGAATGGTCATATAAGGGGCTTTCCAATATTTTTCTGTTAGATTGATAAGATGAGCATGTAGACGTGTTTTTAAAGATATTCCATCTTTTAACTCAAGAAAATCTGGGATTATTGCGACTTCAGTGAGTTTGTTAAGAAGTTTCCAGTGAGCAAGAATAGATGTTGCATTTGGAGTGAGTTGAATACCAGCACCTATCGTTTCAAGTTGCTTACATTTTTCGATAATGGTGCTTGCAATTCCTTTATGAGCGAGCGCTAAAGCGGTGCTTAAACCCGCAATTCCTCCTCCAACGATGATGGGTGATTGCTCCACAAATGATTTCATATTCAATAAGCAGTATTAAAAGAGTGGTAGAAAGCCGGATAACGCATTATACTCGCTTGTCTGGATGGTATAAACACCCTGTTGGGTTTGTTTGATCATACGAGAGTGAGGGAACATAACGATAAAGGGTTGAGCAATAAGGGCAGATTTTCTCATCAGTTGCTCCCATATCGATAAAGATATGAGGATGATCGAATGGTTGTGTTGCGCCTACGCACATAAACTCTTTCACACCAATTTCGATTGTTTTATATCCAAGGTCATTTTGGAAATGGGGAATGTTATGATCAGCCATGGGTATAAACTCCAGAATAAAATTGTCTCATCCACTATGATGAGGCTCTTCCATTTTACAAGCATGAGTTTGTAATAATGCTTATAATAATGCAAGATGCTTTTTAAGACAAAATGCTCTTCTATTATGCTATATAGAATAATTGGCATGTGTTTAGCACTTTGCATATGGAACTTTTTTCTAAGTATTTTTAAATATTAAATGGAAACATAATAATAAAAATGAGACATTGATGTATTATGAGGAAGATAACATATTATAGAATGTTATGTGAGGTATTTCGTCAAGGATTTTAGACAGTATAAAAGAAGATTAATGAGCATATATGGAACAGAGGGTGGCAGATAAAATTTCTCTATCGGATATAACAATGAAAAATCCGGTGCGGTTTATTAATCGAGAGTTTTCATGGCTACAATTTAATAATCGTGTTTTGATGGAAGCGGCTAATTCGAAACATCCTTTATTAGAACGGTTACAATTTCTTTCGATTTCAGCAACAAATCTTGATGAATTTTTTATGGTTCGTATTGCTGGCCTTGCGGCTCAAATTCGTGCTCATGTTACAGCACGCAGTGCAGATGGGTATACTCCACAGGAGCAACTTGATATTGTATTAGCTGAAATTTCAAAGTTGCAGGTTCAGCAACTACGTGAATTGAATATTTTACGTGGCGAATTAAAAAAGAATAATATTGAAATTATTTGTTCTGATGATCTTTCAGACATTGAAAAATCGTGGCTTGAAAAATATTTTCTTGATACAATTTTACCTGTTCTCAAACCTTTGTTTGTTGATCCTACATATCCTTTTCCCTTTATCCCTAATTTAGGGCTTTCTCTTGCGTTTCAATTGTCTGAGGGAACCGGTCAACACGCACGTACAGTGTTATTGCCCATTTCAATGCTTTTGAGGCGTTTTATTCTTTTTCCTCAAGAGGGCAATCATTTTCGTTTTATTGCATTGGAAGATGTTATTTACCTTTTTATCAAATATCTTTTTCCTCATTATGAAGTTAATGGAATTGGTACATTTAGAGTGATTCGGGATAGTGATATTGAAGTAGAAGAGGAAGCTGAGGATCTTGTACATTTTTTTGAAAAGGCGCTTAAAAGGCGGCGGCGTGGGCAGGTTATTCGCATTGAATTTGATGCAAAAATGCCAGAGAATTTACGCCAATTTATAGCGAATTGTCTTGCCGTTCCTGATAATTGTATTCATGTTCTTGATGGGCCTTTGGCACTTAATATGGTTTCAGAAATTGTTTCTATTCCCCGTAATGACCTCAAATTTATTCCTTATATTCCTCGTATTCCCGAATCTATTCGTAAACATAATGGGGATTGTTTTGCGGCTATTCGTGAAAATGATATCGTAATTCATCACCCTTATGAGACATTTGATGTTGTTGTCCAATTTTTACGTCAAGCTGCTTGCGACCCTGATGTTGTAGAAATTAAACAAACACTTTATCGTACATCAAATGATAGCCCAATTGTTAACGCTTTGATTGAAGCTGCTAAACGGGGAAAGTCTGTAACGGCTTTGGTAGAACTTAAAGCACGTTTTGATGAGGAAGCAAATATTCGTTGGGCACGGGATCTTGAATGTGCTGGTGTTCAAGTTATTTTTGGTTTTATTACCTTAAAAACACATGCCAAGATGTCTCTGGTTATGAGACGTGAAGGGAAACGTCTTTGTTCTTATGTTCATCTTGGAACAGGAAATTATCATCCTGTTAACGCTAAAACTTATACGGATCTTTCTTTTTTTTCCACGGACGATGATATCGCTCATGATGTTGTGTTATTGTTCAATTATATTGTGCAATATGAGCGCCCACATGAAACAATGAAGATTGCTTTTTCGCCCTTAACATTGCGTGGTCGTATTCTTCAGCATATTGAAGAAGAAATCGTTCATGCACAACAAGGAAAGCTTGCTGCTATTTGGATGAAAGTAAATGCATTAGTTGATCCTGAAATTATTGATGCTTTATATCGTGCTAGTCAAGTAGGGGTACAGATTGATTTGGTTGTGCGGGGAATATGTTGTTTACGTCCTCGTATTCCAGGAATTTCGGATAATATTCGTGTAAAGTCAATCGTAGGACGTTTTCTTGAACATAGTCGCATTTTTTGTTTTGGGAATGGTCAAGATTTGCCTAATGAAAATGCACTTGTTTATTTAGGTTCTGCTGATATGATGCCTCGTAATTTAGACTACCGTATTGAAATATTAGTTCCAGTTTTTAATGAAATGGTGCGGCGGAAGATTCTTTTACAAATTATGCTGGCTAATCTCATTGATAATCAACAAAGCTTTGATATACTCAAGGATGGAACATCAAAACGTATCATACCGCAGAGAGGTGAAAGTCCGTTTAATGCGCAGGAGTATTTTATGGCCAATACAGGTTTTGCGGGGAAAAATGAGTCTTTTGAATCTTCTATTTCGCGCTTGGTTGCGTTGCATCGGCAACAAACTGAAGTGCATAAAGACTGAATTCCAATGACATATAGAGATGCTCAAGGCCGGTTAAAAGGGCGTAAGCCTGTTGCTGTTATTGATATTGGATCAAATTCTGTTCGGTTGGTTATTTATGAGGGGCTTGTTCGCTCACCAACGGTTTTGTTTAATGAAAAGATTCTGTGTGGTCTCGGTCATGGTGTGGCAAAAACGGGATTTTTAGAAGAAAAAGCGATGAAAATGGTGTTGCAAACGCTTAAGCGATTTCGTACGCTTTGTCGCCAGATTGGGGCCGATGAGATCTATACTTTAGCAACGGCAGCAGCACGAGATGCAAAAAATGGCGTCGCGTTTATTCAAAGTGCTGAAGATATTTTACAAAATAAAATATATCTGCTTTCAGGAAGTGAAGAAGCGATGTATTCAGCCTATGGGGTTGTTTCTACTTTTTATCAACCAAAGGGACTTTCTGGAGATCTTGGTGGTGGAAGTCTAGAACTCATTGGTATTGATCATTCTGATGTTGATGAAGGGATAACGCTTCCATTGGGTGGTTTACGACTACAGTATATGTCAAATAATGATAGTGCTGTTGCTGCAAAAATTGTACATGAGCAATTTTATAAATCTTCTGTTGCACGTACACGTAGAGGTATGGCACGTTATTTTTATGCCGTAGGGGGAACATGGCGTAATTTGGCAAAACTCCATATGGCAATGAAACACTATCGACTTCCTGTTATGCATGGCTATGAAGTTGATGCCGTGGAAATGGAGAGTTTTTTACGTCTTGTCGCAGGTGGTAATATTGATAATATGAGAGGGATTGCGGCGGTTTCACAGAATCGTCGGAAACTTTTATCGTATGGGGCAATAGTCCTTATTGAACTCATTCAGTGTATGGAGTTTGAAAAAATAATCTTTTCTGGTGCTGGTGTTCGTGAAGGTTTTCTTTATTCGCGTTTGCCGCAGGCGATTCGACTTTCAGACCCTCTCATTGCTGCCTGTACAGAAATGGCTATTTTACGGGCACGTTCACCAAAACAAGCAGAAGAACTTATTGATTTTACGGCAAATGCCTTTGATGTTTTTGGAATTTCAGAAACTGAAAATGAATGCCGTTATCGTCAAGCGGCTTGTCTTCTTGCAGATATTGGTTGGCGTATACATCCAGATTATCGAGGCAATGAAGCAGCCAATCAGATAGCATTAGGATCTTATCCAGGAATTTCTCATGAGGGGCGCCTTTATGCAGCGCTTGCGGTTTTTTTTCGCAATACAAGTGTATTGGTTGATAAAGAATCTCTTCCCATTTTTCAATTAGCAACGCCAAATATCATTGAGAAAGCACGTATTCTTGGTGAAACCATGTGTATTGCTCATCTGTTTAGCGCTTCTGTTGCAGGGATTTTACCTCATTTATTGTGGCTTAAAAAAGAAGATCATATTGTTTTGCAGATTCCAAAAAATTATGCTGGATTATTAGGAGAACGTCCTCTTGGGCGATTAAAGAAGTTATCAAAAATAATAAAACAACCTCTTGCTTTTGAAATTTCTTGATTTTTCCTGCTCATTTATTCGCGTTTCAGATCTTAAAAGATTAGATGTTTTAGTTTTTATGCTCATTCATTTTTAATGATTGCATTGCAATTTTGATTAAGAATTTTTCTTTTAAAACTTTTATGAAAAGCTTCGTGTTTTTTAGATTTTTTTAACAAAATTGTTAGTTGATTGACCTGAAAAAGATTGAGCTGTTCTCTTTAATAAGCGTTTATGATTTAAGTTTTTTTTAATTTGTCAGCAGCAGATTTTATTTATCCTATTTGTATTGTCTTATAGCGATACCAATTGATGTAGATATAAGGAGCATAATGGATCTTTAAAAAATGAGAATGTTTTAAATTTACTCAGAAGTTCTTTTATATTTTTCAAATAAAATTGATTTAATGAGGTGCGATTACAAAATTTTTCTCTTTTGATTTGCTACTCATTTTGACATAACACAAGTTTCTCTTTAAAAGCATTTATGGGAATCTCAGGATGTAGAAGAAATGTACATTAAAGCTGTTTTGTGCTTATTTTTCCATCGTTAAAGTAAAAACCTATCTGTCCCTTTAGCAGTTGCTCAGCTTTTTGACCAAATATTTCATAGCGCCAGCCATTCATAGCGGGGATATTTTTCTTTATTCCTCCATTGGCGATTTTTTCTAAATCACTAGATGTCGCAATAATTTTGGGGGCAATGCTGTTTTCGTCTGCAACAAGTTTTAATAATACTTTGAGCAGATCGATAGCAGCGGCTGTCGTATCATGGAGTGGGTTATATTTAGGAATGGGGGGTAAAGTAGAAAGATCGGCCTCTAAGCCTTCGTGGACAGCCTTGATTAATGATGACGTCATTGAACGTTTATCCCAATTCTTATTAAGGCTGCGCAACCGTTTTAACGCAGATTCATCTTTTGGTTGTTGGGTTGCTATTTCTATGAGACATTCATCTTTCATGATATGACGACGGGGCATATTGTATTTTCTTGCTTCACGTTCACGCCAAGCGGCTATCTTTTGTAATACAGCAAGTTCACGCGGTTTTTTAACTTTTCCTTTCACTTTTTTCCATGCTTCATCTTCTGGCATATCATAGGTTTTAGGATTTAAGAGGATAGTTATTTCATCATCCATCCAGTGAGTCCGTTGTTTTTTTTCTAATCTTTTTTTCAAGAGGAGATAGACATCTCTTAGATGAGTGACATCGGCAAGGGCATAGAGTAGTTGTTTTTCAGACAGGGGGCGACAACTCCAATCTGTAAAGCGGGAAGATTTATCAAGATGATGCCCCGTGCAGCGCTGTACAATTTGATCATAGGAGATCGAATCACCAAATCCGCAAATTGATCCGGCTATTTGTGTGTCGAAGAGAGGGGAAGGAATAACGCCTCCAAGATAATAAATCGTTTCAATATCTTGGCGAGCAGAGTGAAAAACTTTGACAATTTTTTTATCGATCATGAGGTCAAAAAATGCTTGTAAATCAATATCTGGTGCTATGGGATCAATCAGGACTGTAACATCTGGTGATGCGAGCTGGATTAAACACAGTTGAGGCCAAAAAGTTGTTTCGCGGATAAACTCAGTATCAACTGTTACAAAATCAGAGGTCCGTAGAGCGTTAAGTGCAATTTCAAGATCTGTTGTTTGTGTAATAAGATTCATCATTTTATTATCATTCTATACATTAAATTTGTCTTTTATTGACTTTATTTTCGCGTTTTTATTCTCATATCTTGACAAATGGTTATTAAAAAGCGTTTGTAGCGCATGTGAATATTATAATCAAAGGCAAAAAACATGCACCGTTATCGCAGTCATCATTGTGCGGCTCTTCGTAGATGTGATGTAGGAACACAAGTTCGTCTTTCGGGATGGGTTCATCGTGTTCGTGATCATGGAGGAATTCTTTTTGTGGACTTGCGTGATCATTTTGGAATCACACAAATTGTTGCGGATCCTGCTTCGCCAGCTTTTAAAGTTATTGAAAAAGTGCGTTCTGAATGGGTCATTCGTGTGGATGGGGAGGTATGTGCACGGTCTGATGAGGTTATCAATGCAACGCTTCCAACAGGTGAGATTGAAATTTTTGCACAAGAAGTAGAAATTCTTTCAAAATCTGAAGAGCTTCCTTTACCGGTTTTTGGTGAGCCTGATTATCCTGAAGATATCCGATTAAAATATCGTTTTCTTGATTTGCGCCGGGAGACTATGCACAAAAATATCATGCGTCGGACTAAAATTATTGCGGCTATGAGACGGGCTATGCAAAATAATGGTTTTACGGAATTTACAACGCCGCTTTTGACAGCCTCATCGCCGGAAGGTGCACGTGATTTTTTGGTTCCAAGTCGTGTTCATCAGGGAAAATTTTATGCACTACCACAAGCACCACAGCAATATAAGCAGTTGTTGATGATGTCAGGTTTTGATCGTTATTTTCAAATTGCGCCATGTTTTAGAGATGAAGATCCGCGGGCTGACCGTCTTCCTGGTGAATTTTATCAATTAGATATTGAAATGAGTTTTGTTGAGCAGGAAGATGTTTTAGCAACGATGGAACCCATTGTGCGTTCTATTTTTGAAGAATTTGCAGATGGGAAAACGGTGACACAAAACTTTCCTCGCATTTCTTATGATGAAGCAATGCGGAAATATGGTTCTGATAAGCCTGATCTGCGTAATCCGATCATTATGGAAGATGTTTCTCAGCATTTTTACAATTCTGGTTTCAAAGTTTTTGCTGAGATTTTAGCGAATGATGAAAATGCGCAAGTGTGGGCTATTCCGGCTAAAACGGGTGGAAGTCGTGCTTTTTGTGATCGTATGAATGGATGGGCACAAGGTGAGGGGCAACCAGGGCTCGGTTATATTTTCTGGCGTGAAGAAGAAAGAAAATTTGAAGGAGCAGGGCCTATCGCCAAAAATATTGGTGAGCAGCGAACTGAAGCCCTTCGTAGACAACTTGAACTTGAAAATGGGGATGCTTGTTTTTTTGTGGCTGGAGATCCAAAAAAATTCGCATCTTTTGCTGGAGCAGCCCGCACGCGGATAGGAGAAGAATTAGGCCTTGTCGATAAAGAGGGTTTTTATTTAGCGTGGATTGTTGATTTTCCATTTTTTGAATGGAATGAAGATGAAAAAAAGATTGATTTTGCCCATAATCCCTTTTCTATGCCTCAAGGGGGAGAAAATGCTCTTGAGTGTCAAGATCCTCTTACGCTTAAAGCTTTTCAATATGATCTTGTTTGTAATGGTTATGAGATTGCATCCGGTGGAATTCGTAATCACTTGCCTGAAATGATGCTTAAAGTTTTTGAACTCGTAGGATTTTCTAAGGAAGTTGTGAAAGAGCGTTTTGGTGCTCTTTATCGCGCATTCCATTATGGAGCTCCCCCCCATGGCGGTATGGCTGCGGGAATTGACCGCATTATTATGCTGTTGCAAGGTGTTAAAAATTTACGTGAAGTTGCTTTATTTCCTATGAATCAACAGGCACTTGATCTTTTAATGAGTGCGCCATCTGATGTTTCTTCTACACAATTACGTGAGTTAGGAATCCGTATGGCTCCTACGCACAAAAATAGTTCATAAAGTGATTTATAGATTGTTGTCGTCTCTTTCTCCATAGTGTGAAGTTTTTGATGCCTCTCAAGAGCATATCTGTTGTTTATCGACTTAGAGAGGTGAAGAATACTATTGTATTAATCCTTCCAGAGGCATTGTTTATAAAAAAATATCTCTCAATGTAGTCTATCTCGTGTTATGATGCTCACTCATGAAGGATATAACTTAAAACCTCATGAGTGCTATGAAAACCATTGCCATCTTTATTGAATAAAGAGTAAGCTGTCATTTTCCTTTCTTAGATAGTTGCTCTTCCCTTTGTGATAAGCAGGAAAATGATTGTGATTGATTTATCATGAATAAATTGGAAATGATAAAACTTTAGAATACTGGGGGTTTTTATTTAAGTTATATATATCAATATGTTATTTATATTTTGTTGAAGTTCTTACAACATTGTAAAAGATAATTATCTCTTTTCGCGTTTATGAAAATAATGTATTTTTTCTTCCTATAGGCTGAACCTTGGGGAATTCTATAAGCTTTGAATATTTTTTAAGTTTTTCATAGAAAAACAGGATGAAGTTGTTATACAATTTACCTTTATACTAAAAGATGATGTTTGAAAGGTGCTTTTTTCAAAATATGTTTTGGGGGAAATTGTTGTTGTTGAAAAAACGATAAAAATTTATTTTACATTGTTTCGAAAAGTTATATCGTAACTCCAGTTTGCTTAGTAATAATAGCGTTGTTTTTGAGATTTTTATTTGTTTAAAAATACTTGTTTCTTTCCTTAACAATGAAAATATATTCTACTTCTTTTAGTTTATTTTGTTTTTTACCTTTTAAAGAGGATATTGAAAGAAGTTTTCGATAATTTATTAAAGATTTTCATATATTGTTTAGAACAAGAGAGAAGAACATATATAAATTTTTCAAATTGATATAATTTTCTGTTCATGTTCTAATTACAATGTTTATTTTTATGTCGTTGACTTTTAATAAAAAAGTTTACTCATAAGAGTTTGCATTAAATAAATCCTACATAATAATTTCTTATTATTGTGGGAATTTTTGTTCTAATATTATGTTTGATAAAATGAATTTACCTTTTGATAAAGAACATATTGAGCCAATAGAGTTACGTTCTGCTTTACAGGAACGCTATTTGGCTTATGCACTTTCTACGATTACGCATCGTGCATTGCCTGATGTGCGTGATGGATTGAAACCTGTCCATCGTCGGATTGTTCATGCAATGCGCCTGCTCAAACTGAACCCTGGACAATCTTATGCGAAATGTGCGCGGATTGTTGGTGATGTCATGGGAAAATTTCATCCTCATGGAGATGCCTCTATTTATGATGCTTTGGTGCGTTTGGCTCAAAGTTTTTCGGTTCGTTATCCGTTGGTTGATGGACAAGGCAATTTTGGTAATATTGATGGCGATAATGCTGCGGCTATGCGTTATACCGAAGCACGCATGACTGAAGTGGCTGCGTTGTTGCTTGAGGGAATTAATGAAAATGCTATTGATTTTCGTTTGACCTATAATGAAGAAGATGAAGAGCCTGTTGTTCTCCCAGGTGCTTTCCCTAATCTTTTAGCCAATGGTTCTTCAGGTATTGCTGTTGGTATGGCAACATCTATTCCGCCCCACAATGTTGCTGAGCTTTGTGATGCGGCGTTGCATTTGATTGCACACCCTGATACGCGTGATGAGGATTTAAACCAATTTGTGCTGGGACCTGATTTCCCAACCGGTGGTATTTTAGTTGAACCTAAAAAGAGTATTGAGGAATCTTATCGTATAGGGCGGGGTTTTTTTCGATTACGTTCACGTTGGCATCAAGAAACTGGTAGCCGTGGTTCTTATGTGATTGTTGTGACCGAAATTCCCTATCAAGTTCAAAAGTCACGCCTTATTGAAAAAACTGCGGAATTGTTGCTTGCGCGGCGCTTACCAATGTTTGAGGATATTCAAGATGAATCAGCAGAAGATATCCGCATTGTGCTTGTTCCTAAAAACCGGTCGGTTGATCCTGAACTTCTTATGGAATCCCTTTTTAAATTGACTGATTTTGAAGTCAGATTTCCTCTTAATCTTAATGTTTTATCTTTGGGAAAAAGACCCAATGTTCTCTCGCTGCGAGAAAGTTTGCAACAATGGCTTGAACATCGTCAAGAAGTGCTTATTCGACGTTCTCACTATCGGCTTGATCAAATTGATAGCAGATTGGAAATTCTTCATGGGTATCTTATTGCCTATTTGAATCTTGATGAGGTTATACAGATTATTCGTGAAGAAGATGAACCGAAAAAGGAGTTGATTAAGCGTTTTGAATTAACAGAAAATCAAGCTGAAGCTATTCTTAATATGCGCTTGCGTTCTTTACGTAAGCTTGAAGAATTTGAAATTCGTAAGGAATTTGAAACGCTTAAAGCTGAAAAAGAAAAACTACAGAATTTGTTAGCCTCCCCTATAAAACAATGGAAAATAATTTCAGAAGAAATTAAAAAAGTTCGCAACACTTTTGGTCCTGAAACGCTCTTAGGGAAAAGGCGTACGACATTTGAAGAAGCACCAAGACATGATCTTGATGATATTCAACAAGCAATGATCGAAAAAGAACCGGTGACTGTTGTTATTTCTGAAAAAGGGTGGGTGCGTGCTTTGAAGGGGCATTTGCACGATTACAAAGCGCTTTCTTTTAAAGAAGGAGACAGTTTGAAGTTGGCATTTCCGGCATTTACGACCGACAAGATTGTGCTGATAAGTAATGGTGGAAAGTTTTTCGCACTTGGTGCAAATAGTTTGCCTGGAGGACGAGGACAGGGTGAGCCCATTCGTCTTTTAGTTGATATGGATGATGAGCATGATGTTCTTACAGCTTTTGTGCATCATGCAGAAGAAAAATTGCTCCTGGTTTCATCTCAGGGCAATGGCTTTATCGTTCCTGCTGCAGAAGTGATTGCCAATACACGAAAAGGAAAGCAGGTGATGAATGTGAAATCTCCTGATAAGGTAAAGCTTTGTGTTCCAGTCAATGGTGATCATGTTGCCGTGGTTGGTGAAAACCGCAAAATGCTTATTTTTTCTATTGAACAAATACCAGAAATGAATCGTGGTAAAGGGGTTCGTTTACAACGTTACAAAGAGGGAGGCATTGTTGATGCCAAGACTTTTAATTTATCAGAAGGCTTAAGTTGGCAAGATACCGCTGAACGAATTTTTAACCGTCAAGCTGATGATCTTATTGAATGGATGGGAACACGTGCGGGTGTCGGGCGTCTGGTTCCAAAAGGATTTCCAAAATCAGGAAAACTTACTAATTAAATAATAGAACGTTTTTATTTTAAGCCTATAAAAACGTAAAAGAAATTGCTTACGTATTTTTATTCTACGATAAGATATCAATTTATAAGAATAGTTTTTCAATATCATTCTTATGTTAAATAAGAGGCTCTAATATCCATAGTTTTTTTTATTTCAATCTTGTTTATGTTGAAACAATTAAAATGGTCTGCTTGCACATTATAAGTGGGGTGGTGTTGTAGGTAGAAATTTATAAAGAAAAGAATTAAAAATTTCTTTTATGAGCTGCCTCAAGTGCCAAGAGCTGTTGTAACATTGGGAACTTAAATATAATAGGCTTATACACTTTTTTTGTTTTACCATTATATTATTTCATGGGTGCGGTCATAAATTGATTTGATTCTTTGAGAAGTGTATTATCTTTAAAAAAGAGATATGAATTTTAAAGTCAAGGGTGTCCTATTAGGAGGTATTTTGTTTTGTGTGAAAGGCATATCTTTCTTGCTCAAGAGAGATGTTATTAATTTTCTTTTAAGTATGCTTATTCGTTAGGATTATGATGATACTGCCTAAAGAGATGACCGCGTTCAGCCCATAAAACAAGAAGGATGGCAACGAGACTGAGAAAGAAAAATCCTGCTGAGTTTGGAATGGTTGTTTCATCAAATTGTTGCGCTACAAAAAAGCTCAGCCCTGCACCGATAGATGTTTGGAGAAATCCGGAGACAGAAGAGCCTGTACCAGCAATTTCGCCCACAGATTCGAGAGCGAGTGTATTGAAGTTGGCCATTATACCACCACAGGTAAACATTAATATACAATATAATGTCATATAAAAGGGGAAAGGGATAACGCCACCTGCTAAGACGGATCCAATAAACCAAATGCATGAAGTGGCACAAAAAAGCAAAAGCATCGTATGGGCAATACGCCGCATTCCAAGACGTCCAACAAGTTGAGAATTCATGAATGATGAGAAAGCCTGAAATGCAGCACCGATGGCAAATGCTATCGGAAACCAAAAGCCTAAGTTATAAATTCCTTCATAGGTTTGTTGTGATGTATTAACAGCAATAAAAATGCAGCCTAAAATAATGGACGTTGCGAGTGTGTAGCAAAGTGTTGTACGATTTGTCACAACAACCCATAAGTTGTGTTTAATGGAAGAAAAGGAAAGAGGGCGTTGTTCATGAAGTGTTTCAGGCAAGCGAAATAGAATCCAAATCATTAGCCCAAAACCAATCATTGCCATGAAAACAAAAATAAATTGCCAGTGCCCGAGCAGTAAAATGATCTGTCCTGTTGCGGGACCAACCATGGGTGCAACAAGAAAGACCATCATAACAATAGACATAACCTCTGCCATTTTCCGACCACTGTAGAGATCACGGACGACAGAAACTGTAAGAACGCGCATAGACGCTCCTCCAATCCCTTGCAAGACACGCAAAATAAGCAAGAGAGAAAAATCAGTTACAAAGACACAACCAATCGCCGTAAATGAATAAAAAGCAAGCCCAATAAGCATAAGTTTGCGTCGTCCATACCGATCGCTTATTGGACCAAAAAATATTTGAGCAATACCATAGCTAATAAGATAACTCGAAATGATATAATGTTGATCATTCTCGTTGAGAACATTTAATCCTTCCAAAATATTGGGCATAGCTGGTAACATAATATCTACCGCTATAGCATTAATAGCCATGAGTGAAGCAATTAGAATAACAAATTCTTTATAGCCAATTTTTTTCCTAATCGCATCACTATGCGTTTGTTCATCAAATGAATATGACATATGGCATCCTTGAAATAAAAATTTCGTCTAAAAACAGCTCTCTTTAAGAGTCTGAATAAAATGAAAGATACCTATGATTGATTACAGGGAATATTCTTTTCTTTCAAAAGTTCCTGTAACTCATTGTTTTGAAACATTTCTTTAACAATATCACACCCTCCAATAAATTCACCTTTGACATAAAGCTGTGGAATTGTTGGCCAATTTGAGTAATCTTTAATCCCTTGACGCAATTCGTCAGAAGTCAGAATATTAATCCCTTTATAGTCCAATCCTAAATAGTTGAGGATCTGAACAACTTGCCCTGAAAAACCGCATTGTGGAGCGTCAGGTGTTCCTTTCATGAATAAAATGACGTCGTTTGTTTTAATCTCGTTGTCAATAAAATCATGAACAGTGGTCATTTTCATTCCTCGATATCTCAGATTTTTATAAGTGTGTAATGTTCGTACTATTTCTAATCGTATTGAATGAATGAATGCAAGAAGAAATTTTAGACTATTTGGGGATATTTGTTTGTAACATTAAGGCGTGAAGATCATTCCCCATATTGCCTTTAAGGGCATCATAGACCATTTTATGTTGCTGAACACGGGTTTTACCACGAAAACTTTCAGAAATAACTTCTGCAGCATAATGTTCTCCATCGCCAGCAAGATCACGAATTGTTACAGTCGCATCGGGAATACCTTCACGAATAAGTGTTTCAATTGCTTGGGCACTCATTGCCATCATTATTCTCCTATGTCGTTCACTTTTTATAAGAGTTGTTTTAAGAGAAAGAATAAATTTTTTATTCTTTACCCATAAATTGTGGAAACCAGCTCTCATAGGCTTGTGTGAGATTTTCTACTGAAAGTGCGAATATCCCATCTATATGAAGGGAATCTCCCTCAACTTGTCCTAGCTCTATTAAAGAAACGGCATGGGTTTGCGCATGCTTTTTAAAACTGTTGAGAGCATTAGGTTTGACGGCTAAGAGATAACGTCCTTGGTCTTCTCCAAAAAGTTCTGCATGGTGGGAAGATTTATTGCTTAATTTTACCTTGATTCCCTTCCCTGCTTTAATGACCATTTCGGCAAGTGCAATCGCTAATCCCCCATCAGAGATGTCATGAGCGGCATGAACAAAACCGTTATGAATAACATCTCGGACAAATTGACCATGCTTTTTTTCAAGTTGCAAATCTACAGGGGGAGGGGCACCTGCATCAATATTTAAAATGTCACGTGCATAGATTGATTGTCCTAAATGAGAGCCGCAATCCCCTACTAAAATGATACTATCTCCATTTTGCATACCACTTATTGTTACCATTTTAGACCAATCACTCAGAAGCCCTACACCAGCAATTGTAGGGGTAGGAAGAATAGCTTCTCCATTTGTTTCGTTGTAAAGAGAAACATTGCCTGAAACGATAGGGAAGTCGAGGATTCTGCAAGCTTCTCCGATGCCTTTAATTGCAAAAACCAGTTGTCCCATGATTTCAGGTTTTTCAGGGTTTCCAAAATTGAGATTATCTGTCGCAGCTAGTGGTATTGCACCTGTCGTACTAATATTTCTCCAGCATTCTGCGACAGCTTGTTTTCCTCCCTCATAAGGGTCTGCTTCACAATAGCGCGGGGTTACATCAGAAGAAAAAGCAAGAGCTCGTCTACTCTTATTGTTGACGCGGATAACGCCTGCATCACTTCCTGGACAAATGAGGCTATTTCCTTGGATAAGCGTATCATATTGTTCATAAACCCACCGTCGTGAACTGTGATTAGCAGAATTCAATAAGGTCAAAAGCACATCACCAAGATTTTCAACTTTTTTGATGTCTTCTGCTTTCAGAAGTGTTTTTTTTGCAGGCTCACTCCAAGGACGATCATAAACAGGTGCTTCATCACCAAGTTCTTTGATGGGAAGATTAACAACTTCTTTTCCTTGATGAAAGACACGGAAACGTAAATCATCAGTTGTTTTTCCAATAATGGAAAAATGGAGCCCCCACTTATGAAAAATTGCTGCGGCTTGTTTTTCTAGCTCTGGTTTAAGGACCATGAGCATACGCTCTTGACTTTCAGAAAGCATCATTTCATAGGCTGTCATGTTTTCTTCACGAACAGGAACTTTATCGAGATTAAGCTGTATTCCTAGATTTCCTTTTGCACCCATTTCAACGGCAGAAGAGGTAAGGCCTGCAGCCCCCATATCTTGAATAGCAACCACGGCTCCAAGTTCCATGAGCTCTAAACACGCTTCAAGAAGACATTTTTCTGTAAAAGGATCACCAACTTGAACAGTTGGGCGTTTTTCACTGATTGAATCATCAAATTCAGCAGAAGCCATTGTTGCTCCACCAACACCATCACGCCCTGTTTTGGCACCAAGGTAAACAACAGGCAGTCCGATGCCTTGTGCTTTAGAATAAAAAATGGCATCTGTCTTTGCAATACCGGCGACAAAAGCGTTAACGAGGATATTGCCATTATAACGCTCATCAAAATTGACTTCTCCACCAACCGTTGGAACACCAAAAGAATTGCTGTAACTACCTATTCCAGAGACAACACCAGAGACAAGATGACGTGTTCGGGGGTGATCTGGAGCACCAAAACGCAATGCATTCATCGCTGCAACAGGACGGGCACCCATTGTAAAGACATCACGTAAAATACCACCAACACCTGTTGCGGCTCCTTGATACGGTTCAATATAAGAAGGATGGTTATGACTTTCCATTTTGAAAACAACACATTGCCCTTCACCAATATCAATAACACCAGCATTTTCACCAGGACCTTGAATGACGCACTTTCCTTCTGTTGGAAGTGTTTTGAGCCATTTTTTAGAGGATTTATAGGAACAATGTTCGTTCCACATTGCAGAAAAAATTCCCAATTCAGTAAATGTTGGTTCTCTCCCAATTAACGTTAGGATACGTTGATATTCATCCTCTTTTAGGCCGTGTTGTGCAATGAGCTCTGGTGTAATCGTAATGTTATTGCAAGGATTCATGAGCATTTATCCGTCAAATTAATCGAAATTCAGCATTTTAATTTTTTTTTAATCTAGCAGTTTAGATTGTGGAAAAGTATGTGGTTTAATAAAAAAATATTCATCTGTAAGGTGGCAGATTTTGTTTGTTAGGTTGGGTGGATTTCAAGACCAAAAACAATCTGAAATAATTATGTATTTAATAATATCCATTGTTATTTGTATAAAATTCCCGTTTATAAATTTACAACGTGAGAAATGATATAAACTTTTGTTTTTAAAGTTATTGCGTATAGGGATTTTTGTAGCATCACCTATTAACTAATTCTAAAGTGCTTTGAAAAAGTAAACGACCGTCAATTCCTCCATGAGCAGGTTCAATAAAGTTTTCAGGATGGGGCATCATACCAAGAATATTACCAGCTTTATTAACAATACCAGCAATATCTTTTATTGAGCCGTTAGGGTTTGTATTTTCTGCATAGCGAAAAACAATTTGTTCATTATCTTCCATCTGTTTTAATGTTTCACTGTCAGCAAAGTAATTTCCATCGTGGTGGGCAACAGGACAACAAATAATTTGTCCTTTAGAATAATATCGAGAAAATTTTGTTTTGGCGTTAACGACTTCAAGTTTGACTTCACGACAAACAAATTTTAAGGAGGCGTTACGCATTAAAGCCCCAGGGAGCAATCCAGCTTCCAATAAAATTTGAAATCCATTACAAATACCTATTATCGTAACCCCTTTTTGTGCTTTTTCACGAATAGCTTTTAAGACGGGGGTTCGTGCTCCAATAGCCCCACATCGCAAATAGTCGCCATAAGAAAAACCACCCGGAATAATAATAACATCTACATCGGGAATTGTTGTTTCTGTTTGCCAAATTTTGAGTGGCTCAACTCCTGTTATATGATGCAATGCTGCAACCATATCTCGGTCGCGATTTAATCCAGGAAGTTGAATGATGGCAGTTTTCATGGGTGTTTCACTTAAAGAAGTTCGATAGTATAATTTTCAATGACAGTATTTGCGAGTAATTCTTCACACATCTGCGCAAGTTTTTTCTTTGCTGTTTCAGAGGGTTGATCATCAAGAACAATATCAAAAACTTTTCCTTGACGAATGGAGTGAATACCTTCGAAAGCTAAACTTTTTAAAGCACTGACAATTGCTTCTCCTTGTGGATCAAGGACGCTTTCTTTTAAAGTAACTGTAATGCGTGCTTTCATTTTTTGCTTCCTGTTTTTTAAAGAACCTCTCCTTTGAAGAGAGATGTATTGATAGAAGGGTGTAATTACTTTACCTTGACGTGTTTTTATTTTATCAGGACATTTTTATTTTACCAGGACAGGACCACTTGGCCGAGTTGGTTCATTTTCATTCATAATACCAAGGCGTTTGGCAACCTCTTGATAGGCATTAATAAGCCCCCCCATATCACGACGAAAACGATCTTTATCCATTTTTTCTCGTGTTTGCATATCCCATAGTCGCGCAGAATCAGGTGAAATTTCATCAGCAAGAACAATGCGCATTGTTTCATCTTCCCACAGGCGACCAAACTCCATTTTAAAATCAATTAACTGGATATTAACACCGGCAAAAAGCCCAGAAAGAAAATCGTTAATACGAATTGAAAGTTGCATGATATCTTCTAGCTCTTGTGGGGCAGCCCACCCAAAAGCAGTGATATGTTCTTCTGTCACCATCGGATCATCAAGAGAATCATTCTTATAGTAGAACTCTATGATGGATTGCGGAAGTGGGGTTCCTTCTTCTAGTCCTAAACGTTTTGCAAGAGAGCCAGCTGCGACATTGCGAACAACAACTTCCAATGGAATAATTTCTACCGCTTTAATAAGCTGTTCGCGCATATTTATGCGTTTGATGAAATGTGTTGGGATACCCAGACGCCCAAGATGGCTAAAGATATGTTCCGAAATTCGGTTGTTTAAAACCCCTTTTCCGTCGATAATTTCATGTTTTTTTGCATTAAAGGCTGTGGCATCATCTTTAAAAAATTGAATATACGTTCCTGGTTCAGGACCTTCATATAAAATTTTGGCCTTGCCTTCATAAATACGGTGACGACGATTCATTATAATTCTCTATTTAGCTTGAGAGGTTTTAAATAACATTAGTCAATGATACTATCCTAATTGATCGAAATTCTCAATGATATTGCTATGATACTTTTATAATTTTTGTCATGATACATCTGCCTAAAGGAAAAGATACAGAGGTAATGAGAAAAAGACCCTCTCTTTGGATCAAATTTTTGCAAGAAAATGAGAGAGAACCATAAGTCCTTCAGGCCAAGGTCCATGTCCAGATTCTGCGTTAATATGGCCGGAACACCCAGCATCAACAAGGAGTGAACCCCAGTCATGAGCGATTTTTTCTGCTACTGAAAATTGACAAAATTCATCGTTGCGGCTGGCTATGACAATAGAAGGAAAAGGCAACTTTTGACGATGATAGGGGCCAAATGTCATTAAATGTTTGGGACGTATTTTCTCATTAGCGACATCCGGAGGCGCAACAAAGAAAGCGCCACAAATTTTTTCTGCATTTTGTACCGTTGCATGAAGTGCGGTAGGAACCCCTAATGAATGAGCGATAATCATAACAGGCCTTTGAGCTTGTGCGATGGCGGTTTTAACTTCATTAACCCACTCATCACAAACAGGTTTTGACCAATGGGCTTGTTCTATGCGGCGGGCTGTCGACAGTTTTTTCTCCCAACGTGTTTGCCAATGATCAGGGCCAGATCCTTTGTAGCCAGGAACAATAAGAATATCGAGTTGATTTGCTTTCATGAATTGTTTTCTTTGTTACAATAGTTTTTTGATCATAGAGGGAATAGATTTAGGCTTTCTATGTTGTTCTATTGTTGTTCAAAAACACGTTTAAAAATCGTATTGATATGTTTGGTGTGATAAGAAAGATCAAATTTTTCTCGAAGCTCTGATTCACTTAAAGCTTTGCTAACATCTTTGTCATTGAGCAGTTCTTCTAAAAAATCTTTTCCTTGTTCCCAAACCTTCATCGCATTTCGTTGTACAATTCGATACGCATCTTCGCGACTGATTCCTGCTTGTGTGAGTGCTAAAAGTACCCGTTGTGAGTGAACAAGACCTCGGAATTTATTGAGATTTTTTCGCATGTTTTCTGGATAGACAATTAAATTTTCAATGACAGATGTGAGGCGAGAAAGAGCAAAATCAAGTGTAATCGTTGCATCAGGGCCAATATAACGCTCGACAGATGAGTGAGAAATATCGCGTTCATGCCAAAGTGCTACGTTTTCCATGGCAGGGAGTGCAAATGCACGGACCATACGGGCTAACCCCGTTAAATTTTCTGTTAAAACTGGATTACGTTTATGAGGCATTGCTGATGAACCTTTTTGCCCTGGTGAGAAATGTTCTTCTGCTTCGAGAACTTCCGTTCGCTGTAAATGGCGTATTTCTATCGCGAGCCTTTCAATAGAGGACGCAATAACACCAAGCGTTGCAAAAAACATCGCATGACGATCCCGTGGTATAACTTGGGTGGAAACGGGTTCAGCATGCATCCTCAAGGCTTTTGCGACGTGTTCTTCAACGCGTGGATCGATATTGGCAAAAGTTCCTACAGCGCCCGAAATTGCGCAAGTAGAAATTTCTTCGCGTGCAGCTAGAAGACGTTTGCGACAACGGGAAAACTCAGCGTATGCGAGAGCGAATTTGACTCCAAATGTCGTTGGTTCAGCATGAATGCCATGACTCCGCCCAATAGTGATGGTTTCTTTATGTTCAAAAGCACGTTTTTTTAAGGCTTCAAGAAGTTGGTCTATATCTTTGAGCAAAATATCACTCGCACGCATCAATTGAATGCTCAGCGTTGTATCAAGAACATCAGATGATGTCATACCTTGGTGGATAAAACGTGCTTCTGGTCCAATGAATTCAGCGAGGTGGGTTAGAAAAGCAATAACATCATGTTTGGTAATGGTTTCAATTTCATCAATACGATTGACATCAAATTTAGCGGCTGCCCCTTTTTTCCAAATGACTTTGGCGGCTTCTTTCGGAATAACTCCCAGTTGAGCAAGAGCATCACAGGCATGGGCTTCAATTTCAAACCAAATACGATATTTCGTTTCGGGTGACCAAATTGCTACCATTTCAGGGCGGGAATAACGTGCGATCATCATTTTGTTCCTTGTTGTGAGAGGAGTGCTGCTTGGCGCAATGCACTCATGCGTGCTTTGTAAAGCTCTTTGTTTCCGTTTTTATAAATTGCAGAGCCTGCAACAAATACATTTGCACCAGCTTTTGCAGTTATTCCAATTGTATCAACGGTGATACCACCATCAACTTCAAGATCAATAGGGCGGTTTGCAATCATGCTTTTAACGCGCTTAATTTTATCTTTTATTTCTGGAATAAAATTTTGTCCACCAAAACCTGGATTGACCGTCATGATGAGGATGAGATCTAATTGATCAAGCAAATATTCAAGGACATGTTCAGGGGTGCTTGGATTGAGTGCAATTCCTGCTTTTTTACCCATTGCTTTGATTGTTTGGAGTGAGCGATGAAGATGGGGACTTGCTTCAGCATGAATAGTTATAATATCTGCACCCGCTTTTGCAAAAGCTTCCAAATAAGGATCAACTGGTTTGATCATCAGGTGGACATCAAATATTGCTTTGGTTAATGGACGCAGAGCCTTGATGATTTCAGGGCCAAAGGTGATGTTCGGAACAAAGTGCCCATCCATAATATCAAGATGGAGCCAATCTGCACCAGCGTCAACAACATCTAATATTTCTTGCCCAAGTTTGGAAAAATCAGATGCTAAGAGAGAAGGTGAAATGAGATGAGAATGGGGCATAAAAATCTCCTTGATTGGCTGTTTTTATCATGTCGCTGTGTATACACAAATATCTTTTGTGTTATGACGAAAAAGAAAAATACGTATTATAAATTTTTTATACAAAGATCGCTTGAAATTTTAAAGTTTGATAAGTGAAAGATATGTCGAATCATAAAACATGTTTGAAGCCTGAACTTCAAGATAATATTACCGTTTCTTCGCAAGAATATCGAGATGCTATGAGCCATTTTGCAGGCGCTGTGCATATTGTGACAACAGATGGCATTAAAGGAAAGCGCGGGGTAACCGTTTCAGCGTGTTGTTCTTTATCAGATGATCCTCCAACGCTTCTTGTTTGTCTTATGCGCCATAATCTGAAGAATCATGTGTTTATGGAGAATGGAATTTTTTGTGTTAATAGCTTAGCAGGAAAACATCGTCCATTAGCGGATGCCTTTTCAAGGCGTTGCAATGTCACACAAAATGAGCGTTTTGATAGGACTCAATGGGGAACTTTGCAGACGGGAGCGCCTAGTCTTTCAGATGCTTTAGCCTCTTTTGATTGTCGTTTAATTTGTTGGCACGATCATGCAACCCATTGTGTCTTGATTGGTGAAGTTGTTGCGATCAACCGTAGTCAAGAAAAAGATGCTTTGATGTATTTAAATCGTGGATATCACACTTTACCTTTATAAAGATTTTTATTTTTTGGCATTGGTGAAATGATTTATTGGTGTTCCATTTAAATTTTAGTGCACTGAAAAAGGAGGAGGGAGATTGCTTGGAACTTTCTTCTTTTTGAGGTTCCTTAATAAATGAGAAAGGTGATTTTGGGGTGATCTTTGATCAAAATTTCAACTTAGTCAAAAAAGCGATCAGGATCAAACAGCGTATTTAGACATATTTGTAGATTGTTATGAAAGAACATTTTATTCTTGTGTTGATGGGTATTGCACAATATATAGACCCCACAGAGCAGATGTGGAGGTTTTTTATTGCATGAGCGAAGAGATTGATGGTCAATATCGCCCTAGTGAAGATGAGCCTTTTATGAATGAACGGCAAAAGGCGTATTTTCGTGCTAAATTGATTTCTTGGAAAAATGATATCTTAAAAGAAGCGCGTGAGACTTTGGAAAATTTGCAGGAAGAGAATGTTGGTCAACCAGATTTGACCGATCGGGCATCTTGTGAAACTGATCGTACAATTGAATTACGTGCTCGTGATCGTCAAAGGAAACTTATTGCAAAAATAGATGCTGCCTTGGAGCGAATTGATAATGGGACATATGGTTTTTGTGAAGAAACTGGCGAACCTATTAGTATAAAGCGTCTTGAGGCTCGGCCGATTGCCGTTTTGTCACTGGAAGCACAAGAACGTCACGAACGACGTGAAAAAGTTTATCGTGATGATTAAAGTCATGAGAACGATAAACAAACGAAGTTCGTAAGTGATCAAATTGTATATTTTATTTTGGAGGAGTGGGAATAAACAAAGATGGTTCTTGTCTCCCTTCAATTTCGGCTGTGATGGCTGAATCTTGTACCGTTTGATTCGTAAAAGAAAAGGAGGTTTTATTTGTCGTCTCGTTTCTTTCTGGAAGGGAGGAGGTGGAGTGGGGGGGCATTTCTCTCTTTTGTGTTCTGGATGTGCTGGTAATATCGGATTCTACAACTACATCTGTTAATCCGCCAATAAGGAGTAAATGTTCTTTATTATCACAACGGACTAAAACAAGGCGGCGTGTTCGATCTAGAGAAATTGCTTCACATAATGCTAACCGTGATAGATTTTTTTTTCTATTCGTGTTGAATCTTCCCATATTTAAACGGCGTAAAAAAAAGATAATTATGGTAATAGCTGTGATTGTTATTATAAAAAGCAAAAAACTTATCGTTATGTTTGCAGCAGATGTACCTATTTGGTCTGATAACCAGATAACCATAGATTTTCTCCCATTTTGGTATGGAAACTATCGTTTTTTATTGAGATAAATTTATAAACATCCCCTTAAAAGTTTCACTTAAAGACAAAGAAATAAACTTTTTAACATTAAGTGAGCTTTCTTAGAAAGGTGATATCATAGTATATATTTTATAACAATGAATATAAAGGAAGTTTCTTAGCATAAGAGACAGCTAAATCTAAGGCAAAGAAAGATGGATAAAGGTTTTGAGAATAATGAAAGATCAGCGTCTTCTGTTCGTCGGAGAGTTGTTATTTTAGGTGTTGTTTTTATCTTTGTTTTCCTTTTCACTGTGGGCATTTTAGATTTTTTTTATCCACAAAGTTATTTGCAAAAGGCTGTGGTAGCCTCTTTTTTGATTCTAGCAACTATCGGTGTTGCAACACTCATTTTAAGTGGAATGGGAATGTTAAGATGCCACGCATTGTGGCTACATGAAGATTTTGATTTTAGCATCTTTAATAGGAGCGATGATACAATTGTAATCTCTGATCTTTCTGGTTTTGTTTATTATTCTAATCAAAATTATCAAAAAATTCTAACCTATAAGCCTGAAGAGTCTTGTTATAGAGTTATTGCTGATCTTCCAGGAGCTGGTGCACTTTCTTATCGCTTAAAAGTTGCAGCCTATAATAATTTTGCTGCGCAAGAAGAGCTAAGAGTAGAGCAACCAATCTTTACCGATTCTACACAAAAAAAATCTGTTTGGTATAATATCTCTGTTCAACCTATTACAAAACGGAAAAAAAAGCTTTTATTTTGGCGTATTAGCGATGTTTCGCATTTACAACAAAACCGAGAAGTTTTTTTCTCTAACCTTCAAGAGGCGATTAATCACTTAGATCAAGCGCCTATTGGTTTTGTATCCGTTAATACACAAGGTACACTTCTTTATGCCAATGCGGTTTTTGCCGAATGGTTCTCTATTGATTTAGCAAATTTTTTGGTTGGTCAATATCATTTTGATTCATTATTTGAGAGCGCTGGCGCTAAAAGCTCATGGAGTGATATTTGTTTACAAACTAATAGATATCAAAACTCAGGTTACTCTTTACCTTATAGATTTTCATTGTATTTAAATTCACAGACGATAGGTGAGAAAATATTTCATTGTTTTATTTCTGCTTCTTCTCTCTTAGAGGAGGAAGCCGTTTATCGTATTGTGATTATTCCACAACAAATACAAAAAGAAGAGGATGATCAATCAAAATTACCAAGTATATTAGAAGAATATTTTGATGCGAGTCCTTTTGCAATAGCCGTGGTAAATCAGGAAGGGCAATTGATTCATATGAATAATGTTTTTTCATCACTTACGGCATGTATGGATAAGACTATCAGCTTTTATGATATTATTTCTCGTCGTGATTGTATGCAGTTAGAGCGTGCTTTTCAGAAAATTGCGACCAATAAAAATTATTTTGTTTCTCTGGAAACGGTTTTAGAAAAGAATGAAGAACGCTATTTACGCCTCCATGTGATGTCTGTACCACCCTATCATGGTGATACACTACAAGATTTGATTATTATCTCTGTCATTGAAACAACAGAACAAAAAACACTTGAAGATAAAATGATGCAAAGCCAGAAGATGCAAGCTGTTGGACAATTGGCAGGTGGCATTGCGCATGATTTTAATAATGTTTTGACAGCAATTTTAATGTCATGTGATCTTCTTTTAAATACGCATCGTAGCTCTGATCCTGCTCATGCTGATCTGATCAATATTAAAAATAATGCTAATCGTGCAGCTGCTCTTGTACAGCAATTACTCGCTTTTTCTAGAAAGCAAACCCTTCGACCTGAAGAGGTTGATTTCACTGAATTTTTATCAGATATCCGCAATCTTATTTTACCCCTTTTGGGAAATAATATTCAGTTAAAAATTATTCATGGAAGAGATTTGTGGAGCGTTGAAGTCGATCAAGCCTCTTTTCAGCGTGTGATTATGAATTTGGTTATTAATGCGCGTGATGCTATGTTTGATGGAGGTATTGTTACGATTGCGACAAACAATATTACAAAACAACAAAGTGCTGACTTTAATCATCTTGGTTTAGCAATTGGTGAATATGTGCAATTGACTATTTCAGATACAGGAACTGGGATATCTACTGCTGTACAAGAAAAAATGTTTGAGCCTTTTTTTACAACCAAAGAAGTTGGAAAAGGAACAGGCCTTGGTTTATCAATGGTTTATGGAATTATCAAGCAGAGTGGTGGGTATATTTATTGTGAAAGTAAAGAGGGAGAAGGAGCAACATTTCATATTTTTCTGCCCCGTTATATCCCAGATATAAAAGGAGAAATTTCTCAAAAAATTGAAAAAGAGGAAGAGAAAGATAAAAATATAGACTTAACAGGATCTGCGACTGTTTTATTGGTTGAAGATGAGGATGCGGTCAGAATGGGGGGGGTAAGAGCTCTTCAAATGAGAGGATATACGGTTTTGGAGGCAGCTAGTGGGGTGGAAGCCCTTTCTATTCTTGAGGAAAAAAAAGGCGTTGTTGATATTATTGTTTCCGATGTGGTGATGCCAGAAATGGATGGGCCCACTTTATTGAAGGAAGTCCGTAAAAACTATCCTGATATCAAATTTCTTTTCGTTTCTGGATATGCAAAAGATGCTTTTGCTAAGAATCTTCCACAAGATGCTGTTTTTGGTTTTTTATCTAAACCTTTTACACTCAAACAGTTAGCTCTAACAGTTAAAGAAACACTTGCGTCATGACACAAAAATAGATGCAATAGAAAAATTGCGTGTTTTAAGATTTTTTAGGGGAAATACGAGAGCATTTTAATCAATAGAGCTCGTGGCAATGTCCAGAAAACGAAATGAAGAAGAACGATTTGGAAATTTAACTAAAATTCAAAACAATTGCACATTCTATGCAAAAATTTATGAAGAAATAGCTTTACCCTGTCAACTTTAGAGTTTTTTTTAATCATAGATTCTAAAGATAAACTGTATCTACAACGTTAAAAAATGCTATAAGATTGCTGATACATTCAAAAGGATAAGAGCTGTTGTTGCGTATCGGCTATTCTGCTCTTTCCTTCAATAAATACTTTTAGGGCTTCGGGATAGAGTTTATGCTCTGCTTTAAGAACTCTTTGTGCTAAGCACTCAGCGGTATCATCAGGATAGACTGGAACGGCTGCTTGGGCAAGGATTTTGCCTGCATCCATGTCTTCTGTAACAAGATGAACAGTGCACCCCGTGATTTTTACGCCTGCTTGTAAAACTCTTTCATGCGTATTTAAGCCTTTAAATGAGGGTAAAAGAGAAGGGTGAATGTTTAAAATTCGTCCCTCATAACGTTTTACGAAATGCGATGAGATAAGGCGCATATACCCCGCAAAGCAGATAAAATCCGGTTTATATTGATCTAAAATCATGAAAATATCTTCTTCATGTTCTTCTTTTGTTTTGTAAATTTTGCGATCAACAATATGAATAGGTAGGTTGTGATTCTGTGCCTTTTCAATACCGTTTGCACGTGAATTATCGCAAATAACTGCGGTGATTTCAGCAGGATATTCCTTTTGCTGGCTTGCTTGAGCAAGGGCGACCATATTGGATCCATTACCAGAAATGAAAACAACGATTTGTTTTTTCATAAATACAGTTCCCCTTTATAAAGTATTCCTTTATTTTGATCTTGGCGTTTTATTAAAATACCAAGAGGAGTCACAGTCTCTCCATTTTTTTCAAGAGCTTGCGTAATTGTTCCAGCTGCATGCTGTGCGACGATAATGATCATGCCAATACCACAATTGAACGTTCGTAACATTTCTGTTTTTTCTATTTTACCTTGTTTGGCAATCCATGAAAAGACGGAGGGAACATTGATGGTAGAAAGATTAATTTCAGCACAGAGAGAAGAAGGAATGACACGTGGAATATTTTCAGGAAAGCCTCCACCTGTAATATGTGCTAGAGCTTTAATTCCTTCATATTTTCGCATGATAAGAAGAAGCGATTTCACGTAAATGCGTGTTGGTGTTAGGAGTGCTGTACCAAGGCTGTTTTTAGGGGAAAAAGGGGCAGGGTCATTCCATTTGAGATGACTTTCTTGAATGATTCGTCGAACAAGCGAAAAGCCGTTGGAATGAATTCCAGAGGCGCTTAGACCTAAGATAATATCGCCTTCTGTTAGATCTTTTGAAGGGAGAAGCGCGCTGCGTTCACATGCGCCTACCGCAAAACCTGCTAGATCATAATCTCCTTCTGCATAGATTCCTGGCATTTCTGCAGTTTCTCCCCCAATAAGAGCAGCGCCGGCTTGTTTACATCCTTCTGCAATGCCAGAAACAATTGCAGCACCTTGTTCAGGGTCAAGTTTTCCAGTTGCAAAATAATCCAGAAAGAAAAGAGGTTCCGCTCCTTGTACAAGTAAATCATTGACACACATAGCAACCAGATCAATTCCTATAGTGTGATGATAGCCTACTTCAATGGCAATTTTTAGTTTTGTTCCCACACCATCATTGGCTGCGACTAAGATAGGATTTGTAAATCCGGCTGCTTTTAAATCAAAAAGGCCACCAAAACCGCCAATTTCTGCATCTGCTCCGGCTCGTTTTGTTGCGCGTATAAAGGGTTTAATTTTTTCTACCATAGCATTACCCATATCAATGTTTACACCGGATTTTGCGTAGGTAAGACCAGCCTTGGATTTAGTATTTGTAAGATCTTGATTGCTCATTGGAGCCTTCCTTTAGTGGGAAATCGAGTTTTGACGTTATGCAATGCCATGATAGAGTTTTCTCTGCAAGAGATATTGATAACAAAATAAGCAACTTTACTTGTACCTTATTTTGAAGATGTTTATAATTTTTGTGAAGAATTTTTTTAGGATATTTTATGAGCAAGATATCAGATAATCACGGACAGTCTTCTTGGCAACTTATGAAAAAGAAAGTGAGTGAGAGTACATCCCGTGATCGTTATAAAACTTATACGCCAGCATATACACAATTACCGTTGCCAAATAATATGAAAAGACAAATCTTTTTTTGGCTGGGGACGCTGATTTTTTTCATTTTTTTTATGTTTGTTTTTGGATCAATTTTGCTTCCTTTTGTGGCAGGAATTGTGTTGGCTTATTTTCTTAATCCCATTGTTCAACTCCTTGAAAAGTTTGGTATTCGCCGTGTTTTTGGTACTGTCCTTATTACCTTATTTATTGTTATTATCTTTGTTGCTGCTTTAGTTATTCTGATTCCTATTATTAGTTCGCAAATACAGCAATTTGTGAGTGATGGCTTACCTGTTTATATTAATCGTATTCAAACTTTTTTCGTTGAGCATGATTTTGATTGGATAAGGCACTATTTTGGAAGTGATCCAAATGAATTACGGAGTAATATTAAAGGGCTTTTGGGAGAAGGTTCTGATTTTATTACATCTCTTTTGAATTCACTTTTGAAATCAGGAAAGTCTATTGTTAATATTGTTAGCTTATTTGTTGTGGCGCCTGTGGTGACATTTTATATGTTATTAGATTGGCCACGTATGGTGACAACAATTGATTCGTTAATACCACGTGATCATCTTGAAACCGTTCGAAGTATTTTTCATGAAATGGATAGAGCTATCGCAGGCTTTGTTCGTGGACAAGGAACCGTTTGCCTCATATTGGGGGGCTATTATGCGATTGGTTTAACAATTGCAGGACTCAATTTTGGTCTTTTGGTTGGTATGTTTATTGGCCTTATTAGTTTTATTCCTTATATTGGAACAATGAGTGGTTTGGTTCTTTCTGTTGGGATTGCATGGGTTCAGTTTTATCCCAATAATTGGGGGGGAATCATCATTGTGATGATACTTTTTTTAATTGGCCAATTTATTGAAGGTTATATTCTTCAACCAAAACTTGTTGGTTCATCCGTGGGATTACATCCTGTGTGGTTGATGTTTTCGCTTTTTGCTTTTTCTTCACTTTTTGGTTTTACTGGTATGCTTGTGGCTGTTCCTGCCGCGGCGGCTGTAGGCGTTTTAGTTCGTTTTGCCCTTCATACTTATCTTAGTTCTCAAATGTATTCGCGAAGCGGAAAGTCGGAGCCACTAAAATGAATGGGCGAGAAACGCAATTATCTTTAAATTTTCCTTATGAAGCGATTTTTCAATTTGATGATTTAGTTGTGACGGATAGCAATCGTATGGCTTTTCAGCTTATTGATCATTGGCCCAATTGGAGCTTACCTATTGCCGTTTTGGTTGGAAAAGAAGGATCTGGAAAAACGCACTTTTCGAGTATATGGCTGCAAAAAGCAAATGCATTCAGGGTTCAGCATAATAAAATTGATCAGGCTGTTGCTATGGCTTCTTTAGGCAGATCATTTTTAATAGAAAATATTGATGCTGGTGAAATTAGTGAAACAGAACTTTTTCATCTAATTAACAGTGTTAAGCAAGCAAATGTTGATGCACGACAAGCTACTTTATTGATGACGGCACGAACACTACCTTCTACTTGGAATTTAAAGTTAAATGATCTAAAAAGTCGTCTTAATTCGGTGATGTTTGTTGAAATTAATCAGCCTGATGATGCATTGTTAACAGCTGTTGCCTTTAAGCTTTTTTCCGATAGACAGCTTATTGTACATCCAGATACAGTTTATTATCTTATCAGCCGTTGTGAACGTTCTTTGTTTTCATTGAAGCATGTCATTGATTCTGTTGATCAGTTGGCGTTACAAAGAAAAAGAAAAATAACGCGTGCTGTGATTGCTGAAGTTTTGAATAGAAAAAAAACGTAAACACTTCTTATCATGACTTCACATGATATTTCTTTTTATTATTGTTTGAATATAAGGAAGGATACGTCATTTAAATTTTCTGCTTTCTTAATATCTGTTAAAAGTGAAAGATATTATTTTTACTTTTTTATGCGTGTCAGAAATGGCTTTGAGATTTTATTGGATGAAGTATTCTTTTCATCACTTTTACAAGCTTATATATTTTTGTGTTTGAAAATGTTTCTAAAAAGAGGCTTATTATTTTTTATATTGATGGAATTTTGATACGGATGCTATTTTCTATTTTCGTCAATAAATATGTTATGGGGGGGAGGAAAAAATTTAAAAACGTTCTTTTTTGTAAAGAAATGCAACAAAATTGAAAAAAAGTGTGTTTTTCTCTTGCACTTCTGTTGTGAAAATTTTAGGAAATGTGCATCAAATAAATGTTAAATGGCGGAGCGTAGCGCAGCCTGGTAGCGCACCTGATTTGGGATCAGGGGGTCGTAGGTTCGAATCCTATCGCTCCGACCATATTTGATAAGGTGTATGAAAATGACCCAGTTGGGTACGTGTGGTGAAAACGATCATTCAAGAATTATGTAATTTGAAGGGAAAAGGCATGATCGCACGTATTTATAGTCCTGCTAAAACAGCTATGCAGTCAGGGAAGGGGAATACAGGCTTTTGGATTCTGCAGTATGAGCCGATAAAAGCAAAAATGCTGGAGCCTCTTATGGGTTACACAGCAACATCTGATATGAATAGTCAGGTAAGAATCCGATTTAATAGAAAGGAAGAAGCGATTGCTTTTGCACGCAAGAATGCTATCCCTTATCGTGTAGAAAAGACACATATGTCGATTCGGCGTGCTGTTTCTTATTCTGATAATTTTCGCAGTGATCGGCAGCAATCTTGGACACATTGAGTTAAAGATGCTATTTTGAATTGAGAAAATAATCAGTTGGGTGTTGGGTCCCGTAGCTCAGCTGGATAGAGCAACGGCCTTCTAAGCCGTGGGTCACAGGTTCGAATCCTGTCGGGATCACCATGTTTAAGAAAATTAATAGATAAAAAAGTTTGGGAGTTTTCCTTTAATTCTCTTAATTTATTTTTCTGTACACCTTGAACCTTTTTCATGTTTTTTATTAATGCTATTTTATGGACTACCAAAAGTACTTTAAGCTGTGATATAGTAGCTCCTGTATTTGCTTACCACGTATTGCTGGTCATTTTTTACCCATTGCCGATTTTTTTTTAATACAGCCGCATTCCATGCTTTAGAAAACAGATTACTAAAACTTTCTTTTTATGGGCTTCTTTCCATTTTTCTAAAAATGAATGCACTATTTTCCTTAGATGAGGTTTAAGCGTTGCGGCTAATACCGGTAAAATTGCGCAAAAATATCTACTTTAAATTTTTTTATGAATAATATTATGACGTTTTTCAGTATGATCTTTGGTAAGATTGGTTTTCAAGGCATGGTCGATTCTATTTGGAAATATTTTATGGGATATTGAAGAATAAAAATGCTATCTGTTTATGATGAAGTTTAGAGACCTATTCTTAGGGATGAAGGGTGTCTTCTTATATTGAAAGCTGTACCTTATAGCGCATTACGATTTAGAGTCTTTTGGTATAAAAAGAGGCTGTGGGTGCTACGCAGATAAGATATTTTTTCAATGCGATACATTTATTGCCAATCTGGTTGAGTGTGGTTATCATTTTTTCTCAAGGTAAGGCTATAGATTTCAGCAATTTATGGTTTACTTAGTTTTATCGGTTTAAGAATCTATGCTGCGTATTTATAGGTTATCTTGTAGATATTCGTTTGAATTATGAATGAAGATGAATGGTATCTTAGATTTAAGTTATTAGATTTCGCATTTATATTTTCAAACGTTTTTTCTCGTTTGTACCTCATGCGAGAGCTATTTTAGTCTTGAATAACGATTACACTAAAATGTTATGCGATAAGATCTAATGTTCTCAAACGCATACAATTTAAGGTGATCATTGTTTTAGGAATACCATGTGAAGAACAGAGCACCATTGTATGGTATATTTATTGCGTTGGTTTTAAAGAGACAGCCCTTAAAACTCCTAAAAGCCTATTTCACACCGACTCTCATGAATGATGTATATAAAAAGCAAGTAAAATAAAATAGTTATGTCTAATATAAGGGAATAGGTGAATCTTGATTCTATTACGTTTTTTTTCCTCTATCCCTAACTTTTTTGGAGCTTTTTTATAGCTTCAAGAGCTAATCTTTTACGATCTGCGCTCTTTGTGTAAAGAGATGCCATAGCATCATTTGTCCAGCCAAAGAGTGCTTTCAGTTGTGATACTGTTGCCCCAGAATTAGCTGCGCGTGTTGCTGCTAATTTTCTTAAACCATGGGCTGATTTTTTAATGCCTGCTGTATAACAAGCCTCTCTAAATGCATCGCCAAAACTTTCTTTGACGAGTTTTTTATTAGTTTTACTACAGATGAATGTTTCATCACCAATAGGACCAATTTTAAGGGTTTCGGCTAATTCAGGCAAAATCGGAAGAAAAACATCTGTTTGAAATTTGCTTTTTTCTGTTTTGAGATGAATAATATTATCTTTTACATCTTTCCAACCAATGCGAACGGCATCACCACGACGCAAACCCGTATATAAAAGAACATCAATCCAGACACGTTCATGGGTACCATGATGCCATTTTTGATAATACTTTTCGACATCTTCTTCTGTCCAAACAGCAAACCCATCTTTGTTGTTAAGGACTGGTCTTTTAATGCCTAAAGCTGGATTATTTTCTAAAAGATCTTGGTCAATCGCCCAATTAAAAAGTCCATTAAGGGCTTTCAGAAAGCTTATAGCCATTGCTGGCGTTTCTTTACGTCGTTCAACACCGGCTATGATATGTTTCTTTTCAATTGCTTGGTATGGAACGTTGCCTATTGTATCGCACACCTTCATAAGAATGTATTCTTTTTGTTTCTTTGTCGTATTAGAGTAACTATGCCAATTAGAGCTGTTTAAATACTGCTTAAGCAGCCATGCAAACGAACCTTCAGTAAGTTTACCGGTTTTGGATTTAGGAAGTATAAGCCCTTGCAATTCGGCAAGTGCGCTTTTGTATTTATCAACAAACTCTTGTGTTCCATAGGTTCCGCGGATTCTAATGCGTTTTCCATGACCAATGCGTACATACCATATAATTCTACCATGACGTGTGACTTCTTTGACAAGATGAGGAGGGCGTGGTTTAGGCATGGTATTTTACATCTTAGAGAGCGCGGTTTCGTAATATTCATTGGTGGAGAAATCTAAAAGTTTGTCTGGGTGTGTTGTTGAGTTTGGTATTGGGATATCGGATTTAAGATAGATAAGCAGTTCACCGGTTGGCTTTATTTCTATGAGTTCACACCCTTGCTTTTTTGCTTCTCTTAAAGCGCGTGCAATAGCTGGTTGCGTTATGGTAGCAGGACGAGGCGCCATTCTTTTCTCCTTACATTTAAGATGCAATTCACTCGTATCGTGAATCACGAATTGATTGAAAATTGTTAGGAAAGGGTGGAGATAGAGGTGTTATAGAACACCTTCAGTTTAAAAAATTGCAAGTTATGTGTTAGATATGCTTAATTTCATATTTCCAATTTGTTAGTTGTGTAATAGCCGTCGTAATTTCTCCCCTATGACACATGCACACATCAGATTCAAAACAAGTAATAGCAACACGTTTTTTATCTAAAAAAATCTGGTATAATTTTTCTATTGCATGAAGATTATCCTTAAGAGTTGTATTTTGATAATCTTCAAAAAGATGTTCATAATCTTCTCGTGTTTTCAGATTGCGTCTTTTTTCAGAGGCAATTCCAAGTTCAGGCAAGTGTATATATTCAATGCCAATGTTGCTTACAGCTTTCTCTAATTGCCTTTTTGAAAAACCATGTTTTCTACTTATTGGATTTTTACGAACATTACACAAAGTTTTAACATTGTTTTCTATGAGGCAATTCAGATAATGGTCTAGTGATTTTCCTTCATAACCAATGGTAAAAAAACAAGGCTTCTCATCTTTGGTATTACACATGTTTAATTTCCTTATGCAAATGGGTGGGAGCTAGGGAATATGCGAGAACAAAGCCCCCCAAAAGTTCAGGCGGCTTTTGTTGAGATTCTTTGTATCTCTCGTTCTATTTCTGCTAAAAAGCTTTCAACCGCTTGATTAATCTCTTCAATTTTCTTTTCATCACGGTGGATACGTTTGATTTTCATACGAAAGAGAGATGAATCGCCCGTAAAACGTGGGTCATAACTGATAAAATCACACCATTTGCGCCCCGTACAAGCCATTTGAAACTGCATTTGTGCGAGATATTCTGGTTTGATTTCGTTATCGATAATGAACCGCATATGATTAGTCGATCTAGGACATTTGATTTCGATTAACCCATCTTCATCAATCAGACCATCAGGGCTAGCCCCCGCCATTTTTATTGTGGGGTGTTGAATAAAGCCGCACCTTGTGACTTCAGTATCATAAATGAATGCATATTCTCTCAAGGCATCTTCTTCATGTTCAATTCCCCATCTCATGTCTACAAGATATTGATTTATAATGATAATCTAGCGTTATTCATATTGAATAAGAATCCCGAATATCGTAAGATTCTCTCATTTCAAATCTGTTTATGTTGCATCAATCAAAACCACTCATTTGCACATAACAAGCGGGATGAGTATGTGGATTAAATTTGTATAAGAAAGGAGTAAAAATGGTCCTTATGAACCGTCTTAATGCAAGGTCTGTTGCAACATTGGGGGCTGGCAAATATAACGATGGTGCCGGCTTGTTACTCCATAAGCGTAAAGATGGTGGTGCTCAATGGATTTACCGTTATACCCTTCACGGGCGGCGCCGTGAAATGGGCTTGGGTGCTTTAAGAGATGTTTCTTTAAAACAAGCCCGTGAAACTGTAAACCAATGGCGTTCTGTTTTACGTGAAGGTCGTGATCCTATTAAAGAACGCGATAAACAAAAGCGTGAGGCAATAAGCAATCTCCATTATTTAAAAGATATTGCCGTAGATACTTTTGAAACTCGTAAAGCTGAATTAAAAGGTGACGGTAAAGACGGACATTGGTTTTTACCATTACGTCTTCATATTCTCCCCAAATTAGGCTGTCTACCCGTTTCTGAGATTACCCAAACAGAGATACGCAATATCCTTGCTCTATCTGGCATACAAAAGCTGGAACAGCTCGTAGAGCTCTTAATCGTCTTAATCTTTGTCTCAAACATGCGACTGCTCTGGGATTGAATGTTGATTTACAAGCAACAGAAAAAGCACGCGCGCTCTTAGGCAAACAACGTCATAAAACACAAAACATGCCTGCAATGGATTGGAAAGATGTCCCTGCCTTTTATAAAACACTTTGCCAAACAACAAACCTAACACAACTGGCTTTGCGTTTGCTTATACTTACAGGAGTTCGTACCAATCCTTTGCGTCATATTAGTGAAGATCAAATTGAAGATGATGTCTGGACTATCCCTGCTGAAAACATGAAAGGAAGGCGTGATGCTACAACAGAATTTCGCGTCCCCTTATCAAAAGAAGCACTGAAAATTATTGAACAAGCTCGTTGTATTTCTAAAAGTGATTTTCTTTTTTCTCCTACCGGTCGTGGTCCTCTTTCACATACGATGATGGTTTGGTATATGAGAAAAAATAAACTTGAAGCCTGTCCGCATGGATTTCGTTCTAGTTTACGCGATTGGCTTGCTGAAACAACCGATGCCCCCTATGAGGTCGCTGAAACCATTCTAGTTCATACGGTTGGGGGGCAAGTAGAGCGTGCTTATCGTCGTACAGATTATTTAGAACAGCGTCGTGTCTATATGGATAAATGGGCGGCTTATGTCACAGGTCAATCTTAAGATATGGGGTGTAATACCCCATTATCTGTGGATAACTTTATCTCTCTGTTTTCTCATATCGTCTCAATTAAACTCATAAATTATCACATGAGAAAATGTATAATAAAATACTGTTTTCTATGAATAAAATACCTTCAAAAATAAACCAAAATGTGTTTAATAAATGCTTATGATTTGTTCTCATTTTTTAATATTTGAAAGGATTTTACTATGACAGAAAACGATATTCTTTTAACAGACCGTGAAAGTGCAAAATTGCTTCATATGAGTGTCTCAACTTTCCGCCGTCATGTGACCAATGGCTCTCTTCCAAAACCTTTAAAATTTGGTTTTTTATCCCGTTGGTTACAATCGGATCTTACTAATGTCATCGAACAAGCAAAACAGCAACGTCAAAGTGATGCGGCATAAAAAAAACTTGTCGTCTTTATTGAACATGACAAAATTTTACGCTTATTTACGGATTCTCATGATGATAAAATACAGACAATCAAAAATTTGGATTGTTAGAATATACTAACAAAAAAGATTTTTCTCCACTCCATATTGAAAGAGAAACTATAAACAGAAGAAAAGATTGGTGCAAACGTAAGCTTGATACTTTAATCAAAAGAACAGAGCAGGGGGATTGTTATTGATACTGAGTTTTCTTGTATAGCTGATTCTTTTCTTGTCGTTTTATAAACTCTTAAAGTTGCTAGTGAATCTAACTTATAAGATATGCTAATTTATTCACTGGATAAGCTAGTCAATTGATCATCATGAGCTGGACAACGGGCAAGTTCATAACGCCCATACCAAATCCCATGCAAGGCATTTGTGATGCCCCAAGCATTTATATAAGAAGACATTATAGGACGGACTCTGCTATCGATAATCATCGTGTGAAAATGAAAAGCCTTGTCCATCCTTATGTTGTCAATTAAGTGTAATCTTAGTATCAGAAAATGCGATAATTTTCTTTGATACAAACAATCAAAATGATTAAAGATAATCAACAGCTATCTTATTTTCATGTCAAACAACAAATTGAAAAATTCATAGGAAATTTGATTGATCAAATTTAACCATTAGATTAATATTTCAAGACGATTACAGAAAGGAATTTCCTATGCAAAAGAAATTACCCAAAAGTTATATGACAGATGCTGAACGTGAAGAGTTACGAGCAGGCGGGTTAGGCTTAGATAGTATCTATCTTTCTGAAGCAGAAGCAGCAGAGAAAGCTAATGATGGTCAAGCAGTATGGGAATGGCTAGCAATGGTTGAACTACCTGCTCATACACTTCTGAATCTTAAGCATCATAATGGAGCACAATTTATTCGTGATATGGGATTTTCTACAAAAAATGCTGATGAAAAATATGGTCCAGATTGGTTAGACAAAGACGTTGTGATAGGAGGCTATCATTTCTGATAGGATAAAACAAATTATAGCGTTAGAAGATGCACGTACACAGATTTCTAATGCTGCATTAACTACCAAAAAATTGCAAAGTGCGCGAAAACATTTGTACAATTATATACGCGATATTGGTAAAAGTGGAGATTTATTGTTGCTCCTCGAGGAGGAACGTTACATCCTAGCAAATGATTTGGTTAAGTATGGAAATAGCAAGTCTATGATTAGTAGTCTTAAAACAGCGTTGACTGAAATTGATACTATTAAGAAGCATGTAGCATTTGTAGAAAATCCTAAGAAATATGAGGTGATAAATGAAGCTTATAGTTTATCTAAAAATCGGAAAGGTGGTTTGCCTTATGATGAAGCACGTCAAGCAATGGCATCCCATTATGCAAGGCTAGGAAATCTGGATAAAGCGCGTTTAACAGACATTGAAAAATCTATCATTGATGCACGAAGAGAAAATATCAAGGCAATGCAAAAACTCTACGAAAAGATGCAAGCCAAAGCGATTGGTATAGATTTCTAACTCAATAGCCTACTCATAACAAAGCTTTTTACATTAATTTATTCACACATCTTTAAAAGTAATAGCTAAATGAAAATATCCCTGCTGAATATAATCGTCCTAATTTCTTTCTCTATCCAATCAAAAAACTTCATTTCTCATTTTCTTAGTTCTATTTGTATTCTTCATAGCAATATTTAGCTAAGTCTAAAGTCATCTTTGTATACGCCAAATTCGTATTCAAAATGTAATTATGGATCTCTTAAATTAATTGAAAACATATTCATTATTGTTTGAAATACATTTTCATCACTAACAGAAAAACTAAAAAATTTTCTTCATTATGAAAATCTGAAATGGTTAGTATTATTTCTTTTTTGTTTTTTCCTTTAATAGAAAGCTATAAAGAGAGATACTCACTCAAAAAGCTTACAATCGCATGTTTTAAAAATGCCAAAGACTATAGCAAGCCTTGCGTTGATTTTTGAACTTCTTGACAGTGGTGGTTTTGAAATTGGTCTCTATGCTATCACAACAGCGTTGCGTTGGGAAAAATATCTGATAAGTCATGCGAAACGTCTTTACGCAGCGGGGGATACATTAACAGCAGAGCGTGCAAAATTGATTGTCGAACGCTGTGATTGTTTACCCGATGTTTTTACGGCAAGGGATATCTATAGACGATGTTGGAGTTCTTTAAAAGATAAAGAAGCTGTGAAGCAAGCTTTAGAGCTTTTATGTCGTTCTAATCACCTGCGAAAAAAGTTTATAACACATCAGACAAGTGGACACCCTAGCGCCTATTATGAATGGCATCCTTTGGTCAAAAACAACAGCATAAAACAATAACACCTCTTTTGAAGTTTTTAAAACAATCACACAAAACTCTTTTTATAGCATTCTCATTAAGTAATTTTTTTCCAAAAAAAATGATCTGAATGACTTTGTAAAAAGAGTTTTGTCAGTGCTGTCAGTCTTGTCAGTTCTTTTTAGCCCCCCCTTTCTATATATTTTTTAATCAAAAATAAAAGTTATTATATTTCAATAGATTAATGACTTTAAAACACAACTCATATCAATGGTGCAATCTTTAAAAATAACCAATGATGTAAATTGATTAAAACCTGTCAGTTATCTGTCAGTAAATTGAACTGACACAAATGCCCTTTTCAATGATTTATAAAACTTATCAAAATAATCATTATGATATTTTAAAAGAACGTATTGCATCTGTCTTGATTAACACATCAAATGAATAGCAAATTTCACTATTTTGCTGATCTGATCTTTCTCATAGGCTGTTGATAAGTATCCTTTTAAAAACTCTTTTGAAAAAATTATCGGCTTTTTAGCAGTTTTTTCCCATTTTTATCGATATTTGTTTTAAACGCATTTAATTGAATTCGTTTTGATTCTTTTGATGGTTATTGATCATCTTATAAGACAAGGGATTTTTATTGTAATATGCTGCAATCTGTTAAGTCTGATAATAAACACGTCACTCTACGCTCTCTGTTGGAATATTATCGTCAACAAGCAACTTCAAATGCTAAAAAGGGAAAAATTTTTGAAGATTTTGTTAGCAAATATCTTATGCATGACCCTATCCATTATGGACGCTATGAAAAGGTTGAAAGCTATTTTGAATGGGCTAAAGAGCGTAAAGATTGGAATAAAAATGATATCGGCATTGATCTGGTTGCAAAACTTCGCAATCAAGAAGGCTATGTGGCTATTCAATGTAAGTTTTATAAAGCTGACCATCAGATCAGTAAAAAGGATATTGATAGCTTTATCGCAGCCTCTGGAAAAGACATCTTTAAATATCGCCTTCTCGTTGATAGCACTGAAAGTGAATTAAGTGACAATGTGAATGCCATGATTAAAGGACAAGCGATACCCGTTTATCGCATTGACCTTCGGCATATGGAAAACAGTCGTATAGATTGGCAAATATTTGCAACAAAACAAGAAGTTGTTCTGAAAGTTACAAAAGAACCTCGTCCCCATCAGAAAGAAGCCATCAAGAAAGTCTGTGAAGGTTTAAAAGAAGCAGACCGTGGCAAGCTAATTATGGCATGTGGAACAGGCAAAACGTTCACAAGCCTTAAGATAGCAGAGACCATAGCGGGAAAAGGCAAGCGTGTTTTGTTTTTAGTGCCTTCTCTTGCTTTAGTCTCACAAACAATCCGTGAATGGACACTGGACACACAAATCCCCTTGCGTTCCTTTGCGGTGTGTTCGGATACAAAAGTAGGAAAGCGTCGTAAAAACCAAGATGATCTTGTTGGCATGGAAACATCAGATCTTGTTCTTCCTGCTACAACAGATGCAAAAGCCCTTGCCAAAGAAGCTTGTGAAAGCTTCGCAGAGGCAATGACCGTCATCTTTTCAACCTATCATTCCATTCAAGTGATTTCCGATGCGCAAAAGGAATATGGATTACCAGAATTTGATCTGATTATTTGTGATGAAGCACACCGTACGACTGGTGCTTCATTGGGAACTGATGACAATGAATCTGAATTTATCAAGGTTCATGATAACAGCATCATTCGAGGTAAAAAACGTCTATACATGACAGCAACCCCTAAGATCTTTACTGACAAGCTGAAAAAGAAGGCTGACGTATCCGATGCCGTTCTGGCGTCCATGGATGATGAAGCGCTCTATGGGAAAAATCTTTACACTTATACTTTTTCAAAAGCTCTACAAGATAAACTTTTAGCACCCTATAAAGTTATCGTCTTAGCTGTTGATGAAGCAATTATCAACGCAACAATTCAGAAACGTCTTAAAGATAAAAATTCCGAACTTATTCTTGATGATACAACCAAAATCATTGGCTGCTACAAAGCACTGGCTCAAATAGAAAAGAAGGAAGACGATGGCATAAAACCTATGCGTCGTTCTCTGGCTTTTTGTAAAGATATCAATACATCTGAACGCGTTAGTGAGATTTTCAATGATGCTATTGATGAATATCATAAATTTGTTCCTGAAAGTAAGACATCTCTTATCTTTGATGTTAAGCACATTGATGGGACTTTTAATGGTAAAGAGCGTAACAAATTACTTGATTGGCTTAAAGAAGATACAGATGAAAATAACTGCCGTGTGCTCACCAATGTGCGTTGTCTTTCTGAAGGAGTCGATGTGCCCGCTCTTGATGCGGTTATGTTTTTACACCCGCGTAAAAGTCATGTAGATGTGATACAAGCGGTGGGGCGTGTGATGCGTCGCGCAGAAGGTAAAACAACAGGCTATATCATTTTACCCGTTGGTATTCCCTTCAATATTCCACCACAACAGGCTTTAGAAAACAATAAAAAGTATGATGTCATCTGGCAAGTTCTCAATGCTTTGCGTGCTCATGATGACAACTTCAAAAACAAAATGAAAGCCTTAGAACTAGACCAAGATGTTCGTCATCTGTTTGAGATTGTAGGGGTAACTTTTGACCCTGCTTTACAAGCAATGACCGCAGTTGTTGACGAACTATCCTTCCATGCAAAGTCTGAAAGTGCTGGGCTCCATATTGGTTCAGTAGCGAATGAAAACCCTCATAGGTATGAAGTACAAGAAGAATTCGATTTTTATATTGATGAATTATCGCGTGCTATTAAGCCAATCATTGTCAGAAAATGTGGGGAGGCTAATCAATGGGGAAACTGGGCGGGTAATGTTGCGGCAATTGCACAAAATCATATTATCCGTCTTAAAAGCATACTCGCTGATAAAAAGAGTGAAGCTTATCGTGCTTTTCATGTTTTTCATAAGGAATTAAAGAACGGTTTAAATGACAGTATCGAGCAAGAAGATGCACTTGAGATGTTGGCGCAACATCTTGTGACGCGTCCTATTTTTGAATCCTTGTTTGATGGAAATGAGTTTGTGAGTAAAAACGCCATCTCGCAAGCTATGGAAAAGATCTTAGCTGAACTTGATAAGATGAATATCAAAGACGAAGCCAAAGATCTTGATAAATTTTATCAAAGTGTAAAGGAGGATACAGAAGGTATTATTGAAACGCGCGCAAAACAAAATCTCATTACTAAACTTTACGAAGATTTTTTTACCAAGGCATTCAAAAAGACAACAGATAAACTTGGAATTGTTTATACCCCCATTGAAATAGTCGATTTTATCTTACATTCCGTCAATGATGTTTTAGAGCAAGAGTTTGGACAAAGCTTAAGTTCTCGAGGCGTCTCTATTCTAGACCCTTTTACTGGAACTGGGACCTTTATTACACGACTTTTACAATCCAATCTCATAAAACCAGAGGATATGGAATATAAGTTCCGAAATGAAATCAAAGCCAACGAAATTGTTCTCTTAGCTTATTACATAGCTGCCATTAATATTGAAGCGACCTATCATAGTCTTATGAAAGGAGATTATATACCCTTTGAAGGGATTTGTTTAACTGATACGTTTTTGATGCTGGAGGAGAAAGATTTCTTCACACGCTATATGTTTGAGAATTCAGAGCGGTGTAAAAAACAGCAGGAAGCCGATATCCAAGTTATTGTTGGCAACCCTCCTTATTCAGTAGGGCAAAAAAATGCCAATGATAATAATCCAAATGTACGTTATGACACGCTTGATACAAACATAAAAAATACATATGCAGCGGAATCGAATGTAAGAACAAACCGTCGTAATCTTTATGATAGTTACATTAGAGCGATCAAATGGGCTAGTAATCGCTTAAGTCCACAAGGTGGTGTTGTGGCTTATATTTCTGGAAATGGATGGATAGATAAAACATTTGCCGATGGTATGCGGAATTGCTTACAGAGTGAATATTCTTCTATTTACATCATCAATCTTCGTGGTGATATTCGAAAAAACATAAAATCAAAAGAACTATCAAAAGAAGGACAAAACGTTTTTGGCTCTGGGTGCCAAAATGGCATAGCTATAACGATTTTTGTACGCAATCCTAATAATAAACAGTCTTGTAAAATTTACTATCATGATATTGGAGATGATTTTTCTACCAAGAAAAAGTTATACCAATTGCATAAATTTAAAAGTATAAAAGGAATAATACAATCCAAACAATTTATTGCGATCACTCCTAATGAACAACATGACTGGATAAAACAAAGAAAAGGGGAGTTTGATCAGTTCATGCCTATGGGGGATAGAAGTACACTTATAGATTCTAAAATTTTTGAAAAAGTATCTCTTGGTATAATATCAAAAAGAGATGCTTGGGTTCATAACTTTTCGAGTGATGCTTTGGATATATCTGTGCAAAAAACAATTGATTTTTTTAATATACAGAGACGTCTTGTTACTGAAAATTCATCTATATCTGTAAAAAAAATTATTAACTATGATTCTAGCAAGATTAGCTGGACGAGTTCCCTTATCTCTAAATTAAAACGGGGTATAGAAGCAACATTTGAGTCTCGTTTAAAAGCTCTTGTTCTTTATCGACCATTTATGACTATATGGCATTATACATCACCATTTCTCAATGATATGCTAGCACAAACACATCAATTTTTTAATTCAGATATTCCTAATAATCTTGGGATTTGTATTTCTGGAATAGGAAGTCAATCAGGTTTCTCATGTATCATGACTAATAAGCCAATAAACTTAGATATTTTAGACAAAGCAAGATGCTATCCACTTATGCTCTATTGTGAAGAGGAAAAACATCATGATCATAGTTTGTTTGCTACAGAAACAAAAAAGAAAGTTCGTGACGGCATTACAGATGCGGGGTTAGCACATTTTAAAGCTGCTTATCCTAATGAGAATATAACTAAAGAAGATATTTTTTATTACATTTACGGTATACTTCACTCAGAAGATTATCGTTCTCGGTATGCTGATAACCTCTCTAAAGAACTCCCTCGTATCCCTTGTGTAAAAACTGCTGATGATTTTTGGAAATTTGTTACAGCAGGACGTGAATTAGGTCATTTACACGTGAATTATGAAGATGTGGAACCTTATCCAGTCACATTTAAAAAAGGCAATCCAAAATTAACTGATATCTCTAATCTTGAGAAATTTTACTATGTTACAGAAATGAAATTCGCAAAAATTAAGAATAGTAAGGAAAAGGATAAAACAACGGTTATTTACAACAGCAACATCACAATGACAGATATCCCTCTAGAGGCTTATAACTATATCGTCAATGGTAGACCTGCTCTTGAATGGGTTATGGGGCGTCAATGTGTAAAGACTGATAAAAAAAGTGGTATTGTGAATGATGCCAATCGCTATGCTGTTGAGACCATTGGCAACCCTGCCTACCCTCTAGAATTGTTTCAAAGGGTTATTACCGTAAGTTTAGAGACAATGAAGATTGTTAAGAACTTACCAAAATTAGAAATTAAAGAAACTGAATAAGCTTATAAGACCTTATAACTCATAAGGGGTATAGGATATAGCTATTATAATCTATACCTCTTTGTTAAGTTGATTAGATACAATCTTAAAAGAAGTGTTTATATGCGTTATTCTAAAAAAAGAAGCTTTGCACTTTTAGACACATTTATTTTGATTGCTTTAAGACTTTTAAGAAATCCCATCTTAAATAGAATACGCTTCTTTTGGATTGCCTTTAAGAGATTATACCGTAATCTCAAATGATAGCTTTATCCTTTTCAAAAGCTCTGTTTAAAAAGAGTTACATAGATTCATTTTGCTTATAGGTTTTGAAGGTTTCTAACACTCTCAAAACACCTTCAAAATATATTATGAGTTGTGTTTATAGCTTTATAATATCACTATAGGTTGTTATTTTTAAACTTAATAAAAATTAAGGTATTGAAATATAATAACTTTTATTTTTTGATTTAAAAAAAATATTATAAAGGGGTGTAAAAAGAACCTTCAAAATCTTCAAAATACTCAAAACTCATAACCATAATGATTTTAATAGCATGCCTTATGATTATAGGCTGTCTTTTAAAAAGCTTTAAAGGATCACATGCTTTCATAAGACATGTTTTAATCATTTTCTAAAATTATAAATTTATCTATTAAAGTGAAGTGATAAAAATACATTAAAGGGATTTTGAAAATATAATCAGTTTTCACTTTCATGCGCTTTTCATAAAGCACGTTTTAATCACTCACTAAAATAATCATTTTGTCAGTTCAATTTACTGACAGATAACTGACACATATATATTATGAGTTGAATTTATGGTTGTATTGTCGATATAGATTGTATCATTAAAATATTAACATATTGAAATATATTGTTTTTAATTTTCTCTCATTTAAAAAAAATAATATAGGGTCTAGAGTTAACTGACAAAACTGACAAAACTGACAAAACTGACAACACTGACAAAAGTCTATTAAAAGGGATTTTGCTCATCTCTATAATTAGCAATCTCTCTTTAGATGTTTTCATAACAGGCTATAAATCACAATTATTCTATTATCGTTTCTCTTATGAAAATGGAAAATAATGCCATGGTTATAAAAACAATAACAGGTATAGAGAAAGCGTGAAAACAGCAGGTTTTCATAATCACAATGCAAATGAAAAACATTGGTTATAAAGACAGTTCCTATAAAAGGCTGTTAAGTTGCAAATGTGTTATAAAAAGAAATTAACAGAAATCTTTAAAACCATTTAGTAAAAAACAAGATAGGTTATAAAGTTAAAAATACGCATGATGAGAGCGTTTCTAAATATTATAAATGTATAGATTCAAAAAATAACGCAATCGTTTAAGAAAGCCCATAATATAGCTTTAAAAGCATATAATAGAAAAGAAGCAATTCATAAGCATATGATAAATATTTGCACACAATGCATTAAAAAAATCATAAAAAATATCAAAAAAAGATAAAATATTATTTGACAATAAATACGTATTTTGTTATATAAATAATCAAGTGATTGAAAAACACTTTTGATAAGCGGATGGGTTACGATACAGCCTTTCCAAAGTCTTTAAAATACTGACTATCTTTTATGCTGTGATTGGCATATATGATGATTTTGTCGGGTGTGCTTACACCATATAATACCCTTATGGGAAAAGTGTAAGCAACGGACTTATCACCGTGTTTTTCAGCGCCCGGCGCCCTTATAGAGGTGTCAATTGAAAAACAATTTTATGATAAGGATTTAGTTATGAAAACTACATCACAAAACACTACAATTTCCTCTAACATTTCAAATAAAACTGCCTCTGTTAATAAACAAGAGCCTGCAAAAAAATATGAACTTTCATTAGGTGCTATTGAATTTGGTAATCGTTTATTTTATCGTATTAAAGCATTAAGAGACTTTGCTGATGTTAAGGCTGGGGATTTAGGTGGTTTTATTGAAAATGAAAGCAACCTCTCTCATGATGGCAATTGCTGGGTATATGATAATGCTCTTGTTTTAAATCCTGCCTATATTTATGAAAATGCAAAAGTTTCTGATAAGGCTATTATCATGGGCTTTGTTTATGGCAATGCGCATGTTTGTGACCGCGCCCGCGTTTATGCAAATGCTCATGTTTATGACAATGCGCATCTTTCTTATAACGCTTGGGTTTATCAATATGCAAGGGTTTATGGGAATGCAAAATTGTCAGGAAGTGCACGTATTCATAGCAATGCCGTGGTTTATGATCATGCTGTTGTAAGTGGCGCTGCAAAAATATATGGCAAGGTTTATGGCAATGCTAGCGTGGGGTCTCATACTGATGTTTACGGCTCTGTTTATGGGAATGCGAAAATCTCTGATTATATCGTGATTAGAGGCAAGGTCTATGGCAATGCAAGAATAAAAAGACATAGCGGTTTATGTTCGGTTCCCATAAATTGTGAGGTTTATGAAAACGATCACCTTGTAAAGATTATTGAAAACAAAGCAGCGTAAATAAAAGCAGCGGTGGTGCGGGGGCGCCCCTCTTTAAACATTTCATTTAAAAATTTATCGAATATTAGATTAGGAGTTACCTATGACCAGTACAATTGTATCTAAAAAATATGAATTTACTAATGAAAGTTTCACTTTTGATGGGATTATTTTACATCGTATACGTGCTTTAAGAGACTTTGCTGATGTTAAAGCCGGCTCTTTAGGTGGCTTTATTGAAAAGGAAGATAACCTCTCTCATGATGGTAATTGCTGGGTTTATGATGAGGCTCTTGTTTATGGCTATGCTCATGTTACTGATCATGCAAAAGTAAGGCATCTTTCTCATGTGCGGGGGCGTGTCTATGGCAATGCTGAGGTTTATGGCAAGGCTGTAATCACTCGATATGCAAAAATTTATGACCATGCTTGTGTCTATGACAGTGCTCATGTCGCAGGGAATGTTTATGGCAAAGCTCATGTGAGTGGTTGCGCCCGTATTTATAGCAATTCCCATATTTATAATCATGCGTGCGTTTCTCATGATGCTTTTGTTTATGATCATGCAAGGATCTATGGTCATTCAAAGGTTTCTGGGTCTGCTTGTATTTACAGCAATGCAAAAATTTATGGACAAGCTGCTATCAAAGGCTTTGCAAAGATTTATGGCAAGGTCTATGGCAATGCGAAAATCTCTGGTTATGTCAAGGTTTGGGGTCGTGCCTATGGAAGAGCAAAAATAGATACACAAAGTAAAATAAGATTGGTTCCCGATAATTATGAGGTCTATAAAAGCGATGAGGTTGTAAAGATTGAGAAATAAAACAAATAATAGTATGTGAGTGCCTTCTTTATGGCTATAAATGCATTATAAGCATTGTTTAAAACGTATCATAAAAGAGAGAATTCAAAAAGAAAGCCGTGCCAAATGATATGACGCGGCTTTCTAATTCTGATTCTAATGATTAAAAATTAATCACCCACAATGGAGTAATGCATGCCTATATACAAAACGTATTATATTGCAAGCGCTTTCTTGTTTTTATGAAAACTTATCAAAAGGAACATAAATGATGGGTATCATCTTGATAGCATTCATTTGAATGAGAAAAACTATAAACGCTTGTTATGGCTATCAAACGTATTAATAAAATGCCCTTTTCTTTAAAGAGATTCATTTGAAATAAAGCACATGATCAAAATGCTTCTTTAAAACGTTTTAAAATACTAAGCTCAAAATTGAGTTGAGTGAATTCAAATAACTGACATTCTAAAATAAAAACGTATTAAAATGCTTTGTAGGTTTATTAAGACAATCAAAAGCAAATATGTATTAAGTGAAATGTCTATAACAAAACCCATTTTTACATTTACGCGCGTTGGTTTTTAAAAGTAGCTTTTCATAAGACAAATAAACAAACGCTTTTTAGAACCTAAGTTTTAAGATTTGCTCTGCTGTGAAATCTAGATTTTTGTTTTTTCGTAAATAAGACGTTCTTAAGAGAAAATGATAACTAAGTTATAGCTGTTATAAAAGAGGTTTTAAGCGTTTCTTATAATCATCTCATTTTATGTTTCAAACGTTTAAACATTCCCTTAAAGAGGTTCTTATAAGCGTATTTTCACTTTTCATTAAAACCTAATTTCTTTGCAAATTAACCAGCTTAAATTCGAACTCATTATTTTAGAATAAAGCATTCCTAATTTTCATATTATTAAATAAGCACTTGAAATTATATCCATATGGATATATTAATAATTATGAGTAAAATAAAACGTATCATATGGCTTGGATCTTCACGAAAAGATATAAAAAGTTTTTCAGATCTTATTCAACAAAGGATTGGTTATACTCTTTATCTTGCTCAGATAGGAGATAAAGGAGAAAATGTTAAGGTTCTCAAGGGATTTGGATCTGCCAATGTTCTAGAAATTATCGAACGTGATATTCAAGGAACTTATCGTGCTGTTTATACGGTACAATATAAAAAATCTCTTTATGTGTTGCATTGTTTCCAAAAAAAATCGACCCATGGCATTGCAACACCAAAACCAGATATCAACTTGATTAAAGAACGTCTCAAGTTAGCAGAAAAATTAGAAGGGAATTAAAATGATCAATGTTTTTCACGGTAGTTCCAATGTCTATGCGGATCTGGATCTTGGCTTTTCGGATTCTAGAGAGATGCTAATCAAAGCGCAACTTGCACATAAGATTAGTCAAATTCTTAAAGAAAAAAACTTAACACAAAAGCAAGCTAGTCAACTTTTAAAAATGACGCAACCCAAATTGTCTAAACTTTTGAGTGGAGAATTTCGAGGAATAAGTGAAATGAAAATGCTTGAATGTTTGGCAAAATTGGGAAATGATATCAAGATTGTTGCGAGTTCGGAAAAAGTTAAAACGTTTGAAGTTGTTTTTGCCTCTTAAGCCTCTTTATGATTTACTTTTTATAGTCTATTCATACATGGCAATCTTTTATAAAAAATGGTCAAATTAAACATGCATAAAAAGATGGATTCTAAGTGGATTCATATAAAATAATTGCAAACAAGCTATTGACTTTATTGTGTTTTTATATATAATACGTTATTATAGAGGAAACAAAAGATACCGTAAGGTTTTTCATTCTAAAATTATCCAAACCTCTTCTTAAATGGCAAAAAAATCACTTCGAAAAGAAGTGCTGATTCGTAATAATTGAGAGAACGCTACAAAATCCTATTCCCTTAACTTTATTCGGGTATCCCTCACCTCTTATAAACATACATAAAATCAGTAAGTTATATAAGAAGTAAAAGCGCATGGTGGGCGATGAGAGACTCGAACTCCCGACATCCTCGGTGTAAACGAGGCGCTCTACCAGCTGAGCTAATCGCCCAATGCAATGATCAGCAACTGAATGGCTCCTCTTTAAGGAAAAAATTTTCTAAACGCAAGAATAAAGATGCTATTTGATAATTTTTTTAAAAAATGCATAATCCTTCTTGACATAAGTGAACGAACCCCTTACACGACCGCTTGTACCAAGAATAAATTGGTGCAGAAAATGCGCGGGTGTAGCTCAGTTGGTTAGAGTGCTGGCCTGTCACGCCGGAGGTCGCGGGTTCGAGCCCCGTCACTCGCGCCATTTTATGTTTCCTTATGGGATTTCTTTTTACGATATTCATGTGCTGTGAATTAGGTAGAGTGTCTAATTTAGGGGGGGATATATTTTTTCTTCCTTTTTACATGGTTTATAAGAATAGGGCTTGCGTCTTTTGTTGCTCTGCGTTACCTATGCCGATAAGAAAAGTACCGCTCTGTATACCTTTCAAGCAGTATGAGTAGAATTAATAGAGCGATTATTAAATTTGTCTGTTTGATCTCGCAATATCGGATCATTATGTTAAATTCAGGCATTTTATTAAGATGGAAGAGGGTTATGGCTTATTTATTGAACTCTTATTTGCCAGTCTTGATTTTTATTATTGTCTCAGCGGTTATTGCTGGGGTTTTATTGATTACACCTTATATTGTAGCGTATCGTTCTCCCGATCCTGAAAAGTTATCGGCGTATGAATGTGGGTTTAATTCATTTAGTGATGCACGTATGAAGTTTGATATTCGTTTCTATTTGGTTTCAATTTTGTTTATTATTTTTGATCTTGAAGTTGCTTTTCTTTTTCCTTGGGCTGTTTCATTCGAATCGATAGGTATGTTTGGTTTTTGGTCGATGATTGTGTTTTTAGCGATTTTGACTATTGGATTTATATATGAATGGAAAAAAGGAGCTCTTGAATGGAATTAAGATCTAATAATTCAACGATTACCGCTCCCAAACCAAAAGGAATCATTGACCCCAATACGGGGGAATTGATAGGATCAGATGATAAGTTTTTTTGTGATATTAATGCTGAATTATCAGATAAAGGTTTTTTAATTACATCAGCAGACGCCTTGATTACTTGGGCACGTACCGGTTCTTTAATGTGGATGAGTTTTGGTTTGGCTTGTTGTGCTATTGAAATGATGCAATGCTCAATGCCTCATTATGATAATGAGCGTTTTGGATATGCACCACGAGCTTCACCCCGTCAATCTGATGTGATGGTGGTAGCAGGTACTCTAACAAATAAGATGGCACCTGCTTTAAGAAAAGTATACGATCAGATGCCAGAGCCACGTTATGTGATTTCTATGGGATCATGTGCGAACGGTGGGGGATATTATCATTATTCCTATTCAGTGGTGCGTGGATGTGATCGTATCGTGCCTGTCGATATATATGTTCCAGGGTGTCCGCCTACAGCAGAGGCATTATTATACGGAATATTGTTGTTACAGAAAAAAATCCGTCGTACTGGATCCATAGAGCGATAGAGAGTTTTCGTGTTATGATGGATGAAGCATTGGTTGAACTTGCGGTTTATTTGAAAAACAAGTTAGGCAATAAACTTGAAGAGACCGTTCTTGCTTTTGGCGAATTAACCATTGTGGCGCGTCTTGATGCAATTACCGATGTTTTAATGTTTGTTCGTGATGATTCTCGCTGTCAATTTATTAATCTTACAGACATTAGTGGTGTGGATTACCCTTCTCGCGATAAGCGCTTTGATGTCTCTTACCACCTCTTATCTCCTCGTGAGAATTTACGCTTACGTGTTAAAGTTCGTACGGATGAAAATACGCCTGTTTCTTCAGCTTGTGCGGTTTATCCTGGTGCAGAGTGGTATGAACGAGAGGCCTATGATATGTATGGGATTTTATTTTCAGATCATCCAGATTTGAGACGGATTTTAACAGATTATGGGTTTGAAGGCTATCCTTTACGCAAAGATTTTCCTGTAACAGGATTTGTTGAATGCCGTTATGATAACGAAGCAAAAAGGGTCATTTATGAGCCTGTTGTTTTGCGCCAAGAAATGCGTAATTTTGATTTTCTTTCTCCTTGGGAAGGAGCAGAATATATTTTACCCTGTGATGGAAAAGAAGATGGAAAAAAATAAGATTGGTTTTGATAAGGCATTATATTAGAGTCGTGTATTTCTTAAGTAGTTAAATGTTTTTAGTATGATAGATTTTTTTTAAGATTTGATATGAAGTTTTAAAAAAATAAGGGGTTGATTGTGGCTGAGGTCAATGTTCGAAACTTTAATATCAATTTTGGTCCGCAGCATCCTGCAGCGCATGGCGTTTTGCGCATGGTTTTGGAGTTGGACGGTGAAGTTGTTGAGCGTGTAGATCCACATATTGGGTTATTGCATCGCGGTACTGAAAAATTAATGGAAACAAAGACTTATCTTCAAGCGGGGCCTTATTTAGATCGTTTAGATTATGTTGCTCCTATGAATCAGGAACATGCTTTTGTTCTTGCAATTGAAAAGTTATTGGATATTAAAGTTCCTAAAAGAGGGCAATTGATACGTGTTTTGTTTTCTGAAATTGGGCGTATTCTTAATCATTTGCTTAATGTAACGACACAAGCGATGGATGTTGGTGCTTTGACCCCACCGCTTTGGGGGTTTGAGCAACGTGAAAGATTGATGATTTTTTATGAGCGTGCTTGTGGTGCTCGTCTTCATGCAAATTATTTTCGTCCCGGTGGTGTGCATCAAGACTTACCCGAATCTTTAGTTGAGGATATTGGTAATTTTATTGATCCGTTTCTTGTTTCTCTTGGAAAACTTGATGCGCTTGTGACACCAAATCGAATTTTTAAACAGCGTAATGTGGATATTGGTGTTGTCAGTATTGACGAAGCTTGGGCACGCGGTTTTTCTGGGGTTATGATCCGTGGAGCTGGTGTGCCATGGGATTTGCGTAAAAGTCAACCTTATGAATGTTATGATGAAATGGAATTTGATATTCCTATAGGTAAAAATAGTGATTGTTATGATCGTTATCTTATTCGTATGGAAGAAATGCGCCAATCAGCAAAAATTATGCGTCAATGCGTAGAACGATTATTGGGGACTGAAAAGAATGGTCCGGTTTCGAGTTTGGATCACAAAATTGTACCACCAAAGCGGAGCGAAATGAAAAGCTCGATGGAAGCGCTGATTCATCATTTTAAACTCTATACGGAAGGTTTTCATACGCCTCCTGGAGAAGTATATGTTGCGGTGGAAGCACCAAAGGGTGAGTTTGGTGTTTATCTTGTTTCTGATGGAAGCAATAAACCTTATCGTGTTAAGTTGCGTGCTCCTGGGTTTGCTCATCTTCAAGCTATGGATTTTTTAACCCGAGGCCATATGTTGGCAGATGCTACAGCTATTTTAGGTTCGATTGATATTGTTTTTGGGGAGGTTGATCGTTAATGTCCGTACGGCGTCTTGCAGATGATATCTATCAGCCCTCAGAGTTTTCTTTTACAAAGGAAAATCAGATATGGGTGAAAAATACTATAGAAAAATATCCTTTAGGACGTGAACAATCGGCTGTTATCCCGTTATTAATGCGTGCACAAGAGCAAGATGGTTGGGTGACGCGTGCTGCAATCGAGCATATCGCTCAAATTCTTTCTATGGCGTATATCCGTGTCCTAGAGGTTGCTACTTTTTATACTCAGTTTCAGCTTAAGCCTGTAGGGACAAAAGCACATATTCAAGTGTGTGGTACGACTCCTTGTATGTTACGTGGTTCTGATGAATTGATTAAAGTTTGTCAGAAAAAAATTCATCATGAACCTTTTACGACTAATCAGGATGGAACATTATCATGGGAGGAGGTGGAGTGTCTTGGTGCTTGTGTGAATGCTCCTATGGTTATGATTTTTAAAGATACTTATGAAGATCTTACAGCAGAGCGTCTTGAAGAGATTATTGATGCATTTGAAGCAGGAAAAGGTTCTGAAATAACGGTGGGACCACAAAACAGTCGTAAATCATCGGAACCGATTAGTGGTTTAACCTCTCTTCTTGAGGATGAAGAAAAAAGGAACTCTCTCAAATCTTCAAAGAAAAAGGGTCATAAAGGAATGGGGTCTGAGTGAGATATTTTTTTTGAAAAGATATTTCATTATTTTATCCATATTATAACGACGTTTAATTGAAAGTAGAGAGTTTTAAGAAGTTTTTTAAAAATTGCATTTGAGGAAAAGCTAAAAATGCTACGGGTAATGGAAAAAAAGGTGGGGTATGCTTGCTGATAAAGATCGTATCTTCACCAATATTTATGGTTTAAAAGATAAATCATTAAAAGCTGCGATGTTGCGTGGGCATTGGAATGGCCTGAAAGAGATTATTGATAAAGGTCGTGATTGGATTATTGATGAGGTGAAGGCGTCAGGTTTACGCGGTCGTGGTGGTGCTGGTTTTCCTACCGGAATGAAATGGTCCTTTATGCCAAAGCAGAATGATGGTCGTCCTCATTATTTGGTTGTTAATGCTGATGAATCAGAGCCTGGAACATGTAAAGACCGCGATATTTTACGCCATGATCCCCATACTTTGATTGAAGGATGTGCAATTGCTACTTTTGCAATGGGAGCAAATGTTGCTTTTATTTATATTCGTGGTGAATATATTCGTGAGCGTGAAGCGCTTCAAGCGGCTGTGGATGAATGTTATGAAGCAGGATTGCTTGGCAAAAAAACAAAATATGGTCATGCTTGTGATATTATTATTCATCATGGGGCAGGTGCTTATATTTGTGGTGAAGAGACAGCGCTTCTTGAAAGTCTTGAGGGAAAAAAAGGACAACCTCGTCTCAAACCGCCATTTCCTGCAAATATGGGAATTTATGGCTGTCCAACAACGGTCAACAATGTCGAATCTATAGCGGTTGTTCCAACGATTTTACGTCGTGGGGCTTCGTGGTTTTCATCAATTGGGCGTGCAAATAATGTCGGAACGAAATTGTTTATGGTTTCTGGGCATGTGAATGCTCCTTGTACCTTTGAAGAAGCTCTCGGTATTTCTTTCCGTGAATTGATTGAAAAACATACGGGAGGTATTCGTGGTGGATGGGATAATCTTTTAGCTGTTATTCCAGGAGGCGCTTCTTGTCCGGTAGTTCGTGGTGAGGATATGGTTGATGCGATCATGGATTTTGATGGTATGCGCGATGTCGGATCTTCTTTTGGTACAGGGGGGATGATTGTTATGGATAAATCGACCGATATTATCAAGGCAATTTGGCGTATAGCGGCTTTTTTTAAGCATGAAAGTTGTGGTCAATGTACACCATGTCGTGAAGGTACAGGATGGATGATGCGCCTTTTAGGACGTATGGTTGAGGGAAGAGCGCAAAAGCGTGAAATTGATCTGCTATTTGAGGTTTCTAAACAGATTGAAGGGCACACGATTTGCGCACTTGGCGATGCTGCAGCATGGCCTGTACAAGGGTTGATCCGCAATTTTCGTCCGGAAATCGAGCGTAGAATTGATGAATATACGCGAAATATTGTTCAAAGAAAGAATATTGCTTTGAAAGCAGTGGGATAGAAAATTTTTTAAGAGCAACCGAATGCAAATTTTAAGTGGATTGTCCGCAGGTTGGATGGGTGATGATAAATATCAAAGTTGATGGTAAAGAGATTGAAGTCCCTGATTATTACACGTTGCTTCAGGCAGCGGAGGCGGCTGGTGCTGAAGTCCCGCGTTTTTGTTTTCATGAAACTTTATCAATTGCTGGAAATTGTCGTATGTGCTTGGTTGAGGTTAAGGGTGGACCTCCAAAACCTCAGGCTTCTTGTGCTATGGGGGTTCGCGATTTACGACTGGGTCCTAATGGTGAAGCGCCAGAGATTTTTACCAATACCGAGATGGTAAAAAAAGCGCGTGAAGGTGTGATGGAGTTTCTTCTCATCAACCATCCTTTGGATTGTCCTGTTTGTGATCAGGGAGGGGAATGTGACCTTCAAGATCAAGCAATGCTTTATGGGCGTGATTGTTCTCGTTATACAGAAAATAAACGTGCTGTAGAAGATAAATATATTGGACCTCTTGTCAAAACGGTTATGACACGGTGCATTCATTGCACACGGTGTGTTCGTTTTACAACGGAAGTAGCAGGTATTTCTGAGCTTGGTTTAATCGGTCGTGGTGAAGATGCTGAAATTACGACATATCTTGAAAAAGCGATGACATCTGAATTACAGGGGAATGTTATAGATCTTTGTCCAGTAGGGGCTTTAACTTCAAAACCTTATGCCTTTCATGCGCGTCCTTGGGAATTGATTAAAACAGAATCGATTGACGTTATGGATGCTCTTGGCAGTGCGATCCGTATTGATAGCCGCGGCCGTGAAGTTATGCGAATTATGCCGCGTACGAATGAAGATGTAAATGAGGAATGGATTTCTGATAAAACTCGTTTTATTTGGGATGGGTTACGAACTCAGCGGCTTGATAGACCATATGTACGTAAAGACGGAAAGCTTCAACCTGTTAGTTGGACAGAAGCTTTTGCAAAAATTAAAATGATTCTCTCAAAAATCTTGCCAGAAAAAATTGGAGCTATTGCTGGGGATCTTGCTTCTGTTGAAGAAATGTATGCCCTTAAAGCATTGCTGATCTCGTTGGGTTCCAAGCTCTTTGATTGTCGTCAACGAGGGGTTGCTTTATCGCCTGAGTTTGGGCGTTCGAGTTATATTTTTAATCCTACAATTACGGGGATTGAACGGGCTGATGCCCTGCTTATTGTGGGATCTAATCCACGCCATGAAGCTGCTGTTTTAAATGCGCGTATTTTAAAACGCCAACGGATGGGAAATTTTCCTATCGCGCTCATTGGAGAGGAAGTCGATTTACGGTATCCTTATTCTTATCTTGGATCTGGGAGTGACGCATTAAAGACACTTATTTGTGGAGAGAATTCTTTTTTAAATGTTTTAAAAGAAGCAAAGAAGCCTCTTATTCTTATCGGAGAAGGGGCGATTTGCGGCAATGAAGGGTTATCTGTTTTAAAAAGTCTTGCTAAATTAGCGGATAATATTGGAGCTCTGAGTGAAGAATGGAATGGGTTTGGGGTTCTTCATAATGCAGCGTCGACCGTTGGAGGGTTGGACATAGGTTTTACGTCTCAACTTGGGGTTGCAAATATTCTTAAAACCTGTGAAGTTTTATTTTTGCTTGGTGCTGATGAAGTGGAATTGGCCAATATAAAAGCTTTTAAAATTTATATTGGTAGTCATGGTGATAATGGTGCACATGCTGCTGATGTTATTTTACCTGCATCGGCCTATACGGAAAAATCAGGGCTTTATGTGAATACAGAAGGGCGTGTTCAAATGACAAATCGGGCTGGTTTTGCTCCAGGTGAAGCAAAAGAAGATTGGGCTATTTTGCGTGCCTTATCGGATGTTTTAGGACAAAGGCTCCCCTTTGATTCTCTTTCTCAATTAAGACAATGCTTGTTTAATGATTATCCACATCTTTGTGCCATTGATGATATAATGCCTTCTGATATAAGTGGTCTTAAGGCGCTTGGTTCAAAAATGGTTTCCCTAGAAAGTCAAGCATTTACTTCTATGGTTAAAGACTTTTATTTTACAAATCCAATAGCACGTGCTTCTGCCGTTATGGCTGAATGTTCATCTCTTGCAAGAAGCCGTGCTATGCAAGCTGTAGAGTAAGGGCAAAGGAAAAGGAATAATGATGTATGATTTCTTTATGACTTGGCTATTGCCATTACTTATTATCGTTGGAAAAACACTTCTTCTTTTGGTTGTTCTGTTGGTTTTAGTTGCTTATCTTCTCTATGCAGATAGAAAGATTTGGGCCGCAGTACAATTGCGACGTGGTCCCAATGTTGTTGGTCCGTGGGGATTACTACAGTCTTTTGCAGATTTAATTAAATTTGTTGTGAAAGAACCTATTATCCCAGCAGGTGCAAATAAGGGGGTTTTTCTTTTAGCTCCTTTTGTTTCAGCGACACTTGCTTTATCAACTTGGGCTGTTATCCCTGTCAGTGAGGGCTGGGAAGTTGCGAAGATTAATGTTGGATTACTTTATATCTTAGCCATTTCATCTCTTGAAGTTTATGGTGTTATTATGGGGGGATGGGCATCAAATTCAAAATATCCTTTTTTAGGAGCTCTTCGTTCAGCAGCACAAATGGTTTCTTATGAAGTTTCTATTGGTTTTGTGCTTGTGACCGTTATTTTAGTAAGTGGTTCATTGGATCTTACAACAATTGTTCTTAAACAAACAAATGGCCTTGGTACAACTCTAGGTCTTCCTTTTAACAGTTTTCTCGATTGGAATTGGCTTATTCTTTTTCCAATGTTTATTATATTTTTTATTTCTGCGCTTGCAGAAACAAACCGTCCTCCATTTGATTTGGTGGAAGCGGAGTCTGAGCTTGTTGCTGGTCATATGGTAGAATATTCTTCAACGCCTTACATGCTCTTCTTTCTTGGTGAATATGTTGCTATTGTTTTAATGTGCGCTTTGACAACCATTTTATTTTTAGGGGGGTGGCTGCCTCCTTTGGATGTTTGGTGGCTTAATTGGGTTCCTGGTGTTATTTGGTTTGTTTTAAAAGTTTGTTTTGTATTTTTTTGGTTTGCTATGGTCAAAGCGTTTGTTCCACGTTATCGCTATGATCAACTCATGCGGCTTGGTTGGAAGGTTTTTCTTCCTCTCTCACTGGCAATGGTTGTGATAACTGCGGCTTTTTTAAAGTTTACGAATTTCGTTTAAGAGGAGATTTTACAATGTCAGGTTTTATTCAGGCGGCAAAGTCACTCCTTTTATTGGAGTTTGTGAGTGCTTTTTTCCTAGCCATGCGTCAATTTTTTTCGCCAAAGCCTACGATTAATTATCCTTATGAAAAAGGTTTTGTTTCTCAACGTTTTCGTGGTGAACATGCATTGCGTCGCTATCCGAATGGTGAAGAACGGTGTATTGCTTGTAAATTATGTGAAGCAATTTGCCCTGCACAAGCGATAACAATTGAGGCAGGACCGCGACGTAATGATGGTACGCGGAGAACCGTTCGTTATGATATTGATATGGTTAAGTGTATTTACTGTGGTTTTTGTCAAGAAGCTTGTCCGGTAGAGGCTATTGTTGAGGGGCCAAATTTTGAATTTGCAACAGAAACGCGTGAAGAACTCTATTATGATAAAGAAAAGCTTTTAATGAATGGTGATCGTTGGGAGCGAGAAATTGCTCGCAATATATTGATGGATGCACCTTATCGTTAAGTGTATCGCTCAATGAGGTGTCGGATAATTTTCCGATAAATTGTAATCTGGTATGAAGTTTGTACCAATTGTTTGAATAATTAAGGAGAAGCCTGTGCTAACAGATCTAGCGGCGGCATTTTTCTATTTGTTTGCTTTTATTATGCTAACAAGTGCAGTAATTGTTATTACAGCACGCAATCCTGTGCATTCTGTTTTATTTTTAATCCTTGCATTTTTTAATGCAGCAGCTTTATTTTTGCTTGCAGGAGCAGAGTTTTTGGGGCTTATCCTGCTTGTTGTTTATGTTGGAGCTGTCGCTGTTTTATTTTTATTTGTCGTTATGATGCTGGATGTTGATTTTGCTGAGTTAAAGAGTGGCGCTCTTCGATATGCGCCTATAGGAGCTCTTATTGGCATTATTATCGCTGTAGAATTGATTGTTGTTTTTGTGAGTAGCCATTTTTCTCCAATCTTGAGAACGCATGTTACGCAACCAATGCCAGACTTAGGGCAGCGAACAAATACACAAGCATTAGGGGATATTCTCTATACGGATTATGTTTTCTATTTTCAAATTGCTGGAATAATTTTATTAGTTGCAATGATTGGTGCTATTGTTTTAACACTTCGCCATAAGTCGGGAGTCAAACGACAGTCTATTGCGGAGCAAGTTTCTAGAACGGTAGAAAGTGCCATTGAAATCAAGCAAGTTGAATCAGGTAAAGGTATTTAAGGGGGGCTATGGATATGTATATTGATATTGCGCATTATCTCACTGTTTCTGCTTTGATGTTTACAATTGGCATTGCTGGAATTTTTCTCAACAGAAAAAATGTGATTATTATTTTGATGTCTATTGAGCTTATATTACTCTCCGTTAATATCAATTTTGTTGCATTTTCGGCATTTCTTCATGATCTCGTTGGTCAGATATTTGCTTTATTTGTCTTAACCGTTGCAGCTGCTGAAGCTGCCATTGGTTTAGCAATTCTTGTCGTTTTTTTCCGTAATCGTGGTTCCATTGCGGTTGAAGATGTTAATGTAATGAAAGGCTAACCCGTGATGTATTATACGATTGTCTTTCTTCCGCTTTTGGGTTTTTTAATTGCTGCACTAGGTGGAAAAACGATAGGAGATCGTGCAAGCGAATTGATAACATGTAGCTTTATGGTGATTGTTGCCATATTGTCGTGGATAGCATTTTTCAATCTTGCACTTGGTCATAATTCAGCGATTGATGTATTAGTATTACATTGGCTCACCATTGGTGATTTAAGCTTTAATTGGGCTTTTCATATTGATACATTAACAACTGTTATGCTTGTTGTGGTGAACAGTGTTTCGGCATTAGTGCATATTTATTCAATTGGTTATATGCACCATGACCCTTCAAGGTCCCGTTTTTTTTCTTATCTTTCTTTGTTTACATTTATGATGCTTATGTTGGTGACATCCAATAATTTGATTCAGATGTTTTTGGGCTGGGAAGGTGTGGGACTTGCTTCTTATCTTTTGATTGGTTTTTGGTTTCAGCGCGATTCTGCTAATAAGGCTGCAATGAAAGCTTTTGTGGTCAATCGTGTTGGAGACTTTGGTTTTCTCTTAGGAATATTTAGTATTTTCGTTTTATTCCAATCAGTTGATTTTGCCTCTATTTTTGCAAAAGCTGCAGACAATAGCTTTATACAAGATTTGACATTTCTAGGTTGGCAGCTTGATGGACAGGCTGCACTTACCATTACATGTCTTTTATTATTTATTGGTGCGATGGGAAAATCAGCACAATTTCTTTTACATACTTGGCTTCCTGATGCAATGGAGGGACCTACGCCTGTATCAGCACTTATTCATGCTGCCACAATGGTAACGGCGGGTGTTTTTATGGTTGCGCGTATGTCGCCAATTTTTGAACTTTCTTCGATTGCTTTGACTGTGATTATTATTGTTGGCGCAACAACAGCATTTTTTGCAGCAACTGTGGGATTGGTGCAGAATGATATTAAGCGTGTTATTGCTTATTCTACATGTTCTCAACTCGGGTATATGTTTGTGGCATTAGGTGTTGGAGCTTATGGTGCTGCTGTCTTTCATCTTTTTACACATGCTTTTTTTAAAGCCTTATTATTTCTTGGTGCAGGTTCTGTCATTCATGCTGTATCTGATGAACAGGATATGCGCAAAATGGGTGGCTTACGCAAGCATATAAAGGTCACTTATTGGATGATGATGGTTGGAACCATTGCATTAACCGGTGTTGGAATCCCAGGAACAATTTTTGGGACGGCTGGTTTTTTTTCAAAGGATGCAATTATAGAATCTGCTTTTGTATCTCATAATATTGCTTCAGGATATGCTTTTTATCTCCTTGTTTTTGCGGCTTTTTTAACAAGCTTTTATTCATGGAGGCTTATCTTTATGACATTTCATGGGAAGCCACGGGCAACAGCTGATGTTATGCATCATGTTCATGAATCACCTCCAGTTATGTTAATGCCACTGTTTATTTTATCTCTTGGGGCAATATTTGCAGGTGTCGTTTTCCAATCTTACTTTTTTGGTGACTTTTATGATGCTTTTTGGAAGGGAGCATTGTTTACAAGCAGTCACAATCATATTCTTCATGATGCCCACCACGTTTTTAATTGGGTAAAATGGTCACCATTTATAGCGATGTGTCTTGGATTTATTTTAGCCTATTTATTTTATATTGCTTTTCCTTCTTTTCCCAAAAAGTTGGCTGGAATTATGCCAGGAGTGTATAATTTTCTTTACCAAAAATGGTATTTTGATCAATTATATAACTTTTTGTTTGTTCGTCCTACCTTTAAGATTGGTTCTTTTCTTTGGAAAGTGGGAGATGGTAAAATTATTGATGGTCTAGGTCCTAATGGTATCGCAGCGCGTGTTGTTGATATCACAAATAGAGTTGTTCGGATGCAAACAGGCTATCTTTACCACTATGCATTTGCGATGCTTATAGGTGTTGCATTGCTGATTACATGGATGATGATCGGGGGCGTAAACTAATGACCGATTGGCCTATTCTTTCTACGGTTACATTTTTGCCACTTGTGGGTGTGCTTCTGATTTTGTTTATCAAAGATGATAGTGAAGCTGCACGCCATAATATACGCAATGTCGCATTTTTTACGACGATATTTGTTTTTGTTATTTCTTTAATTATTTGGATAGGATTTGATTTTAGCAACCCCAATTTTCAAATGGTTGAAAAATTCAGTTGGCTAGGGAATGGCATTAGCTATCATATGGGGGTTGATGGTATTTCTATTCTTTTTGTTGTTCTCTCGGCTTTTCTTTTACCTTTCTGTATTTTAGCAAGCTGGGAGAATGTTAAAGAGAGATTAAAAGCTTATATGATTGCTTTTCTTCTTCTTGAAGTTGCGATTATTGGGGTCTTTTGTGCTCTTGACGCAATATTATTTTATGTTTTTTTTGAAGGTAGCCTCATTCCAATGTTTATCATTATAGGGGTGTGGGGTGGTGCGCGTCGTGTTTATGCAAGTATCAAGTTTTTCTTATACACTTTGCTTGGTTCAGTGCTTATGCTGGTTGCTCTTATGGCTATGTATTGGCAGGCAGGAACACTTGATATACCAACTTTACTCAATTATCAGTTTCCTGCCCATATGCAAATATGGTTATGGCTCGCATTTTTTGCTTCTTTTGCTGTTAAAATGCCGATGTGGCCAGTTCATACGTGGCTCCCTGATGCTCATGTGGAAGCACCGACAGCAGGTTCTGTTATTTTAGCCGGTGTCTTACTCAAATTAGGTGGGTATGGTTTCCTTCGTTTTTCTTTACCTATGTTTCCTATCGCTTCAGCAGATTTTGCACCTCTTGTTTTCACATTATCGCTTATTGCAATTATTTATACCTCGTTGGTTGCACTTGTTCAAAGTGACATCAAAAAACTTATTGCATATTCCTCAATAGCGCATATGGGATATGTAACGATGGGTATTTTTGCTGCGAATGAGCAGGGAATACAAGGGGCTATTTATCAGATGCTGTCACACGGAATTGTTTCCGCAGCTTTATTTCTTTGTGTTGGGGTAATCTATGATCGTCTGCATACACGTGAAATCTCAGCGTTTGGTGGTTTGGTAAATAATATGCCCAAATATGCTGTTGTTTTCTTAATCTTTACCATGGCAAATATAGGACTTCCTGGAACTTCAGGATTTTTGGGTGAGTTTTTAACCTTAATAGGTGTTTTTCAAGTGAATAAATTGGTTGTTATTTTAGCGACAACAGGTGTTATCTTATCAGCAGCCTATGCTCTTTATCTTTATCGGCGCGTGGTTTTTGGTTCCTTGGATAAAGAGAATTTAAAAGTACTGATAGATCTCTCTTTAAGGGAAAAATTTATTCTTTATCCGATGGTTATTCTTACAATATTCTTTGGTATCTATCCAACGCCACTTCTTAAAGCGACGGCGTTTTCCGTAGAAGCCCTCATCAATAAATTACACTAGATAAGGGAAGAATTCTCATGCAAAGTGAAATAATAACACAACTCGTATTAATTCTTCCAGAGATTTTAATTGCATTAGGGGGAATAGTGTTGCTTTTGGTTGGTGTTTATTCCAATGCACGTGCTTCTTTAACAGTAACAGGTTTAGCCATGGCTCTTCTGGTGGCAACCATTATTATTCTCATCGTTTTTCCGAAAAGTGGCGCATTTCAAACCAATGCGCTTATTATTGACTCTTTTGGTCGTTATATGAAAATTTTAACGCTTGTTGGTGCACTTTTTGCTCTTATTATGTCTGTTGGTTTTGCTAATGCGCAAAAGTTCAATATATTTGAATTTCCAGTGCTTGTTCTTTTTGCAACCCTTGGCATGATGTTTATGATTTCAGCGGGGAATATGCTGTCGCTTTATATGGGATTAGAACTACAATCCTTAGCTTTATATGTTTTAGCGGCGATTAATCGTAATAATGTAAAATCTTCTGAAGCCGGTATAAAATATTTTGTTTTAGGAGCATTATCTTCAGGATTGCTGCTTTATGGTATTTCTTTGCTTTATGGTTTTACCGGTCAAATTGGTTTTCACGAAATTGCTCTTGCTTTAAAAGGTGAAAATTTACAATTGGGGGTTATTTTTGGAATTGTATTTATTTTAGCTGGTTTGGCTTTCAAAATTTCTGCTGTTCCATTTCATATGTGGACACCTGATGTTTACGAAGGTGCCCCAACACCGATTACAGCATTTTTTGCTGGGGCGCCTAAAGTTGCTGCAATGGCTTTAATCATCCGTATTATTGTGATGGCCTTTATTCCCCTAGGGTGTGTTGATAGTGTGATGCCTGCATGGCAACAAATTTTGGTTTTCATGGCACTTGCATCAATGATACTTGGTGCGTTTGCTGCAATTGGGCAAAATAATATTAAGCGTTTAATGGCTTATTCATCGATTAGTCATATGGGCTATGCACTTGTTGGTTTATCAGCTGGAGATATGCTTGGGGTAAAAAGCGTTATCCTTTATATGACCATTTATCTTGGTGTTACTCTTGGCTCATTTGCTTTTATTCTTGGAATGCGATCTCAGAGTGGCAATGTTGAAAATATTTATGATCTTTCAGGGTTAGCAAAGACAAATCCGTTTATGGCGATTGTCATGACAATACAGCTTTTCTCGCTAGCCAGTATACCCCCTATGGCTGGTTTTTTTGGGAAGTGGTATACATTTTCTGCTGCTGTTCATGCTGGTCTGACACCTCTTGCTATTGTTGGTATGATAGCCTCCGTTGTTGGCGCTTTTTACTATTTACGGGTTATTAAAATTATGTGGTTTGATGACGCAAAAGCGCATTTTGTTATTTTATCAAAAGAGCTTCAGTTTTGTCTTGGTCTTTCTGCATTATTTATCTTATTTTACACCTTTTTTGGGATTTGGTTTGCTGAATTGGCAGAAAAAGCGGCCGCTGCATTATTTTAATGAATATGGTTTATATTTTATCAGATTTTGCAAAGAAACAAGGATACACTGTTGAATCGTACGAAAGTGTTGATTCAACCAATCTCATTGCGCAACGAAAAGCGCAAACTGGTCATCAAGGTTATCTTTGGATTGTTGCGCAAGAGCAATTACAAGGAAGGGCAAGAAGAGGGAGGACATGGAATAGTCCAAAAGGGAACCTTTATTCTAGTCTATTGTTAATGGATGATATCGTTCATCAAACGGCGGCTCAACTTGGTTTTGTTGCTGGAGTCAGTGTGGCAGAGGCAATAAAACAATTTATAAAAGATGAAAAGCAAACAGGCAATATTGTGAGCTTAAAATGGCCAAACGATATTTTGCTTAGAGGTGCTAAAAGCTCAGGAGTTTTGCTCGAAATTTTAAAATTGCCATCACAACAAAATGCATTGGTTATTGGTATTGGAATAAATGTGAAATATAATTATGAAGTTGCACTCTATCCCACTTCAAGCTTAAAGAATATCGGTTTGCATATTGAAGCAGAACAGTTATTTACAGTTTTGACAGAATCTTTTTCTAGAAATTACCTTCTTTGGAAACAACCAAAAGGGTGTGAAATAATCCGAAATAAATGGCTTTTATATTCTGCTCACCTCGGAAACTATGTCAAAGTAATGAATGATGAAAAAATCGTTGAGGGTATTTTTGAGGGACTTGATCGTGATTTTAACTGCATCATAAAACAAAAAAATGGTCAGACAGCCATTATAACAGCGGGAGATGTTCATTTTGGTTCGGCTGCTTCTGTTCATGCAGGCGGTTATTAACGAAATTATTTTACCATCAGATTATCTTAATGATTTGGGAGATATTAATGGTTGCAACCAATAAAAATGAATTTGTTTTTTTACCTCTGGGAGGTGTAGGTGAAATAGGAATGAATTTGGCTGCTTATGGATTTGGCTCCCAAAATCTTCGTGAATGGTTACTTGTTGATATGGGCGTGAGTTTTGCTGGTTCTGAATTACCAGGAGTTGATCTTGTTCTCCCTGATATTCGTTTTTTAGAAAGTGAAAAACATAATATACGTGGTCTTGTTTTAACACATGCACATGAAGATCATTATGGGGCTGTTCTTGATTTATGGCCAAAATTACAAGTTCCAGTTTATTGTACAGCTTTCACGGCAGGGTTATTGGAAAGTAAAAGGCAATCAGATTTTGAATCTCAAAAAATGTCATTCAATATTTTTCAAGCAGGGGATTGTTTTCAGGTTGGTTCCTTTACCATAGAGGCTATTGCTGTTAATCATTCGATACCAGAATCTGTATCTTTAGCCATTACAACGTCTTTGGGAACTGTAATCCATACGGGTGATTGGAAAATTGATCATACCCCTTCGCTTGGAGCTGTAACGGATGAAAAAAGATTTCGAGCGTTAGGCGACAAAGGTGTTTTAGCATTGCTTTGTGATTCTACAAACGCATGTCGAGATGGTATATCTCCATCAGAGCAGCAGGTCCAAACCAGTCTTTCTGAGATTATTTCGAAGGCTGAAGGGCGTGTTGCAATAGCAACTTTTGCTTCTAATATTGGTCGGATACGTTCTATTGCTCTTGCTGCTCAAGCTGTTGGGCGTAAGGTTCTTGTCATTGGGCGTTCCCTTAAGCGAAGTATTATGGTTGCACAAGAGCTTGGTTATATGGATGGGTTAGCGCCATTTGTAACGGAAGATGATTATGGTTACATCCCACGAAAAGAACTTGTTTTAATTGTCACAGGGAGCCAAGGTGAGCCATGTGCAGCTTTGGCTAAACTTTCACGTGAGGGGATGAGGAATATTGCGCTTTCTACTGGAGATACTGTTATTTATTCATCGCGAAGTATTCCAGGAAACGAAAAAGCGATTCTTGAGATACAAAATCGCTTCATCGATTTGGGTATTAAAGTTATTACAAATGAAGATGCCCTTGTTCATGTTTCAGGTCATCCCCGTCGTTCAGAACTTTTACAGATGTATGATTGGATAAAACCACAGATACTTGTGCCTGTGCATGGTGAGGCAATACATCTTACTGCTCAAGCTGCTTTAGCGCGTCAAGCAGGGATTAAAATTGTTAGGGATATTAGAAATGGTAATATGCTACGTCTTGCACCAACGCCTGTAGAAGTTATTGATCACGTGCCTGTTGGTCGTATTTATAAAGATGGCTGTCTTCTTGGAGATGAGTATGAGCTAGGGATTCGTGAGCGTAGAAAATTAAGTTATGCTGGTCATGTTGCGGTTTCTCTCCATATGAATAGCAAGCATGAGTTATTGGATGATATCGGTCTAAGCATATTGGGACTCCCTGAGAGTAATGGAGAGGGGGAAAATTTAAAAGATATTCTTTTAAAGGTTGTGGAAAATACAGTTTATAATATTCCACGTATGAAGCGGAAAAATAATGAAGTTATTCGAGAGGCAACACGACGTGCAGTGAGAGCGGCTGTTTATGAAATTTGGCAAAAAAAACCTCTCTGTACAGTTTTTTTACATCAGTCAAAATAAAGCATTTCCATATTACGTTATTAAAAAAAGAAGAGCATTCTTATTTTATTGCTCAATAAGAAAAATAGAGAATAAAGCACAACAAATTTTTAAACAATAAGATCGTTATATTTGCAAGTATTCAGAATGCGGCTATAGATGAATAGAGGGTATATTAAATTGTTCCAATATGATAGATCTGAGTAGGAGTTAATTATTTCAATGCGTCTTTCTCAATATTTCCTTCCACTTTTAAAAGAGAATCCTAAAGAAGCAGAAATTATTTCTCATCGTTTTATGTTGCGTGCTGGGATGATTCGACAACAAACATCTGGGATTTATTCTTGGCTTCCGTTAGGAAAAAAAGTGCTTGATAAAGTTTGTAAAATTATTCGTGAAGAGCAAGAACGTGCTGGTGCAATAGAAATATTGATGCCTACAATTCAATCTGCTGATCTTTGGCGAGAAAGTGGTCGTTATGATGATTACGGTTTGGAAATGCTCCGCATTAAAGATCGTCAAAAGCGTGATTTACTTTATGGCCCGACCAATGAAGAGATGGTGACAGATATTTTTCGCTCCTATGTTCGTTCTTATAAAGATCTTCCGCTTAATTTGTACCATATTCAATGGAAATTTCGTGATGAAATTCGCCCACGCTTTGGTGTGATGCGGGCACGAGAATTCTTAATGAAAGATGCTTATTCTTTTGATCTTGATTATGAAGGCTCTAAAACATCTTATAATCGTATGTTTGTGGCTTATTTACGCACTTTTTCTCGCCTTGGCTTAAAAGCAATTCCCATGCGTGCAGATACAGGTCCAATAGGGGGTGAACTTAGTCATGAATTTATCATTTTGGCAGAAACAGGAGAGAGTGCTATCTTCTGTGATAGACAATTTCTTGAACTGAGCGTTCCCCACAGTTCAATCGATTTTAGTGATAAAGCTGTTTTAGATGATACTGTTAGACAGTGGACATCTTTTTATGCCGCGACAGAAGAAATGCATAATGAAGAAGAGTGGGCTAAAATTTCTGAGGAAGATCGTCTTTCAGCGCGTGGTATTGAAGTCGGGCATATTTTCCACTTTGGGACGAAATATTCTGCTCCAATGGGAGCAAAAGTTATGGGACAAGATGGAAAAGAGCATGTGGTCTCGATGGGATCTTATGGGATTGGACCTTCACGTCTTGTTGCGGCCGCTATTGAGGCTTCTCACGATGAAAAGGGGATTATTTGGCCAAAGTCGATGGCGCCGTTTGATTTTGGGATTATCAATATGAAACCCGATGATGAAAAATGTACAAAAGCATGTGAGTTTCTCTATCAGGGATTAAAGGATGCTGGTTTTGATCCATTATTAGATGATAGAAATGAACGTCCTGGATCAAAATTTGCAACAATGGATTTGATTGGTTTGCCAACGCAAATCATTGTTGGCCCAAACAGCATTGCACAAAATGAAGTTGAAATTAAAGATCGAAAAATAGGTGTAAAAAAATCTCTAAAGGTTGAAGATGTACTCAGCCAACTTTCTATAATTTAATAGGAAATGTTATGAAGAGGCTGAAAAATAAATGCTTTTCATCTTATGAGTGGATGATCGCTTTTCGTTATATGATTCCCAATAAAAAGCATGTCGTCGCATCTGTTATTTCAATTATTTCTCTTATTGGGATTATGTTGGGAGTCTTCGCTCTAGTTGTCGTTATGGCGGTGATGAATGGCTTTCGTACAGAACTTCTCAATCGTATTCTTGGTATGAATGGGCATCTTATTGTTCAAACAGTTGATTCTGGTTTTTCTGATTATAAGACTCTTATTTCTTCTTTAGAAGCTACAAATGGTGTGAAGTTTGCTTTGCCTGTTATTGAAGGTCAAGCGCTTGTTCAAGGTGAAGTTCAAGGTGGCTCTGGTGCGTTAGTTCGTGGTATGCGCAAACAAGATCTAGAAAAACTTAAAACAGTTTCTCAAAACATTAAATTAGGCTCGATTTCTCAGTTTGATCAAGAAGAAGGTGTTGCAATTGGAAGTGGTTTAGCAGAAAAATTAGGGCTTACAGTTGGGAGGGATCTTCGTATTATTACCCCTGATGGTGATGAGACACCTTTTGGTGTTACACCACGTGTAAAAGCTTATAAAGTCATTGCTATTTTTGAAGTTGGTATGTCTGAATATGATTCAATATTTGTTTTTATGCCTCTCCATGAAGCACAAATGTTTTTTAATTTAGGCGATAAGGTGCAGTCAGTAGAATTATTTCTAAACGATCCTGATGCTGTTGATCAAATAAAACCTGTTGTAGAAAACGCAGTTGATCAACAGGTCTATTTAATTGATTGGCGTACACGTAATCAGGCTTTTTTTTCAGCTTTACAGATTGAACGGAATGTTATGTTTTTCATTCTTTCTCTGATTGTTCTTGTTGCTGCTTTAAATATTATTTCAGGCCTTATTATGCTTGTAAAAGATAAAAGTCATGATATTGCAATTTTACGCACAATGGGTGCTCAACAGAGTGCAATTTTGCGTATATTTATTATCACAGGAATGATGATTGGTTTTATTGGAACGATATTAGGCTTAATTTTAGGTGTTATCGCGACCGCGAATATTAATCATATCCAAGACTTTATCTCTTGGTTATTTAATGTCGATGTTTTTAATCCTCAACTTTATTTTTTAACAAAACTGCCTGCACAAATTGATTGGAAGCAAACTGTTTTGGTTGCTCTTATGGCTTTATTCTTGTCATTTCTTGCTGCTCTCATTCCGGCATGGCGCGCTGCTAAACTAGATCCCGTACAAGCCTTGAGGTATGAATAATGACAGCGATTTTAGAGCTTGTAGAGATTGAAAGACGCTTTTTTGAAAGTCATAAGCCGCTCATTGTTTTAGATAAAGCGAATTTTATTCTTAATCGTGGAGAGCTTGTTGCACTTGTCGCACCATCTGGTGCTGGAAAATCAACACTTCTTCATATTGCGGGGTTATTAGAAAAACCAACAGCTGGTGATGTATTGTTACGGGGTGTTTCTTGTGCAAAGCGCTCTGATCGTGAGCGAACAGCTATCAGACGAAACGATATTGGTTTTGTCTATCAATTTCATCATTTACTTCCAGAGTTTACGGCTTTAGAAAATGTTATGATACCACAAATGATAGCTGGATTAAACAAGTCCATCGCAGAAGATCGTGCGCGTAAATTATTGATGTATTTGCGTATTTCTCATCGGGCAAACCATCGTCCCTCAGAGTTATCGGGAGGAGAGCAACAGCGTGTTGCTATTGCACGTGCTGTAGCAAATGGCCCTTCGGTTCTTTTGGCGGATGAACCTACCGGAAATCTTGATCCTGTAACGTCAGCTTATGTCTTTCAAGCTTTATCTGTTCTTGTTCGTCACTCTGGTCTTTCTGCTCTTATTGCAACACATAATTACGCTTTGGCAAAGCAAATGCATCGTCGAATTACACTTAAAGATCAGAAGATTATTGAATTTCCTTAAGGCAAGGTATAAATTTTATACGACTAATTGAATGGTTTATATTACTTTATTCAAGGAGACTTTTTATGACAGCTTTTGTCGTTGACAAAAATCAATTGGATATGCGTCGTCGCCGATTGATTTTTCGTGCATGGCATCGCGGTATTCGTGAAATGGATCTCATTTTTGGACATTATGTTAATGCTCATATCACAGGGATGAATGATAAAACGCTCTCCGAACTTGAGTATATTATGTCTTTTGATGATCGCGACTTACTCACATGGATGACCGGAGAAATTGCACCACCCTCTGAAATTGATAGTCCTCTTTTTCGTGATATTGCCAATTACCGTACTTACTTAACTTATTGATTTCAATGCCTATATTTAAAAAAAATATCACTCCCCCCAATAGTCCTGTTCATATGATTTTTGATGGCGTTACGGATGGATTTGAAGCCTTTGCTCTTGCTAAATTAAGTTCAGAAATTGCACAAGGTAAACCACTTATCTATGTTGTCCGAGACGGAACAAAAATTGCACATTTACAACAAGTTTTAAATTTTATTGAGCCCAATTTGCCCGTCCTTCAATTTCCTGCTTGGGATTGTTTGCCTTATGATCGCGTGTCACCAGGAATTGCTATTATGGCACGTCGACTATCAGCATTGGCACGCATGGCCAATTTACGTCAAAATCCACATTCTGCAATTATCCTAACAACAGCCAATGCAATTATGCAAAAATTGCCTCCCCGTGAAATGATAAAAGCTCAGCTTATTTATGCACATGTTGGCCAACGCCATAACATGGGGAATCTTATTCAATTTCTAGAAACCAATGGTTTTGAACGCGTTACGGTTGTCCGTGATGTTGGTGAATTTGCTGTAAGAGGAGGAATACTAGATATCTTTTCTCCTATGGATATTGAGCCTTTACGTCTTGATTTTTTTGGAGATACCCTAGAAAGCATCCGTGTATTTGATCCAGAAAGTCAAAGAACAATACGCCAAAAAACTGAACTTTTATTACAGGCAATGAGCGAGGTTGTTTTGACAGATGAATGCATCAGCCGTTTTAAAAGCAATTATACCCGTACATTTGGTGTATCACAAAAAAATAACATGCTTTATGAAGCAATTTCTCAAGGTCGGCGTTTTGCTGGTGTGGAACATTGGCTTCCATTTTTTTATGAAAGCCTTGATACTTTTTTTGACCATTGTGGCAACTTACCGCTTGTTTTTGAACATCTCATAGAAGAAGTTTTTATTGAGCGCTATCGCCTTATTAAAGACTATTATAATGCGCGCAAAGAGCGCGAAAATGATAACGAAGGTTCTACTTCTTATCATCCAATAGAACCTAGTCTTCTCTATTTAACGCCAGAGCGTGTTTTGGAATGTGTGCAACAATCTTCACAGCGTATTGATTTTTCGCCTTTTAATATTCCACAAAGTTTGGAACAAACAGTTATTCACGCACAAGTTAAACAGGGATATGATTTTGTAAAAGAGCGTAATGCGCAAGAAAAAAATGTTTTTTCAAGTGTTATTAATCACATCACATCTTTACGCGCTGCTGGCAAAAAAGTACTTTTAGCGTGTTGGAGTGAAGGGTCTCTTAATCGTTTGGTACAAGTTCTTGATGAGCATGGATTGAAAAAAATAGAAGTTGTAAAATCCTTGCAAACAGTCAAAGCAACACCACGAGATCGCATATTAGCAGCTGTTATCATGATAGAACATGGTTTTGAGGCTGAAGATTTAGCTATTATAGCAGAGCAAGATATCTTAGGTGATCGCTTCATCAGATCGCCAAAGCGGCGTAAGAGTAATACAAATTTTATTTCTGAGATTTCTGCTTTAAATTCTGGTGATCTTGTTGTGCATATTGATCATGGTATTGGCCAATTTGTTGGTCTAAAAACCATCACCACGACTGGAATTTTACGAGATTGTCTTGAAATTAAATATGCCGGAGGTGATTTACTCTTTTTACCGGTTGAAAATATTGAGCTTCTCTCGCGTTATGGCTCAGAAGGAACAGAGGTAACTTTAGATAAATTAGGGGGTGTTGCTTGGCAAGCACGTAAAGCTCGGCTTAAAAAACATTTATTGGAAATGGCAGGGCAATTAATTCGCATAGCTGCGGAGCGTGCGACCCGTGCTGCGCCTGCTTTACTTCCACCAGTTGGACCATTTGATGAGTTTGTTGCTGGTTTTCCCTATGAAGAGACAGAAGATCAAATGAACGCCATTGATGCCGTTTTAGACGATCTAGCCTCAGGAAAGCCGATGGATCGCTTGATATGCGGTGATGTTGGCTTTGGAAAAACAGAAGTAGCTATTCGAAGTGCTTTTGTTGCAGCTTTAAATGGATATCAGGTGGCTGTCGTTGTACCGACAACTTTGCTTTCACGTCAACATTACAAAACATTTATTTCGCGTTTTCAAGGATTACCTGTTAAAATTGGTCATGTATCAAGGCTTGTGAGAGGGAAAGAACTCACACAAGTCAAAAAAGGGATTTCAGATGGTACGATTGATATTGCCATTGGAACTCATGCATTATTAAGTGGTGCAGTCGATTTTTTACGGTTAGGTCTTCTTATCATTGATGAGGAGCAACATTTTGGGGTAAAACACAAAGAGCGTTTAAAACAGCTTAAAAGTGATATTCATGTTCTTACACTTTCAGCAACCCCCATTCCACGAACTTTAGGATTGGCATTATCGGGAGTACGTGAACTTTCATTAATTACCACTCCACCCATTGATAGAATGGCAGTTCGTACTTTTATTACTCCATTTGATGCACTTGTTATACGCGAAACATTACTTCGAGAATACTATCGTGGTGGACAAAGTTTCTATGTTTGTCCTCGTATTTCTGATCTTTCCTTTGTAGAAGAATATCTCAAAACCCATGTTCCAGAGCTCAAGTTCGTTACAGCACATGGACAAATGCCAGCTGGACAACTTGATGATATTATGAATGCATTTTACGATGGACAATATGATGTTTTACTATCGACAACCATTATTGAATCCGGTCTTGATATTCCAACAGCTAATACATTAATTGTGCATCGTGCTGAAATGTTTGGTCTTTCTGCGCTCTATCAATTACGAGGGAGGGTAGGACGCTCAAAACAACGTGCTTATGCACTTTTTACTTTTCCGTCTGGTAAAGTTTTAACATCTGCAGCTGATCGTCGTCTTAAAGTGTTACAATCTCTAGATACATTAGGGGCTGGATTTCAGTTGGCAAGTCACGATATGGATATTCGTGGTTCAGGCAATTTTTTAGGTGAAGAACAATCAGGACATATCAAAGAAGTTGGATTTGAACTCTATCAAAAAATGCTTGAAGAAGCTGTTGCTGAATTAAAAGATGGAGAGCTAAGTGAGGATAAGCAATGGTCACCTCAAATCTCACTCGCTACAACCGTGATGATACCAGAAAGTTTTGTGCCTGACTTATCATTACGTATGGGGCTTTATCGACGCTTGACAGAACTCGAGAATTTAAAACAGATTGATGAATTTGCAGCCGAGTTAATCGATCGTTTTGGTCCTTTACCCCTTGAAGTTCAACACATCCTTAAAGTTTTTCATATCAAAATATTGTGTCGAAAAGCTCATGTAGAAAAATTGGATGCTGGACCAAAGGGGATTGTCATACAGTTTCGCAATAACTATTTCGCCAATAGTGTTGCTCTTGTTCAGTGGGTAGGAAAACAAGGTTCAATGGCAAAAATTCGTCCAGATCAAAGTATTGCTCTTATTCGGGATTGGGCTAGCGTTGATGAAAGACTTATTGGAGCAGCAAAGATTATGACTGAGCTTGTGAAAATGGTAGAACAACATTCTGTCTAAAACAGCTTCTCTACTTTTTTGGAATTGTTCCTTATTTTTATAAAATTACTCTATAAAAATAAACACTTATTAATTTTTTATAAGAATTAAATTTAAGTTTATAATGAAAGCCTCTTATATATTTATTTGGAGCGCCTCTAATAACACGTATTGATATAATGAAGAAATTAGCTTAGACAGTGTAACCGCAATAATAGCATTTGCATATAAGTATTTTCTACAAGTGCTCTAAAAAGAAAAATTTAGGTTAAGATAACATGCTTGCTTCATTACAAAAGTTTCTAACGGTAGTTTTTTTTGTTACTGCCTTGCATATATGGCATAAAAGATGCTCATGCTGAGTTTAGCTTAACCGAGTTATCGCTTTCTAGTTTAACGCTTGATGAGAAATACAAGCGTATTAAAGAAAGACTACAAGTTATTGAAAAGAGGATAAAGTTTATCGAAAAGATATTCGCTGATTTAACGCTTTCGCAAATACCTTCTCATAATATAGAGCACGATAGGCTTATACAAGAACAAAGCGATCTTAATGAAGAGCGTTATAAGCTTCATTCAAAACTAAATGAGTTAGCGAAGAAGAAGACAGAATTGGCACATAGAGCGCATAGAGCAAGAGAGTATAGAGTAGGAGAATATGAAGAGAAAATAAGTAAAGTAAAAAAATATCTAAAATCTCGAAGTGCCTATGAAAGGAGTAAGTAGTGATGCAGCAGATATGGAGATTCTTAACGATAGAGATATTAATGAAACGATAGAGTATTATCCCATTATTATTCTTTCTTGTAAAATTCAAGAGAGTATGTTGTATAGTGATGTAGGTGCTTTATTACGGAAAGATTTTGGTTGGAAGCAAGAAGATTTTAGTTGGGCAAAAGACGCAATTAATTCAATTGATCCTGAATTAATCAAACACTTTGAAGCAATATATGGAGGGTAGTGCTTCAGATTTTGAAGAACATATAATTAATGGTATAAAGGATATGATGATACGTCATCCTTCGAATGTAAAAAGCGTGGCCTTATTATGTAGAAGCACGAGAGAAATATATAATATAATGCTTCCAGACAAGAGAAAGAATATTATAAATTGTATGCGTTCCCGTGTTGAGAAGTGGTTCAATTAGAGAGTATTTTCTTGTTCTTATAGTAATTTTGTCCAAAATAAAAGTATATTTATTTTTTTATAACAGTATATTTTAGAAACTTTATGAAAAATGTCTTCAAGTGAATAAAATAAAAAATAAAGTTAATAAACTAAATAATAAAAAATATTTTATCATAAATATATTGTTATTTTTATCACATAAGAACAATTTAATCATTTTAATAACTATTCATTATTGTATAATAAATCTTGTTTTATTAATACGATAAGAGAGATGTTTGATAGCTTTAAGTTATTTGTATAAGGGACAGAATGATATGTTTAATTTATTTGTGTGTTAAAGTTTAAATCATTTATAATTTATATCTTTGATTTTGCAAAAGATAAGGAAAGTTTTATAAGAATTTATAATTTTTTATTAAGATAATTTTATAAAAGCTTTCTTACGCACATTACAAAGCTAAAAGTTGATTCCATACAGTGATACAATATAATGACGTTTAATATATCAGTATAGAGTTGTTTAGGAAATGTAAAGCGAGTAACTCACGAAAAATTAAGAGCTGTATTTAAATCTGGAACTGATGATGCAATGAAGTCGATAATATCTAAATGTGTATTGAGCGGTGCTGTTGTTATTGTATTTATAGTGGGATTAAGGAGCCAGAAAAATTGAAACTCCCTTTAAACTTTGAAGAACTGAAACGTCGACAATTTATTTGGTTCATTTTGTGGTGAGAAGGCGTGAGGCAATATGTAATTTCCATTATGAAAATTAAATTATTCTTATAAATTAATATGTCATTTTATTTTAAAGGAAGTTTATTGATAATAATATTTTCGACAGTTATAGATTGTATATCTAAGAAAATGTGTCGTTAAAGTAAGAAAAAATAATTCCTTAGTAGCGTATTTTAAAACTCAATTTTTAGCCAAAAGATATAAAATACACAGTTTTTATTATGAAAGCGGTTTTATGACAAAAGCATACCACTATTGTTTCATAAATAGGGATAGAAAAGTGCCTACAGAAAAAATTCCTTACAATTCTTCAAAAACTGCAGGCTAGGAAGGGATTTAGTTTATCAAATGTTCTTATAAGTTAATTTTATCTTTTTCATTTATACTTTTATACTAGGGACATCTAGAAAATATAAATTTTATCCAATATTTTTGAGCTTTATGCATTGCAATATTTGTTTCTAAAGCCTTATAGGCTAACGTGAAAGGTAAAAAGTTTAAATTCGTAAGATTTTTAGAAGTGCATAGGAGTTTATTTTAATTGATATTGCAATATTGATTCGTTTGTGTAATCTTAGCACAATTGCACAGAGGTGTTTTATGGATAAATTGCATCAAATACCCGTGTGATAAAGAGGGGAAAGCTATATGGGTATATAAAAGTTTACATAGATCGTCGTAGTTTTTTCTCTAAATTTGACTTTTTTTTTTATATTGAAGTAAAAATAATGAAATTAAGTTTTATTTCATTATAATTTAATAAAATTTAAATTGGAACTATACTTAATATTTTTTTAAAATTACTTAAAAGCGCGTTGAAAGGATTAGCTTAATCATGTCGCATAAAAATTTTTATTCTGCTGTTTCAGTATTCGTTGGAGCAGTTGCCCTTTTTCTTGTAGCTGGTATTTCTGCAAATGCGCAGACTTTATCGCAAGGTTGGTACAAAGTTTGCAGTAAGCAGCATGATGTTGATATTTGTAATACAATGAATACTGTATTATCGAATACGGGACAACCTTTAACGGCTTTTAATCTTGTTGAAATAAAAGGGAAGCAAAATGAAAAACGTGTAGGTATTCAAGTGCCTACAGGTCGTTTTTTGCCAGAAGGTGTTCACATTCAAATAGGTGATGGCTTCTCTAAAAAAATTCCTTATATCATTTGTAATGGACCAAGTTGTATTGCCAATGATGTTTTAGATGATAAGCTTATTGCAGCTATGAAAAGTGGTACAAAAATGGTTGTAACCACTGTTAATTTCCGTGGTTCAGCTAATCCTATTGAATTTTCTCTTAATGGATTTACAGCGGCGTATACCGGTCCTGGTATGGAAGAAAAAGATTTCCAACAAGAGCAAATAAAGCTGCAGCAAGCTATTCAATCAAATCAAAAAGAAATTGAAGAGCGTATGCGGGCTGAGCAAGAGAAAGCAAAACAAAAATAATACACATAGGCCATAGAATTGGTTCAAACTTTTTCTATGATTGTTTATTGAGACCGCCACAAAAAATTGTAGCGGTTTCTTTTTATTGTTAATTTTTTGAAAGAGTTCTACGTTTCCACCAACCAATACGCGCAGTTTTAGGAGAATCATGAGATGTTGATGAAATAACAACAGGTTGGTTGATTGTTTCTTCAATTGGGGAAGGAGAAGTTTCGACAGTTCTCTCCACCTTCATATCAGTTTCTTTCTCTAATGTTTTTTCTATTTCTGTTGTTTCTTTAGAGGATGAATTTTTACGTGTTCTACGTGTTGATTTCTTAGTGTTTTCAGGGGTTTTATCCTCATCTTCATGAACAGATTTTGCTGCTTTTTTTGCTCTAATTTTACGTACCGAACTGCTTTCAGGCTTTTCTTCAAGAGATTTTTGTTCTGCAATGTTTTGATCATTCTCTAGAGAGAGATTATTTTCTACCGCCTTTGAAGAACGTGTTCTACGTGTTTTACGTTTAAGATTTGTCTCATCTTTTGTTGTTTCATCTTGCTGTTGTACATCGAGAGCTTGCGTATCATTTTTTATTTCTTCAGGTTTAGAAGATTGAGTAGATGGAACACGACGTTTGCGGTGTGTTGCTTTAATTTCTGCTAAAGCCTGCTGAGCAAAATCTCCTACTGGTTCTGCATAAGGAATGCGAATCTGATGAAGATTATTATCTTGATTACGTCGACCACCACGACGACCTCTACGACGTCCTCGACGATAAGAATCACCACTCAATGTCTCTTCTTTTTTATGAATGGTGGAAAGATACGGATCAGTAATTTCATCGTGGCGATTTTTGCGTCGAGGCTTTTGTTTTGTTTCAATGGGAGGAGAATTGTCAATAGATTCATTTTTCATGAAAATAGAATCTTCAATTTCTTGCTTATTGTCATCTTCCAATGGAGATTGAGAAATGCTTTCTGCTATTGTGCCCTTAGAAATAACAAGATGTTGCGTTCCAATACTATCATCTGCTTCAATACTAATATTAAGTTTAAAGCGTGTTTCTAAATTAACAAGAATATTGCGTTTATGATTTAACACATAAAGCGCTGTTGCTACGGGTGTGCGCACAATAATATTATATTGCGAATTATGAAGAAGATATTCTTCAATGGAGCGCATGACATGTAAAGCAATTGATGATTCAGAACGTATACTTCCTGTTCCTGCGCAATGGGGGCAGGGTTGTGTTGTACTTTCTAAAACTGATATGCGAATACGTTGACGACTCATTTCTAAAAGGCCGAAATGTGAAATATGGCCAACTTGAATACGAGCACGATCATTTTTTAAACAGTCTTTTAATTTTTTTTCGACTAATCGCACATTGCGTTCTTCAAGCATGTCAATAAAATCAATCACGATTAAACCAGCAAGGTCACGTAAGCGTAATTGACGCGCTACTTCTTCTGCAGCTTCAAGGTTTGTTTGTAAAGCTGTCTTTTCAACAGAGAATTCTCTCGTAGAACGTCCAGAATTGACGTCAATAGCAACAAGTGCTTCTGTTTGATTAATAACAAGATATCCTCCAGATTTTAAAGAAACCTGTGGTTGCAACATTTTATCAAGCTGAATTTCAATATTATTTCTTGCAAAAATAGGTGTAGGATCGCGATAAGGTTGCACAACTTTTGCATGACTTGGCATAAGCATACGCATAAAGTCTTTCGCTTCACGATATCCTTGGTCTCCAGAGACAAGAATTTCACTAATGTTCTTATTGTAAAGATCTCGTATAGAACGCTTTATGAGATTACTTTCTTCATGAACAAGGCATGGTGCCGTTGACTCGAGTGTCAAAGTGCGAATCGTATCCCATAACCGCATAAGATATTCATAATCGCGTTTAATTTCAGCTTTTGTTCTATTAGCGCCAGCAGTTCGTAAGATAACGCCCATCCCCTTTGGAACGGCTAATTCTTTTACGATTTCTTTAAGACGCTTACGGTCTTGTACATTCGTAATTTTTCGTGAAATACCACCACCGCGTGCTGTGTTGGGCATGAGAACAGAATAACGACCTGCTAGAGAGAGATATGTTGTCAGGGCGGCACCTTTATTCCCACGTTCTTCCTTGATAACTTGCACCAACAAAATTTGACGTCGTTTAATCACTTCTTGAATTTTATACTGGCGCCCTTGTTTTCTTTGATAGGTTGGGAGTTCTTCACGGATGTCTTCAGCACCGACCATTTCGATCTCATCATAAGAAACATCGGCATTTAATATTTCTTCTGTATGATCAATAGTTACAGCTTCGGAGGTATTATCATTTTCAACATCGGCTGCTATAGCATTGTTTTTCGCATTTTTCTTTGTTCTTCTGGAGCGTTTTTTATTTTTAGTTGTTTCTTCCGTAAAAACATCTGTTGGATTTTCTCCTACAGCTGCCTTTTCTTCTTCTTCAAGAAGAGCAAGGCGATCAGCAATAGGAATTTGATAATAATCAGGATGAATTTCAGAAAATGTTAAAAAACCATGTCGGTTTCCACCATACTCAACAAACGCTGCTTGGAGAGATGGTTCTACACGCGTAATACGTGCAAGATAAATATTCCCCTTGAGCTGTTTTTTATGTTCTGATTCAAAATCAAGTTCTTCAATTTTGTTGCCGTGAACAACAACAACACGTGTTTCCTCCGGATGAGAGGCATCTATAAGCATTTTGTTTGACATAAGTTAATATCCTGAAGGCGACATGCCCAATTTTATTCAAACGAACGATGTAATTATTCGTAGATGTAAAGAGCTGTCTGCCATAAAAGGGAGGTACCAGAAAAACAGGATGGAACATCCCGTGTAGATGCATGACTGCATTTACACCATTTCTCATCATTATCTCCATCTGTTTTTTATAACTCATATTTCTTAAAAGTCTCTGGTAAAATAATCTGTAAAACAGTCCGGATATCCGAACCAACGAATCTTAAATAACGCAATCCTAATTTTATAACATAGAAATTTTTCATCCATAACAAAGTCTCAACGCATAATATGCAACAACCCCTTTAAAGACAACTTACTATGAGTTACAGATAATTAGATCTATTATCAGCTAGGAAGCACCGATATTCTTTTATGTTGATATCATGCGTTTGGCAAGTAACAATGTAAATCATGTATCATGAGAATATTTTTATGACCGTAATTTCATTTTTAGGTGTTTATAATGAAGGGGCTTAACATTTATTGAAAATAGAAAATAAATCTGGTGTATCGTTTTTATATAACCGAGATAAATTATTACAAATATTGTGTAGACTACTTTGCTTATGATAAGAGGGCTTATGATAAGAGTTTTTTTTACCCAACAGCTGAAAACAGCCTATTGGGATGTTATTGTGCAATTCATATGCTTTTTATTATTCTTTTTGTTATGTCAAACTGGTGTTCAAGCTGCGGATCCTTTGAAACTTATCAATTTTCGAACCATTGGTGATAGTGCTCATACACGTATAATTGCGCTTTTCAATTCAAAACCAAATATTCGTTTGCAGATTTTGGATAGGCCTGCACGTTTGGTTATTAATTTACCTACAATTGACTTTTCAATGCAAAATATGCCTTTAAAGAAACAAAATGCATTGTCCGTTATGCTCTCAGATGTCCGTTATGCTTTCTCTGACATACAAACTTCACGCATTATTTTGACAAGCAGAACAGCTTTTGTTGTTGAAAAAAGTATTGTAAAAAGATTAGACAGTGGTTTATGGCAGTTGCTGGTTGATATTCGTAAAAGTACACAAGAAAAATTTGATAAGATATTAAAGAGCCAGCAAAGGAGAAATTTTGATACAAAACTACCGTTGATTCCGGCGCAAAATTTTCGTGTTGTTCTTGATCCTGGCCATGGTGGTATTGATGGTGGTGCGCGAGGGGTCACTGGAATTTTAGAAAAAGATGTAACTTTAGATTTTGCACGTGCATTGCGAGAAGAATTACAAAAAGACCCGCATATTAGCGTTGCTTTAACGCGTGATTCTAATATTTTTTTAAGATTAAGCGAAAGAGTTAAAAAAGCGCAAGAATTTGATGCTGATCTTTTTATATCCATTCATGCGGATACGATTGATGTACATTCTCTTCGCGGTGCTACGGTGTATACCATATCAGATAAAGCTTCTGATGCCATTGCGAAATCTTTAGCTGAAAGTGAAAATAAAGTTGATTTGCTTGATGGTTTGCCTGCAGATGAAACGCTTGAAGTTACAGATATCTTGATGGATCTTACACGGCGTGAGACGCATACATTTTCGGTTAATTTTGCAAATAGTGTTATTTCAAGTTTATCGAAGAGTCATATCAACTTAATCAATAATCCTCATCGCTATGCTAATTTTCAAGTTTTAAGAGCTTCAGATATCCCTTCTGTCTTGATAGAGATCGGATATCTATCCAATAAAGAGGATGAAAAGTTATTAAACGATCCTAATTGGAGAAAACAAATGGCTCTCTCAATTGCTTATTCTATTCGTCAATTCGCTGAATATAGACAGAAAATGGTACAGCCTCTTTAAATTTATAAGAAAATAGAGTAATTAATATGGGATTTTAGTTTACCCTAGTATAAATATAAAGATAGAAAACAAATTTTCTTTTTCTCAATCTTGTGGTGATATCCACGTAGTGTGATTGAAATAACATATTTTTTCTTTGATTAATTCTGAAGAAAGCGATAGCCGTTTTTATGATGATTTTTTTTAAATATCTTCTTCGTTTTTTTGTTGCTACTGGACTTTGTGGCGCGATAACATGGGGTGTTATGACCAGTGGTCAAGCAAATGCACTTCCTGATTATGAAGTTCTTTCACTTTATGAGCCACCGGTAATGACTCGTGTCCATGCTGCTGATGGCCGTCTTATGGCAGAGTTTGCAACAAAACATCGCCTCTATTTACCGATTCAATCAATCCCAAAGCTTGTTAAAGATGCTTTTATTTCGGCTGAAGATAAAAATTTTTATCATCATTTTGGTTTAGATCCCGAAGGGCTTTCTCGCGCTTTGATCAATAATATTCGTAATATTGGTTCTGGAAGACGTCCAGAAGGCGCATCAACTATAACGCAACAAGTCGCTAAAAACTTTCTTTTAAGTTCAGAAACAACATTAGAGCGTAAATTTAAGGAAGCTATTTTAGCAATGCGTATTGAGAAAACTTACTCAAAAGATCACATTCTCGAACTTTATCTCAATGAAATTTATATGGGGCGTGGTACTTATGGTATAGCTGCTGCCTCTTTGACCTATTTTAATAAATCCGTCAATGATCTGACGTTAGAACAATGTGCTTATTTGGCGGCTCTTCCAAAAGGTCCAGCAAATTATGATCCATTTAAGAATACACAGCGTGCTATTGATCGGCGCAATTGGGTTATAGACCGGATGGTTGCAAATGGGTATGTAACCCGTGAACAAGGAGAAAAAGCAAAAGCTAAACCTTTGGGAGCGACAATACGCGGAAGTGATAACTATGTTTTTGCGGCTGATTATTTTACTGAAGAAGTGCGTCGCCGTTTAATGCATCGCTATGGGGCTAAAACACTTTACGAAGGTGGACTTTCGATCCGTACAACGCTTGACCCACATTTACAGTTTATTGCTCGGCAGGCTTTGCATAATGGATTAATTAAATTTGATCATGCACACGGATGGCGTGGAGCTTATGCGCATATTGATAAAAAAGATGATTGGGGGATAGAGCTTGCAAATATCACAGGATTAAGTGATGTTCCTGAATGGCGTTTAGCGGTTGTTCTTTCTGCAAACTCCAATAAAGTAGAAATTGGTTTACAGCCGCAGCGCGAAGCTTCTGGTATGCTCTCAAAAAAACGAGAAATTGCTGTTTTATCTGAAGCTGATTCAAAATGGGCACTTCATGTTGTGAAAGAAAATGGTTATCGAAGAACTTTTCAGAGCTTGTCTCATGTTCTTCAAGTTGGAGATGTCATTTTTGTTGAAAAACTACCCAATACAAACAACACTTATCGTTTACAACAAATCCCTAAGGTTGAAGGGGCGATTGTTGCTATGGAACCGCATACAGGGCGCGTTCTTGCAATGGTGGGAGGTTTTTCTTTTGCTGCATCTGAATTTAATCGTGCAACACAAGCTTATCGTCAGGCTGGTTCTGCTTTTAAGCCCATTGTGTACTCAGCAGCACTTGATAACGGGTATACACCAGCATCAGTTATTTTAGATGGTCCTATCGAAGTTCGCCAATATAATGGTGAAGTTTGGCAACCTAAAAATTATGGTGGTACCTTTGCTGGGCCTTCAACACTGCGTTATGGTATTGAGCATTCTCGCAATCTTATGACAGTACGGCTTGCCAATGATATGGGAATGCCTCTTGTCGCTGAATATGCAGAGCGTTTTGGCGTAGTCGATAAATTGCAACCGTATCTCCCCATGGCCCTAGGGGCAGCTGAAACAACAGTGTTACGGATGGTTACAGCTTATTCTGTTATTGCCAATGGGGGGCGCTCTATTAAACCTTCTCTGATAGACCGAATTCAAGATCGTTATGGGAAGACAATTTATCGTCATGATGATCGTATTTGTGAAAATTGTAATACGCATTCATGGAATAATCAAAGAGAACCCACATTGATTGATGAAAGAGATCAAGTTCTTGACCCTATGACGGCTTATCAGATTACATCGATGATGGAAGGGGTTGTTCAGCGTGGTACTGCAGCGCGTTTACGTTATCTCAATAGACATATTGCCGCTAAAACAGGAACCACCAATGATTCTAAAGATGTCTGGTTTATGGGATTTACCCCTGACCTCGTCGTTGGTGTCTTTGTTGGTTACGATCAACCAGCATCGTTGGGATACAACGGGACGGGAAGTTCCTTGGCTGCCCCTATTTTTGGTGAATTTATGGAAGATGCTCTTAAAGGAAAGCCGGATGTTCCCTTTAAGATGCCAAAGGGTATGATTTTAATGCCAATTAATCGGAAAACAGGAATGCTTGCGGAAAGAGGAGATCAAGATGTCATTATAGAAGCATTTAAACCAGGGACTGGTCCTGCTGATATATATCAAGTCATTGGAGGGACAAATTCTTTTCAAGAAGGTGTTCCAGCAATAACCACGTCTCCACAAGTTAATAAAGCGCTTGAAAGTGGGACAGGGGGACTGTATTAACCAACAAAATTTCTTTTGCCATGAGTCTTGGTTTTTATCTGTTTTTTAATAGTGTTAGTCCTGTAAATAGAATGATGGATTCGTTCCGTTTTTTGATAAAAGCTATTAAAATTGTATAAAAACTAAGGACATAACCAGAAAGAGTGTAAAAAAATACGGTGTTAAATTATGCGAGCAGAAATAGAAACATTAGTTGATGAAATCCGACAAGCAATTCAGTTGCTAAGGGGGCATCTTTGACTGGGATCAATCACTAAAACGTCTCGAATATCTTAATCAAAAAGCAGAAGATCCTACACTTTGGGATGATGTACAACAAGCACAGGATATGATGCGTGAGCGTCAACGTCTTGATGATTCAATCAATAGTCTTTTATCATTTACAAAAACACTTGAAGAATGCATTGAGCTCATTGCAATGGGCGAAGAAGAAAGTGATGTTGAAATTATCGCCGATGCGGAAAATTCAATACGTAATCTTAAAAGTGAGATCGATAAAAAGCAAATTGATGTGCTTCTTTCAGGAGAGGCTGATCCTAATGATATCTATTTAGAAGTTCATGCTGGAGCAGGGGGAACAGAAAGCCAAGATTGGGCTTCTATGTTATTGCGTATGTATATGCGCTGGGCTGAACAGCATGAAATGAAGGTTGAAGTTTTAGAAATTCATGATGGAGAAGAAGCAGGAATAAAGTCAGCGACGATTCTTGTAAAAGGGCATAATGCTTATGGATTGTTAAAAACAGAATCAGGTGTTCATCGCTTGGTACGAATTTCTCCATTTGATTCAAATGCAAAGCGCCATACCTCTTTTGCAAGCATTTGGGTTTATCCTGTTATTGATGATGATATTGAAGTTGATGTTTCAGAAGCAGATGTGCGTATTGATACCTATCGTGCATCGGGAGCAGGAGGACAACATGTTAATACGACAGATTCTGCTGTTCGCATTACACATATAAAAACAGGTATTGTTGTTCAATGCCAAACGGAGCGCTCTCAGCATAAAAATCGCGCCACCGCTTGGTCAATGCTCCGTGCCCGTCTTTATGAAGAGGAGCTCAAAAAAAGAGAAGAAGAAAGCAATGCAGTTGAATCTTCTAAAACAGAAATCGGATGGGGACATCAAATTAGGTCTTATGTTCTTCAACCTTATCAACTTGTAAAAGACTTACGTACAGGGATTGAAAATACTGATCCACAATCCGTCCTTAATGGAAACTTAGATGCATTTATAGAGGCCGCACTTTCTCAGCGTATTTATGGAAAAGACAAAGAAGTTGAGGATATTCGTTAATGATATATTCCACCTTCAAACTGTTCAGATTTATTTCTTAAATTGCTCGTTTTATGGATGTTGTAATATATTAATAGCCCTTGATAGTTGAATGGTTCAAAGAGGTATCTTCTTGTTTTTTTTTAATAGTTTCCTCTCACACCCCGACCTACTTATGACGTGTAAATGAATTCATTTTTGATTCATTTAAGATAAGAAAAATCTGAAAGGAGAAAATTTACGATATCAGGAGGATTAATTTAAAAAATAAATAATCAGTTATCCTTATAAATAAACATATTGTAAAAACTGAATCCGTTGGAAAAATAAAATCTATTGGGGAAGGATTCTGTTGCTTCTAAAAGTATACTATTTTATACACCATCATGACGGTGTAAAAGCGTTGCAGCAGCTAAAACATTTTCAGCATGTCCTGATACGCTTACTTTGCGCCATTCTTCTGCAATGTTTCCATTTTCATCAATTAAAAAAGTGCTTCGTTCGACACCCATATATTTGCGTCCGTACATGCTTTTTTCTACCCAAACACCATAAGCTTCAAGGGTTGTTTTCTCTTCATCGGAAACCAAAATGACATCAAGTCCATGTTTTTCTTTAAATTTATCGTGTTTTTTTACATTATCTGGAGAAATGCCAATAACAGCAACACCGATTTCATCAAATTTCGTCTTTAATTTCGTGAAATCAAGTGCCTCGCTTGTACATCCACTTGTATCATCTTTGGGATAAAAATATAAGACAACAGGTTTGCCTCTAAAGTCAGAAAGACAGACTATCTCTCCTCCATCGCGTGGCAAGTTAAAATCAGGAGCAAGAATCCCTTTCATTGATTTCGTCATGTTTTATCTTTCTTTTTGAGTGAAAAGATCAATGAGTAGCATACAGAGAAGGAATAAAGTTTCAACTCTCTAGAATAAAATTTTCAAAGATTTTTCGCTATCATATAAAAATTATTCTTTTATAAAAGCTCAATAAAAAAATGATTAAAGAAGGCGTAAGAAACATCACTCTCATGGGAGAAAAATCTATAGAATGAATGAGACATCGATAGATTATAAAGGTTTGATCAATACATGTTTTTTCTTACCAAAAGAAAGTTTAATGATTCCTTCTGTCGTGACATCTTTTTCAATAATAAGGTGTGTTTCATCCTTTATGATTTGATCATTAACACGTATCCCTCCACCTTGAATATGACGGCGCGCCTCACTGTTTGATTTTGCAAGTCCTGCTTTTACTAAAAGAGAGAGTAATCCAGCACCCGTTTTTAATTCTATTGCGTTCATTTCAACTGTTGGAAGATTTTCTCCAAGTGTTTTTTCTTCAAATGTTTTGCGGGCAGTTTCTGCGGCTACATCGGCAAGAGTCCGCCCATGCAACATTGCGGTAATTTCTGTTGCAAGAATTTTTTTTGCTTCGTTAATTTCAGTTCCTTGTAAGAGAGAAAGTTTAAGAATCTCATCCATGGGTAATGTGGTATAGAGCTTTAAAAATCGTGTTACATCAGCGTCTTCTGTATTGCGCCAATATTGCCAAAATTGATAAGGTGAAAGCATATCGGCATTAAGCCATATAGCTCCATTCAATGATTTACCCATTTTGGCACCGGAAGAGGTTGTCAGCAATGGTGATGTCAATGCATATAATTGTGGTGTTCCTAAACGATGCCCTAATTCGATTCCGTTAATAATGTTGCCCCATTGATCAGACCCCCCCATTTGCATACGCAGTCCGTAACGTTTATAAAGTTCAACAAAATCATAAGCTTGCAGAATCATATAATTAAACTCTAAGAAGGATAAAGAGTGTTCACGCTCAAGTCTGAGTTTAACAGAATCAAATGATAACATACGGTTGACAGAAAAATGTTTTCCTACATCACGCAAAAGTTCTAAGTAGTTTAAATTGCACAACCATTCAGCATTATTCACAATACAAGCATCGCTTTCTCGATCACCGAATGTCAAATAGTTAGCAAATACCTTTTTAATACCATCAATATTTGCAGCGATATCATCTTGTGTTAGAAGCCGTCGTGCTTCATCTTTAAAGGAAGGATCACCGATCAATCCTGTCCCTCCGCCCATCAAAGCAATGGGGCGATGGCCCGTTTTTTGTAACCAATAAAGCATCATAATTTGAAGAAGACTTCCAGCATGTAAGCTTGATGCTGTTGGATCAAATCCAGTATAAGCACTGACAGTTTCTTTTGAAAAAAGATCATCTAAGCCTTTTTCATCCGAAATTTGGTGGATAAAACCACGTTCGCTCATAATGTGTAAAAAATCAGATTTAAAGGCAAACACAGAGTTAATTTCCTAATTTAAGAGGGCAATCATTTTATATAATAGATGATTATATAATGGATCATTTATGCTTTATCTACCATAAATGACATATATCACAAGAGAACCCGACATATTGGTAATGAAGATAATAATACAGGCATTATTCCCTTTTTACGCTTAAAAAGGGAATTTAACGGAAACCAGTAAATAAAAAAGACACTTTTTTATCCTTATTTCTATCCTGAAATAAAATTTAGAAAAATCGCAAACACAGTCTAAAAAAATCACTTTGTTATGATCAGGGATGGCTTTTGCTGACTTTTTTATAAACCTGTTGTGTTTTCCTAAGTGAGTGAAAGTATTTCAGGAGGGGGAGCGAGAAATTCATTGGTAATATGATTATCCAAATAGTGGGCACATCGTTCAATAAGTTCTTCATGGCATCCACTAAAAAAGTGATTAGCTCCTTCCAGTATTTCTTGTGTGATGATGATACCTTTTTGTGTTTTTAATTTATCGACAAGCATTTGAACGTCTTTTGGGGGGGCGACTTTATCAATACCACCATGAATGATAAGCCCAGATGAGGGACAAGGTGCAAGAAATGAAAAGTCATAAACATTAGGCTGAGGGGCAACAGAGATAAATCCCTCAATTTCCGGTCGACGCATTAAAAGCTGCATACCAATCCATGCTCCAAATGAATATCCTGCCACCCAGCAATTTTTAGAGTCTGGATGTTGTGTTTGCACCCAATCGAGAGCTGCTGCAGCATCTGAAAGTTCTCCTATTCCATAATCAAACTCCCCCTGACTGCGACCAATACCACGAAAGTTAAAACGGAGAGTTGTAAAGCCACGTTGTTGGAACATATAAAAGAGATCATAAACAATTTTATGATTCATCGTTCCACCAAATTGAGGATGAGGATGCAAAATGATCGCAATGGGCGCATTTTTTTGTTGGGAAGGTTGATAACGCCCTTCGAGCCGACCCGCAGGACCGTTAAAAATAATTTCTGGCATAAAATAAATGCTCCTTAAATGCTATAAAGGCTCTCATTGACCTTGGTCGACTTTTACCATAGAATCTCTTAAATAATCATTAGATATTCTTTTTTAAGTGCACTTTTCAAGAAAATTGCGCTATTTTTTTCATCAATTCATAAGATTCATGATTGCGATGTAAAATGGTTATAAAACGCCGATATTTTGATCATAACGCAACAACACCGCTCAAAAAAAAGGCACGGATGGCATTACTGGAATCTTTAGAGATATTTGGTAATCCATCATCTGTTCATAAGGAAGGGCGTGCTGCTAAAACTTTATTGCAAAAGGCGCGTCGACAAATCGCTGAAAATCTTAAAACAGATCCGGATAATGTTGTCTTTACCTCTGGTGCGAGTGAAGCAGCAATGACTTTGTTAACACCCTTTTATACGATGGGGAATGCAAAGGTTCAATTTTCCCATCTTTACCTTGGAGCGACTGAACACCCTTCTGTTGCAGAAGGAGGGCGTTTCTCTAAAGAATTGATAAGCGTCATTGCTGTTGATCAAGATGGGCTTATTCAACAAGATAAATTAGCATCACTCTTAAGGGCTCACGATAAAACAAAAGGTTTACCTCTTGTTGCTATTCAAGCTGCAAATAGTGAAACGGGTGTTATTCAACCGTTAAAAGAAATAGTGGCTATTGTTCGTGATTTAGGCGGTACTCTTATTGTTGATTTATCACAATATATCGATAAAAATTTTGTTGATATTAATCAGCTAGGAGGAGATTTTTTTATACTATCTGCCCATAAAGTTGGTGGTCCTAAAGGAGTTGGGGCTTTTGTTTCATGTGGCAATCTCCTTATGCCATATCCTCTTATTATCGGGGGGGGACAAGAAAAAGGCTTACGTGGAGGAACAGAAGCATTGCCCCTTATTGCTGCTTTTGGAGCAGCAATGGCTGATTGTCTCACACAGGAAGAAATAAAACAGTTACTATATTTACGTAATAAATTAGAAGATGGACTCCAAAAAATAAGTCAAAATATTGAAATTTTTGGCAAAAGAGTTCAACGTTTGCCAAATACAACTTACTTTACCGTGAAAAATATAAAAGCTGAAACCATGCAAATTGCTTTTGACTTAGAAGGATTTTCTGTATCAGCTGGTTCTGCTTGTTCTTCGGGAAAAGTAAAACAAAGCAAAGTATTGGAAGCAATGGGGTATCATGTTCCAAATGGTGCCATTCGCATTTCGCTGGGTCGTGATACAACCTTTGAAGATATTGATGATTTTCTATTATTTTTTTCTCAAATGATAAGCAGAAAAAAGGATGAAATTTTATCATGAGAAAATTATAAAAATTAGAATTATTTTAAAAAATAAAATAACTTTGATTGAAATTTTAGCACTTTGGCTATAGCCTTAAGAAATAACTTGCTTAATTTTAATTTTGTAAAAACAAGACTTTTAGTTACCGGTTTTTGATGCCAAAAAATGGAGAAGATTTATGCCGGCAGTACAAGAAACGATACGCCAAGTCCGTGAAATAGATGTTGACCAATATAAATATGGCTTTGAAACGAAAATTAAAACGGATAAAGCGCCGAAAGGTTTAAATGAAGATATTATTAAATTTATTTCTGCTAAAAAAAATGAGCCTGAATGGATGTTAACATGGCGCTTACAAGCTTACCGTCGTTGGCTGACAATGCAAGAGCCTCATTGGGCGCGTCTTGAGTATCCTAAAATTGATTTTCAGGAGCTTTATTATTATGCTGCTCCTAAAGATCATACGGGACCAAAATCTTTGGACGAAGTGGATCCTGAGTTATTAGCAACATACGAAAAACTTGGTATTCCTCTTAAGGAACAAGAGATTTTAGCAGGGGTAAGAAAACAGTCTGATCCTTCTACTTTTGATGACAGTGTGTCTGTATCGGGGCAGGTGGCTGTTGATGCGGTTTTTGATTCTGTTTCGGTTGTGACAACATTTAAAAAAGAGTTGGCGCGTGCTGGTGTAATTTTTTGCTCTATTTCAGAGGCAATTATTGAACATCCTGAGCTTATTAAAGAATATTTGGGAACAGTTGTACCAGTAGGGGACAATTATTATGCAGCCTTAAATGCAGCTGTCTTTACTGATGGTTCATTTGTTTATATTCCCAAAGGGGTTCGTTGTCCTATGGAGCTTTCAACTTACTTTAGAATTAATGAACGCAATACAGGGCAATTTGAGCGAACATTGATTATTGCTGCTGAAGATTCCTATGTTTCTTATCTTGAAGGGTGTACAGCTCCCCAACGTGATGAAAACCAACTTCATGCTGCTGTCGTTGAGCTTATTGCACTTGAAAATGCAGAGATTAAATATTCTACAGTACAAAACTGGTACCCTGGCGATAAAGAGGGAAAGGGCGGTATTTATAATTTTGTGACGAAGCGTGGAGATTGTAGAGGACATAACTCTAAAATTTCATGGACACAAGTTGAGACTGGTTCTGCGATTACTTGGAAATATCCATCCTGTTTACTCCGTGGTGATAATGCGCGTGGAGAATTTTATTCTATTGCTGTTGCAAACGGTTACCAACAAATTGATTCCGGTACAAAAATGATTCATTTAGGAAAAAATACCTCCAGTCGTATTATTTCCAAAGGCATTTCTGCTGGTTTTTCAAATAACACTTATCGAGGACAAGTCACAGCCCATCGAAAAGCACAAAATGCGCGTAACTTCACACAATGTGATAGTTTGTTAATCGGGAATGATTGTGGGGCACATACAGTGCCTTATATTGAAGCAAAAAACGCAACAGCTCAATTTGAACATGAAGCCACCACATCAAAAATTTCTGATGACCAACTTTTTTATGTTATGCAGAGAGGAATTTCCGAAGAAGAGGCAATTGCATTAATTGTCAATGGTTTTGTAAAAGAAGTTATTCAAAAACTTCCCATGGAGTTTGCTGTCGAGGCACAAAAGCTTATTGGTATTAGCCTTGAGGGGAGTGTTGGATAATTTTATTTAATGAGAGAAATCGAAGACTTGATGCAAAACGGCTGTAACAGTAGAAAATAATGTAAAAAATGACCTTTATGGTGATTACAAAAGAGATGGATGTTAAGGCAAAATAGTACGCATTGGTATCTGAAAAAAACAGCCAGAACAGGATTTAATGATGTTAGAGATAAAAAATTTGCGCGCCCGTATTGCCGGGACTGATACAGAAGTTATTCGTGGTTTAAACTTGACGGTTCAAGATGGAGAAGTTGCCGCGATCATGGGACAAAATGGTGCCGGAAAATCAACTTTGTCTTATTTGCTAGCTGGTCGTGATGATTATGAAGTAATAGAAGGCGATATTCTCTATAATGGCCAATCAATTTTAGAAATGGATCCAGCAGAACGTGCTGCATATGGTATTTTTCTTGCATTTCAATATCCAATGGAAATACCAGGAGTAGCAACGATGGAATTTTTAAAAGTCGCAATGAATTCTCAACGCAAAGCACGTGGTGATGAAGAGCTTAAAATTCCTGAATTTATAAAATATGTTAAAGAGGTTTCAGCGAAACTTGAAATAGATATGGATATGCTAAAACGTCCATTAAATGTAGGTTTTTCAGGGGGAGAAAAAAAACGCGCTGAAATTTTACAAATGGCACTTCTTGAACCTAAACTTTGCATTTTAGATGAAACGGATTCTGGTTTAGATATTGATGCATTAAAAATTGTTGCAGATGGTGTTAATAAACTTCGGGATTCAAAACGTTCATTTTTGGTGATTACCCATTATCAACGGCTACTTAATTATATTATTCCTGATACGGTACATGTTCTCTATAAAGGACGAATTATTAAAAGCGGAGACAAATCCTTAGCGCTTTATTTAGAGCAAAATGGGTATGCTGACCTTATCAAGGAGGCGGTTTGAGGGTATTATGAAGATACAGCAAAACTTATTAGCGGTTGAAGAGGATATACTTAGTAAATTTAATCAGTATATCAATGACCTACCGGGTGATAAAGCTGTGAAAGCAATCCGCAAGAAAGCTATTGATCAGTTTCAAACAACACGTCTTCCTTCTCGTAAAATCGAAAATTGGCATTATACCAATCTGCGTACGTTACTGAAGTCTGTGAGCGATTTTGCAAAAGACCAAGACAGTCAATCGGTTGATGCATTACTTTCAGAAAGCGCTGTTTTTTCCATGAACAATGGAAAAATAGTGGCGCAGTCAAAGGTCGGCAAGATTACAGTAAAACGCCTTTCAGATGCATTAGAAAACAATTCTGTATCGATAGATCAAAATATTTCTGATGAGGACTTTATTGGGCAATTAAATACAGCTTTCGTTACAGAGGGGTGGCTTTTTCATATTCCTGAAAATACAAAGTTAAATAGGCCCATTGAATTACAAAATATACAAATGGGAGGGCAATCTCATACTTTTTCAGACATAAAAGTTGATAAAAATAGTCAAGTTATGTTTATTGAACATCAGGTTGGTAATGATCAAGAGACCTTTGTCAGTTCAATATTTTCATTAAATATTGCCGCTCATAGTGAAGTTACATGGATTCTTATTCGCAATCGTGGTTGTAATTCTACGCAGTTTGGTCGATTACGTGCCGTTCTTGCTCAAGGAGCAAAATTATCACTTTATGTCATTAATATAGGGAGTCAACTCAATCGTCAGGAAGTCGATATCGAGTTACAGGGAGAAAAATCTAATTTTCAATTACGCGTTATAAATTTACTATCAGGACAAAGCCATAGTGATCTTACAATGACTGTTCGTCATGTGGAAGAAAATTCAACATCAACTGAAATTATACGCAATGTAGTTACAGATAAGGCTGTGGGTGTTTTTCAAGGTATCATACGTGTTGCTCAAAAAGCGCAAAAAACAGATGCACGCATGGCTTGCAATAGCCTTATCCTTTCAGATGATGCAGAATTTAATGCAAAGCCTGAACTGGAAATTTTTGCCGATGATGTTGTCTGCGGTCATGGAGCGACAGTTGCTAATATTAATCATGATTATCTTTTCTATCTCATGGCGCGCGGTATTCCCTTTAAAATGGCTCGTGCTCTTTTGATTAAAGGATTTATTGCCGAGCTTATTGATGACATCAAGCAAGAGAATATCCAGACTGTTTTGGAGAATATCATTGGTCAATGGCTTGCAAAAAATGTTTAAGAGAGAAAAAATGGAAAATGACGTACAAACATTCAATTATAATGTCGATGAAATTCGACGTGATTTTCCTCTTTTGTATCATCAAGTTTATGGAAAGCGACTAGCCTATCTTGATAGTGGTGCTTCTGCTCAAAAACCGCAATCAGTACTCAATGCAATGAATAATTATTATCACTATCGTTATGCTAATGTGCATAGGGGAATGTATTTTTTAGCCGATACGGCAACACAATTCTATGAAAATTCTCGTGAAACTGTTCGCCTTTTTCTAAATGCTCAAAAAGCTGAGGAAATTGTTTTTACGAAAAATGCAACGGAAGCGATTAATACAGTTGCTTATGGTTGGGCTATGCCCAAACTCAAGGAAGGTGATGAGATTATTCTAACAATCATGGAACATCACGCAAATATTGTCCCTTGGCATTTTCTGCGTGAACAAAAAGGGGTTAAACTCATTTTTGTGCCTGTTGATGAAAATGGAGTTCTGCATATTGAGGATTTTCAAAAGGCTTTAAGTAAAAAAACGCGGCTTGTCGCTATAACACATATGTCTAATATATTAGGGACTGTGCCTCCTGTTAAAGAGATGATTAAGCAAGCTCATCAAAATTCTATTCCTGTTCTTGTAGATGGTTCTCAAGGAGCAATACATTTAACCGTTGATGTACAAGATCTCGATTGTGATTGGTATGTCTTTACAGGACATAAGCTTTATGGTCCCACAGGTGTTGGTGTTCTTTACGGTAAGGAACATCGGTTAGAGGAAATGCGTCCTTTTCAAGGGGGAGGTGAAATGATCGAGGAGGTAACAACCGATAAGGTTCTTTATAATGCTCCTCCTTATCGTTTTGAAGCAGGTACACCTCCTATCGTTGAAGCTATTGGATTAGCTGCGGCTATTGATTATATACAAGAAAAAGGCCTCAGTACAATTCATGCCCATGAAATGTCCCTTTCAGCTTATGCGCATGAAAAGCTTAAAACCGTTGAATCATTGCGTATTTATGGTAGCTCTCCTAATAAAGGCGCTATTATATCATTTGTAATTGAAGGGATTCACGCTCATGATATTGCTATGTTTATTGATAGAAAAGGAGTTGCAATCCGTGCGGGAACTCATTGTGCGCAGCCTTTATTACAGCATTTTGGTTTAACATCTATTTGTCGTGCATCGTTAGCCATGTATAATACTCAAGAGGATATAGATCAATTAGTCGAAGCATTAAAAGAAACAAGGACATTTTTTAATGGGTGAGTTAATAGAAGAGCGTCATTCTACAGAATCTGCTAAAACTGTAAGCGAAAATGAAAAATCTTACATATCAGCAATTCCCGCAGACGAAATTGATCGTATGACGAATGATATTATTGCTGCTCTTAAAACAGTTTATGATCCAGAGATTCCTGCTGATATTTATGAGCTAGGATTGATTTATCGTATTGATATTGAAGATGATCGTTCAGTAAAAATTGAAATGACTCTTACAGCGCCAGGCTGTCCTGTTGCGGGTGAAATGCCAGGGTGGGTAGAAAATGCTGTCAGAGCCGTTGAAGGGGTTTCTCATGTTGAAGTCACGATGACTTTTGATCCACCGTGGACACCTGAGTGTATGTCAGAAGAAGCGCAAATTGCTGTCGGATGGTATTAACAATACTGTTCATGAATACATCGCTTTTCGTAAACAGTTAAATTTAAAAACGATCACATGCATTATAATACACCCAAATTAGAACTTATCTGGATTGGAAAAGAAAGACGCCCCAAACTGGAGCCTCGTATCTTATTAGAAGATCTTAAAAAGTCTTATCATGCCTCGCATCAAATATCATCCCAAGATATTTTTGATAATAAACTTATTTTTGGTGATAATTTACTCGCACTCAAAGCACTTGAGCAAGAATATACGGGAAAGGTAAAATGCATCTATATTGATCCACCTTATAATACAGGCAATGCCTTTGAGCATTATGAAGATGGTTTGGAGCACTCCACATATGGCTTGGTCTTATGAGAGATAGATTAGAATTATTACATCATTTGCTTGCGGATGATGGAAGTATCTGGATATCGATTGATGATGACGAACAGGCCTATCTTAAAGTAATGATGGATGAAATTTTTGGTCGCCAAAATTTCATCAACAATATTATTTGGCAAAAGAAATATGCACCACAAAATGATACAAAATAGCTTTCCAATAACCATGATTTTATAATGGTTTATGCCAAAGATAAAATGATTTGGCACCCTTACTTGCTTCCTCGTTCAACAGATATGGATGCGCGCTATAAAAATCCTAATAATGATCTACGTGGGTCCTTGGAAATCTTGGAGATTTATCTGTAAAAAGGGTGACGCCTAAAGATATTTATGAAATCACTACACCTTCTGGGCGCAAAGTGATGCCTCCTTATGGCAGAAGTTTGGCTATAAGTGAAAAAAAATTCTCTGAATTATTGAAAGATAATCGTATTTGGTTTGGTTCAACAGGAAGCAATGTTCCCTCGATAAAGCGTTTTTTATCAGAAGTAAAAGACGTATGGTTTCAATGACCATTATTTGCCCCTTACGGAAGTAGGGCACAATCAAGATGCCAAAAGAGAAGTCAAAGCTTTTAATTCTTATGATGTTTTTACAACTCTCAAACCTGAACGGTTAATAGAACGCATCATACAACTTACAACTAATCTCGGTGATCTTGTCTTAGATTCCTTTGCAGGTTCTGGCACGACTGGTGCTGTTGTTCATAAAATGGGACGCAGTGGATTATGATTGAACTTAGTAAACATTGTCATACCCATATTATTCCTCGTTTAAAACAGGTGATTGATGGAACGGATCAAGGGGGAATTTCCCAAAGTGTCAATTGGCAGGGTGGCGGTGGATTCCGTTATTATCGTCTTGCACTTTCTCTGTTAGAAAAAGATCCATGGGGACAATGGATTATTAGTCGCAAATATAATGCTGCTGCTTTCAGAAGCGATGTGTAAACATATGAGATTTACCTATGCGCCGGATGAAAATTATTATTGGATGCAAGGCTATTCAACCGAAACAGATTATATTTATGTAACAACAAGTGTTATGACCCATGAACAACTCCGTCTTATAAGCGAAGAGGTAGGTTCCCATCGCACATTGCTGATTTGTTGTACTGCCTTTGATACAAAAGAAACATCCTTTGAGAATTTGACACTGACCAAAATTCCCCGTGCAATATTGGAAAAATGTGAATGGGGGAGGGATAATTACAGTTTAAATATAGCCAATCTTGAACCAATGATTATGGTAAAAGAAAGCAACAAAGATAAAGATAATACACAAGCAGAATTAGATTTATTTGAATAATATATAAAAAGCGGAGTTTTTCATGAACACTGTTGAAAAAAGGCTTTCTGCTCGCCTATCCTTGCGTGATCCTCAAAGTAAATCTTTAAATACTTTGGCGAACATCTTAGAAAAGTTAGAACTTTCTAAAAATGCTGATTTGGCTACAAAGTTAGAAGTGATAAAAAGTCTTTATCCTTCTGTACAAGACTTTAAACGAAACTTTCCTTCTTTTTGTTTTTTTGCCTTAGCAACGGGTGTGGGGAAAAGGCGGCTTATGGGCGCTTTTATCAGCTATCTTTATTTAGCAGGTCGTAGGCATCACTTTTTTGTGTTAGTGCCAAATTTGACTATTTATGAAAAATTAAAACAGGATTTTAGTCCAAAAGTTCAAAGTATGTTTTAATTGAAGAATGTGAGGCTTAATCAAATGTTTGAATATTATTTTTAGTTTTTGTATTACTGTATCATTAATTTAAAAATATTAAGGTTTCTTTTAAATCAAAAAAATATTATTTTTTCTAACTACATAAAAATAAAAAAATGTTTAGAAAATTTATACAAGATTAGGCTTTTTATGGGGATTTTCTGCTTATTTACAATTTTTGACAAAAATACAATCTTACCTTCTTTATACGAAAAAAATCCTTAAGTTTATAGTTACAAATTAAAAGAATATTTTAATTTTATAAATAAGTTTTTTTGAAAAAAGTTAAACAGTTTATGGTTCTGTCTTTTGAAAAGTTTGAATATAATGGGATATCCAGAGGATAAAAGGAAATAATTTTACGTATGACTTTGAATTTAACAAACACTGTTTTTAATTTTTTAAAGAAAAATCCGACAAGAAAATTTACAGCTCGAGAAATTGCACAATGGATATTTGAAAGTTATCCGGAAAAATGCCGTCAAAAACAAAAGCGTTCAACGGCAACAATCACTCCCCTTAAGAATGATACAGCTCTTATTCAGCAAATTGTCGCTGAAATAGGATCTCAGCGACCTTAGTAAAAGCGTTATCCAGAAATTAAAACCACTGAAGGACGACCACGGCAGTATTATTTTACAAAACAAACAGATAGTGCTGAAATTGATGCAGTAGAGGACAATACAGAAAGTAGAACAGAAGATGGCTCTATTAACCGGCAAGATGCGTCCATCCGATTGGGATCATATAGGAGTCATAAAGGTTATTTTTTAAAGGACTCTATTGTTTAAAAGTTTTTTATTTTTGCGTACGAATCAAATATTAAAATATTATTTCCTCATACTAAAGTTTTCTTATGAAGAATTTATACTGCTATTCTGTTAGTCTCGATTACTGTTAAGTGCTTTATCATCCACATTAAAGATTCAAAAAGAAATATGATTTTATAAAATATTTTCATATTACTTAACTTTTTGAAATGGAACTAAAAAATAAATTTCTATCACATTTTATGATAAAGGAAGTGTATACGATACAGCTTATCATAATACCCTCTTTATTTATTCAATAACGCCACACGCCAGACGTGCACCACCTCCACCAAGCGGTAATGGCTTATCTGATTGATTATCACCCCCTAAATGAATCATTAATGAGCGTCCTATAATCTCAGAGATTTTTTTCAATCGTGGAGCAAGAACACTCATCGTGGCATATCCTTGTTTATCAACATACAATGCTGGTAAATCACCAAGATGACCATCGACATTATAAGGTCCTAAATGTTTTCCGGTATGTTCAGGATCATAATGTCCTCCTGCGCTTCCAGCAATTACGCCATCTTTTGTATCACATGAAGGATTTACATGTACATGAAAACCATGCATCCCTTCTGGTAAAGTCGATAAATTAGGAATGAAAATCAAACCGTATGTACTTTCTTCAATTTTAATGCTACCAATAGCTTTTTTGGAATTATTATCTTCTAGTTTATAAATATTTACTGTTGTTGATAGTGCTAATGCAGAGTTTTTATGCATTAAAAACGCCATAAAAACAAATAATGAGAGTAAATATTTTTTCATAAAATACCTTTATACTTACTTTAAATAAATTTTATCTATCAAAATAGTCTTAATTTAAATATTTTAGTAGTAATACGTATTATTAAATACACAAAAATATCCTAAATTTAATTTAAAAAAATAAACTACATGGAAATATTAATTCTTATAAAGAATAAATAAATTAAAGTGTATTTTTAAACATAACTTTTATTTTTTGAGCTATAAAAATATAGCTGTTATAGGTGGATAATTATATCTCGCTTACATTTCTTCAAGGGATACTTAAAAAAATATATTTTTTTGAGATATATTAAGAAATTAATCAAGCAATTTTAATAAGTTATCTAATAGTATGATGATCATTTCAGCAAAAAACAGAGCCTATAATTTCTTGTTGTTTTAATGTTCTGTTCATAGAAAAAATGACAATAGCTTTCTATTCATTGCGAAATTTATAAGAGAAAGGACGACTATGATTGATATAAATTTCCCATAAAATACAGCATATACCAACACTCACGCCCATTCCGGATCCTATCAGCGCTCCTATTATTGTTCCGGCAGAAAGTGCTACTCCTATACCCATTGCGATAAGTGGACCAAATCCTGGAAGGGCAATGTAACCATAAGTAGCAAGAGTTGCTGCGATTGCTCCTGATATGCTACCATTTAAACCGCCAATGAAAGCAAATTCTTTAATAGAATGATAGCACTTTTTGAAAAAATTTTTCTTACAACGATGAATAGAAGTTTTAAACTCAATCATATTTTTTTCTTTCATTTTGAATGCTAACTGTTCCTGAATAGTCAACGGACACGAAAAAATGGGACTTTTTAAATTTTACTAAAGCACGCCAGATACCTTTGTCATCTAAACGCAATCGTTTAATGTTCTCAAAACCGTTTTGCATAAGACAATTTTTAATTTGTGAAGCAGTAAATGAATTCTGACCTATTTTAGTGACATTTTGACTAGAGCTATAGGTAAAGGTTTGACAATAAGGAAGTTGAAAAACTTCACTGATTGAAGTCGTGACGATCAATGAAACACATACAATCATCATAAAAAAAACACTTAATTTCAAAATGTTATTTAGGTTCATCTTGTCACTCTCTGTTGAAATAACACACTTCATTAACCATTGTATTGCTAACAGGTTCCCAAGATGATTTTATTTTTAATATTATACTTAACAAAAAAATTGAAACTTTATTGATTAAATAAAACTATTTTTTATCTATAAATTTGATATTTCATACAGGATTATAATAAATATATATTATATTTTTAAATTATTTCATATCAATACACCAAATATATAGAGTAATGTTTTATATAATATGAGCTATAGAAATATTAATTATAATATATTGTGATACAAACCCAAAGAATCTGGTGTAGGAGTAAAGGGAATAAAATATCGCTTAGAAACAGTCTCAAATATAAGAGAGTTCTAAAACATTAGAGGATGACAAACAGCTCTGTGTGCACAGGTTTGCAACCATCATAAGCGTAAAAATGATTGTGTTTAATAGTTTTCCGTTTATATTATTAATGCAGGCGCTATTACGAGAAACGAGTTTAAGTGCGAGATGTTGCTTTAAAACAAGCACGTAAATCAATAAAACGAACATTCTAGTATGAATTTTTATAAAACTGGTAAAAAGGATTTGAATTATATTTATCTCTTAAATCATGAAGTAATTCTTTTTTATTGTATGCTAGAATATTATATTTTTACTAAATAAATGTACTTACAAAATGCATTATTAAAAATAACTATTTCTTTGGTTATTTATAGGTTATGTACTTATTATTTTTTTCAGTTTACCTGAGTAAGTTAGATATAAAATTAGCATTTATTTTTCGTTATTATCTCTTATTTCTCAATAGAGTTGTTTTGGTGATTTTGTTGGAAATATTGACATCATTTCCTTGAATCCGTAACCTGGATACATTCCTTCACGCATAAATAAATTACGTAATGGCGAACAATGATGTAATAGACTAAGCCCAAGACTGCGCATGATATGAACAGGTAACATATGAGAAAGTAAAGCAGAGTTGAGGGTATGAACAACTCCACTGCGGATTAATATATCTGGTTTGCGGTATTGGTTATATTGTGTAACAATCATTTCAGAGTTAAAATCGGATATTTGATTGGGTAAAATATCAATCAAAGTTTGGACATCACGGAATCCTAAATTTAATCCCTGTGCCCCAATAGGAGGAAAAACATGAGCAACTTCACCCACTAAGATCGTTCGATTCGCAGCAAAATAATGAGCGAGAAGTCCTGAAAGCGGCCATGCTTGAATTGATGTTTCTAAGGTTAGCGTTCCAAGCATTGATTGCATTTGATTTTCGATTATTTTTGCAATTTCTTTTGATTCTATATTCAATAATTCTTCAGCACGAGAAGGGTGAACAACCCATACAAGACTGGATCTTCGTCCAGGGAGCGGAACCTGTGTAAATGGACCATGTTCTGTATGAAATTCAGTTGATGTATTTTGATGAGAAAATTCATGAGAAAAGTTGAGAACAAGTGCTTTTTGTGGATAGTCCCACTGTTTGACAGTTATCCCTGCTGCCGCACGCGTAAGAGAATGGCGTCCATCAGCAGCAATAACAAGGGGTGCTTGAATGACTCGATCATCAGCAAGAGTGATAGATACATGGCTTTTTGTGTGATGAAAAGATTTAGCTTCAGAAACAAATCTTTTAATATTAGGCATCTGTGTAACAGCATCGAATAAAGCAGAGTTCAATTTTACATTGGGTATATTATAGCCAAAAGCTTTTTCACCAATTTCAGCAGAAGAAAAATGCACCGTAGGCGCACGTACAATCCTAGAAGTTATATCGATAATTCTCATGTACGATAAAGCTGCAGCCTTTTTTTGAAGACTATTCCAAATATTAAGTTTTTGGAGCGTACGTATTGCAGGCATCATAAGAGCTGTTGTCCGTAACTCATCTGTAAGAGCAGGGGGGGGGCCAACAAGAAAAACAGCCCCCCCCTTATGCGCAAGCCTCAATGCGGCTAACATCCCGACAGGGCCTGCACCAATAACAGCAATAGCGTTATGTTCTTTCTTTTCAAGTATCACAACAAGTTGAGCCTTTTCTCAATAGAGCAAATATTTTAACATTTCCAAATGATTGCTCTCTTTTTATTGTATGAAGCTCTTCTATTATATTATGTAATAAATAATGCGATATAAAAAAGTAACCTTTTTACGATTTTTTTTTATACTGAGTCATATCATGGGTAAAAATGGCGTATTGGTAGATGGATAAAGACTGTAAAAACGAGGATAAGAAAACCTTGAAACGTAAACTAACAAAAAAAATCAAAACAAATGCTAAATTATTACGCCATAAAAAAGTAACAATGCCACAAGCAAAGGCTTTTTCTGTCCATTTACTAACAGCTTCGGGATCATTTTTAGCGTTTCTTTCTCTTATATCGGCTTCTCAAAAAGAATGGACAGCTATGTTCTGTTGGCTTGGGCTTGCACTTCTCGTTGATGGTATAGATGGACCCATTGCACGCAAACTTGATGTTAAATACGTCCTTCCAACATGGTCTGGAGAGCTGTTAGATAATATCATTGATTATGTAACTTATGTTTTAATTCCTGCTTTTGCCTTCTATCAAAGCGGTTTTATGGGGGTAGGGCTATCTTTTTCATTGAGTGCAGTTATTGTTATTTCATCGGCTATTTATTATGCCGATACGGGTATGAAAACCAAAGAAAACTTTTTTAAAGGATTTCCTGTCGTTTGGAATATGATGGTTTTTACACTTTTTGTCGTAAGGCCAGGGGAGTGGATTACCTTTATCATTATTGTTTTATCGGCCATTATATCTTTCTTACCAATTTATTTCATCCATCCTGTAAGAGTCCGTCGTTTACGGAGAATTAATTTTCCAATTTTTCTCTTATGGTGTTTCTTTGGTGTTGCGGCCTTCTTTTATCAATTAGAAGCTCCCTATTGGGTTAAAATAGGAATTTCAATAACAGGGATTTATATATATTGTATTGGCGCGATCATGCAAATATTTCCCCAACTTGGGGAGAAAAATATAAAAAAAACAATAGAGTAATTGTTTTAAGAAGGGTGTGAGATGCAAATTGATTTTGGAGCGGATAATGATATTTCTTTTACGAAAAAAGGGTGTGCTGGTATTATAAAGCTTACACGCCCTTTAGCCTTAAATGCTCTTAATGGGCGAATGGTTTCCGCTTTAAAAAAAGCTCTCAAGACATGGGAAACGGATAATGATATTTCATGTGTCTTAATTGAAGGGGAGGGACGTGCTTTTTGTGCTGGTGGAGATGTTGTAGAAATCTATCATATGAGGAAAAGTGCCTCTGCTTATCAATATTTTAGAGAGGAATATAGTTTAAATGCTTATATTAAACGTTTTTCAAAGCCTTATATTTCTTTCTTAAACGGTATTTGGATGGGAGGAGGGGTAGGTATTTCTCTGTATGGTTCCCATCGAATTGTTACAGAAAATACAGTTTTTGCTATGCCAGAAGCTGCGATTGGATTTTTTCCAGATGTTGGTGCAAGTTTTTTCTTACCATCTCTTCCCAATTATTTTGGTATTTATCTTGCATTGACTGGTGCACATATAAAATGGGGAGACTGTTTAAATTTAGGATTAGCAACACATGCCGTTCCTGAAGTTAAATTCGATATAATTAGGAAAGCAGTTATTGAGCAGGGAGATCCTACTTTAGCTTTAAATGAGCACGCAATTACAAAAGACTATGGAACGAGTCATGAAATACGTTGTATTATTAACACTTGTTTTAGTGCCCAGACATTAGAAGAATGTCTTGAATTGCTTCATAAAAAAAGTAATGAAAGTATTTTATTTGCTAAAGAATGTTATGATATTTTGCAGTCACGTTCTCCGATAAGTTTAAAAGTTATCTGGAAACAAATGAGGCAAAATACAGCTCAAACTTTGGAAGATTGTATGAAAACTGAAAACCGTATTGCACATCATATGATTAATTCACACGATTTTTATGAAGGAATACGGGCTATGTTAATTGATAAGGACAAAACACCTCAATGGCAGCCTGATAAACTTTCAAATGTAACTGATGAAATGGTAGATTCTTATTTCCAACCTGTTAAACAAGAGTTATTATTGTGAAAAATAGTTCTCACAAACGGACTTCAAAAATCAAGTTAATTTATAATTGTTATTTACGGTTTTTGGCGCTTATTTGCTTGAGCTTGAGTATTTTTTATTGGGTACGCCTTGTTGGTGTTTTTCCGGGTATTTTATGGCGTTTTGACCTTATGCCTTGGCAGTGGCAATTTGCATCAACAATATTGGCTATTCTCTATCCTATTGCCTTGATTGGACTTTGGATGTACTCTTTATGGGGCATTATTTTATGGTGTCTTGCAGCATTGATTGAAACAATAACACTTTATTATTCCAATTTTGTTGATCAGCCATTTGTACCATTATTTCATGGAATATTATTCTTAGCTTTTGTGGTCTTACAAATTATAATGATTTTTTTAAAAAGAATAAAAAACAATTATAATTAAAAATTGGGCCAGAATGACTGGCCCGTCTTTTTAATAAGTTATTCTTTAAATAAAAGGTACCCACCACAATTGCAAAGGACTTTCTGCTTTTGCACAAAATATCCATAATAATGATGCTATTGTTCCCCAAAGTGCCACTGTCATAATTAATCCCTTTCCATAAAAGTTCCATAATATATATTATGCGATAAAACGATATAAAAATAAAAGTCCACTCCCAATAGAAACAAGCGACGCCTCATTTTTGATAAATGCATCATATTTATGTCGCATGTTTCTCTTTTAAAACAAAACTATGGCAATAATTAGGCAAAAAAATAATATAATAAAGTATTTTATCTTTTTAATTTAAATAAACTATAAAAAAATAAGCCTTTAAGTTATATTATCTTAAATATTAAAATAATAAATAAGAAAAATTATTGTGCTATTCTACAACGTTTTATACGTGCAAGATCACTCAAAACAGCATTACGATTATTTAAAGCTGCAATTTCATTACTTTCGCTTGATTTTACATCCATAAAAAACAAAGCAGGCACAAATATAATACCTGCTGCTGCTAAAGCTACATTTTTATTTCTTGCTTTAGAACGCTCTGCAATTGTATCATTAATCTGACGTTTATTAGCAAAAAATTCCCGTTGAATATCGGCACAACTCATTGTTCCATCATGTAATGTTGTCGTTGAAATATTTTTTTCTAAACGCCCCCCCACATGCTGTCAAGGAAACCGCTAAAGCCACACAATACATATTCCCCGCTTAAAACTCTTATGCATAAAAAAACTTACTTTTGACATAAAGAAGCGCTCATTACGACAAAAATAAAACAAAATAAAGGATAATTTATTAGAAAGTGTTTTTATTTACGTGGAATATTACGTTAAGTGGGGTTATGCCTTTGTTTCAAAAATAAGACCTTGATGTGCCGGTTTTACATAAGCTGGAACATAATTGATAACCTCGTTGTAATCTAGCGATCTGTCCATATGTGTAAGTATGGCGTGTTTGGGCTTTAGATATTCTATCCATTGTAATGCTTGATCAACAGAAAAATGACTCGGATGAGGTTTAAATTGAAGGGCTTCAATAATAAGAACATCTAAATCCGTTAATTTGGGTAATGTTTTTTTAGGAAATTCACTAACATCTGTACAATAGGCAACATTCCCAATACGAAAACCTAAGGAATGAATATTTCCGTGATATTGTAAATGCGTATTGACGCTTATTGCTCCCCCCTGCCCTTGAATAATAAATTGGCTATCTTCATCGATAAGATGCTCTTTTAAGATAGGTGAATAAGAAGAATCTTTTGGTGTTTGAAAACAATATCCAAAAGCATTTTTGAGATGTTCTAGTGTAAACCTGTCTGCATAGATATCGATTAAACATTTTTGTGCAAGTGCGTAGCTGCGTAAATCATCAATACCATGGATATGATCTGCATGAGAATGCGTGTAAAGAGCAGCATCAAGATGACTTACACGCGCATCAATCATTTGTGAGCGAAAATCTGGACCTGTATCAATAACGACAGTTGTTTTTTTTCCTGATGGTTTAATGCGTTCAACTAATAAAGAACTTCTGTAGCGTTTATTTTTAGGGTTATTGGGATCACATATACCCCAATCGCCATTAGGTCGTGGAACGCCTGGAGAGGGGCCACAGCCTAATATTGTAAATCGATACTGATCGCACATAGCTTTTGCCTTATTTCATTTTGCTAAATAAACGAAAAGCATTCCGCGTTGTTAATTGAGCTGTTTCTTCAATGCTTAAGCCAATTATTTCAGCCAAAACGGCTGCTGTATAGCATACAAAAGATGGCTCATTGGTTTTTCCCCGATGAGGAGTGGGGGCTAAAAATGGTGCATCTGTTTCCACCAGCAACTGCTCATGGGGTACAATTTTTGCTATTTCACGGATTTCAAATGCGTTTTTAAAAGTAAGAATCCCTGAAAAAGAAATATAACCACCAAGTTCAATGCCAGCACGAGCAAGCTGCATTCCAGATGAATAACAATGAAGAATAAAGGGGAAAGACCCTTCCTTTATTTGTTCGCGTAAAATTTTTTCCATATCGATATCTGCATCGCGTGAATGTATAACGAGAGGAATCTGTGTTTCTCGAGAAGCAATGATATGTTCTTGGAATACTTTCTTTTGCTCTTCTGGTGTAGAATAATCATAATGGTAATCAAGCCCCCCTTCCCCAAACGCAACAATTTTAGGGTGTCTTGAGAGCTGTATAAGTTTTTCCGCTGTAACATTTTGTTCTTCATGTGCATGATTAGGGTGTGTTCCAACGGAACAAAAGACTTGCTCATAGCTTTGTGCAATAGCTAACAGCTTATCTAACTTACGAACATGGGTTGAAATTGTGATCATACGTCTAACGTCAGCATCGAAAGCCCGTTGGATAACATTATCCAAATCTTGTGAAAAATCTTCAAAATCAAGATGACAATGTGTATCAATGAGCATGATGAGAATCTTCTTTCTTCAAGACATAACGAGGGAAAATCGGTTCTGGTGGAGGAAGATCAATTCCTTCTTGAATTTTTGCATGGCTTATATGATACAACAACCGATCATTTTCAGCAACCGCAAGGCTATCAAGAAGTTTTGTTGCTGATTGGGGAATGAAAGGCAAAAGCATAATTCCTATTCGTCGTAAGACTTCGACAGTTATATAAAGAACTGTAGAAAATCGCTCTTGATCATTTTTCCGTAAACTCCAAGGTTGTTCGTTGGCAAAATAGCGATTGGCATCTGCTACAATTGAAAAAATAGCTGAAAGGGCTAAATGCATACTATGGGAAGACATTGCGTGGTGTACAGTTTCAAGCACTTGAAGAGATTGTTCTAAAAGCTGTTTATCTTGAACTAAAAATGCAGCGGGTCTAGGAACTTTTGCATCACAATTTTTGGCAATCATAGATAAAGAGCGCTGTGCTAAGTTACCAAGATCATTAGCAAGATCGGCATTAATACGGTTCACAAGGCTTTCATGATTATAACTACCATCTTGTCCAAAGGGTACTTCACGAAGAAGAAAATAACGAACCTGATCAAGACCATAATGATCAACCATTTCAAAAGGATCAACGACATTTCCAACAGATTTTGACATTTTTGCACCACGATTAAGTAAAAAACCATGTGCAAAAATATTTTGGGGCAATTCAACTCCAGCAGACATTAAAAATGCTGGCCAATAGACGGCATGAAAACGAATAATATCCTTACCAATAATATGCGTATTTACAGGCCAAAAAGCACGCTTTTTTGAATTTTTATTAAAAAAATCAATTGCTGATAGATAATTTGTAAGCGCGTCAATCCAAACATACATCACGTGTTTGGGATTATCAGGAACAGCAACTCCCCAATTAAAACTTGTGCGTGAAATAGAAATATCTTTTAAACCCGATTTGATAAAACTTATAATCTCATTACGCCGCTCAATGGGAGTAATAAAATCAGAATATTTTTCATAATATTCAAGAAGCGCCTTTTCATAACGAGAAAGTCTAAAAAAATAACTTTCTTCTTCATTCCATTCAACAGGAGAGCCTAATTCCTTCTCGCGACGAATATTATCTGGTCCAACTTCCGTATCTTTTTCTTCATAATAGGCCTCTTGGCGAACCGAATACCACCCCTTATAACGGCCGAGATAAATATCGCCATTTTTTTCCATCTTTTTCCATATTTCTTGACACGCTTGAGAATGGCGCTCTTCTGTCGTACGGATGAAATCATCATTAGAGCAATTTAATACTGCGAGCATTTTTTGAAACACAGCACTATTACGATCTGCAAGTTGCTGAGGTGTTATGCCTAATGTTGCTGCGGTTTGTTGCATCTTTAGACCATGCTCATCTGTACCCGAAAGAAAAAATACATTTTTTCCGTTTAATCGTTGAAAGCGGGCTAAAACATCGCTTGCAATGGCACTATAGGCATGCCCAATATGCGGATTACCATTGGGATAAAAAATGGGAGTTGTTATGTAATATGTGTCACGCATGTCATACTCGTTGTAAAACGCTATAAATAAAAGATATAATGGCATAACGCCTGTTCATCACATTGTCACGGAAAAACTAATCCTCATGAATGAGCTTATGAACTCTAAAAAGTAAGTTAATAACAAACTGCTTCTTATCGAGATTAAATAGTTGTATTTCCTCTATTTCTTTATGAATCTCTTGCCATTTTTGCGCATATTTTTTTGAGATAAATAAGTTTCCTTTTTCAACAAGCGTGATAGCTTTTTGTTGAATCTTATCAAGAATTTCATCACAAAATTGTTGAAATTGGAATGGGGAAGAAACAGATGAAAATGTTTGAGCAAGTGTGTGTACAATCGTTGCGTTACAAACAGGTTGTTTTAAAAGGGCATCAATTGTTTTAATAATTTCAAGACCGTTATGGCGAATAAGTAAAGCTGCTTTTCGAGGACTTCCTTTAGAGTTTTTAATAATCATTTCAATCGTTTTTTCATCAGGTAAATCCTGATTGGTGAAAATATGTGTAATGACTTTTTGCATTTCATCATGACTCAACGGGCGAAAAGAAATTTTTTGACACCGTGAATGAATGGTTGGAAGCAATTTTCCTAAAGAATGTGCGATAATAATAAAGAGCGTCTTTGCAGGAGGTTCTTCAAGTATTTTAAGAAGTGCATTGGCGGCATTTCTATTCATATCGTCTGCAGAATCAATAATAACAATACGCCATCCATTATCTTGCGATGTTTGACTTAAAAAGTGTATGATATCACGGATATCATCAATGAGTATTCCTGTTTTAAACTTTTGTGTTTTGACATCAAATCGACGTGAAATATACAAAAGACCAGGATGACTCCCCTGTGTAATTTGGCGCCATGGAATAGAATGAGGATCGGGTTCTAAGAAATTTCCTTTTTGAAAACTTAAAATATTCCAAGCAAGATGAAAGGCTAATGTGGCCTTTCCAATTCCATATTCTCCTTCAAATAATAACGCATGGTGCAAACGCTCTTCTTTAAGCATTTGTGTTAAAAAGTCACGAACATCCTCATGACCAAAGATAACATTATTCTGGGACGGAGATAAAATTGTCTCAATACCATCATATTGGCGTAAGATATTTATGACGTCACTCATGAAAACTGATCCAACAATACCTGATGACAAAAATTTTTTATTTGATGCGCAACGACTTCCACTGAGCCAGTCGCATCAATGACGCGAAACCTCTGTGGCTCTTGTTTGGCCAATTGAAGAAAAGCTTGACGCCTTTGTTCTTGAATTTCCAACTGATCTTTTTCAAAATAATCGATTTCTTCTGTTTGTTTTCTTCGCAAATTGGCACGCTTTATACTAAACTCTGCTGGCATATCTAATAAAAATGTTAAATGAGGCATGATACCATTGAGCGCAACACACTCTAAAACAGAAAGAAGAAAAGAATTGACGGTTTCATTCAGTCCTTGATAAACGCGTGTAGAATCAATAAAGCGATCACATAAAACGATTTTACCTTTTTGCAAAGAAGGCGCAATAATCTCTGCAACATGGTCGGTGCGTGCCGCTGTAAACAAAACAGCTTCAATCAACGGTCCATATTGTTGTGCCTGCCCTGACAACAAAATATGCCGGATTGCTTCTGCTCCTGGTGTTCCTCCTGGTTCTCGTGTTGTAATAACATCATAACCTTGGTGAGAGAGATATTCAGCAAGTAAAGAAATCTGCACCGTTTTTCCTACCCCGTCCCCTCCTTCGAATGTGATAAAATAACCTGACACGTATGAACCTTAACCTTATTAGCGCGTAACTATAAATATTTCCGTAACCATCCAATTGTTGTTTCATAGAATGCATCTTTTACTTTTGTAAAGAAACCTCCTTCCTGAACATTCTCGCCGGCAAAAACTGGTTTTTCCAAAAGAACCTTTTTACCTTCTAAAATTTGAATAACCCCAACTGATTGCCCTAAAACGATGGGTGCTTTTAATGGACCATGATATTTAATTTTTGCTTTAACATTGATTTTTTTTTCATTTGAAAGCATAAAACTTATCGGTTTTTTTACAATAAGTGGAACAAGATTTTTCTTCCCACCATAAACAGAAGCACGACCAACCGTTTTTTCCTTTGTAAAAATCGTTTTGAGATCAAAAGCTGTCATTCCCCATTGAAGAATACGTTCTATTTCCTTTGTATGTTTTTTACCATCTTGCAAACCATTAATTGCTAAAAAAAGACGTCGATGATTTTTATAAATGGTGGCAACCATTGAAAATCCTTCTTTTTTACTGTAGCCAAAACCAAATCCTTCTACACCTATTTCTTTAGAAATAAGAGGGTTTTTATTCCGCTGAAAAATATTATTCCACGTAAAATGAGGCTCACGATAAAGTGCATAATAATCTGGATATTCCTGAGCAATATAACGCGCTAATACAATCATATCGCGCACTGTTACAAATTGTCCCTCTTCGGGAAGCCCTGTTGCATTAACAAAATGGCTTTCAGATAATCCAATTATTTTAGCACGCTGATTCATCAGCTTTGCAAAATGAGCTTCATCTCCTGATATTCCTTCAGCAAGAATAATAGCAGCATCATTTCCATTCATAATAATTAAACCACGTAAAAGATCAGAAACACTGATTTCTGTCTTTATTTTTGCAAACATAGTGGCTGTACCGGAAGGGGCCCCACCCTTGCGCCAAGCATTTTCACTGACCTTGAATTCCTGGGTACTTCTTAACAATCCCTCCTTTAATTGATGAAAGACGACTTCCGCCGTCATTAATTTTGCTAATGAAGCAGGAAAAAAAGGAATATCACTTTGTTTTTCATAAAGTATTGTTTCTGTATCATCATCAAGTAACAACACTTGTGAGGCAGAAGTTTGAAAATCCTGTGCTCTCCCCCACGTATTAAATGCCAATACTTCCCATAAGATCAACAATATCCTTAATATTGTATACACAGCCGCTCCTCCCATCCCAAAGATCAATATAGAGAATCATTATATAGGAAAAAACTCTTTTATTTCTGTAAATTGAGAGATTATTGACAACTCAAGAAAAGATTTTATTCTCATTCAACATGAGCAAAAGTAAAATGATATACTTTTTATCTTCCACGCGAGAGTTAATTTTAAAACATGAAAGACAAAAAGACTTTTTATCTTTTTCATTGCTAGAGTATTGATTTATTAATGATAAATGATCATTTTTACTTTTCACAAACGTTGTCATAAAATAGGTTTGAGAGCCAGATATGCCTCCTTAAAATGAAAGTGTGTGAATTGACAATAAAAAAGTATATTTCGTTTGAGGTATCTAGTTTACGTGAAGGGTGTTACTCCATTAAGAAATCGAGAAAAAAGCATGAGGCAACATGTAATCCCTTCATAAGATATTATTACCTTGGATGCTTTCGAAGAAAGCAAAGCCAAATCAAAAAGAAATATTTTTTTTCTTTTTAAGTTTTATATTTTTTCCCCATTAAATTTTACAGTTGTTTTTAGAGATTACACTAACAGACTCACACAATCCGCTTACCTTCATTTGACAAAAGCTGTCACAGCAGAAGAAGCACGTGTTTTATGAGCAAACACTGTCATAAAACCAAAAAAAGACTGACAATGGATTGGAGAGAGGCATTAAATTATTAATAATAACACTCTCCTCCTTTTTTAATACTTTTTATTTGAAAATGATATAGATTAAAATTCAACGCATTCTTTCTTAAAACAATTGTAGCCAATTGACCTTTGTTTTTTTGTTGAGCTTATTATAGAAGCAACTTGATCGAATGGCACTGGCTTATCAACCATGATAGGACCAATTTCTGGTAATTTCACTGCAACATTTTTATTGCGTTGTTCCTGTGAAACAGGATCTGCTTTAGCTAATCCTTCTTTGTTCTCTGTGTTGCGCTCCTTGAACAAAACAGTTTCTCTTTTTTTCGAAATGTTTTCTGACGCTAATGAGTATGAGGTCGTATTTCCAGGAGTATAAGAGGCCATTAAATATGCACCATCATAATAGCCAATGGGTGCTTCAGCAATATATTCTACTTTAACATCTGCAATGCCCCTATCTACATAACCAAGTATTGTTGCAGCTTGCTTTGATAAATCAATGATACGGTCTTTCATAAAAGGTCCGCGATCATTCACTCTAACAATGAGTGAAGATCCATTTTTCAAATTAGTAACACGAGCATAGCTAGGTAAAGGCATTGTAGGATGAGCAGCAGTCAGAAGGTTCATGTCATAAATTTCACCGTTTGCCGTTAAACGCCCATGAAAATCTGAACCATACCATGATGCTTCGCCAACACGTGTATACGTTGGATCATTTTCAGGATAATACCACTTTCCTTTTATCTGGTAAGGTTTACCAACAATCGCCCGCCCACGTTTTTTTGCTTTTGATTGATTTTTATTATTGGATATTTGTTTCGGTAGAACAGAAGTATTTACGTCAATTGGTTTATTATGATAGGAATCTTTTATTGAAAAATGTGCGGTTTCGCTTGCGCAACAAGACACCAATGATTGAGAAATAACAATCATAGAAAATAATTGAAATGTCTGTTTGATAATAGAAGTAAATCTCTTTTTACTATTTGAAGGCATCTATTCAGTCCACTTATTTTTGTTAAGTACTACTGTAAAAACCACGTCACGCTTTCTATACGCGAGAGGAGTATTCACGTTTTTAAATGATATCCCTCGCGCATATACCATCCTTGAATTCGCTTCTTTTATCAAAAAATTAACACATTGTTAACCATTTTATGATCGTCATAAGAAATAAATGCACTATATAAAAACGTCGGAAGATAAAAGATATATAAATCAATATGTTATAAAAATCATCTTATAAGATAAGCTGTGAATAAACACAAATTGTGAATAAGTATCGATTTTACCAACTTGTTTCATGTGAATGCGGCGGGCATTAAAACACAGTCCATGAATTACGAAAACGAGTAGCCACACTTGTTATCAACACCAGTGTAATTGTATCACAAGCTTTAAAGCTCTTTCGGGTTGGGCAGAGGAGCACTCTATAGCAAAACAACTGATAGAAAAGGATTGGCTATAGAATAAATCAAAAGATTCCAAAAAGAATTAGCGGAGACAAAAAACTAAAAAGAATCAAAGCAACAAAGATTATCAAACTTTTGTATAGCTTATCCATATCATATAAATTTGGTGAGCGCGCAGGGATTCGAACCCTGGACCTACTGATTAAAAGTCAGTTGCTCTACCAGCTGAGCTACGCGCTCTCACACAAGCTATCTAGTTTGCAGACTATCTAATTTGTAGAAAGTGAAGGGAACATACGGTTGACTTTTCATTTGGTCAACACCTTTTGGAAAAAAAATATTATTATTTTTTTCAGTTATCAATAATTTTCCGTTTTCTCTCCTTTCTTCGTCATTGTAGATAGAGTTTTTTTGATCTTCTTTTTGAAATCTCGATAAAGAAATAATCTAATGATTAAAATATCTCATAGATTCGAAGTGCTAAAATTATAGAGAAATATCCCCTCCTCCTCCACACATGAGTTGTTAAACATCATGAGGAGAACAGAAAAATACTTCCTACTCTATATTATTATATTATTTTTTATACTTTATGTTTTAGTTTTCAAATTTAAATATGAATAAAGATTTATAAATAACATATTGATTTATAATAATTTATTTTTCTCACTCAAATGAGAGATTTGAATGCCGTAAGGTTTCTTTATTTCTAATTTTTTTGTTCCTTTTATATTGAACTCATAAAAATCATTTGTTTGCACAACATAGAGAGAAGAATAAAACGATTAAAAAAATGAAAATACCTCTTGTATTTTTTTAATAATCCAAAATTATCGCAACATGAGGGTTGGGCAAAATAAGTACGGCGGGGGGCTGTAGACTATTGAGATGTGAAGAGAGCATTGCCTAAGAGATTTTATGTTATTTGCAAGATCATCTTAATGGAAGCAAGCACATTAAGAGATCTCTTTTTAAAATCAATATGACAATGAGCAACAATGGCATTTTGAGGACGTAACTTTTTATTGACGTGCAATGATTCTATAACGAAAGCCAATTATTCTATAGAATAAAGCAAACGTAAAACAAAAAAATTTAGTCTCATTGAAAATATCAGGCATGGCTATAAATGATGCTCATTATTGTCGCTGTAGATAATTTGACTAAACAATAAAAAAATAGAAACAATGTGCAAAATGATTCTAAATATACATAAAGTGATCTGTCACGCTATTGAAAGAATGTATTTTATTTAATTTTATTATATGAGAAAATAATAAAAACGTAGATATATAAAAAAATAGAAGGATAATACTGACCATAAAATTGAGTGTTAAATTATTCAGTCAGAACTATAAAATATTTTTTATATATCATTTAATATTCGTGTAGTTTTATAATATATAAACAATATTATGATAAATTTATGAAAGTAAAATTTCATACTTATCATATATTAAATATGTTTATAAATAAACATATTACCTAATTAACTTCACTTATAAGATCAAAAATAAAGCAAATAATTTTGATTTAGCAAAAAAAAATTGTAGAATTATTATATATACACGTATTTTTACTGTACTATTTTTTTATTCTTTTGATTGGAACATTGAATGCTGACATGTAAACAATATGAGCTCCTCTTGTTTATTCACAATCATATAAAAGAAACAGGTGTTCCTCCTTCTTTTGAAGAAATGAAAAATGCTTTAGAACTTTCTTCAAAGTCTGGCATTCATAAGCTCATTATAGCTTTAGAACAACGAGGTTTTATACGTCGTTTACCCAATCGTGCTCGTGCAATAGAGGTGATTCGGCTGCCTGAGAAAATAACATTTAACCTTTCTCTAGCCCGTAAGATTTCTCCCAGTATGATAGAAAAAAATAAAAGAGAAATATCAAAAAACTTGGCTAATCTTGAGAATTTTGAGGAAGACGAAAAAAAAAATATCACAATCCCCATTATGGGACGTATTTCTGCGAGTGTGCCCGCCTCTGCTATACTGCAACAAACAAGCACACTTTCTCTCCCACACGATATGGTTAATACAGGTGAGCACTATGCATTAGAAGTTAAAGATAATTCTATGGTTGAGGCTGGTATCCTTGATAAAGATACGATAATTGTGAAAAGACAAAATACAGCAATAACAGGTGAAATTATTGTCGCATTTATTGATAAAAAAGAGGCAACATTAAAACGTTATCGACGCACAGGAAGCTCTGTCGCATTAGAAGCTGCTAATCCTCACTACGAAGTGCGTACATACAAATCCGAGCGTGTAGAAATACAAGGAAAACTTACCGGACTTATTCGCAAATATTAAAAAACAATCCTATTATAATAGGCTATACATACACTAATAAAATGCAGTAAAAAAAACTGCTGAGTATTTTTAAACATCGTACTACACGCAGTTGGCTTTCTTCCTATAGCCAAAGAATATGCCCAACTCGCGATCTATAAACAATCCAAATCCCTATCAAGCGGGTTTCACTTCCCCTCTTTTCTCTTATGTTTTTCACTTACACAAGGCTTGACAAGTAAGCTTTAAAATATTCACCACCTATCCTAAAAGAACTTGAATGCTTTGAAGGAGTCTGTCTTATATCATCGCCCTCAAAACAGCATTTGATAGCGCAAAAAGATAAAATTGTAAGCGTACACAAAATATTGTAGAGAAAAATCAAATAAATTTGTAACAGATTGTTATCTATAAAAATTAAAGAACATTTCTTACTTTTTAAGTCAATAAAAGCGGAACGCAATCGTTCCATAGTAATTATAGGATTATCATGGTAGCGCCTCGTATTAGTTTTATCTCTCTCGGATGCCCAAAAGCACTCGTAGATTCTGAACGAATTATTACAAGTCTCCGCTCTGAAGGGTATGAAATTTCACACCAACATCAAGGAGCTGATGTCGTTATTGTGAATACCTGTGGTTTTCTTGACTCTGCCAGAAAAGAATCATTAGCCAATATTGATGAAGCTCTTAAAAAAAATGGAAAAGTTATTGTAACAGGGTGTCTTGGTTCTGATCCTGATGTTATTCGCCAAAAATACCCTAATGTATTGGCCATTACAGGACCACAAGCTTATGAAAGTGTTATACAAGCTGTTCATACAGCAATTCCCCCTGTTCATGATCCTTTTCTTGATTTAGTTCCTCCCCAAGGTATTCGTTTAACACCTCGCCATTACGCCTACTTAAAGATTTCTGAAGGATGCTCTAACCGGTGTAGTTTTTGTATCATCCCTACCCTGCGTGGTGATCTTACTTCTCGCCCGATCAGTGATGTTCTTCGCGAAGCTGAAAAATTGGTAAAAGCGGGTGTAAAAGAACTTTTAGTTATTTCACAAGATACGAGTGCTTATGGTATTGATCTTAAATATCTCGAAAATTCTTGGAAAGATCGCACAATCAAAACAAAATTCTTTGATCTTTGTCGCGAACTAGGTGATATGGGCATTTGGGTACGTATGCATTACGTTTATCCTTATCCCCATGTGGATGAAGTTATCGAACTTATGGCGGCGAAAAAAATTCTCCCTTATCTGGATATTCCTTTTCAGCATGCATCACCAACTGTTTTGCGTCATATGAAGCGTCCTGCTCTTATGGAGAAAACAAATCGTAGAATTGAAAAGTGGCGAAAAATATGTCCAGATCTCGCTTTACGATCAACATTTATTGTTGGATTTCCAGGCGAAACAAATGAGGATTTTAATATACTTCTAGAATGGCTAGAAGAAGCAAAAATTGAACGCGCTGGATGCTTTAAATATGAAGAAGTAAAAGGAGCTGTTGCAAATGATTTGGGATTAGAAAATATTCCTGAAGACATAAAAGAAAACCGCTGGCATCGTTTTATGGCAAAACAACAACAAATTTCTACACATCTTTTAAAGAAAAAAATTGGAAAAAGACTCCAAATTCTTATCGATGAAAGTCAAGGAAAAGTCGCCAAAGGACGTAGTCAATACGATGCTCCAGAAATAGATGGTGTTGTCCATATATCATCACGGCACCCTTTGCGTGTCGGTGAGTTTGTCACCGTTAAAATCGAACAATCAGATGCTTATGACCTTTATGGTATAGCCGTTTAAAAAATTGAGCTTCTTCCCATCCCAATGATAAAGTTCTCCATCAGTGTTAGTTTATAAAAAAGCAACTGCTCACAATAGGGTTTGGTTACTTATGTGACTTACTTCATGAGAATTTATAGGCAATCCCTGTCCTGAATGATCGCTGTACATTCTAAAAACAACTTAATTTTTATCAAGAATTTTATATTCTCTTCGTTTACCGCTCTAAATGACAATGTTTTATTGCACAACAGGATAAGATAAAATCTACAAGGCTCTTTCATGTTTACTTTAAAAAAAAGCAAACCAATTTTAAAAGAAGCTCTTTAAATTGTGTTTTATACGTCCAAGAGTTCCGCTTGTGATATGCAGGAGGATGTTTTTTATGGATACAATAAGCAAATTTGACATAAAACTCTTACGATTGTAAAATTGTAAAGCAATAAATTAACATTATAAATAAGTATTTTATTTTAAAATCTTCAAACTTATTTTTAAAAATGCTTCATTTTTATTCACACGTTTTAAAATCAAAGAATTTCTTATCAAGTAAATGACTTGGGCGCACGTTCGTTAAAGCGCGATCATTGTATCTTTGCGTCCTGGCATTTCTCTTTCGATATTTTTCAGCATTTCTTTCATTGCATTACGTTGTAAACCATCTTGACTACCGCAAAGATTACAAGGAATAATCGGAAATTGCATTGCTTGAGAAAATTTTTCTATATCTTCCTCAGCAGCATAGACAAGAGGACGTAGCACAAAAAGATCGCCTTCATCATTTTTAAGTTTTCCAGGCATAGCGGCTAATCGTCCACCGTGAAACAAATTCATAAAAAACGTTTCCAAAACATCATCACGATGATGCCCTAAAATTAATGCCGAACAACCCTCCTCACGTGCAATGCGATAGAGATTACCACGTCGCAATCGAGAACAAAGTGAACAGTATGTCTGTGTTTCTGTCAATTTATCTGTAACAATGGAATAAGTATCTTGATATTCAATACGATAGGGAATTTTATAAGAACTCAAAAAGTCTGGAAGAATATGTTTAGGAAAACCTGGTTGTCCTTGATCAAGATTACAAGCGAGAATTTCAACGGGTAAAAGACCACGCCACTTTAAATCTAAAAGAAGTGCTAATAAACCATAAGAGTCTTTTCCGCCTGATAAAGCAACAAGCCATTTTTTTCCAGTAGAGAACATAGAAAAATCATCTAAAGCTTGCCGCATATGACGCAAAAGTCGTTTACGCAATTTATTAAACTCCACACTTGAAGGAGCACGCCGAAATATTGGATGGCAATCATCTTCTTTGCTTGCCAAAAGATCATCTTTCTTTTCGTTTTCTTCTATTGCCTGATATTCAACGGAAACATCATTCATAAGACCATATCCTGCACAAGTAATAGCTCATTTTGCAAAGACAGAAACAAATATAAAGCAAACTTACATTTCAAGTTTTTTGAATTTATAAAAATAGATACGAAAAAAAGAAATGGAACTATATAAGTTTATAACACTAAAATAGTGTAATAAACTTACTATAGAACCATTTGAAAATATTTTCTGACTTCAAAGATTATAAAAACAACACAATAGCTTGAAATTATAATAATAGAAGAGAAACAACTTTTCTCATAAAAATTATCGAGAATAGAATTCAACGACCAAATTAGGTTCCATTTGCACAGCATAAGGAACATCTGCAAAAGCAGGAATACGTGTAAAGGTCGCTTTCATCTGTTTATGATCTGCTTCAATATAATCGGGGACATCACGTTCTGCTAATTGTACTGATTCTAAAACCAAAATAAGTTGTTTTGATTTTTCCCGAACCTCAATAACATCACCTGGCTTACAACGATATGATTGAATATTTGTACGTCGCCCATTTACATTCACATGACCATGATTAATGAATTGGCGAGAAGCAAAAATCGTAGGCACAAATTTTGCACGATAGACAACAGCATCCAAACGAGATTCTAAAAGACCTATAAGATTTTCACCTGTATCACCTCGCCGACGAGCAGCTTCTACATAAGTTTTATGAAATTGCTTTTCTGAAATATCACCATAAAATCCTTTCAACTTCTGTTTAGCGCGCAATTGCACTCCATAGTCAGAAAGTTTTCCTTTACGGCGCTGCCCATGCTGACCTGGACCGTAATCACGACGATTGACAGGAGATTTTGGACGCCCCCAAATATTTTCTCCCATACGTCGGTCAATTTTATATTTTGTTGTTTCGCGTTTACTCATCGCATTTCCTTTAAAATAAAACACGAGATCTGAAAATCTCAAGGAAACGCGCCCTCCTCTGCCTTTAAATAAAAAAGACTGACAGAATAGCTTAACATACCATATGCAAAGCTATCCACGGGACACGTCAATGATAGCCATTTTCTTGAAAGAAAAAGCTAGAGTATCTTTATTGATCCTGTATCTCAAAGTCAACACCTTTCATAAGTTTTAAGCCAAATCCTTTTAACAACTGCTCCGTTGAAGAAGTGATATTTCTCGATGTCAGCAACGCAAAATCTTGATATTTTTTTATGGGGTGCTGATGTATTTTTTCCGACAAAGGTAATAATGATCTGATATGTTTGGCGATCGCTTTTGCTGGATCAATCCATTCAACAGACCATAAAGCTTGTTCACGAAAGAATTTAATCAAAAAAGGATAATGAGTGCAGGCTAAAACAATAACATCAGTATATTTGCCATTTTTTTCTACAAAACATGGCAGGATTTCTTTTCTTAACTCTTCTAAATCGATAGATTTTCCTCGTAAATAATCTTCAGCAAATCCAGCAAGCTTTTCACTTCCTACAAGCTGAACATGACATTGTCCAGCAAAAGAGTTAATTAATTCATTTGTATAGGCACGTTTAACTGTTCCAGGAGTCGCTAATACGGAAATAAAACCAGATTTCGTTTGTTCAGCAGCTGATTTAATAGCAGGAACCGTTCCCACAAAAAGGACATGAGGAAAATTCTGTCGTAGATCTGTCATCATCAATGTAGAAACAGTGTTGCAAGCAATCACACATAAGGCGGGATTATAGCGTGTTAAAAGATTTGTAAAAATCTTTAAAATGCGTTCTTTTAAAACATTTTCTTCCCAATTACCATAAGGAAATCCAGCATCATCAGCCACATAAATAAATTGTATTTCAGGGATAAAAACGCGCGCTTCCCTCAACACTGTTAAACCACCAACACCACTATCAAAAAAAAGAATAGGTCGTTCATCCATCAGTTTTCACATTTGTTTTTAATTTTTTGACGATCACGCTCTTTAGGGGCTCTACTCCCCCGTGGATATTGAGGAGAAAAATGATCCAATGAAGATATAACTCCTCGCAATAAGCGAACCTCAGATTCACTAAAGTTAGCACGCGTAAAAACAGAGCGTAAATTTGTAAGCATAACCTCTTTTCGTTCTCGGGGTCTAAAATACCCACGGATATCCAAAGCCTCTTCCAATTGAGATAAAAAACCATGAAGCACTGCTTTATTTGCAGGCTCCATCTCTGCTGCACGAAATGCCGTATCGCTTACATTTTCTAGACCTGTTTTCATCCATTCATAAGACATCAAAAGAACCGCTTGTGCAATATTAAGTGATGCAAAAGCAGGATTAACTGGAAAAGTGATGATTTCATCAACAAGGCTGATTTCATCATTTTCTAGTCCCCATCTCTCTCTTCCAAAGACAATACCTGTTTTATGTCCGATATTCTCACGCTGACGAAGTACATTTGCTGCTTCAACAGCACTTTTTACAGTTTTAAATCCACATCTTTCACGGGCTGTTGTAGCAAAAACATAATGTAAATCTGCAATTGAATCACGTAATGTGTCAAAAATCACGGTGTTGTTAATGACATGATCAGCTTTACTTGCAGCAGCTCTAGCTTTTTCATTTGGAAATGTTTCTCGAGGTTTGACGAGCCGAAGTTGAGAAAGCCCAAAATTTGCCATTGCCCTTGCGACCATACCAATATTTTCCGGAAGCTGCGGTTCAACTAAAATAATAATGGGTCCATTTGTTAAATTTTCACGATTCTTATTCGTTCCAGCCATCAACCTTACCTAGTTTCACTTAAATAATCTCCCTCTCCACTATTTTTTAATGGAACCTTCTTCACAGTACGCTAATACTGTTTAATAATAAATTATAGACAATGTTATTTTTTCACTCAACGCGTGTAGATTCTCTCATAAAAATTTAAAAAGCCATTAAAGTGAACGATGAAGTTTATAACAATTTATATAAGATATCGTAGCGTTTTTTACATCCATTTTATCTTTTTAAATAGGGAATAACTCCTACAAATCATAATCTCAGTTGAATTATGAAATCATAAATCCTAAAAAAGAAATATGTACTTTATTCCCAAACTTTTTCCTGCAAAGCTTATCCGTCGTTATAAACGTTTCCTTGCAGATGTTAAACAGGATGACCAACATATTTTCACTGTGTCGGTACCAAATACAGGATCAATGCTTGGATTGACAGCTTCCAACGCCAAAGTTTGGCTTTCATATCATAAAAATACCAAGAGAAAATATGCCTATCAATTAGAAATTGTTGAATCCGATAATACTTTAGTTGGTATTAATACCACTTTACCGAATAAACTTGCGTTAGAAGCAATTCAAAACGGATTACTACCAGAATTAAGTGGGTATAAAACGATTTTAAAAGAACAACGCTATGGGATACAATCACGCATTGACTTTCTTCTACGGAATGACAATCTTCCTGATTGTTACCTAGAAGTCAAAAATGTTCATTTTATTCGTCAAAAAGGATTAGCAGAATTTCCTGATAGCGCAACAAAACGGGGTGCCCGTCACCTTGAAGAACTCATACAAATCGTACAACAAGGAAAACGAGCTGCTATGCTGTATGTTATTCAACGGGAAGATTGTGCAGCTTTTACAATCTGTCACGATCTTGATCCACTCTATGGACGTAAGTTTGATTTAGCATTAAAATCAGGGGTAGAATGTTATGCTGTAAAGTGTCACGTAAGTGTAGAAGGTATTTTTCCGATTCAGAGAGTAAAAATAGAAAACAGAAAAAACAATGATTGAATATATTGAATATAATAAAATCCCTTTAAAATTTAACGGGAAAATTCGCATTTTCGATGACTATGCTTTCGCTAAAATGCGTGAAGTTGGTCGTATTGCGGCAGAATGCCTTGATGCTCTTATGGATATTATTAAACCTGGCGTCACTACACAAGAAATTGATGATTTTGTATTTACTTTTGGTGCCCAAAAAGGAGCTCTTCCTGCTGATTTAAATTATCATGGATACAGCCATTCATGCTGTACATCTATCAATCACGTTGTCTGTCATGGTATTCCCAATAAAAGACCCTTGCAAGAAGGTGATATTGTGAATGTTGATGTGACTTTTATTCTTGATGGTTGGCATGGTGATTCAAGTCGTATGTATCCTGTTGGGAAAATCAGACGTGCTGCAGAACGCCTTTTACAAATAACCTATGAAAGCCTTATGAGAGGAATCGCTGTCGTTAAACCTGGAGCAACGACAGGTGATATCGGTGCTGCCATTCAACAGTATGCAGAATCTGAACGGTGCTCAATTGTGAGAGATTTTTGCGGACATGGTATTGGTCAGCTTTTTCATGATGCCCCCAATATTCTCCATTATGGAAATCCTGGAGAAGGAGTCGAATTAAAACAAGGGATGATGTTTACGATTGAACCTATGATTAACCTTGGTAAGCCACAAGTTAAGATTTTATCTGATGGATGGACTGCTGTTACTCGTGACCGCTCTCTGACAGCACAATATGAGCATACAATTGGTGTTACAAATGAAGGGTATGAAATATTTACACAATCGCCTAAAAATATCTTTTATATTCCAAATTCTCAGACCTAATCCACTGTAGAGATGTTATGGCTAAAAAATTAAATCAAAAAGAAGATATTCAAAGTAATCACTTTGCATTAACATCAAGTTCTCCATCCACCCCAGTATCAGAAAGAAAAAGTAAAGACCCTAAGAAAAACACACAGCTTGATAAACATTATCAAGGACATCGTGAACGTCTTCGAAAGCGCTATTTAAAGTCAAAAGGAAATGCACTTGAAGATTATGAATATCTTGAATTATTGCTTTTTCGCACAATACCTCGCACAAACACAAAACCTATAGCTAAAAATTTGATAGCACATTTTGGTTCACTCGCAGATGTGTTAGGAGCTGATATTCATCGACTTCAAGAAGTTCAAGGATGTGGTCCCGCAACGGCAATTGATTTAAAAATTATTTCAGATGTTGCTGGACGTCTTGCTCGTGCGCAATTGTTTAAACGTGATATTTTTTCATCATGGGATAAAGTATTAGCGTATTGTAAAGCGGTTATGGCTCACGAAACACGTGAACAATTTCGTATTTTATTTCTGGATAAGAAAAACGGCTTACTTGCCGATGAAGTACAACAAACTGGAACCATTGATCATACCCCTGTTTATCCTCGTGAAGTTATTTCTCGAGCTTTAGAATTATCCGCGTCAGGACTTATTTTAGTCCACAATCATCCTTCTGGTGATTCCACTCCCTCCGATGCAGATATAACAATGACATACAGATTAAAAGACGCAGCAAATGCATTAGGGATTACAATCCATGATCACCTTATTATTGCACGCCATAATCATACAAGTTTTAAAGCATTAAAACTCATATAAACCTTATGGAAAAAAGACTTCATTCAAGGATCAATAGCCAATCAATTTTCTAAATCAATATCCAATATAGCCATTGAGAAATTGTAGGATAGCTCATCTTCATCTTCATCTCGATAGATAACGCCTAAAAACTCATCCCTCATATAAACCTCACAAGAATCATCCTTTTTAGGCCGTGCTCTGACTTGCAATGCTGAGTTTTGGAATGTATTTTTTAAATAATTATCAAGTTTTTTTATTTCATCAGCATTCACTACGCTCTCCTGTTTTTTGAGACGATTAAAATAATTGCGTGTCGCGCGAATAAGATATTCCTTTGATTCTGTAAAGCCAGTAAAAAAGCTTAATCTGAATATTGACTTAATATTACATATATTTACAGGTCTTTCTTTATATATTCATAAAGAACTTTTATAAAAGGAGTCTATCATTATTAAATATACCCGTATAGATAAAAAAATGGCAGAAAACTGTATATTTAAATAATCTTACTTTATCTCCAATTTTAGCATCTGCATTTATGAAGCATGTTTAGAAGAAAAATTAATCATCGATTTATAATTTTATCCTTTCTATAGAAAATTAAAATAATAATAATTTTTTATTTAAAACTACATTTTTTAGCAAAAAAACATTATTACATCACTTAAAAATAATTCTTTTCAAAGAATTTTAAATATAGTTATCTAACCTTAAAGGAATTACATAGTTTAAGAAATACACAAAATAAGTGAATGAGAGTTTATTTTTCTACCTATTTTTTATAAAAACTTATGTCAAAATAGAAAATTTTAAATAAGCTTTTCAGTTTATACGCGAAAATATTGGGCATTTTTGAAAATGCTAAGATCTATCAAAAATCTTTATTTTATAGGATAACGAGAAAGAAAATTGATAACACCTTTTTTATAAACTTTATCACCTACAGCAAGCATATGATCTCGACCAGGAATTGATAAAGCTTCACCACAAGGCAACAAAGCTGCTAATGGCTCTGCAGCACCGCCAATCTCATCTAATGAACCAACGGCAACAAGTGCAGGTTGTTCAATTTTATGAATTTCGGACGCCGTTAACTCCTGTTTTGATGTGATAATACAAGCGGCCAGAGCACGTCTATCACTTTTTGTTTGATCAGCAAATTTACGGAACATTAAACCACGTGTATTAGTAATGGTAGAGGGATCTTCGGCCAGAAGGGCCTCAGCAACAGGTTTCCAATTTCCTGCTCCCGTTACCATACCAATACCTAAACCACCAAAAATAACGCTGTTCACATGTGTTGGATGTAAAAGAGCCATAAAAGCACTAATACGAGCCCCCATAGAATATCCCATAACATGGACTTTAGATAACTCTAAATGCTGTAAAAGTTTGACTGCATCGCCAGCCATAGCTTGAGGTGTATAAAAGCTAGGATCATAACTTTTAACTGAATCTCCATGGCCCCGATTATCAAGAGCAATAACACGATACCCTGCTTCAGTGAGAATACGAAACCAACCCGTTGCATACCAATTCACTCGTGCAGAAGATCCAAAACCATGAATCAACAAAATAGGTGCGCCCTGCCCTTCTTCTCGATAAGCAAATCGCAAACCATCATATTCAAAAAAACGAACGTCCTCAGCTGTCATTTTTTATCACACTTTCCACAAACGACAGGATGAATAACCACATTGCCCTTTTTTATCTGCTTTTCAGAAACTTCACCAGCGTTAATCTCAAGTGCAAAAGCTGCAGGAACGCCTGATGAAATGGTCTTTTTTGAAAATGGAGAAGTGTTTTCAATAATCGATACAATAACCCCTTCAGAGTTTAAAAAAATCATATCTAAGGGCAAAGGTGTATTGGCCATCCACATAAAAAACTTTTGTTCCTCTTCCGATTGATAACTCTTTTGCTGCTTAAAAAGCATTGCACGATCGCGTGGAAAATCAGTCCGATACATTAAACCAGCTGCTGCTTGAGAGGGGGTAAAAGCAATCTCTACCTTATAAGAAATTGTATCTTGGTTTGTGTGTATTTCTAAAGGAATCGGATGAATAGGAATTTCCATGGGCTCCTTCGCGACAACAACGAGCATTTCTAACATAAAAAGTATCGCCGATAAAATAATATACCCTTTTTTAAAAGGTTCTAACATTCTTGTCTCCACCACAAAAAAATCTTAAATTTTGTTTCTGAAATAAAAAATATCAGAGTTCAAAAGCCAAAAAACAAGAAAGCTCTTCCCTTATTTTCTTTTATTTTATTCAATAGAATAGGCACATTTTTCTCATTTAGTTTATAAATTCACGAGTGCTATAACAGAGATACTTCTATAGCTGTTTACGCAATAACCATCCTTTAAAAATACAAAAAAATATTGATTTTACTGGAAAGTTCAATGAGTAGCGATTTAATGTGTAGCAAAAGGAAATCCTATATCTGGATAAATTTCTGCTGTCATCAAACCTTTTTCCCCTTTACCAAACCGGACAAGAACAACTTGTCCTGAACGAAGCTCTGCTAAACCAAAACGGCGCAATGTTTCCATATGAATAAAAATATCTTCTGTTCCCTGCCCACGGCTAAGAAAACCAAAACCTTTGTCACGATTGAACCATTTAACAATTGCACGTTCTAGTCCACTTTCTGGAGTAACAACAACATGAGTACGGGCTGGAACTTCTGATGGATGAACCGCTGAAGAACAATCGATAGATTTCACCTGAACGCACTTTAATCCTCGTTCCGTCTTTTCCACAGCACAAATAACTTTAGCGCCCTCCAAAGCCGTTTGGAAACCATCCCTTCGCATGACTGTAACATGCAATAATATATCGGGGAAATGAGGTAAATCAGGTACAATAAACCCATAGCCCTTACTTCCATCAAACCACTTAATGACACCACTGATTTCGATAATCTCCCCATAAGCACCTATACTATCCTCAGATAGGGAACAATCCTTTAATGCATCCTTACTCGTCATAATAACGTGATCCTGTAGCTTATAAATTGCACGATATTGATTCTCTAGGTTTAAGTAAACATTGCTCTTGTATCAACACGCAAGTCCCAAGATAAGATTTCCCCATATTGTCGTATCTCTTACATGTTAATATCAACATGAAATTTATAAAAAATATTTATAAAACTATTTGATTGTACGCTTTACATATCTTACAAAGAGTGCGCTAGAAAAAAGGTCATATTAAAAGTTTTTTTACATAATGATATTTTCATTAATGTGCAACTTGCATGATGAAGAAGTTCAATATAAGGTGCAAAAACGACAATTCAATTAAGGAAAATGCGCAATGCAATTGAAGAAAATCCTTACGACAATCACAGCTTTCATGGCACTTACAGCAAATGTTTATGCGAATGAACCTATCAAAATTGGTGTTTATCTTCCGTTAAGCGGTCAAAATGCCTTTGGAGGTCAGCTTGAAATTCGAGGTATCGAATTAGCTCATAAACAAGTTCCAGAAATTTTGGGACGTAAAGTAGAACTTGTTATTATTGACAACAAGTCTGATAAAGTGGAAGCGGCTAATGCTGTTATGCGTTTAACAGCAAGTGAAAAGGTAAGTGGAATCATTGGTAGCTATGGTTCTTCACTCTCACTAGCAGGTGGTGAAATATCTGAAAAGGCAAAGACTCCCACCATTGCAACTTCTTCAACGAGTCCCCTTGTTACACAAGGTAAAAAATATTACTTTCGCGCTTGTTTTATTGATTCCTATCAAGGGATAGGAATCGCGACTTATGTAAGCCAGATTTTACATGCAAAAAAGGCCGCTATTCTCAAAGATATTTCAAGCGATTATGCCATCGGTCTTGCGAGTTATTTTGCACGTGCTTTCAAAAAATTAGGTGGTGAAGTTATCTCAAATTTAAATTATAATTCCGGAGATCAGGATTTTTCAGCTGTTCTCACACAGATTATCGCGCAAAAACCTGATATCTTATTCATTCCATCTTACTTTTCTGAAGGTGCGATCATCATGAAACAAGCGCGTGAATTAGGGGCGAAGTTTCAGATTATGGGTGGAGATGCCATGGATAATCCAGAAACCATTACGATTGCAGGAAGTGCTGCAGAAGGTTTCTTACATACGACACTTCCCTATAGTGAGGATATGTCAAATATGTCAGTTGCTGCCCAAAAATTCACGGAAGAATGGAAAAAATCTTATCCTGACAAAGAGCCAAATATCAATTCAGTTTTGGGATACACAAGTTATATGATGTTCATGAAGGCTATTGAAAATGCTGGCAGCGCTGATCGTGAGAAAATTACCATTGCATTAAGCAAGTTAAAAGATTTTGAAACACCCTTTGGTAATATGTCGATGGATGAAAATCATAACCCTACGATTCCGATTGGTATCATTAAAATACAGGATGGAAAACGTGTTTATTTAGAAGAAGTTAAACCTGCTTTTTAATTTAAGAGTTGTACTTATTAAAATTGGAATGCAAGAATTGGTTGAGAATATTTTTTTCAACCAGAATCTTAAAATTTTCTTATTATCCTATGTAAATTAACAAATGTGGAAGGATGAGAGATGAGCACGGAAATGTTCATCCAGTATTTTTTTAATGCACTGGCATTGGGGTCTCTTTATGGACTTATCGCGATTGGTTACACCATGGTTTACGGGATATTGAGACTGATTAACTTTGCTCACGGTGATATCTTTATGCTGGGGGCTTATTTTGTTTTCTTTTCCACAATTAGCTTTATGCCGGCTTGGGCTGCATTTCTTCTTTTATTCCTCGCTGCTCTTATTTACTATTCAGTCTTTATAGGATTTAAAAAGCGCCCTCCAACTTATTGGATTGCTGTCTTTTTAATTCTTACGTTAGGATTTGTTTATTATTTTAAAATTTCCCCACAAAATTTTACACCGATCTGGGTTTTAGCTCTTTGTTTTTCCATTTTTATTACAAGTGCAGTGGGGATTATTGTTGATCAATTTGCCTATAGACCTTTACGCCATGCACCGCGTATTTCGGCACTTATCGGTGCAATCGGTGTTTCTTTTTTTATTGAAAATCTTGCTACTGTACTCTTTAGTGGTGTTCCAAAAGGTGTAAAACAACCAGATTTTCTGGTAACACCATTTTTATGGCATCTAGGATCAGAAGCAGAAGGTATCATTAGAATTGCTCCCATGTCACTGATTGTTCCCATTGTGTCATTGATTCTTATCGTTTTACTGTTATGGATTATCCATAAAACAAAACCTGGTCTTGCTATGCGTGCAATCTCTCATGATATTGAAACGACGCGTTTGATGGGGGTTTCTGTCAATAAAGTCATTGCATTTACATTTGGGATAGGCTCGGCGCTTGCCGCTATAGCGGGCATTATGTGGTCTTTACGTTATCCTCAAATTCAGCCTTATATGGGCGTTCTTCCTGGTCTTAAAGCCTTTATCGCTGCTGTTATCGGAGGTATTGGTTCGATACCAGGAGCAATGTTGGGAGGATTGTTATTAGGGTTTATTGAAATTATGATTATCGCATTTTTTCCCGCGCTATCTGGATATCGTGATGCCTTCGCTTTCATTTTATTGATTCTGATTTTATTAGTATTGCCCACGGGATTAATGGGTAAAAAAAGTCAGGAGAAAATCTAATGGCAAAGTCAGCGACAATTTTTTTATCGTGTATCAGTATTTTCATTCTTATCGTTTTTTTGTTCTATGCAGATAAGCATTTTAATGACTATACACTCCGTATCATCAATCTGATTGCTATTAATGCGATCTTAGCGATTTCGCTTAATTTGATTTATGGCTTTACAGGTATGTTTTCCCTTGGACATGCCGGCTTTATGGCTATTGGTTCTTATGTCTGCGCAATTTTACTTCTTTCTCCTGAACAAAAAGAGATGATGTGGATTCTTGAGCCTATCGCTGAACCTTTGTCCCATCTACAACTCCCTTTTTTTGTTGCTGTTGTTGTCAGTGGTTTGTGTGCAGCAATTATCGGTTTATTGATTGCTTTGCCAATATTACGTCTTGGTGGTGATTATCTTGGGATTGCAACATTGGGTTTTGCAGAAATTATCCGCATTATCATTACGAATGCAACATCGCTCACAAATGGTTCTTTGGGAATCAAAGGAATACCTCAAAATGCAACATTATGGTGGAACTATGGTTGGTTAGCATTTACAGTTCTCTTTATTGTTCTCTTACTGCGAAGCAATACGGGTAATGTACTACGGGCTATTCGTGATGATGAAATTGCTGCGAAAACGATGGGAATTAATGCTTTTTTCTACCGTAGTTTTTCTTTTACTGTTGGAGCGTTTTTTGCAGGGATAGGTGGCGCATTAATGGCTGCTCTTATTTCAACCATTGATCCGAAAATGTTTAATTTTTTGCTCACTTTTAATATTTTAATGATTGTTGTCGCTGGTGGTCTTGGTTCAATTACAGGAAGCATTATTGGCAGCATTATCATTACAGTCATGCTTGAATGGCTTCGTATTATTGAAAGTCCATTTGACTTAGGTTTTATACATATTCCAGAAACACCAGGACTTCGCATGGTTGTTTTCTCTCTTTTATTGCTGGTAATTATTTTATTTTGGAGAAAAGGGTTGATGGGACAACGTGAATTTTCATGGAATGGAATTTATAGCTTTCTAATACGCAAAAGGCTTTCTAAGTCTGAGGGAAAGCTATGAACGACACTCTTCTTTCACTCAATGATATTGTAATGCGTTTTGGCGGATTAATTGCTGTCAATAATGTTAATATGGCCATTAAACGAGGAAGCATAACTGGATTAATTGGTCCCAATGGTGCAGGAAAAACAACAGTTTTTAATATGATTTCTGGATTTTATGCCCCTACAAGTGGTACTATTCTTTTTGATGAACAAAAAATTTCTGGAGAACCTCCTTATATTGTTTGTAGACGTCATATTGCCCGAACATTTCAAAATATTCGTCTTTTCTCAGGGTTAACAGTTTTACAGAACGTTATGGTGGGTGCTCATGTCCGTCAAAAATATCCTTGGTTTTCGTCAGCCCTCTTTCTTTCAAAAGCAATGAAAGAAAAAAGAGAAGTTTATAAAAATTCCATGGAGCTTCTTGAGCGGCTACAACTTGATCACCTTGCCAATCAATTAGCAACAGCTTTACCTTATGGTGTACAACGGCGTTTAGAAATTGCACGCGCATTAGCCACGAAGCCTAAATTGCTTCTTCTTGATGAACCTGTCGCTGGCATGAATCCTCAAGAAAGTGAAGATCTTAGAAAATTCATAGCAAAAGTGCAAAAAGACTTTGATCTTACAATTCTTCTTATTGAGCACGATATGAAAGTGGTTATGGGGCTTTGCCAACATATTTTGGTTATGGAATATGGCTGTTGCATTGCCAGTGGCACACCAGATGAAATTCGTAATAACCCTAAAGTTATTGAAGCTTATCTTGGCGGAGATGTTTATGGATATTCTTAAAATAAAAAATCTTCACGTTCATTATGGTGCCATTAAAGCTGTTCAAAATCTTTCTATGTCCATAAAAAAAGGAAGTATTGTTACTTTAATTGGGGCCAATGGTGCTGGGAAAAGCAGTATTGTACGCTCTATTACAGGACTTAATCGCTCTGTTTATGGAGAAATTACCTATAATGGCGAATCAATTATTAAAAAATCACCAGAAGAAATTTTACGATTAGGAATTGCTCTAAGCCCTGAGGGGCGACGTATTATGCCTCATCTCACTGTTTTAGAAAATCTCCATCTTGGTGCTTATATCCGTCATGATAAACAGGGAATTTCTCGTGATATTGAATGGATATTTGATCTTTTCCCACGCCTACGTGAAAGATCAAAACAGTTGGGAGGAACAATGTCAGGTGGAGAACAACAAATGGTTGCTGTAGGGCGCGCACTCATGAGCAATCCTGATATGGTTATATTAGATGAACCCTCGTTGGGGTTAGCCCCCCTTCTCGTTCGGGAGATTTTTTCGATTATCCGCAAAATTAATGATATGGGAAAAACTGTTCTTCTTATTGAACAAAATGCATTTGCTGCACTTTCTATCGCTGATTATGCTTATATTTTAGAGGTAGGGCATATTTTATTTCACGGTGAAGGAAAAGCTATGCTTTCTGATCCGCGCGTTAAAGAAGCCTATCTTGGTGGATAAAGACGAAAAATTAAGGAAATAGAACCTATTCCTCCTCACTTTTAAGAAAACATTTCTCATCAGTGATGAGAAATGTTTTTCAGTTTAATGATTATATCCACCATTTTTCTGCACAGAATATTCCTGCGGCTTGTTCAATAATATGTGCTATTTGAAAAATAACTTCTTCAGCAAAAGGTTTACCAATCAGTTGCAATCCTAGGGGTAAACCATTTGATGACAAACCAGCAGGAACAGACATTCCTGGTAAACCAGCCATATTAACCGGTACTGTAAAGATATCATTAAGATACATTGCGACAGCATCATTTTTTATTTTTTCATCAGCAATACCAAAGGCAGGAGTTGGAGTTGCTGGTGTAAGAATAGCATCAATGCCTGAATCAAAACATTGATCAAAATCACGTTTTACGAGTGTTCTTACTTTTTGAGCTCTTAGATAACAGGCATCATAATAGCCTGATGAAAGAACATAAGTCCCAACCAAAATACGCCGCTTAACTTCATCACCAAAACCAACAGAACGCGTATTTTCATACATTTCAATAATATCTTTTCCAGGCACACGCAAACCAAAACGGACACCATCATAACGCGCTAAATTAGAAGAAGCTTCTGCAGGAGCTATAATATAATAAGAAGGTAGAGCATATTTTGTATGGGGTAAAGAAATATCGTGTATTTTAGCTCCCGCATCTTTTAACCAATTTATTCCCTTTTGCCAAAGTTCAATAATCTCAGAAGACATTCCATCCAGATAATATTCTTTTGGAATACCAATTTTCATTCCTTTAATTGATTGACCAAGATAACTTTCATAATCAGGAACTGGTAAATTCATGGAAGTAGAATCTTTTTCATCAAAAGAGGCCATTGATCTGAGTAAGATAGCACAGTCACGAACATCTCTAGCAATAGGTCCAGCTTGATCGAGGGATGAAGCAAACGCGACAACGCCCCATCGTGAACAACGTCCATAAGTCGGCTTTATTCCTACAGTTCCAGTAAAAGCTGCTGGTTGACGTATTGAGCCACCTGTATCTGTTGCTGTTGCACCCGCACAAATTTGTGCCGCAACAGCGGCAGACGATCCCCCTGAAGAACCACCGGGGACGAGTTTTTCATTCGAGCCTTTTTTTCTCCATGGATTAATAACGGGACCATAATATGATGTTTCATTAGAGGAGCCCATAGCAAACTCATCCATATTAAGTTTTCCTAACATCACGGCACCATCTTGCCATAAATTAGCGGTAACGGTTGATTCATAGAGCGGTTTAAAACCATCAAGGATATTTGAACAGGCTTGAGTATGAACACCACGGGTTGCAAAAAGATCTTTAATTCCTAAGGGGATTCCTTCCAAAGTCCCCCCCTCTCCTCTCGCCAAGCGGTCCTCTGATTCAGCAGCCATTTTTCTTGCTTGTTCTGCTGTTATTGTTACATAAGCATTCAAAGTTGGATTAGCCAGTTCAATTGCTTTTAAATAAGCTTCCGTTAATTCCGTTGCTTTGAGCTTTTTCTTTATGAGAGCATCACGAGCTTGTGCAATTGTGAGGTTTGTTAAATCAGTCATATTGGTTCTCAAATTTCAAAAATATAAAAAGTTACTCAACAATTTTTGAGACAAGAAAGAAATTCTCTTCTGTAACAGGGGCATTGGCGACAATATCTGCTGCTTTATTGCCATCTGTAACACGATCTTCACGCATTCGTAGAGTCATCGGTATCACAGATGTTAATGGCTCAACTTCACTGACATCAACTTCATTTAACTGCTCTACAAAACCGAGAACAGCATTGAATTTTTTTGTCATAGGTTCTATCTCATTATCATGGATGGCAATCCGCGCTAAACGAGCAACCCGCTTGACGGTTTCTTGATCAACAGACATACTCTTTACGCCTTTCTGTTTTTTTGTTTTATGCATTAATCTTTATTCTGGCTATACAAGGCTGCGCTTGCAAGCGCAAGAATATTAGATAACATGAATAGAGAATATAATTATAGATCTGAAATATTAAAAAACGTATTATAATTCTTATGACTGTTATTAATATCAATGAAGTTATGACACATCTTTTGCCTGGACAAACAATAGCAGGCTTAGATTTAGGAACAAAAACGATCGGAATTGCGATTTCTGATATGGGGCTAATTGTTTCAAATCCGCGTCCTGTGCTCCAGCGAAAAAAATTTACAGAAGATGCTCACGCACTGATTAAAATTTTTGATCATGAAAATGTAGGCGTTGTTATCATTGGCTTACCTCTTAACATGAATGGAAGCAGTGGCTCTCGTGTTCAAGCAACGAAAGCTTTTGTAAGTAATATGAAAGTGCATACAGAAATTCCATTTGTTTTTTGGGATGAACGCTTATCAACCATTGCCGCAGAACGTTCTCTTTTAGAAATGAATGTATCGCGCACTAAAAGAGCAAGCAGAATTGATTCAGCAGCTGCTGCTTTTATATTGCAAGGTGCACTCAATAGAATTCAAAACTTTCATCATATGGAAGGATAGAGAACATTAAGCAAATGCCCTGCATTATAGCGCGCAATGAGCATCCCGTAGGAAGATCTCCATTGTCCCCCAAGGCGGCTTTCCATATAGGCATTTGCAACATGTTCTATGTCCGTAGAACGTAATGAGGCGGCGGCGGCGGCATAGGCTACTTGTTCAACAAAAAACCTTCCTGCCCCTTCATTTGCTGCTGCCATATCACCGGCAGACTTAATAATTTCAATGGCACGTGGTCCTGCTGGGCCAATATCAAGAGAAATTTTTTTTAACAATTTCTGAAACAATCCCGGTGCCTTTTCAGCAATAAGAATGGCATCCTTTACCAATTGATTAGCCGAATTATTTCTCACAATTCGCGCAGGTCCATTATGCAACATTTGTGATAATGGATTGTTCTCTATAAAGCTTTCAATACCAAGTTGTGCAATAATTTCACCAATAATAGGCACAACCAATTGACTGACGTGATAAGCAATAATAGGTGTCATAATGCGAGCGAAAGCTGCTTCAGAACGGTCATTTGCTGCATTATCAAAGGCTCGCGCTAAACGCAAAACCAATGCTTGTGAAGCTGCAATATCTAATGCAATATCTGCAAAAATACGTTCTGTCAGTGGTGGTAAAGGCTGATTTGGCATTTTTTTCCGGAAAAAATCTATACCAAATTGAAGGGCGGCGCGCAAAACACCTGCCGATATGACAGATTGATCAAAACGCATCATCGTCTCGATATCTTTAATAACTTTAAGACCTTCTCCAGCATTTCCCAAAAGCCAACCATAACTGCCTTGAAAATCAACAACCCCCTCTGGTGTTAAAAGTTCTCCAGAACGCTGAATTAAATGACGAATCGATATCAGACCATTTAATGCACCATTTTCCTGTATACGTGGAACAAAAAAGCAACTTAAATGACCATTTAAATCTGCACTAACAAGATACCCATCAGCTGTAGGATTAATCACATTAGTTTTTACGACATTTAAGCGATACAGATCACGTTCCATATTTTCATCGAAAGAAATTTTCTTAACACTTGGAAAATTGAAAGCGTATTGTTCAATATCATCAAAGGCACACGTCAGAGAAGCGGATTTTTTATGATGAATAGGCCTTGATGAAGAATCATATTGGCGTGACAAAAGGACATTTTGCCATTTTTTGAAGAGCTCATTATCACTAATTAAGACGGCAATCGCTGCACTCGTTATAATAATCTCATTCAAATGCCCTGTTTCTAAACCAGCAGATAAAGCCAAACGAATTGCACGTGCTTGATAACGTACTCCATTTTCTGAAGAAGTATTTTCCCAAAGCGAGGTCACCAACCCCGCTTGTCTAGAATATCGTTGAAGGTCTTGATAGGAAGAATGTATTTCTAATTTTTCTACCGACTGTCCCCATTCATCGTTATAACACAATAAAGGCTTATAATGATTCGCTGAGCAGGAAAGCTTCCATGCTTCTCGACTCGCAGCAAAATCCCCTATTTCTTCAAAGCTTGCTAATAAGAACTTAGGCAAAGTAGAAGCCATACGAAACATAAGCGTATCGCTAAGAAATGTATTTTTTCGACGAGCATTTTGCGCAGAGACAGCACTCATAGGTCTATTCCTGTATTCAAATCATTCATATCATAGACTATTTGTCTTTTTAGAGTTAAGAAACATTTATCATATTCAAACAAATGCTTGTTTAATCTGTTTTAAAGAGAGATAAAGAAGAATGCTATGATTCAAGATAAATTTTTTCCACTTTTCCCTCATGAACATCTTTTGGCTATTAAAGATCTGAGTGTACAAGACCTTAATACATTGCTTGATCGTGCAGAAGCAAACGTTATCCTTTCTAACAAAATTGATAAAAAAAAATCTATTTTGCGTGGACGGACTCAAATTAATCTCTTTTTTGAAGCCTCTACGCGAACACAATCTTCTTTTGAATTAGCCGGCAAAAGGTTGGGAGCAGACGTGATGAGTGTTGCGATCGGCAACTCATCTGTAAAAAAAGGGGAAACGTTACTTGATACAGCTGCAACGCTTAATGCGATGAAGCCAGATATATTGGTTTTTCGCCATAGCAGTGCGGGAGCAGCAGCTTTATTAGCGCAAAAAGTTGATTGTTGTGTCATTAATGCAGGTGATGGTGCTCATGAACATCCAACTCAAGCTTTATTAGATGCTCTGACCATTAAAAGAGCAAAAGGTCGTATTGAAGGATTAACGATTGCCATTTGCGGAGATATCTTGCACTCACGTGTTGCACGTTCTAATATTCTTAGCCTTAATGCTTTGGGTGCTCGTGTTCGTGCTGTTGCTCCTTCAACACTCTTACCCACCGAAATTAATCATATGAGTGTTGAGGTTTTTAATAGCATGAAAGAAGGCCTTAAAGATGCTGATATTATCATGATGTTACGCTTACAGCATGAACGGATGACGGGCTCTTTTATTCCCTCCACGCGTGAATATTTTCATTATTTTGGTTTACATAAAGAAAATTTAGCTTATGCGAAAAACGATTGTATTATTTTGCATCCTGGTCCCATAAACCGTGGTGTGGAGATTGCATCGGATATCGCCGACGGACCACAAAGTATGATTCATACACAAGTAGAAATGGGAATTGCAGTGCGTATGGCGGTCATGGAAGCTTTATTAGATTCACGCTTGAAGATCAATGGAGAAAAAAAATGATAAAACCAATTGTTTTTCAACAGGCTCGTATTATTGATCCTTCACGCGCAATCGATGAAATTGGTACAGTTATTGTTGAAAATGGGCAAATTATAGCCGCTGGAAAAGAAGCTTTGAATCAGGGAATCCCTGCAGAAGCAAAAGTTATTAATGCACAAAACAAAGCAATTCTTCCTGGACTTGTTGATGCGCGTGTTTTTGTTGGAGAACCAGGAAATGAAAATCGTGAAACAATTGCATCTGCAAGTCAAGCTGCCGCAGCAGGTGGTATTACTTCCTTTCTTATGATGCCAGACACGCACCCAGTTATTGATAATGTTGCCCTCGTTCAATTCATTAAGCGCACAGCCCAGGAAATGTCATCGGTCAATATTTATCCCGTTGCGGCAATCACACAAAATTTCAACGGACAAGAAATAACTGAATTTGGTTTGCTCAAGGATGCAGGAGCCGTTGCTTTTAGTGAAGGAAAAAAAACACTCCAAAATTCATCTGTTATGCGACGTGCAATGACTTATGCACGCGATTTTGATGTCCCATTGATCCACGAAACGCAAGATAAAGATCTTACAGGACAAGGCGTGATGAATGAAGGACTGCTCGCCAGCTGGCTTGGTCTTTCTGGCATCCCCCGCGAAGCAGAAGTGATCCCACTTGAAAGGGACCTGCGCTTAGCAGCATTAACGCAAACACGCTATCATGCCGCTCAGATATCGACAGCGCTCTCTGCTGATGCCCTTCGCTTAAGCAAGCAACGCAGTGAGAAAATTTCAGCCGGTGTATCGATTAATCATTTATCTTTCAACGAAAATGACATTGGTCAATATCAAACTTCTTTTCGCCTCATGCCCCCATTGCGTACAGAAGAAGACCGGATAGCACTGATTGAAGCAATAAGAGATGGGACGATAGATGTCATTGTCTCTTCCCATGACCCTCAGAGTATGGATACAAAACATTTACCATTTAATGATGCAGCGGCTGGTTCTATTGGTATGGAGACCTTATTGAGTGCAACTTTGCGTCTTTATCATGATGAGAGCCTATCTCTTCTCCGGATAACTGAAATTTTATCAACGATGCCTGCAAAGCTCTTTGGACTCAATGCAGGAACATTAAAGAAAGGTGCTTATGCAGATCTTATTGTGGTTGATCTTGAAGAACCATGGGTTGTTTCGACAGAAAAGTTCTATTCACGTTCAAAAAATACCCCTTTTGAAAAGGCACGTTTTCAAGGACGTGTCCTCCAGACCTTTGTGAAAGGGAAATCCGTTTTTAAACTTGATCAACAAACTTAATGAGATTCTTTATGAATGAAGCAGAAATACTTTTTCAGTCCACTCCATGGTTTATTTTCCTCGTATCGTATCTCATTGGCTCAATTCCATTTGGTCTTCTGTTGACGAGATTGGCCAAACTTGGCGATATAAGAGCAATCGGTTCCGGCAATATTGGAGCAACAAATGTTTTACGAACAGGAAATAGAAAAATTGCTGCTCTAACACTTCTTTGTGATATGCTGAAAGGAGCTATCGTTGTTTTCGTTATAAAGTTTTTTAACGATCCGCTCGACAATAGTATCCTTATTTCTCTAGCGGGTTTTTTTGCTTTCTTAGGACATCTTTTTCCCATATGGCTTAAATTTAAAGGAGGTAAAGGTGTTGCGACCTATTTAGGGGTTTGCTTAGGAGTGTATTGGCCTGCAGCAATTATTTTTATTATTGTATGGAGTGCAATTTTTCTCCTCATGCGTTATTCTTCATTATCTGCGCTTATTGCAGTTACAATCACACCGATATTTGTTTTTTATTTTTCCGATTTTTATTTCTGTTGTATGCTGATCGCGATGAGCCTATTTGTGTTTATAAAACATTCTGCAAATATCAGTAGATTATTAAGTGGGGAAGAAAGTAAGGTTGGTACGCAAAACAGAGATAAATAAAGGAATCCTGCTTACTGATCGTCAACGTCTAAGCTGGTTACGGTTATTGCGCAGTGAAAATATTGGAGCTGTTAGTTTTCGCAATCTCATTGATCATTATAAAACAGCAGAAAATGCTTTAGCAGCGCTGCCAGAGCTTATTAGAAAAGGGGGTGGTTCTGCATCTACTAAAATAGCAAGCTTAGAAGATGCAGAAAAAGAAATACAAGAAGCTGAAAGATTAGGTGTTCGGTTTATCGGTATGGGAGAACCAGATTATCCAGCTTTTCTGAAAGTTACAGAAGCCCCTCCGCCACTTATTGCTATCAAAGGTAATGTTTCAATTTTTCAAAAAACGTCTATTGGCATTATAGGCTCTCGAAATGCTTCAGCTGCTGGGAAAAAGCTTACAGCTCAATTTGCCCATTTTCTCGGAGAAGCAGACTTTGTAACAATTTCTGGGCTTGCTCGTGGAATTGATAGCACTGCGCATCAAGCAAGCTTAAAAACAGGAACCGTTGCAGTCATGGCTGGGGGAATTGATCATATCTATCCTCCTGAAAATAAAAAGTTGCATGAAGATATCATCACCAATGGTGGAGCCATCATCAGCGAAATGCCCATCTCTTGGAAGCCGCGCGCTATCGATTTTCCAAGAAGAAACCGTATTATTGCAGCTCTATCACTTGGTTTGTTGGTTGTGGAGGCAGCCCTGCATTCAGGGTCCTTAATTACCGCACGTCAAGCCGCTGAAATGGGACGGTTGATTTTTGCTATTCCCGGTTCTCCACTTGATCCAAGATCTGTTGGTACAAACAACCTCATCAAGGATGGAGCTCTCCTCACCACACATCCTTCTGACATCATCGAAACACTTACGCCATTAATTTCACCGCTTCCAAATTCCCAACTCAATTTTTTTGAGGCACCACCCTCTTTACAACTTGAAACGGAGAATTTTAATTTAGCAGACGAAAAAAACTCCCATTCCTCTTTAACAGATGATGATGCAGCACGCGCAGCAGTTCTCTGTGCTCTTTCAACAACGCCAATCGACATAGATACACTCAGCACCCATGCAGGTGTCCCGCTCCCAACTCTCTACCTCTTATTGGTAGAACTCGAGCTTGCTGGAAAGCTTATTCGACACTCTGGTGGTTGTGTGTCATTGTCGAATCTTGATCTTCCCCAAGAGCCTCAGCACTATTAATAATGCTTTGCCCTTCTTTGGCAACCATATCCAAAAGCAATGCTAAAAGCGGACTATGCGCCTGACGCGCCATCTGATTCATTTGCTTTGACATGTCTGTAATATATTGGATAACTTTCAAATGATTTATAAACATAATCCTCTATCCTTGAGCATTTCCCCTCCTACCTCTCAATAGACGTTATCTTAGTATTTCGCCGTATGTTTTTGTAATAACAGTGGAAAATAAATCGTGTAATTCTATATAGGGTGCACTTTAATAATAACAATCACAAGTTGTACAATATTCATGTTTTTTATATGGCTAATATTTTTTTTATGTGTTCTTAAACAATTGCCATTAGCTATTCGCGTGAAAGGCGTTTATAAAAAAGTTTTTTATTTCAATATTCGGGTAAAATTATGAATATCGTTATCGTTGAATCTCCAGCAAAAGCAAAAACAATTAATAAATATCTTGGGTCTCAATACAAAGTTGTCGCATCATTTGGACATGTTCGTGATTTGCCTGCAAAAGATGGCTCCGTTTTACCGGATCAAGATTTTTCAATGAAATGGGACATAGATTCTGCGGCTGCTAAACGTTTAAATGAAATAGCAAAAGCCGTTAAAGAAGCTGATAGCCTTATCTTAGCAACAGACCCTGATCGTGAAGGGGAAGCTATTTCATGGCATATTCTGGATGTTCTTCATCAAAAAAAAGTTTTAAAAGATAAACCTATTAAAAGAGTTGTCTTCAATGCCATCACAAAAAAGTCTGTGCTTGATGCTATGAACAATCCACGTGATATCGATACATCACTGGTCGATGCTTATCTTGCACGTCGCGCTCTCGACTATCTTGTTGGTTTTACGCTTTCACCTGTTTTATGGCGTAAACTCCCTGGTGCACGCTCTGCTGGGCGCGTTCAGTCGGTTGCTTTACGGATTATTTGTGACCGTGAATCAGAAATAGAGCATTTTATCAAAGAAGATTATTGGACCATTACAACACAGTTAAAAACCATTAGAAATGATCATTTCCAAGCAAGATTGACGATGTTTAATCAAAGGAAGATTGGCAAACTTGATATTCAATCTCAAGAACAAGCAGATCAAATTCGCCTTATGTTGGAGAAGTCCCAATATCACACACTCAGTGTTGAAGCAAAACCTACAAAAAGAAATCCTTTTCCTCCCTTTACAACCTCTACACTCCAACAAGCGGCTTCTTCAAAATTAGGCTTTTCAGCTTCTCGCACGATGCAAATTGCCCAAAAGCTTTATGAAGGGATTGAAATTAAAGGTGAAATGGCGGGACTTATTACTTATATGCGTACCGATGGTGTGCAAATGGCGCCAGAAGCCATTGATACAGCAAGAAAGGTAATTCATGAATCTTTTGGAAAGGACTATGTTCCTGAAAAACCGCGTTTTTATTCAACAAAGGCGAAAAATGCACAGGAAGCACACGAGGCTATCCGTCCAACAGATTTTCAACGATCCCCCAACCAAGTCCATCACTTTCTCGACAGTGATCAGGCAAAGCTCTATGAACTGATATGGAAACGCGCTATTGCCAGCCAAATGCGTTCTGCTGAAATTGAACGTACAACCGTTGAAATTGAAGCCCAGCAGGGAGACAACCATGCAAATCTTCGTGCAACAGGATCTGTTGTTCGTTTTGACGGATTTATTTCCGTCTATACGGATCAACGAGACGAAGAAAATAATGAAGAAAATGAAACAACACGTTTACCACAAATAAACACGGGTGAAGCACTTACAAAAGAAAAAGTTGAATCTGTACAACACACCACAGAGCCCCCTTCCCGTTATTCTGAAGCCTCATTAATTAAAAAACTTGAAGAATTAGGAATTGGTCGTCCTTCAACGTATGCCTCTACATTGGCAACATTGTGTGATCGTGGATATATTGTCATTGATAAGCGGAAACTTTTTCCTGATGCTAAGGGGCGTATTGTTACAGCCTTTCTTGAAAATTTCTTTAATCGCTATGTAGAATATGGTTTCACAGCAGATCTTGAAGAAAAGCTGGATCTTATCTCTGATGGCAAACTTTCTTGGAAAGACGTGTTGCGTGATTTTTGGGACGGATTTAATGCATCTATTAGCAATATCCAAGAACTGCGTATCGCCAATGTCCTTGATGTTTTAAATGTAACATTAGCACCTCTCGCCTTTCCTGAACGCGAAGACGGAAGTGATGTACGTTCCTGTCCTCTCTGTAAAGATGGTCAATTATCCTTAAAACTCGGTCGGTATGGTGCTTTTGTTGGCTGTTCCAATTATCCTGAATGTAAATACACACGCCAACTTGGGACAGAGACAGAAGAAGAAAATAAAGCTGTGCACAATGACGAACCTCTTATGCTTGGTATTGATCCTGAAACAGGAAAAGATATTTCTCTTCGCAATGGCCGTTTTGGTCCCTATATTCAACGAGGTGAAAGCAAAGAAGCCAAACGTGCAGGGCTACCAAAAGAATGGCAGGCAGAAAATATAACTCTTGAAAAAGCCTTGGCTTTACTCTCTCTTCCCCGTGAAATTGGCATTCATCCTGAAACTGGCAAAATGATCACGGCGACAATTGGACGCTATGGTCCCTACCTTAGTCATAATGGAAAATCTGCGCGCCTTCTTCATGCGGATGAAGTTTTTGATATTGGTATCAATCGTGCTGTTACAGTATTGGCAGAACAACAAGAAAATAAAACCAAGCAAAGCAGAACAACATCTGCAGCATTGGCAACATTAGGAGAGCATCCCGAAGGAGGAACTGTTACTGTGCGCAATGGACGTTATGGTCCTTATGTCAATTGGGGTAAAGTTAATGCAACATTGCCAAAAGATAAAGATCCCATTAGTGTAACCCTTTCAGAGGCACTAGAACTTATATCAGCTAAAGCATCGAGTAAAAAGACAACGTCAAAAAAAGCTTCTTCCAAAACAAAAGCAAAAACAAAAGAGATATAAAATTTGGCTAAAGGTGAAAAAAACGTAAAATTCCTCTCCTCAGTCAGGGGAGGAAAATTACCCAATAAGGAAGAAATTCTTTCCTTTATTAATGAAAACCCTGATCGATCAAGTAAACGAGAAATAGCCAAAGCTTTTAATTTAAAAGGTGATTCTCGTATCTGGCTTAGAGATATATTACGTGCATTAAAGGATCAAAATCTTATATCTAAACAGCGCAAAAGAGCAATAAACAAAGGAAAATTACCCCCTGTTGCTTTGGTAAAAATTAGCGGTCGTGATAAAGATGGTGGTTTTATTGCACAACCTTTTGAATGGGAAGATACGTCAAAACCCAATATTGAAATACACTCTTTCCGTCATATAAAAGGAGGGAACATTGGCGTTGGAGATCATGTTCTTGTAAAAATTTTTCGAAATAAAAATTCTCAAAGCCCCTCTTATACGGGGCGAATTATTCGTAAAATTGATATATCCCTAAAGAGCACATTGGGTGTTATCCGAAAATTGGAAAATAATCAATGGCGCCTTGATCCTATAGACCGCAAAACCAATGAGCTCATCGTTGAAATGTCTCCAGAAATAAAGGTCGAAACGGGTGATCTCGTTGAAGTTGAAATAAAAAAAAATACGGGTTATGGACTGAAAAGTGCGCAAATAAAAAATGTTTTAGGGCATATTAAGAGTGAGAAAACACTTTCAATGATTGCTCTTCTCTCAAAGGGAATTCCTTATATTTTTCCTGAAAGCGTTCTTGAGGAAGTTAAACACATCAAAACAGCCAATATGGATAATCGCGAAGATTGGCGACAATTACCATTTATTACGATTGATCCACCAGATGCAAAAGACCATGATGATGCAATCTATGCAAGCAAGGATAAGGACCCAACAAATAATGGTGGTTGGATTATTATTGTGGCCATTGCAGATGTTTCTTACTATATCAAAACAGGAAGTGCTTTAGATAAAGAAGCATTAAAACGCGGAAATTCTATTTATTTTCCTGATACTGTTGTACCAATGCTGCCTGAACGCCTTTCTCATGATTTATGTTCTCTGCGTGAAGGAAAAGAAAGACCAGCTTTAGCCGTTCGTATGATTTTTGATGCAAACGGTAATAAACAAAAACATAGTTTTCATCGCATTATGATACGTGTAAGAGCCAAACTCTCCTATCAAGAAGTACAATTGGCAAGAAAAGAACATATCCATAAAAAAAATGCTCCCCTGCTTGAGAATATCTTGCAACCTTTATGGGAAGCTTATGCGTGCCTTAAAATCGCGAGGGATCGTCGACAGCCCCTAAAATTAGAAATAGCAGAAAAAAAGATTATTCTTGATCAAAGTGGATGCATCCAAGATGTTGTGAGTGAAGAACATTTAGAAGCGCATCGTTTGATTGAAGAGTTTATGATACAAGCCAATATTGCAGCTTCTGAAACATTAAAAAAACATCATCAGCCCCTTATCTATCGTATTCATGACAAACCCTCTCTTGCCAAACAAGAAATATTGCGAAATTTTCTTCAAAGTTTAGGGATATCACTCTCCAAAAGTGCAGAATTAACATCAATACGCCTTAATAGAATTTTAGAAAAGGTCGCTCATACCGAACAACAAGAGCTGGTCAATCAAGTTATTTTGCGTTCACAATCACAAGCAGAATACAATCCTAAAAATAGTGGCCATTTTGGTTTGAATTTGCAGAACTATACACATTTTACATCACCAATTCGCCGTTATGCTGATCTCATTATTCATCGAGCACTCATTAAAGCTCTCAAACTAGGAAATGATCAATTAACGAATACACAAGAACAAAATCTTGCAGAAATTGCTACGCAAATTTCTTTATATGAGCGTCGTGCAATGATCGCTGAAAGAGAAACGATTGATCGGCTTGTTGCGCACTATTTAACGAATAAAATTGGCCGTGTTTTTACAGGCCGCATTTCTGGAGTTACAAAAGCAGGTCTTTTTATTTCACTTGATAAACTCAATACAGATGGTTTTGTCCATATTTCTACACTTAAAAATGATTATTATCATTTTGATGAAGTGCAACATGTTCTTATAGGACAACATAGCCATAAAGGCTATCAGCTCAGTGATATTGTAGAAGTAAAACTTATAACAGTACAACCCTTTTCTGGTGCTTTAAGCTTTGAGCTTTTAACAGAGCCTCGTCCCATCAAATTTTCATCGGCATCCTACCATAAAAACAAATTAAAAAAACAAAAGCATCGTTTTTATGGAAGAAGAAAATATTAGTTAAAAATAAAAAAATATTGCTTAAATTTTCACTATCACCTTTTGTATTTTAAATGCTAAAAAGTTTTATTAAAAAATAATTAAGCTTTTTACTCTCTTTTCAATATTTAATAATAAATAGGATTATAATGATCTAAGCTAAGGGGCTGTGGATGAGATTGGGGATCTGGAGTGTGTTGTGTGGGGGGTGGGG